>NZ_LNQV01000002.1 GCF_001515305.1 Aquitalea pelogenes
GGGTGACGGCGGCCAGTTGTTCGGCGGCCACCTTGACGTTGGCGCGTTGATTGTCAGCGGTCATGGCTTCGCCACGACGTTGCAGGGCATTGCCGCCCAGGGCTACGACGACTCGCATGATGTTTCCTTTTCTGCCCCGCCCCGCTGTGTTTGGGGTGGCGGCGTTGACGGCTTGCTTGGGCAGTCCATCTGGTTTCTGATGTGGTGGCCGGACTTCCCGTGGGAAGGCGGGGCCGGGATGGGGGTGAGATCCGGCTGAGTGAGGGGGGGCCGGATCTCGGGCCACTCCACGGCTTCAGGGGTGTGCCGTCGCGGAGGGTAAAACGGTGTTGCTGTCAGACTTCAACTTCAGGTGATTCAGCTGCTTGCACGGCGTTTTGCCTTACACGCTGGCGAGGCAGCAAAGCCAGCGCAGCGCCTGCTGCCAGGCGCGCCGCCGCAGACAGTACAAGTCGTACGGCAAGGCGGCGCAACAACGCAGCAGGGCTTTGCCACGTTGTCCAGTCTTAATCGCCCAGCGTGGCCACCAGAATTGCCTTGATGGTGTGCATGCGGTTCTCGGCTTGTTCGAAGGCAATGCAGGCTTCGCTTTCGAACACGTCTTCGGTCACTTCAATGCCATTGGCCAGGTCCGGGTACTGGGCGGCAATTTCCTTGCCCACCTTGGTTTCGCTGTTGTGGTAGGCCGGCAGGCAGTGCATGAACTTGACTTGCGGGTTCTGGGCGGCAGCCATCAGCGCAGCATTCACCTGGTAGGGCTTGAGCAGGCGGATGCGTTCGGCCCACACTTCAGCCGGTTCGCCCATCGATACCCACACGTCGGTGTGGATGAAGTCAGTACCCTTGACGGCTTCGGCAGCGTCTTCGGTCAGGGTGATGCGGGCGCCGGTCTTGGTGGCGATTGCACGGCATTCGGCGACCAGTTCGTCGCTCGGCCACAGGTGTTTCGGGGCGCCGATGCGCACGTCCATGCCCAGCTTGGCACCGATCACCAGCAGGGAGTTGCCCATATTGTTGCGGGCGTCGCCCAGGTAGGTGTAGCTGATTTGCGAGATCGGCTTGTCGCTGTTTTCCCACATGGTCAGCACGTCGGCCAGCATCTGGGTGGGATGCCATTCGTCGGTCAGGCCGTTGTACACCGGGACGCCGGCAAACTTGGCCAGTTCGTTCTCCACCATGTCCTGGTCGAAACCACGGTATTCGATGGCGTCATACATGCGACCCAGTACGCGGGCGGTATCTTTCATCGATTCCTTGATGCCGATCTGCGAGCCGGACGGTCCGAGGTAGGTGACGTTGGCGCCTTGGTCGTAGCAGGCCACTTCAAACGCACAGCGGGTGCGGGTGGAGGTTTTTTCGAAGATCAGGGCGATGTTCTTGCCCTTCAGGTGTTGCTGTTCGGTGCCGGTGTACTTGGCGCGTTTCAGGTCGCGGGCCAGGTCGAGCATGTAGCGGATTTCGCGCGGGGTGAAGTCCAGCATGCGGAGGAAGTTGCGGTTGCGCAGATTGAAAGCCATGGTAACACTCCTTGTTCCGGTGCCGGGTGGCGGGCTTGGCCGTCGCCACCGGGCGAGATTGATGCACTGTTCGAAAGGGTTTAGATCTTCACTTCGTCACGGATGATCGGGCAGGTCATGCAGTGACCACCGCCACGGCCACGGCCCAGTTCGGAGGCCGGAATCTCGATCACTTCCACCCCGTGCTGACGCATCAGCTTGTTGGTGTAGGTGTTGCGGTCGTAGGCCACCACCACGCGGCGGTCCAGCGCCACCACGTTGTTGCCGTCATCCCATTGTTCGCGTTCGCGCTGGTAGGCATCGCCGGCGGTCTGGATGATGTGCACTTCCTTCAGGCCGAGGGCCTGCCGCACCACTTCGGTAAACGGCACGCCGTCGTGGCGTTCGAAGCGGACTTCGCCTTCCTTGTCACCGGCGTAGATGCTGGTGCAGACGATTTCGTTGACCACGTCCGGGAACACCGACAGCAGGTCGATATCGAGGAAGCTGAATACGGTGTCCAGGTGCATGGCGGCACGCGACTTGGGCATCTGGCAGGCAATCACGCGGGTGGCGCCGCCTTCCTTGCCCAGCACATTGCGGGCTACTTGCACCACGGCTTGCGGGCTGGTGCGTTCGCCCATGCCGATGAGCACCACGCCGTTGCCGATCGGCATCACGTCGCCGCCTTCCAGCGTGGCCGGGCCGTGGTTCTTGTCACAGTCGCCCCACCATACCTTCACCTTGCCGGCGAAGTACGGGTGGTGCTGGTAGATGGCTTGCAGGATCAGGGTTTCCTGACGGCGGGCCGGCCAGTACATCGGGTTCAGCGTCACGCCTTCGTAGATCCAGCAGGACGGGTCGCGCTGGAACAGGCTGTTCGGAATCGGCGGAATGACGAATTCGGACTGGTCCAGATAGCCGCCGAACAGGCCTTTGGGGTCGAACGGCAGTTCGAACTTGGCGATGCCGCCGATCAGGTGTTCGGCCAGTTGGGTGGACGGCATTTCGTCCAGCCAGCTGCGCAGGTCGGTCAGCATGCCGATACCGACGTTGTCAGCCTTGACCTTACGGTCCAGCAGCCAGCTGCGGGCGCTGTCGTCCAGTACCTGGGCCAGTGCGTCGTGGGCTTCGATCACATGGATGCCGCGGGCGCGCATCTGTTCAACCATGTAGGCGTGGTCTTTCTGGGCGCGTTCTACCCAGATCACGTCATCAAACAGCAGGTCGTGGCAGTTGTCGGGGGTGAGGCGTTTGTGGGCCAGGCCCGGACGGCACACCATCACGCTGCGCAGCTTGCCGCATTCGGAATGAACACCAAATTTTGTCATGATCAAACTCCTGCAATTCGGGTAAGGGGTGGGGGAGCGCTTCACGCGCTCCTCCGTATTGTTTTCAGGTCAGAGGGTGAGCTGGCCGGTAATCAGTTCGTAGGCGGCGATGGCGCCCAGAACCACGATGATGGCGGCCAGTACGGCTTCGGCACCCTTGAACGGCTTCTCGCCATGTTCTTTCTTGGCCCACAGGTAGAACAGCAGGCCCGGGGCGTACAGCACCATCGACAGGAACAGATACTTCACACCAGCGGCGTAGATCAGCCATACACCGTACACACTGGCGATACCGGCAATACCCAGGTCACGGCCCTTGCCTTCACCAGCCTGGTAGCCTTCACCACGCCGGGCCACCATGAAGGAATACACGGCACACAGCAGGTAAGGAATCAGGATCATCGAGGTAGCCAGCGACAGCAGTGCCAGGTAACCGGCCGAGCTGAACAGGGTGATGATCAGGAACAGCTGGATCAGACCGTTGGTCAGCCACAGCGAAGCTGCCGGGGAACCGTTGGCATTGGTGGTGCCGAAGATGCGCGGCATCACACCGTCTTTGCCTGCCAGGTAAGGTGCTTCAGCAGCCAGCAGCGTCCAGGCCAGCAGTGCACCACCGACAGAAATCACCAGACCTGCATTCATGATGTTGGCACCCCAGGGGCCAATGGCCTTTTCCAGCACGTAAGCAGTGGACGGGTTCTTCAGCGCAGCCAGTTCGGGCTGGGTCATCACGCCCAGTGCCAGTACCGATACCGCCACCAGCAGGGCAATGGTCAGCAGGAAGCCCACCACGGTAGCCTTGCCCACATCGCTCATTTTTTCGGCACGACCCGAGAACATCGACGCACCTTCAATACCGATGAACACCCACACGGTCACCAGCATGGTGCTCTTCACCTGATCGACGATGGAGCCCAGCTTCGGATTACCCCAGAAGTCCAGATTGAAGGTATCGATCTTGAAGGCAAACACCACCAGTACGATGAACAGCGCCAGCGGTACCAGCTTGGCAATGGTGGTGATGGTGTTGATGAATGCCGCACCATGCACGCCACGCAATACCAGGAAATGCAGGCCCCACAGCAAGACAGAGGCACAGATGATGGCGGTTGGCGTGTTGCCGTCGCCAAAAGCGTGGAACCAGAAACCCAGTGCCGAGAACATCACGACAAAGTAGGACACATTGCCGATCCAGGCCGAAATCCAGTAACCCCAGGCCGAGTTGAAGCCCATGTAGTCACCGAAACCAGCGCGGGCATAACCATATACACCGCCTTCTACTTCCGGTTTGCGGTTGGCCAGCATCTGGAAGGCAAATGCCAGCGTCAACATGCCGAGGAAGGTGATGGCCCAACCAATGATGATGGCGCCGGCACCGGCACCTGCCGCCATGTTTTGCGGTAGCGAGAAGATGCCGCCGCCAATCATGGAACCCACTACCAGTGCGGTAAGTGCACCCAGTTTCAGTTTGGGTGCTCCGCCACCTTGCACTTCTGTATCAGTGGACATTTTCGTTCTCCGTGAAATACATTAACCTGAAAACTATCTGTATATTATTAATTTCTAATTCAATGATGCAATGATAGTCATCGAAGCGCTCCGATTCCAGAAAGCAGCTACATATGTTTGATCAGGATCAAATGAAAAAAAGGAACAAAAAAGGGCGACAGAAGAAAGATGGCTGGGTTATAGGCAGAGCGGCCTGTCTATCCAAATTGGATTTATCTATATGCATTTGTTCTTTATTGGTAATTTTCAATAAATTATTTTTCAATAAAGACTGATAGACAAACGGCAGGCAAAAAAAATGGATACGGCCCACCACCGTATCCACCAACACACACATCAAGAGGAAATCTGGACACACACCAACTGGTGCTAAACCTGTCAGTCGTTCGGTCCTGCGTTCTTCACCTTACGACTGATCACAAAAATCACACCACATACCACCACAGTAGCAAAGACAATGGTTGCCAAACCCAGAACACCGACATCGTCGGAAAGAAGTTGACCTAGCAGTTCCATCTCCCACTCCTCATAGCTGGCGTTTGCCGCCTTGATTGATTAGTCGATGGTCATAATAACCCTACAAAAAATGTGGATGTTGACGCAAGTCAACAATCTGTCCGCGTCCTGCGGACAACTGGAAAGTCGCACAAAAACAAAATGATGCCGGACATACTCCGCAGAGCGGCCATTTCGCTGGCAAATACAAAAATGAAAAAGCCCCTGCATGGCAGGGGCTTTCTGATGGCAGAGAACCGGCAGATCAAGGCTGCTTGTTACCACCCATGTCCTTGGACAGGAAGAAGGCGTCAGAGAAGAATTCGTCTTCCGGCAGCTTGCGTTCGGCAATGAAGCTGCGATGGGCAGACTCCACCATGACCGGAGCACCACAGGCATACACCTGGTGGCCGGACAGGTCGGCAAAGTCATCCAGCACCGCCTGATGTACAAAGCCGGTACGGCCTTGCCATTCGTCTTCCGGCAGCGCCTCAGACAACACCGGAATCACGGTGATGTTGGCATGCGCGGCCTGCCAGCTGGCAGCCAGTTCGGCCATGTAGAGGTCTGCCTTGGTGCGTGCGCCCCAATACAGCACCATCTGACGCTGGATACCGTGATGGATGGCGTGTTCGATGATGCCCTTGACCGGCGCAAAGCCGGTACCGCTGGCCACGAAAATGATGGGCTTGTCCGAATCCTCACGCAGGAAGAAAGAACCCATCGGGCCCTTGAAGCGCATGATTTCGCGCTCTTTCATCTGGGTGAAGACATAATCGGAGAAACTGCCACCGGGCTGATGACGGATATGCAGCTCCAGGAAGGCATCATCATGCGGCGCATTCGCAATGGAGAAACTGCGTTTCTTGCCATCCTTCATCAGGATGTCGATGTACTGACCGGCACGGAATTGCAGGCGTTCGGAAACCGGCAATTTCAGTTTGAGCACGGCAACGTCGTGCATTTTCACCATGCTTTCCACGCGGCACGGCAGGGTCTTGATCTGGATGTCACCAGCACCGGCCACTTCACGGGCTTCAATGGTGATATCGCCTTGCGGGTGGGCACAGCAGAACAGGGTCATGCCCTGGATGCGTTCGCTTTCCGGCAGGGCTTTTTCCTGATAGCCATCCTGGCTAACTTCACCCTCCACGACCTTGCCCTTGCAGGCGCCACAGGCACCGTCACGGCAGCCATAAGGCAAACCGACATTCTGGCGCAAAGCCGCTTCCAGAATGGTTTCATGCGCTTCAACACTGAACGTATGCCCGCTCGGGAGCACTTTGACCTGGGAAGTCATTGGGTACCTTTATTATTCCAAATCTCGGTAAGATGCAGCCTATGCGTACTTTATTGATTGCAGGCATGGGTGATGTCGCCCGACGGGCCCTGCCCCGACTCGTGCAGCACTGGAAAGTGCTGGTTCTGGCACATCACGCGCAAGCGGCAGAAACGGCGCGCGCTGGCGGTGCCATTCCGGTCATGGCCAATCTGGACGATGCCGCCAGCCTGGAGCGGCTGGCCGGTCTGGCCGATGATCTGTGGATAACCGCACCACCACCAAGCCACGGAATGCGCGACAGCCGCACGCGCAAGTTGTTGTACGCACTGGCAAAAGCCGACAGGATACCACAGCGTATTAGCTATATCAGCACTACTGGCGTGTATGGAAATAGCGCCGGTAACTGGCTGGATGAATGTTCGCCCCCCATGCCGCAAACCGAGCGCGCCTGGCGCCGGCTGGATGCAGAAAATACCCTGCGTGCCTTTGCCCGCCGCCATGGCAGCCAGCTGACCATTCTGCGCGCACCCGGCATTTATGCGCTGGAGCGCCTGCCGCTGACCCGTCTTGTGCAAAACACGCCCTTGATCCGGCCAGAAGAAGACAGCTTCAGTAATCATATCCACGCCGACGACCTGGCCAGCCTGTGTATTGCCAGCCTGCAGCAAAACCGTGGCGGCATCCGGGTGTACAACGCCTGCGACCAGGAACCACTCACCATCACCGACTGGTATGCCATGCTGGCTGATGCACTGTCCATGCCACTACCGCCACGGCTATCCCGCGCAGAAGTACAAGCGGCCGTCAGCCCGGGTTTATGGTCTTACATGGCGGAATCCCGCCGCTTTCGCCACCAGCGCCTGGCAGAACTGGGCGTGACGCTGCGCTACCCCACGGCACGCGAATTTGTCGCACAACTGGCGGCAAATCCGGCCTGGCAGAGCGTGGCACTCGCTAAGGCCGGCAAGATTCGGTAACATGCGCGTCTTCTTGCAATTATCTGTTTGAATCACATGGAAAATCCGGCATTCGGGCGCGCCATCAGAAGCTTTGTGCTGCGTCAGGGACATCTGTCTGCAGGTCAGCAACGCGCAATGGACGAGGGCATGCCCAAATGGGGCATTGCATATCAGCCAACCGTCATCGACCTGGAGCAGGCTTTTGGCCGCCAGGCACCCAAGGTGCTGGAAATCGGCTTTGGCATGGGTGGTGCAACTGCTGAAATTGCAGCGGCCAATCCTGCTATCGACTATCTGGGCGTGGAAGTGCACTCCCCGGGCGTGGGCAATCTGTGCAAGCTGATTGCCGAGAAAGAGCTGAGCAATCTGCGCATCATCCGTCACGATGCGGTGGAAGTGCTGGATAACATGCTGGCCGATGGCAGTCTGGACGGCGTGCATATTTTCTTCCCCGACCCCTGGCACAAGAAACGCCACAACAAGCGTCGCCTGATCCAGGCCCCGCTGGTGGAAAAACTGGTGAAGAAGCTGAAGCCGGGCGGCTATCTGCACGCCGCTACCGACTGGGAAGACTACGCCATCCAGATCATGGAAGTGTTCAGCGCCAACAGCGATCTGGCCAATAGCGCCGATGGCTATGCGCCGCGCCCGGACTACCGTCCGCTGACCAAGTTTGAGGCCCGTGGCATCAAGCTGGGTCACGGCGTGTGGGACATCATCTTCCGCCGCAAGTAAGCTCCGCGAACCAAACCCCCGCTCCAGCGTTGCGCCGTCTTGCCGTACGCCATGTACTGTCTGCGGCGGCGCGCCTTGGCCCGGGTTCTCTACGCGGTTTTGTTGGCGGTTCCAAGCCAGACCGGTTTCAGTCGGCAGTGACACGCCGGCTCAGCAAGACTTCGATATCCGGCAGCAGTTCATGTGGAGCCACTGCCGGTTCGAAGCGTTTTACCACCCTGCCCTTCCCATCCAGCAGAAACTTGGTGAAATTCCACTTCACCGGGTGAGGATGTGCGCTATCCGCCTGGGTCAGCCAGCGCCACAAGGGGTGTGCCTGCGGGCCGTTAACCTCCACCTTGGCCGACAGCGGCAGCGTCAGTTGAAAGCGGCTGGCACAGAAACTGGCGATCTGGGCATCCGTGCCCGGTTCTTGCCCGCCAAACTGGTTGCAGGGAAAGGCCAGCACCCGCAAGCCTTGGCCAGAGAGGCTGTCATGCAATTCCTGCAGGCCCGCATATTGCCGGGTATAGCCACACTCGCTGGCCGTGTTCACCAGCAATACCACCTGGCCCTGCAGGGTGCTCAGCGCCATGGAACTGCCATCGGGCAGGGGCATGGAAAAATCGTAAAGCGTGGTCATGGTGGGCTCCCTTCCGTATAATCGGGGCTTATCCGAGAAACCTACTCAGGTATTGCGCATGTTGTTCTCACCCAGCCGCCAGGATGCGCGCGGCTTCTTTTTTGAAACCTGGAAAAAACACCAGACCAGCAGCGTGCTGACCGATCTGGAAAAGATCGTGCTTTCCATTCTTATAGACCACCCCGAGTACCACTCCATCCTGAATCATCCGGAAAAGTACCTGGAACAGGAATGGACGCCTGAAATGGGCGAGACCAACCCGTTCCTGCACATGGGCCTGCATGTGGCTATCGAGGAACAGCGCTCCATCGACCAGCCCTTCGGTATCCGTTCGCTCTACGCCCAGCTGGCCTTGCGCCACGGCAACGAGCATCGTGCCCAGCACGAGATGATGGAATGCCTGGGCGAGATGATCTGGCATGCGCAGCGCTATGGCGGCGGCCCGGACGTGAACCGCTACATTTCCTGTGTGCGCGGCAAGCTGGGCATGGGCGAAGAGGAAACGCCGCGCATCAATCCGAACGATATTCCGGACTGAGCATATTCAGGTGCTTAACAAAAAAGCAGGCTCGCAAGCCTGCTTTTTTCATGTGCGCTGCCATTGCGTTCACACCAGGCGATTGGCTTCCTGACCGCTGACAAAGGCCGTGACATTGTCCACCAGTTGTTGTGCCAGGCGCTGCATGGCCTGCTGGCTGGCCCAACCGACATGCGGCGTGACGATCAGGTGCGGCAAGCGAGCCTTCAGCAGCGGATTGCCGGCCGACGGCGGTTCGGTGCTCAGCACGTCAAAACCGGCACCGCCCAGCTGGCCGAACTTGAGTGCAGCCACCAGCGCTTCTTCATCCACCAGTCCGCCACGCGCGGTGTTGATCAGGATGGCACCCGGCTTCATGGCCATCAATTCCGGCTGGGCAATCATGTTGCGGGTTTCTTCGTTCAGCGGGCAATGCAAGGACAGCACATCCGAACTGGCAAGCAGCTGATCAAAGCTGACATAGCCATCGCGCACGGTGGTAACGCCCTTGCGCTCACCAAACTGTACATGCATGCCAAAGGCGCGAGCACGTTCGGCCAGCGCCTGACCAATGCCGCCCGCACCCAGAATACCCAGCGTGGCACCCTTGAGGTCGCGAATGGGCGCACCAAAATGGCAGAACTGCTTGGCCTGCTCCCAGACACCGGCAGCGACATCGCGCTGGTAGGCCGGCAGATTCTTCATCAGGGCCAGCATCAGGGTAAACGCATGCTCGGCCACGGTTTCGTCGCCGTAATGGCGGATGTTGGCCACCGCAATGCCCTGCTCACGGCAAGTGGCGATATCGATATGGTTGTAGCCGGTGGCCGCCACCGCCAGCATCTTCACCCCCGGCAACTGCAGCAGGGTTTCACGGCTGAACGGCACCTTGTTGGTGATCACAATGTCGGCATTACCCACATGCTGGACAATCTGCTCCACCGTGGTGGCGGAAATTTCGCGATAGGCATGGGCAAAAGGAAAAGCGGGAACCGGGACAGGCAGGCTGTCCCGGTCGAGGAATACGATGGAAGGTTGGCTCATCAGTCTGGCGTCAGCTTTCGTAGGAAATCATGGCGCGGTAAGCATGCCAGCTGGCCAGCCCCAGTACGGGCATGATGACGATCAGGCCAATGAAATAGGTAGCAAAGCCCACCGCAGTAAGAGCCACAATCATAACGGCCCATACCGCCATCGTCAGCAGATTCTTGTACACCGCCTGCACGCTGTTGATCATGGCGGTCACCGTGTCCACATCCTTGTCCAGCATCATCGGGATGGCCACCACGCTGAGCGAGAACACCGCCACCGCAAACAGGAAGCCGACACCAAAATAGGCCAGCAGGAATGTCATGTTTTCCGGCAACAGGGCATTGCTCAGCAAGCTGTCCAGTGATGGCAGGGCTGCAGTATCAAAAAACAGCGCAAACATGAGCAGTGAAACGCGGAACCAGCCAAACACCATCAAGGCCAGCAAGGCGGCGTACAAGGTAAAGCCGGGCAGATTGACTCGCCAGGCAACCATGCTGTGCCACAAATTGACCCGCTGCGTGGCAAATGTGTTTTCATGCTGGCGCGCCAGATCATACAGACCGATGGCAAGAAACGGCCCGGCCAGCAGGAACAGCGTGGACAAGGTAAGTACGAACTGTGGCGCACTATCGAAATAGGCAATCAACAGATAGCCCATCAAGACAAAAACGGCACCATAAAACATCGCATCGGCCGGTGCGCGGCGCAGGTCTTTCACGCCTTGCTGCAGCCAGACCATGGTTTGGGAAACTTCAACATGATGAACAACCGGGTGTTCCCGGGACGAGCCGTGGGTGATGTCCATGACGAATCCCCTTCTGGTGGTGGGTGGGTAAACCAGACAGTTAATTCTTTATAAGCTACTGATTGCAAAATACAAATTGCAAATCAATGCTGTCAGACCACAGCGCACGGCAACTGGTACAATACGGGCCTGCTTGAACCAGATACAAGGAACACAAGATGAGCGAATTGATCATTGAAGACCTGACCGTGGGCGAAGGTGCCGAAGCTGTCTCCGGCCAGGAGGTGACTGTGCATTACACCGGCTGGCTGACCAATGGCAGCAAGTTCGACTCCAGCAAGGACCGCTTCCAGCCCTTCAGCTTTCCGCTGGGTGCCGGCCATGTGATCAAGGGCTGGGATCAGGGCGTCGTTGGCATGAAGGTAGGTGGCAAGCGCAAGCTGACCATTCCGGCAGAACTCGGTTATGGCGCACGTGGCGCCGGTGGCGTGATTCCGCCCAACGCCACCCTGGTATTTGAAGTGGAACTGCTGCAGGTGGGCTGATCCGTCTTCTGTGCATGAAAAAGCCACCGTCGCGGTGGCTTTTTCATTTGGCAGTCCGGCTCATTTTTTCAGGCCGGAATCCTCACAGCATTTCTTGCGCTTGCACAGGTAGAGAATCGCCAGACCAGCCAGTAATACTCCGACCACGGAAAGAATACCCATCTGGCCACGATGCACCATATGCATCAGCCATTCGCGCTGTGTGGCACCGTAATGGCCCAGGTAAACCCACACCGGCACGGAAATCAGCGCGGCAAATCCATCCATCAGCAAGAAACGCCAATAGGGCACGCGCCGTGTCATGCCAGCGGTAATGAAGATGGGAGAACGCAAGCCGGGCAGGAAACGGGCAACGAACAGCACCCAGGTACCGTATTTTTCAAACTTTTCCTGCACAGCTTCAAAGCGTTCGGGCGTCAGGATGCGGGCGATGGGACGGAAACGCTGCACCTTGTGGCCATAGAAACGCCCCGCAGCAAACATGATGCCGTCACCAGCCAGAACCCCGGCCATCCCCACCATAAACATGATATCGACATCAGCATAGCCAAGGCCGGAAATGATGCCGCCAGCCACCAGCGTGATGTCTTCCGGAATCGGAACACCGAAACCACACACCAGCAATACGGTAAAGACAGCCACATAACCGTAACCAGTAAAGAAATCGAGAAGTATCTGCAGTATGTCCATAGTGCTCCGCCGACCGGCACAGTCTTGTCCTGTCACAAGATTTGGCCACGGGCTGATTGTCCGAGTGCATGATCGGGCGCTTATAATAGCACACCTCGACCTTATCCTTTCTTGACATGACACGCCCCATACGGGTGGAAATCAATCATTCCGCCCTGCGCCATAACTATCTGCATTCCCGTCAACAAGCTGCAGGCCGTGCTGCACTGGCCGTCATCAAGGCTGATGCCTATGGTCACGGAGCACTTGGCTGCGCCCTTGCCCTGGCTGACATTGCCGACGGATTTGCCCTACTCAATATCGAAGATGCCATCGCCCTGCGCAAGGCAGGCATCCAGCAGCCGATTACCCTGCTGGAAGGACCATTCGACCGGACCGAAGTGGAGGCCATGGCAGAATACCGCATTGCCGGTGCCATTCACTCCTCTCACCAGATTGCCTGGTTACAGGAAGGTTCCCTGCCACAGCCGGTGGAAGTATGGCTCAAGATCAACAGCGGTATGAACCGGCTGGGTTTCCGCCCGGAACAGGCCAGCCACGTGATGCAGCAACTGCATGCATTGCCGCAAGTGAAGCTGAGCACCATCATGACGCATTTCTCCACTGCCGATGACGATCGTGGCGTAGCAACGCAGTGGCAGCGCTTTGCTCCCGTGGCCACTGCCAGTGGCCTGGCCATCAGCGCGGCCAATTCCGCGGCTGTCTTCCGCCATCCGCACACCCATGGCGCCATCGTCCGCCCCGGCATCACCCTGTATGGCTGCTCGCCCTTTGCCGACTGTCATGGCGCAGCGCTGGGCCTGCAAACCACCATGACGCTGAGCGCGGACATCATTGCCATCCAGCAACTGCAAGCAGGCGAGGGCGTGGGATACGGCATTCAGTTTCAGGCCGACCGACCGATGCGGATAGGCATTGTCGCCTGTGGCTATGCCGACGGTTACCCGCGCATTGCCGCCAATGGCACTCCGGTGATGGTGGCAGGCCAGCGCAGCGGCACTGTGGGACGGGTTTCCATGGATATGCTGGTGGTGGACCTGACGCACATTCCTGCTGCCACCATCGGTAGCCGGGTGGAGCTGTGGGGGCCAAACATCGCCATCGAAGCAGTGGCTGCGGCTGCCGGCACCATTGGCTATGAGCTGATGTGCGCCATTGCCCCGCGCGTGCCGCGCCTGTCCAGCTGAACCAATCGCTCACCACAATAAAAAAAGCCGCTGCATCGGGCAGCGGCTTTTTCTTGTGCCAGGACTGAATCAGGCCACGCGCTCTATGGTGGCGGCAATTTCTTTGGCCCATTTTTCCGACAAGCTGCGGTCATTGGCTTCTACCATCACCCGCACCACCGGCTCGGTACCGGAAGGACGCAATACCACGCGGCCAATCCCGGTCAAGGCGGCTTCTGCGGCTGCCAGCGCCTCGGCAGAGGCCGCTTTCCAGTCGCAGCCATTGTGACGCACATTGATCATGGTCTGCGGGAACGGCGTCCAGTCACTGCAGGCCTCTTCCAGGCTGATGCCCAGTTCGGCCAGGCTGGCCAGCACCTGCAAGCTGGAGATGATGCCATCGCCGGTGGTGTGCTTGTCCAGGCACAGGATGTGTCCCGATGCTTCGCCGCCCACCTGCCAGCCATTGGCATGCAGCATTTCCAGCACATAGCGGTCACCCACCTTGCGCGGCCAAAGGCCACGCCCAGCTTGTTGAGCGCCAGTTCCATGGCCATATTGGTCATGACCGTGCCCACCACACCGCCCTTTAGCTCGCCACGGGCGGCACGTGCCTTGGCAATCACATAAATAAGCTGGTCGCCGTCGTACACCTTGCCATGCTTGTCCACCATGATCAGGCGGTCACCGTCGCCATCCAGCGAAATGCCATAGTCAGCATGGTGCTCAAGAACGGCTACCTGCAAGGTCTTGGGATAAGTCGCGCCCACCTTGTCGTTGATGTTGTAGCCATCAGGTTCACCACCGATCACCACCAGCTCGGCACCCAGTTCATGGAACACCTTGGGCGCGATGTGATAGGTGGCACCATTTGCACAATCCACCACCAGCTTCAAGTGCTTCAGGTTTCGCTCGCCCGGGAAGGTACTCTTGCAGAATTCGATGTAACGCTCTGCTGCACCAGAAATACGGCGGGCACGCCCCAGCTCGGCCGAGCTGTTGGTCGTCATCGGCTGTTCCAGCATGGCCTCGATTTCCAGCTCCAGTGCGTCATCCAGCTTTTTGCCGCCTTCGGCAAAAAACTTGATGCCATTATCCTGATAGGGGTTGTGCGATGCCGAAATCACCACGCCGGCCTCCAGCCGCAGCGCGCGGGTGAGGTAGGCAATGCCCGGAGTGGGCAGTGGGCCGGTCAGCAGCACATTGACGCCAGCCGCAGTAAAACCGGCCTGCAAGGCTGCTTCCAGCATGTAACCGGAAATACGGGTGTCCTTGCCAACCAGCACCGTCGGACGGTGCTCCTTGTCGTGGTCCACCAGCACTCGCCCAGCCGCATGGCCTAGCTTGAGGACAAAATCAGGGGTGATGGGAAATTGCCCTACTTCACCACGTACACCATCCGTACCAAAATATTTACGACTCATTTCTTCATCCTAGTCACGTTGCTGTAGCACCTGGCCAGCAACGGGTAGCTACGGTAATAACCTTGGCGCCAGCCCTGTATTGTACCTGCCCGCCCTGTTGGCTCGGCAAGTCCTTTTATGCAAACGAGGTAAGGCACCCCTTGCGGATCAAGCGGTATACGGTTGCAACGCCGCCCAGACTTCCAGTGCCTGCCGGCTGGCTTTGACATCGTGCACCCGCACGATTTTGGCACCACCTTGCAAGGACAACAGCGCCACGGCGACGCTGGCACCAAGCCGTTCTGATGGAATGGCCTCGCCGGTGATGGCACCCAGCATGGACTTGCGCGACAGACCTACCAGCAACGGCATACCGCTGATGGACTCGATACGCTGCAGCCCTGCCAGCAGTTGCAGGTTATGTTCCAGGGTCTTGCCGAAACCGAAGCCTGGATCAATCAGCAAACGCTCCGCAGCAATACCCGCATCAAGGCACAACTGCACGCGACGTTGCAGATATTGGCCGACCTCCTCCACCACATCCTCATACGCAGGGGCCTGCTGCATGGTGTCCGGGTTGCCTTGCTTGTGCATCAGGCACAGTGCCACCTGTGATGCAGCCACGGCCTCCACTGCACCCTGATCTTCCAGTGCGGAGACGTCATTGATAAGGTCCACAGCCCCCAGTTGCAAGGCCGCCTGCATGACCGCGGTACGACGGGTATCGAGCGACAGCGGAGCGCCGATATCCTTGAGTTTTTCCAGTACCGGCAACACCCTGTCCATTTCTTCTTGCACACTGACTTCCGGCGCACCGGGACGGGTAGATTCGCCACCTATATCCAGAATGGCCGCGCCATCTGCCAGCATGGCTTGCGCGCGCTGCAATGCAGTGTCCAGCGTATTGTAGCGGCCACCATCAGAGAAGGAATCGGGGGTGACATTGAGGATGCCCATGATCATGGGCCGGGATAGATCGAGCTTATAGCGCCCGCATTGAAGCAATTGCATCGAATGTTCAGCCAGATAAATGCAAAACAGGGTGACAGCCTGCGCTATCACCCTGTGGAAACCGGTTATCAGAGTTCCTGAGCCGGGGTGGATGTCGGTTCTACCGGAGCGGCTTCAATGGCCTTTTCCTCCGGCTTGGCCGGGAAACCACTACCCGGTTTGGGCGGACGCGGCGGTTTGCCATCCATGATGTCGTTGATCTGCTCTGCGTCGATGGTTTCCCATTCCAGCAGGGCCGCGGTCATGGCTTCCACCTTGTCGCGGTTTTCTTCCAGCAGACGACGTGCCAGAGCATATTGCTCGTCGATGATACGGCGAATTTCACTGTCCACCTGCTGCATGGTGGCTTCGGACATGTTCTTGTGGGTGGTGACAGAGCGACCGAGGAATACCTCGCCTTCATTGTCGCCATACACCATCGGACCCAGCTTGTCGGACATGCCGTAGCGCGTCACCATGTCACGTGCCATCTGGGTGGCACGCTCGAAGTCGTTGGAAGCCCCGGTGGTCATCTGGTTCATGAACAGCTCTTCGGCGATACGGCCGCCAAACAGGATGGCCAGACGATCCAGCAGATAGCCACGATCATAAGCAAAGCGGTCTTGCTCCGGCAGTTGCATGGTCACACCCAGCGCACGACCGCGCGGGATGATGGTGACCTTGTGCACCGGGTCGGACTTGGGCAGCAGCTTGGCCACTACGGCATGGCCGGATTCGTGGTAAGCAGTGTTGCGCTTTTCTTCCTCGGTCATCACCATGCTGCGGCGCTCGGCACCCATCATGATCTTGTCCTTGGCCGACTCGAAGTCCAGCATGTCCACCAGACGCTTGCTGCGACGGGCAGCAAACAGCGCGGCTTCATTCACCAGGTTGGCCAGATCTGCACCGGAGAAACCCGGTGTGCCACGGGCGATGATGGAGGCTTCCACATCAGCAGCAATCGGCACCTTGCGCATGTGAACGGACAGAATCTGTTCACGGCCACGGATATCCGGCAGCGGTACCACCACCTGACGGTCGAAACGACCAGGACGCTGCAAGGCAGGGTCCAGCACGTCCGGACGGTTGGTCGCGGCGATCACGATAACAGTCTGGTTGGTTTCAAAACCATCCATTTCAACCAGCAGCTGGTTCAGCGTCTGTTCGCGTTCGTCGTTACCACCTCCCAGACCTGCGCCACGCTGGCGACCTACCGCATCGATTTCGTCGATGAAGATGATGCAAGGCGAGTTCTTCTTGGCCTGCTCGAACATGTCGCGGACACGGGCAGCACCCACGCCGACAAACATTTCGACAAAGTCAGAACCGGAAATGCTGAAGAACGGTACCTTGGCCTCACCGGCAATGGCCTTGGCCAGCAGGGTTTTACCGGTACCCGGCGAGCCGCACAGCAGGATGCCGCGCGGAATGCGGCCACCCAGGCTCTGGTAACGGGAGGGGTCGCGCAGGTAGTCGACAATTTCCTTCACCTCTTCCTTGGCTTCGTCGCAGCCGGCGACATCCGCAAAGGTCACGGTGTTGGTGTCCTGGTCCAGCATGCGCGCCTTGCTCTTGCCGAAAGAGAAGGCACCACCCTTGCCGCCACCCTGCATCTGGCGCATGAAGAATACCCACACGCCGATGAGCAGCAGCATCGGGAACCAGCTGATGAAGATGCTCATCAGCATGGACGGTTCCTCTTCCGGCTTGGCCGAGAAGCGGACGTTGTTCTTGATCAGGTCTTCAACCAGTTGCGGATCGTAGGGCGCATAGGTGGCAAATGCCGAACCATCGGTACGCTTGCCTTTCAGCCACTGGCCACGCAGCGGATGGCCCTCGATGCTCAGGGATTGCACCTTGCCGGATTCGACATCGCTGATGAATTGCGAGTATTCGATCTGGTTCTGGGCATCCTGACGTTTGTTGAACTGATTGAATACAGTCATCAGTACCAGACCGATGATGACCCAGATGGCGATGTTTTTGCCGATATTGTTCACGAGTAGCGGACTCCTCTGTGCCCTGACTTTACGGTTGCGTATTGCATTGGAATGAATTGTAAACCCCGAGGGGGCATATGTCAGCGTCGGCCCTTGCCCAGCAGGTAAATTTCGCTGGAGCGGTCACGCGAAGCCTTGGGTTTGCGGGTAACTACCTCGTCAAACAGGTCTCGCATGGACTGCAGGTAGGGCTGGAAATCGCTGCCCTGGAACACTTTGACGAGAAAACAGCCGCCAGGTTTCAGATGATCACGTGCAAATTCGAGCGCCAGCTCACACAGCAAAAAGCTTCTGGCCTGATCCATGGCACTCATACCTGAGATATTGGGTGCCATGTCGGAAATTACAAGGTCCAGCGCGCGGCCGTCCAGCAGATCGACAAACTGGGCCAGCACTTCGTCTTCGCGGAAGTCGCCCTGGATGAAGTCGACATCGGCAATCGGGTTCATCGGCAGGATATCCAGCGCAAACACCTTGCCCTGCGGCCCGACGATGCGGGCAGCCACCTGCGACCAGCTGCCCGGAGCGCTACCCAGGTCAGCCAGTACCGTGCCCGGGCGGATCAGTTTGTCTTTCTCGTTGATTTCCAGCAGCTTGTACGCTGCCCGTGCCCGGTAGCCATCTTTCTTGGCCATCTGTACATACTGGTCGTTAACATGTTCGCGCAGCCAGGTATTGCTGCTGGTACTTCTTGCCATGAGTCGTTTCCTGCCGTTTCACTCAGCACAGCCATGCTGGCTATCCTGTTGTTTTTCAGTCTGTTTGTGACCAGAGTTTGGGCTATGGGCCAAACTCTAGTAGAATCCCGTTTTGCTTTGAAACCAAGCCTGTCCAATGAAAATCGAACTGCAACCATTCCAGCGCCAGCACCTCAAGGGCCTGGCTCAGACTCTCAACCCGGTCGTGATGATCGGCAACAACGGCCTGAGCGAGTCCGTACTGCGCGAAATCGCCATGAGCCTGGATGCCCATGAACTGATCAAGATCCGCGTTCAGGGTGATGACCGCGCGGCACGCATTGCGCTCTACGAGCAAATTTGCGACGAGCTGGGTGCAGCGCCGGTGCAGCATATCGGCAAATTGCTGGTGCTGTGGCGCCCCAGCGACAAGCAGCGCATTGTTCTGCCCAAGAACAAGAAAGCGCTGAAGATTGCTTCCCAATCCTGATACTGCCCTTGGGCGGTATAGCAAAAGCGGTGGCTTGCCACCGCTTTTATTTTGCCTGCACCTTATTGTGGACAGGCCACCTGCGGCATCACAAGGTCAGTCCCGTCGCAGGATGTAGGCCAGCCCCATCAGGCTCTGTACCAGATAGATCAGGCTGGAAATGGCATGCCAAGTAGCGAAACCGCCGCCAAACAGGCCTTCTGCCGCGTGGTTCATCTGCAGTTTGAGTGCCGCAATGATGGGCGTCACGGCAAAATGGTTGATCACGGTACACAGCAGCATGCCGACAATCAGCCAGAAGCTGGCTTCCTTCATGCCCCGCACGCCATTGCGCCATACCGCATCCACCAGCAGGAATACCCCACACACCAGACCCACCCAGGCGATGGCGGCAAACAGTTTGCCGGCAACCATGCCGGCCGTCACGGTATCCAGTGAGCGGAACAATACCGGGGCCACAATGATGCCGATCACCCAAAGTCCACCGATCCAGAAGGTTCTGGCTATCGCTCGCAATCCGTCCATGCGTGCTCCCTGACTCCACAGCAAAAACGCGCGAAAGCGCGCGTTTGGTTTGTCTGCTTTAGATGTATTTGACGTCCAGCACTTCGTATTCGCGAATGCCGCCCGGGGCCACCACTTCGGCCACGTCGCCGCTTTCCTTGCCGATCAGCGCACGGGCAATCGGCGAATTGACCGACACCTTGCACAACTTGATGTCGGCTTCATCATCGCCCACGATCTGGTAGGTCACCTGGTCTTCGGTTTCCAGATCCATCAGCTCGACGGTGGCACCAAACACCACGCGGCCATCAGCGTCCAGCTCGGCCGGGTTGATGATCATGGCGTTGGAAATCTTGCCTTCCAGTTCGGCAATACGGCCTTCAACGAAGCCTTGGCGCTCTTTGGCAGCATCGTATTCTGCATTTTCGGACAGATCGCCATGCGACCGTGCCTCGGCAATCGCTTCGATCACCGCCGGGCGCTCCACGCTCTTCAGGCGTTGCAGTTCTTCTTTGAGAAGTTCGGCGCCACGCAGCGTCAACGGGACTTTGTTCATTCGGGTGCTCTCCTGAGGCGGTACCCCCGCCGTCATCAAAAACACAAGCCGCCGTACGAGACGGCGGCTTGGCTGTTGCAGTTCAATGTCTGGATTGTAACGGCAAATCGTCCGCGGTTCAAAGCTTCAACGCACAACTTGCCGTCACATTCCGACAGTACACCACATCAAGGCTTGATGGAGGCGTGCAGTTCCTGAACGCTGTAGACATCAAACTCTTCCACATGGGCCATGCCCACGCACACTGCCTTGGCACCGGCCAGGGTGGTGTACTGCGGAATGCGCGCCTGCAGGGCGCTGCGGCGGATAGAATGGCTGTCCTGAATGGCCTGACGCTTTTCGTCCACGGTGTTGACCAGCACGTCGATTTCGCCGTTCTTGATCATGTCGACGATGTGCGGACGGCCTTCGTTCACCTTGTTGACCACCTGCACCACGATGCCTGCTTCGGCCAGGGTCTTGGCAGTGCCGCGCGTTGCGCAGACGCCAAAGCCCAGACGTTGCAGCTCGCGTGCCACGTCAACCGCGCCGTTCTTGTCGGACTGACGTACCGACAGGAACACCTTGCCGGTGCGCGGCAGCTTGTCGCCAGCGGCCAGCTGGCTCTTGACGAAGGCTTCGGCAAAGCTCTTGCCCACACCCATCACTTCGCCGGTGGACTTCATTTCCGGTCCCAGGATGGTATCCACGCCCGGGAACTTGATGAAGGGGAATACGGCTTCCTTCACGGCGTAGTACGGCGGGATCACTTCCTTGGTGAAGCCCTGCTCGGCCAGGCTGATACCGGCCATGGCACGGGCGGCAATCTTGGCCAGCGGAGCGCCGGTTACCTTGGACACAAACGGTACGGTACGCGAGGCACGCGGATTCACTTCCAGCACGAAGATGGTGTCGCCCTGGATGGCGAACTGCACGTTCATCAGGCCGACCACGTTCAGCGCACGCGCCATGGCTTCGGTCTGGCGACGGATTTCGTCCTGTACGGCCGGGAACAGGCTGTACGGCGGCAGCGAGCAAGCGGAGTCACCGGAGTGCACACCAGCCTGTTCGATATGCTGCATGATGCCGCCGATGACCACGTCCTTGCCGTCGGAGATGCAATCCACGTCCACTTCGATGGCGTCGTTCAGGAAGCGGTCCAGCAGCACCGGGCTGTCGTTGGACACCTTCACCGCTTCGCGCATGTAGCGTTCCAGATCAGCCGGTTCGTGCACGATTTCCATCGCGCGGCCGCCCAGTACGTAGGACGGACGCACTACCAGCGGATAGCCGATCTCCTCGGCCAGCTTCATCGCGTCGGCCGGAGTGCGGGCGGTGCGGTTCGGCGGCTGTTTCAGGCCCAGTTCGTTCAGCAGCTTCTGGAAACGTTCGCGGTCTTCGGCAGCGTCGATCATGTCCGGCGAGGTGCCGATGATGGACACGCCATTGGCTTCCAGCGCACGCGCCAGTTTCAGCGGGGTCTGGCCGCCGTACTGCACGATCACGCCGAACGGTTTTTCGATGCGGCAGATTTCCAGCACGTCTTCCAGCGTCAGCGGTTCGAAGTACAGACGGTCGGACGTGTCGTAGTCGGTCGATACGGTTTCCGGGTTGCAGTTGACCATGATGGTCTCGAAGCCGGATTCGCGCAGCGCCAGCGCTGCATGCACGCAGCAGTAGTCGAATTCGATACCCTGACCGATACGGTTGGGGCCGCCACCCAGTACCATGACCTTCTTGCGGTCGGTGGGCTTGGCTTCGCACTCTTCTTCGTAGCTGGAGTACATGTAGGCGGTGGAGGTGGCGAACTCGGCCGCGCAGGTATCCACACGCTTGTACACCGGATGCAGGCCCAGCGCCCAGCGCTTGGCACGCACGGCAGCCTGGTCGGTATTCAGCAGCTCGCCCAGGCGACGGTCGGAGAAGCCCTTGCGCTTCAGGCGACGCAGTTCGTCAAAGCCCAGTTCTTCCACCTTGCGGCCGGCCAGGGCTTTTTCTTCGCCCACGATGTCTTCGATCTGGGCCAGGAACCACGGGTCGATCTTGCTCAGCGCAAACACGTCGTCACGGCTCATGCCCACGCGGAAGGCATCGGCCACGTACAGGATACGTTCCGGTCCCGGGGTGCTGACTTCGTGACGGATGGTTTCTTCGTTGGTGGTGACCGGGTTGAAGCCGGACAGGCCGGTTTCCAGGCCACGCAGCGCCTTGTGCATGGATTCCTGCAGGGTGCGGCCCATGGCCATCACTTCGCCCACCGACTTCATCTGGGTGGTCAGGCGGTTATCGGCCTGCGGGAATTTTTCGAAGGCGAAACGCGGAATCTTGGTAACCACGTAGTCGATGGACGGTTCGAACGAAGCCGGGGTGGCACCACCGGTGATGTCGTTCTTCAGTTCGTCCAGGGTGTAACCCACGGCCAGCTTGGCGGCGACCTTGGCAATCGGGAAACCGGTGGCCTTGGAGGCCAGTGCCGAGGAACGCGATACACGCGGGTTCATCTCGATCACAATCATTTCGCCGTTCACCGGATTGGTGGCGAACTGCACGTTGGAACCGCCGGTGTCCACGCCGATTTCACGGAGTACCGCGATCGATGCATTACGCATGATCTGGTATTCCTTGTCGGTGAGGGTCTGTGCCGGGGCCACGGTGATGGAGTCACCGGTGTGCACGCCCATCGGGTCGAAGTTCTCGATGGAGCAGATGATGATGCAGTTGTCTTTCTTGTCGCGCACCACTTCCATTTCGTACTCTTTCCAGCCGAGTACGGACTGCTCGATCAGCAGTTCATGGGTGGGAGACGCTTCAAAACCGCGCTCGCAGATCGCCAGGAATTCTTCCTTGTTGTAGGCGATACCGCCACCGGAGCCGCCCATGGTGAAGGACGGACGGATCAGCGTGGGGAAGCCCACCTTGGATTGCGCTTCCAGCGACTCTTCCATGGTGTGGCAGACGAAGGACAGCGGGCAGGACAGGCCGATCTTGGCCATGGCTTCCTTGAAGCGGCCACGGTCTTCCGCCTTGTCGATGGCGTCTTCGGTGGCACCGATCAGCTCGACGTTGTACTTTTCCAGCACGCCGTGCTTGGCCAGGTCCAGTGCACAGTTCAGTGCGGTCTGGCCGCCCATGGTGGGCAGAATGGCGTCCGGGCGTTCCTTGGCGATGATTTTTTCCAGAACAGGCCAGGTAATGGGTTCGATGTAGGTGACATCGGCCATGTTCGGGTCGGTCATGATGGTGGCCGGATTGGAGTTCACCAGGATGACTTTGTAACCTTCTTCACGCAGGGCCTTGCAGGCCTGTGCGCCGGAGTAGTCAAACTCGCAGGCCTGGCCAATCACAATGGGGCCAGCGCCGATGATGAGAATACTCTTGAGGTCGGTACGTTTCGGCATGTTATCGCTCAGTCAATTTCAATTGTTCAGTTCAGGCTGGCTGCCGCCAGTTTGGCCCCGAAGCCCAGAAACAGCGCGCCCACTCCGCCAGACATGACAGAGGACAGTTTGCGGCGGCGGCGGAAGGCTTCGGCCAGTCTTGCTCCGGACACGATGATGGTGGCCAGATACAGGGCACTGCACAACTGCAGCAGCGTGCCCAGCGCAAGAAAGGTCAGCACCGGGTGCGGATAGGCCGGGTCGACGAATTGCACGAAGAAAGACACGAAGAACAAGATGGCCTTGGGGTTCATCAGGCTGATGACCAGCGCCTTGACGAAGGGACGGCTGGCGTCCACTTCGCGGCGCGCTTCCGGCGCAGCAGCGTCCCCGCGGGAAGCATTGCGCCAGGCACGCCAGGCGCCACGCAGCATCTGCAGCCCTAGCCAGGTCAGGTAAGCACCGCCGGCGTACTTGACCATGGCAAACAGGGCCGGATTGGCCTTGAGCACCCCTGCCGCCCCTGTGGCGGCCAGCGTCATCAGGATGGCATCACCGGTAAATACCCCGCAGGCACCCACAAAGCCGCGACGGATGCCGCGCTGTGCCGCCACCGACAGCACATACATGGAGTTGGGGCCTGGCAGCAGCACGATGATGATGGTGCCGATCAGGTAGGTGGTGATATCGGTAATGCCCAGCATGCTTGTTCTCCGTATGCTCCGTTTACTTCGCCTGGCTCATCGCCGTGATGAAGCGGTCAAACAGATAGGCCACGTCTTCCGGGCCTGGGCTCGCTTCCGGGTGACCCTGGAAGGAGAAGGCCGGACGGTCGGTCAGCGCAATGCCCTGTACGGTCTGGTCGAACAGGCTGCGATGGGTCACGCGCACATTGGCCGGCAGGGTGGATTCGTCCACCTGGAAGCCATGGTTCTGACTGGTGATCATCACGCGGCCGCTGTCCAGATCCTGCACCGGGTGGTTGGCACCGTGGTGGCCGAACTTCATCTTGCTGGTCTTGGCACCAGTGGCCAGACCCAGCAGCTGGTGACCCAGACAGATGCCGAATACCGGCAGACGGGTTTCCAGGATTTCGCGGATGGCAGCGATGGCGTAGTCACAAGGCTCCGGATCGCCAGGGCCGTTGGAGAGGAACACGCCATCCGGATTCAGCGCCAGCACGTCCTTGGCCGGCGTCTGCGCCGGTACCACGGTCAGCTTGCAGCCACGTTCGGCCAGCATGCGCAGGATGTTGTGCTTCACGCCGAAGTCGTAAGCCACCACATGGAACGGGGTTTCGGCCTGCTCGCTGTAGCCGCTGCCCAGTTTCCATTCGCCCAGCTTCCACTGGTAGGACTCGGTGCAGCTGACTACCTTGGCCAGATCCTGACCGGCCATGGAACCGAAACCGCGTGCCAGTTCCAGTGCGCGGGCTTCGTCCAGATCGGCACCGGCCATGATGCAGCCGGCCTGTGCGCCTTTTTCACGCAGGATGCGGGTCAGGCGGCGGGTGTCGATATCGGCAATAGCCACGACATTGTTCTTGGCCAGGTAGTCGGACAGCGAATCTTCGCGCGGAAGTTGCTGTGCAGCAGCGGCAGATCACGAATGATCAGACCGGATGCGAAAACGGCGCGGGATTCGGTATCTTCCGAATTCGCGCCGACATTACCGATGTGGGGATAAGTCAGGGTGACGATTTGTTTGGTGTAGGAGGGATCGGTGAGGATTTCCTGATACCCGGTCATGGCGGTATTGAATACCACTTCGCCGACCGTATGGCCGGTGGCTCCGATGGCACTGCCCTTGAAGAGGGTACCGTCAGCCAAGACGAGGATCGCTGGTACGGTTGACACTGACTAGCTCCTGTTGCGTTTCGCTTGTATGTTTTTGCGGATTTTTATGTGAATAACGGGACACGACGTTTTGCGCCTGTCCCGTTTGGTTAAACCTTACCATCATACCGCTTTCGGCCAGTTGAAACAAGTCACAAGCACCTGTTTTTGCATCACTTCCTGATTTGTCCTGCCTTGTTTCCAATACTTTTACATAAAGAAACAGCCACCCGCAGGTGGCTGTTCAGCACCATAAAACGCAAGATCAGAACAGGGTATCGTCCAGCTCCAGCACACTGTCAGCCCCATCCACAATGGCTGCAGCCAGGCCGCCAACCTGCGGCAGCAGGTGCTCGGCAAAGAAGCGGGCGGTGGTGATCTTGGCCTTGAGGAAATCCTCGTCCACACCATCTTCACCCAGCTTTTCGCGTGCGATCAGCGCGGCGCGGCCCAGCTGCCAGCCACCCAGCACAATGCCCATCAGCTTGAGGAAAGGTACCGAACCGGCGGCCGCCAGCTTCGGCTGCGTGCCAAAGCTGCCCAGGATGAAAGCAACGCAGCGCTCAGCCTCGGCAGCAGCCTGCTGCAGATTGCGCGCCATGCTGGCATAGCCGGCAGCCGCCAGCTTGTCGGCAGTCGCTCGCGCCTCTTCCAGCAGCGCACGGGCCGTCGCGCCGCCTTCGCTGAAGGTCTTGCGGCCAATCAGGTCCAGCGCCTGGATGCCGGTGGTGCCTTCGTAAATGGCGGTGATGCGGGCATCGCGGTAGTACTGGGCCACACCGGTTTCTTCGATGAAGCCCATGCCGCCATGTACTTGCACCGCGAGGCTGGTCAGCTCGTTGGCCTGCTCGGTATTCCAGCCCTTGACGATGGGAATGAGGAAGTTCACCAGCGCCTGATTGCGTGCAGCTTCGCTGGCCACCGGGTGGCGCGAGGCGCGGTCCAGCGCGGCGGCAGTGTAGAAGGCCAAGGCACGTTGCGCTTCGATCTGGCTGCGCATGGTCATCAGCATGCGACGGATATCCGGGTGCTTGATGATGGCCACACCAGCCGGGTCGGGCGAACCGATGGCGCGGCTTTGCACGCGGTCACGCGCATACTCGACCGCCTTCTGGTAAGCGCGCTCGGATACCGACATGCCTTCCACCCCCACCCCGAGACGGGCGTGGTTCATCATGGTGAACATATAGCCCAGACCCTTGTTGGCCTCGCCCACCAGATAGCCGACCGCACCACCGTTATCGCCAAAGCTCATCACCGCTGTCGGGCTGCCATGAATACCCAGCTTGTGTTCCAGCGAGACGCAACGCACGTCGTTACGCGCACCCAGGCTGCCATCGGCATTGACCAGGAACTTGGGCACGATGAACAGGGAAATGCCCTTCACCCCGGCCGCGCATCCGGCAGGCGGGCCAGCACCAGATGGACGATGTTGTCGGCCATGTCGTGCTCACCCCAGGTGATGAAAATCTTCTGGCCGGTCACCAGATAGCTGCCATCCGCCTGCGGTACGGCACGCGAGCGCACCTGGGCCAGGTCGGAACCGGCCTGCGGCTCGGTCAGGTTCATGGTGCCGGTCCATTCGCCACTGGACATGCGCGGCAGGTAAACCGCCTTCAATTCTTCCGAGGCATGGTGGTGAATCGCCTCCACCGCACCCAGCGTCAGCAGCGGTGCCAGCGAAAAGGCCAGATTGGATGAGCACCACATTTCTTCGGCAGCAATCGCCACCAGCGCCGGCATGCCCTGCCCGCCAAAATCAGCCGGAGCACGCAGACCCACCCAACCGGATTCGACATATTGCTGCCAGGCTTCCTTGAAGCCAGGCGCGGCGGTCACTTCGCCGTCCTTCAGCGTGGCACCCTTGTCGCCCTGCTTGTTGATGGGTGCCAGCACGCCTTCGGCAAACTTGGCGGCCTCTTCCAGAATGGCATCCACCAGCTCGACCGAGCAGTCTTCATAACCCGGCAGGCTGCACACCGAGGTCAGTTCGGCCAATTCATTCAGTACAAAACGGATTTCCTTGACTGGCGCGTTATAGATCATGAATCTCTCCTCATTCTTGCTGCACAACAATCGTCGTAGATATGAAAAAACCGGCACGCCGTCTACCTGATGCATGAGCGCACCTTCCCGTTAGCGGGTAACGGGAAAGCTGGCTCCTCCACGAAGCAGACCGGTCGTTGCCGGTTGTTTTTTGTTTTGATCCGGCGGCTATCTTGCCTGCTCGGATGGGGAGGGTCGCCCCTCCCCGCACACCATTACTTGGACAGCTCGGCCAGCAGTTCCGGCACCACGGTGAACAGGTCACCCACGATGCCGTAATCGGCCACCTGGAAGATCGGCGCTTCTTCGTCCTTGTTGATCGCCACGATCACCTTGGAGTCCTTCATGCCGGCCAGATGCTGGATGGCACCGGAAATGCCCACGGCGAAGTACAGTTGCGGCGCAACCACCTTGCCGGTCTGGCCAACCTGGTAGTCGTTCGGTGCATAGCCGGCATCAACGGCAGCGCGGGAAGCACCCACGGCAGCACCCAGCTTGTCAGCCAGCGGTTCGATCACGGACTTGAACTGCTCTTCCGAACCCAGCGCACGACCACCGGATACGATGATCTTGGCAGCGCCCAGTTCCGGACGGTCAGACTTGGTCAGTTCCTGGCCGACAAAGCTCGACAGTTGCGGATCAGCAGCCACGGCAACACTTTCCACGGCAGCGGAACCACCCTGAGCGGCAGCAGCGTCGAAAGCGGTGGTACGCACGGTGATTACCTTGATGGCATCAGCCGATTGCACGGTAGCCAGCACGTTGCCGGCATACACCGGACGTACGAAGGTGTCAGCGGATTCGATAGCGGTGATTTCGGAAATCTGTGCCACATCCAGCAAGGCAGCCACGCGCGGCAGCAGGTTCTTGCCAAAGGAGCTGGCCGGAGCCAGTACATGGCTGTAGCCCTTGGCCACTTCCACCACCAGGGCGGACAGCGACTCTGCCAGACCATGGGCGTACTGGGCGGCATCAGCCAGCAGTACCTTGGCCACACCAGCCACGCTCTTGGCCGCATCGGCAGCAGCAGCGGCGTTGTGGCCGGCCACCAGTACATGCACTTCGCCCAGCTTGGCTGCGGCGGTTACGGTATTCAGGGTGCCTGCTTTCAGGCTCTGGTTGTCGTGTTCAGCGATAACGAGAATGGCCATGGCTTACAGCACCTTTGCGTCGTTTTTCAGTTTGGCTACCAGCTCGGCAGCGTTGGCTACCTTGATGCCGGCAGAGCGCTTGGCCGGTTCGGCCACTTTCAGCGTTTTCAGGCGCGGCGTGACGTCCACACCCAGGTCGGCCGGGCTGGTCTTGTCCAGCGGCTTCTTCTTGGCGGCCATGATGTTGGGCAGCTTGATGAAGCGCGGCTCGTTCAGGCGCAGGTCGGCGGTAACCACGGCCGGCAGACGCAGCTTGACGGTTTCCAGGCCACCGTCGATTTCGCGGATCACGTCCACGGTTTCGGCAGCAACATCCACCTTGGAGGCGAAGGTGCCTTGTGCCCAGCCCAGCAAGGCAGCAGCCATCTGGCCGGTCTGGTTGGCATCATCGTCAATGGCTTGCTTGCCGACGATCAGCAGCTGCGGCTGCTCCTTGTCAGCAACCGCTTTCAGCAGCTTGGCCACGGCCAGGGGTTGCAGTTCGGTTTCGGTTTCCACCAGGATGGCGCGGTCGGCACCCATGGCCAGGGCGGTGCGCAGGGTTTCCTCGCACTGCTTGACACCCATGGACACGACCACGATTTCGCTGGCCTTGCCGGCTTCTTTCAGACGGACGGCTTCTTCTACCGCGATTTCGTCAAAGGGGTTCATCGACATCTTGACGTTGGCGATATCCACATCAGAACCGTCGGCCTTTACGCGAACCTTCACGTTGTAATCGACAACGCGTTTAACAGCGACTAGAACTTTCATATTCCTCCAGCGAATAGCTCTCTGGGTTAATCGAACTGGGAAGGGACTTGCTACCGTGGTGTTTCCCGATTATGCCCTAACGCTTTTTCAAACGAGCGTTTGGTTGATTATTTGTGTGTGACACGTAGCAAAAAAACAACTGATTGCAGATACTACGTCATTTCCGCTTAATTTGCATTTCGTCTGCCGCATGGCACAATGCAGTGCAACAATTTCAACGTCATAGCCGGAGAATCATGCATGACTGTCTACTTTGAAGATATCAAGGTTGGCGACTCTGCCGAGTACGCCAAAACCATCACCGAAGCCGATATCCTGATGTTTGCTGCGGTCTCCGGTGATGACAACCCGGTGCACATCAACCAGGAATATGCCGAAACCACACCGTTCCGGACCCGCATTGCCCACGGCATGCTGACCGCCAGCCTGATTTCCACCGTGGTGGGCACCAAGCTGCCCGGCAACGGCACCATCTACCTGTCGCAATCCACACGCTTCAAGGCACCGGTGCGTATTGGTCAGACTGTCACCGCCCGCGCCACCGTGGTGGAAATTTTCCCGGACAAAAAGCGTGTGAAGCTGGCCACCCAATGCCTGGTGCAAGGCAAGGTGGTGCTGGATGGTGAGTCGCTGGTGATTGCACCAAGCCGAGCCGAATAAAGATGAAAACAGCTTTGCAGGTAGTGGCCCTGACCGATGAGCAGGGCCATGTCATTGCACCGGAGCTGCTGGCCAGCTGTAGCCAGCTGCATCATCAGCTGCGTCCCATGCTGCCCGTGGACGGTGCTGCCTATGCAGCAAAAATGCAACGGGTGTGCAGCTACGGTGCCCGTATGGTTGCAGCGGTGGACAGCGAGGGCCGCCCTTTGGGCCTGGCCCTGTTCCGGGTATATGAAAATACCTACGAGGACCTGCGGCTTTATATTGACGACCTGGTCAGTGACGAAGCACATCGCTCACGCGGCATCGGCAGCCTGTTGCTGGACTGGTGTGCAACAGAAGCCCGTCGGCTGGGATGTGGCTATCAGGTGCTGGATTCCGGCACCTGGCGCACCGAAGCCCACCGCCTGTACTTCCGCCAGGGCTTCAGCATTTCCTCGTTTCACTTCACCAAGCCATTGAAGTAAACATTGGAGGAATCCGGGTCGCGGCCATGCCACAAGGGAGCACAAGCTCCCTTTTCTTATTTGGCTTGTGGTTGGCGCTGATGCTGGCAAGCCAGAGCCCAGCGCACCGGTTCGGCCACCAGCTCATCCGGGTAATCCTGCCGCTGCTGCAAAGCAGCCACGATGTCCGGATCATACGGCGCATTACCCAACCCCACGGCCAGATTGGAGAGCCATTTGGCATAGCCGATACGGTATATCGGGCTGCCGGCCAGTTTTTCCTTGAACATGGCCTCACTCCAGCCAAATAACTCCAGCAGACTGACTTGATCCAGTCCGTGCCGCACGGCAAAGTCTGGCTCGCGCGTATGCACGGCAAAGCGGTTCCACGGACAGGTCAGCTGACAATCGTCACAGCCATAGACACGGTTGCCAATCATGGGGCGAAACTCAAGCGGAATGGCCGTCTTCAGCTCGATGGTGAGATAAGAGATGCAGCGGCGCGCATCCACTTTGTAAGGTGCAGTGATGGCCTGCGTCGGACAGACATCGATACAACGGGTGCAACGGCCGCAGTGTTCTGGCTCGGACACATCGGCAGGCAGAGGAAGGTCAGTAAACAACTCGCCCAGAAAATACAGCGAGCCTTGCTCGCGGTTCAACAGCAAGCTGTGCTTGCCGCGCCAGCCAAGGCCGGACTGCGCGGCCAGCGCCACCTCGGCCACCGGCGCACTATCGGTAAACACGCGGTAGCCAAACGGGCCGATATGCTCGGCCACTTTGTCTGCCAGTTTCTGCAAACGTGCCCGCAGCACCTTGTGATAATCCCGCCCCAGGGCATAGCGCGACAGATAGGCAAGTCGGCCATCTCCCAGCACGTCTTCGCTGGCCAGCGCCTCCGCCGGCCAGTAAGGCAGGCGCACGCTGACAATGGACAGGGTGCCGGGTACCAGGTCCGCCGGTTTGACCCGCAGGCTGCCATGCCGGGCCATGTAATCCATCTGGCCATGGCATCCCTCATCCAGCCAGGCCTGCAGTTGCGCCTCGGCCTGCGCTGGCAGCTGGGCCTTGCTGATTCGTGCCGCGGCAAAGCCCAAATCTTGCGCCCAGGCTTTGATTTGCCCGGCCAATTCGGGATAATCCAGTTTTTGATAGGATTTCTCAGTCATATGGTCATGGATGATACCAGCGTTCGCAGTGGCAACCTGCCCGATGAGTCAGCAACCCTTGCGCTTGGCGCCAGCATGGCCGCAGCACTGCAGGCAGGTGTAGTCATTTTCCTGCAAGGCGACCTTGGTGCAGGAAAACCACATTTACCCGTGGCCTGCTGGCTGGCCTGGCCTATCATGGCAAGGTAAAGAGCCCCACCTACACGCTGGTGGAAAGCTACCCGTTTGCCGACTTCACCATCCATCATTTCGACCTGTATCGTTTTGCTGACCCGGAAGAATGGGATGACGCAGGTTTCCGTGATTACTTCGGCAAGGATAGCGTTTGTCTGGTCGAGTGGCCGGACAAGGCCGGTGCTTTGCTTCCGCCTGCCGATCTGACACTGGAACTTGAAGTCAGCAACACAGGTCGCACGTATCGTTTAACTGCAAGAACAGAAACCGGACAGTCATGCCTGACTCGACTTTCGACCCCATCCGCCGCCGCCTGATTGGTGCGGCTGCCGCCACTTTCCTGCTTAGCGTCAGCAAGCTGGGCTTTGCCAGCAACAGCCAGGTGGTTGCCATCCGTATCTGGCCGGCATCCAGCTACACCCGCATCACGCTGGAAGCCAGCGATGCCATCAAGTTCAAACAGTTCACCATCAGCAATCCCGACCGGCTGGTGATTGATCTGGAAGGTGTGCAGCTCAACAGCGTGCTGAAAGACATCAGCAGCCAGATTGCCGATGCCGACCCGTATATCAAGACAGCCCGCGCCGGGCAATTCAGTCCGGATACCGTCCGGCTGGTGCTGGAACTCAAAACCGATGTCAAACCGCAGGCGTTCACCCTCAATCCGGTGGCCGAGTACAAACACCGTCTGGTGATCGACCTCTACCCCTCCAGTGGCGCACAAGATGACCCGCTGATGGCCTTGCTCGACGATTACAACAAGGGCAAGCTCACCGAGCCGCCGCCACAGGTAAAGCCGAAGAAGAACGACAGCAACCGCCCCATCGTGGTGATGCTGGACCCGGGCCATGGCGGTGAAGACCCAGGTGCCATCGGCATGAATGGCACCCGCGAAAAAGACATCGTCTTGCGCATCGGCAAGCAGCTGAAGCGCATGATTGATGCCGAGCGCAACATGAAGGCATTCATGACCCGCGAGGAAGACATTTTCATTCCGCTTGGCGTGCGCGTGGCCAAGGCGCGCAAGCTGAATGCCGACCTGTTCATTTCCATCCATGCCGATGCCGCGCCCAACCGTAGCGCCCGCGGCTCTTCGGTTTTCGCCTTGTCCGAAAAAGGCGCTTCCAGTGCCTTCGCCAAAACCATGGCCCAGTCGGAAAACAGCTCGGACCTGATTGGCGGGGTGAAGATTGCCAGCAAGGACAAGTTCCTGGCGCATACCTTGCTCGACCTCACCCAGACCGCCACCATCAATGACAGCCTGAAACTGGGCAAGATCATGCTGGGCAAGGTAGGCGGCCTGAACAAGCTGCACAGCTCCCAGGTAGAACAAGCCGGCTTTGCCGTTCTCAAGGCTCCGGACATTCCGTCCATCCTGGTGGAAACCGCCTTCATCAGTAATCCGGAAGAAGAGCAACGCCTGCTGGACAGCGACTTCCAGCAACAGATGGCCGGCTCCATCCTCAGTGGCGTAAAAACCTACTTCACCCAGGGTGCCGCGCTGGCAGCGCGAGCCTGAGGCAGGAACAAGACGCAAAAAGCCCGCGTGAGCGGGCTTTTTTCTTGAATGGATCAGCGGTAGCGCGCAGGATCAATCTCGCTATCCGGGCTTTCCTCCACCGCAGGCACACGGTATGTCTCGTTGGCCCACTCACCCAGATCAATCATTTTGCAGCGCTCGCTGCAAAAGGGACGATACTGACTGGCTGGCTCCCAGCGCACGGCGGCGCCGCAAGTGGGACAGGACACAATACGAACAGCTTGGGACATAAGGCTTAGAACTTGCAGTTGGTCAAAGTGAATTCAACATCCGACTCGGTCTGGCGCGGACGGCTCTCACCGGTGACTGCACTGACAAAACGGACATTGATGGCATATTTGTTGGCCGAGAGCTCCGGCAGCACGTTCAAGGCCGGATCGTAGGCAATACGAATCATCTGCACCACCTTGCCACCGGACATCTGCTGGAAGGCGCCATTGCGCGCAACATAATGATGCGTCTTGCCACTATCACGCAGCAGATGCAGCAGGATGCGCGCAGCCTCGGCCGTCGGCATCAGCGGTGCCGCCCAGCGCCGCATGTCACGACGTCGCTCTTCAGCCGGCTTCTGCTGCCACAAATAGTAGGACGGCAGATCAAACTGGCAAGTCCCGCCGGGGATACCTGCACGCTGTTTGATCGCCATCAGCCATTCGTTTTCGCGCAGATGCTGGCCGAACTTTCCGGTAATGCCATGCAGCTTTCCGGCAGCCAGCTCGATTTCATCCAGCACCTTGTCCAGGCTGTCTTCCGCCACATTCGGATTTTCTCGCAGCGCTTCGAGCACCTGCTTCTGACGTTCAAGCTCCTGCAGCAAGTCGGCTTTCAGGTCAGCACGGGATGCAGTCTCCAGCAATTCGAACAACACCAGCAATGCCGCATGGTGGTCCATTGCATGGTCTTTGCCCAGAAAATAGGCCAGCCGATCATACAACTGCTCCAGACGCAGCAATGTGCGGGTTCGCTCGGTGACAGGAAACTCGAAACTGATCACAAGACGTCTGCCCTTCTTGGTGGCTTGGAAAATGCCTTGTCACGCGCCGTGGGCAAGGTCTGCAAGATAATACTGGTGTTTGGCCTCGACTTGAAGCTGTAATGCTGCAAGTGTGCCGCCATTATCAATGACATCATCGGCCAGTGCCAGTCTTTGGGCGCGGCTCATTTGCGCTGCCATGATGGCGCGCACCGCTTCAGCAGTCAAACCACTGCGTGCCTGCACACGCTGTAGCTGTAAATCCTCATCACAGTCCACCAGCAGAGTACGCTGCACCAGCGCCCGATATTGCGGACTCTCAAACAGCAAAGGTACAACCAGCACTGCATATGGTGCTGTTGAATTTGCCAGCTGCTGCAGGCTCTGCTCCATGATCAGCGGGTGCAAAATGCCCTCGAGACGTTGCCTGCTCGCCGGATCGGCAAACACCAATTCACGCATGCACTTTCTATCCATGGCACCGTTGCCATCCAGCACACGCTCGCCAAATGCAGCCACAATCGGCGCAATCGCCCTGCCACCTGCGGCTGTGAGCTGATGGGCAATCACATCGGTATCCACCACATCCGCACCCAACAGGGCAAAATGATCGGCCGCTGCACTCTTGCCGGAGCCAATCCCGCCAGTCAGGCCCACCACCTTAATGGACATAGCTACCCAGATACCAGCTGACGATTTGCTTGCCCCATAGCAGTGCAATCCACCCGGCAGCAGCCAGATATGGACCAAACGGCAATGCCTGGCCTCGGCCAATACGCGACAGCAACATCAGGACAATACCAACCACAGCCCCTACCAGGGAGGAAAGCAAAATGATCAGTGGCAACATGCTCCATCCCAGCCAGGCACCGAAAGCTGCCAGCAACTTGAAGTCGCCATAGCCCATGCCTTCCTTGCCGGTACATAGCTTGAAAAGCCAGTACACCAACCATAAGCTCATGTAGCCTGCAACTGCCCCGATAACCGCATCCTCAAGCGGAACGGCTCCGGTGTACAGATTGAATAACAAGCCAGCCCACACCAAGGGCAGGGTCAGATCATCAGGTAACAGCTGGGTATCCGCATCAATGAAGGTGAGTACGACCAGCACTGCCGTCAACAGCAAGTAACCCAACATGGGCAGGCCCCAGCCAAAGCGCCATGCAACGGCAGCAAACAACAGGCCGGTGAGCAATTCGACAGCCGGATAGCGCCAGCTGATGCTGATGCCACAGTGCGCGCAGCGGCCACGCAGCAAGACATAACTGAGCAAGGGGATGTTCTGCCAGGCCTTCACATCCTGCTTGCAGCCAGGACAATGCGATGCAGGTACCAGCAGATTGTATCGCTCAGCATCCTGGACATCCCGACCGAGATATCGGTCACATTCCCGCTGCCAGCCACGCTCCATCATGACCGGCAAACGGTGAATGACCACATTCAGGAAACTACCCACCAACAAGCCAAGCAACAACGCCATCACCACCAGCAAGCCAGCATTTGCTGACAGCAGACTTCCGATTTCCACCATGCTTAACCCACCACCTGGCCCATTTTGAAAATCGGCATATACATTGCAATAACCAGGCCGCCAATCAGTACACCCAGAATCACCATGATGGCGGGTTCCAACAAGCTGGAAAGCGAAGCAACAGCGTTATCCACTTCTTCTTCATAAAAGTCTGCAATCTTGTCCAGCATCTGGTCGAGTGAACCCGACTCCTCACCAATGGAGGTCATCTGCAGCACCATATTGGGAAACAGCCCGGTACGCTGCATGGAATAGCTCAGGCTGGAACCGGCACTGACATCGTTTTGAATCAGTTTTGTCGCCTCGCTATATACCTGATTACCCGATGCGCCACCGACAGAATCCAGTGCTTCGACCAGCGGGACACCCGCAGCGAACAAGGTAGACAAAGTACGCGACCAACGTGCGATGGTGGCCTTGCGAATGATGTCACCGATGACCGGGAGCTTCAGCAAGATGCGATCAAACTGCTCCTGCAACTTGGGCGTGCGCTTGAATGCGTAGAAAAACGCAAAGATTGCACCAAAAATGCTGCCGAATATCAACCACCACCAATGAACAAAAAAGTCCGACAACCAGATGACAATCAGGGTTGGTGCAGGCAAATCCGCACCAAAGCTGGAGAACAGATCCTTGAATGCCGGAATCACGTAAATCATGATCACGGCGGTAATGATGAAGGCCGTCGCCACAATGGCGGTGGGGTAGATCATGGCGGACTTGATCTTGCCCTTGATCGCCATCACCTTTTCTTTGTAGGTAGCCAGCTTGTCCAGCAAGGAGTCCAGTACACCACCGGTCTCACCGGCTGCAATCAAATTGCAGAACAGCTTGTCGAAATACAGTGGACGCTTGCGGAATGCCTCTGCCAGAGACAGGCCAGTCTCCACATCAGCGCGTACTTCAAGCAGCATTTTGGTAACTGCCGGATTGCCATGCCCTTTGGCGGCAATATCAAATGCCTGCAGCAAGGGCACACCCGCCCGCATCATGGTGGAAAGCTGACGGGTGAACAGCGTAATGTCTTTTTCGGTAATCTTGCGGCCAAAACCACCGCGACGGCGCTTGACCTTGACGACATTAATACCCTGCCGACGCAACTGGGTCTTGGCGACAGCCTCAGTTTCGGCACGTAATTCCCCGCGCACTACCTTTCCTGCACGATCCTTGCCTTCCCATTCCCAGATAAAACCCGGGTTTACCTTTTTCGCCACGGTTGCCATGGTTTATATCTTTCTTATACCTAATCGTTGGTCACAGCCTCGATCTCGGCCAGCGAGGTCAGCCCACGCTTCACCTTCAGCAAACCGGCATGACGCAAATCAATCATGCCCTCTTGCAAGGCAAGGTCACTGATATCAATGGCAGTACCATTCTGCATGATCAGACGGGTCATGGCATCACTGATGGGCATGACTTCATAAATACCAGTACGTCCTTTATAGCCCGAGCCACGGCATTCGTCGCAGCCAACCGGACCGTATGGTTTCCAACTGCCATCCAGTTCCTCCGGGCGGAAACCCGCTCGCAGCAATGCCGGTTCAGGAATTTCTATTGGTGCCTTGCAGTGGTTGCACAAGCGTCTGGCCAGACGCTGGGCCATGATCAACAGTACCGAACTGGCGACGTTGAATGGTGCTACACCCATGTTTAGCAAACGCGTCAAGGTGGCAGGCGCATTATTGGTATGCAAGGTGGAAAACACCATGTGACCGGTTTGTGCAGCCTTGATGGAAATGTCTGCCGTTTCGAAATCCCGGATTTCACCCACCATGATGACATCAGGATCCTGCCGCAGAAACGCTTTCAAGGCAGACGAGAAGGTGAGACCAGCCTTCTCGTTTACATTGACCTGGTTAATGCCAGGCAAATTGATTTCAACCGGATCCTCCGCCGTCGAAATATTGATATCCGGCTTGTTCAGGATATTAAGGCAAGTATAAAGCGAAACCGTTTTACCACTACCGGTAGGCCCGGTCACCAGCACCATCCCGTATGGACGCGCAATGGCTTCGAGCAGCATTTTCTTCTGCTCTGGTTCAAAACCCAGCTGTTCGATATCCAGCGATGCGGCAGAAGCATCCAGAATACGCATCACGATCTTCTCGCCAAACAGGGTTGGCAAGGTACTGACACGAAAATCAATTGAATGTGTCTTGGACAACACCAGCTTCAAACGACCATCCTGCGGTACGCGCTTCTCGGAAATATCCAAACGCGATATCACCTTGATGCGGGATGCGATTTTTTCTTTCAACAGCAAAGGAGGCTGCGCAATCTCTTTCAGTTGGCCATCCACGCGATAGCGAATGCGGTAAAACTTTTCGTAAGGCTCGAAATGGACGTCGGATGCCCCGCCGTTAATGGCATCCAGCAGAACCTTGTGTATGAACTTGACGACAGGGGCGTCATCGACATCAGGCTGATTGGTTTCGCTATGCGGGGTCGGCTCATCCGGATCAACAAATTCCAGATCACCGAATTCCTCGTTCTCCAGGGCCTTGATCGCAGCAGTTGCATCTTCGGTGTACTTCCCAATCACTTTGGAAAGTTTGTCATCTTCAACCACGACCACTTCAACCGTCAGACCGGTCTTGAAAGTAATGGCGTGGAAGGCGGATGTCTGGGTCGGATCAGACGTACCAATAAACAGCTTGTTACCACGCTTGAACAAGGGAACCAGGCGACGACTGCCAATCAATTCGTCATCAACCAGCCCCTTGGGCAGCTGAACAGGATCGATGGCACCCATGTCCAGCAAAGGATAACCAAATACCCCCGACGCAAAAGTGGCAACCTCCACTGCGGACATCTTCTTGCTGGCAATTAGTTGCTCGACAAAACTGATGCCAGATGCCTGCGCCTGACGCTGGATAGCCTCTGCATCCTGTAACAGCAATGCATTGTTCTGCACCAGCGCTCTTCCCAGACCAGATATCCCAGCAGAAGCTTCCATAACTCCCCTTTGCGACTAGACGCTACCAATCAAGCCATATGGCATGCTGGCATTATATGCGCTGCACGGACAAAGTGGCAGGCCCCATGGCTAGGCTCGCTCACTATCTCGCTTCTACAGCAGAATAATGCAAAAAGGACTGCCGAAGCAGTCCTTTTCTTAAGTTTAACTCTCTGAACAAGAATTAGAACTTGTGCTGAACACCAACAGCAACGGTGTGCTCGTTAGAGTACTTGTTATCGCTGGTATCACGATAGGAGTTCTGAACGAAGCCGTAGGAAGCGTAAGCAGTGGTACGCTTGCTCAGGGCATAGTCAGCACCCAGAACGTACTGGTTCAGGTGACCCTTGATGTCAGAACCGCCCTCAACCGAAGCGCCCCATACACGACCGTAGGAGAATTTCGGAGTGATTGCACCAAAGGTGTAACCCAGGGTCAGGCCAGCTTCTTTATGGGTAACAGCCGCAGAACCAACAGTGGTGGCACCAGCGAAGTTATTAGCAACAACGTCAGAAGACGCACCCAGCTTGGAATGGCCATAGTAAGCAGCAGCCAGGATGTTGTTGGCATTATAGCCACCTTCCAAACGCCAGTAGTTAGATGCCTTGTCAGTTGCAATAGCATTGGCAGTGCGAACGTAGCCAAAAGTACCGAAGTAGCCAGAATTGGTATAAGTTGCACCAACACTCCACTCGTTCTTCTTGTTGTTTACGTTGGTCTCATCAACACCATACTGAACGGCACCGCTCAGGCCCGCAACGAACTCGGGGATATCATAACGAATCGAGTTGGCGTAACGAGTGTCCAGCTGGTTGATCGAGCTGTAAGACTGACCGTTAACACCCTGATTGCCATAAATCCATGCATCCGGAGCACCAGCGTCGGAGTTCAGGAACGAGCTCAGTTTACCCAAACGAACTTTACCGAAAGCACCTTGCAAACCAACAAAGGAGTCACGGGATGCAAAAGTATTGCTACCACCGTTACCAGAAGTATTACCAGAAGTGCCGTCAATGTTCAGGCTCTGTTCAACTTGCCAGATAGCCTTCAGACCGTTACCCAGATCTTCGTTGCCCTTGAAACCGATCAGAGAACCGGTGTCATCGATGCGGGTAATGGACTTCAGCTTGCCGGTGTTGCTGGCAGAGGAGTTCGCAGCATAGGTCTTGCTGCTTTCCATGTCGGCTTCGATGGTGCCGTAAATGGTTACATCAGCCATTGCGTGAGCTACCGGCAGAGCGGCCAGAGCCAGGGCGATCAGCTTCTTGTTCATCGCTAATTCCTTTCGAAGTCAGTTAATGTAGTCCTGTTAGATTGCCTTGCCAGCGCAAGCACCCGGACATTTTTTCACCGCCGATTGATCGGCTGGTTGCTGGCTGAAATATAAAACGCCCGTTGCAAAAATACAAAACATCGCAGCGAAACCATGGTGACAGCCAGAAACACCCAACCCACAACAAAACAACAAGTCTTTGTTTTTATTGATATTTACTGAAAATTGTCGCTTCAAATCGGTAAAACCAAAAAAACAACAACCCCAGCAAAGTGTTGCAAAAATGCTAATAATGGATTGTTTTTTGCATGCCCACCAACCACCTGACAACGCCCTATCATGTCCAATACCAACATATTCTGGTTCCGCCGCGACCTGAGGCTGGATGACAATGCAGCGCTGTACCATGCACTGAAAGCTGGCAAACCCGTCCGCTGCCTGTTTGTTTTCGACCATGAAATTCTGGATGAACTTGCTGCCGATGACCGACGGATCGACTTCATCTGGCAGTCAGTTGCCGAGCTACGACAGGAGCTGAATCGCATAGGCAGCGATTTGCATGTGACACAAGGGCGAGCCAGTGATCTTGTTCCGGAACTGGCGCAACAGTGGCAGGCAGATTCTGTATTTGCCAACCGTGACTACGAACCTGCAGCACGCGTACGTGATCAGCACGTCGCTGAGCAGTTAGCACAACAGGGGCGTCAACTGCAGTTGTTCAAGGATCAGGTCATCTTTGAAACAGATGAGATTCTCACCACCACGGGACGCCCCTACACGGTATTCACACCTTATAAGAATGCATGGCTGAAAAAACTGGATAGCTTTTACATGCAGGCCTATCCGACTCAGCAGTATCTGCAGTACCTGGACCGATGGAGCTCCGCCCCGACACCATCGCTGGAACAACTGGGGTTTAAGTCCGGCCTTGCCAGTTTGAAAGGTGGCAGTCATGCGGCAGAGCAGCTGTTTGCCGACTTTTGTCAGCGCATCACTCACTACAAGATATGGCGTGACTATCCGGCAACCAAAGGGGTGTCCTATCTTTCCACCCACTTGCGCTTCGGTACTATTTCCCTGAGAAAGCTGGTTCAGTTTGCCTGCCTGCAAGGCGGCGAAGGGGCGGACTGCTGGCTGGGCGAGTTGATCTGGCGTGATTTCTATCAGCAGCTGATTTGGCACTTTCCCATTGCTGCCGGACACAGTTTCAAGGAAGAGTATCGTCAGCTTGCATTTGAGAATCGTGAAGAGTGGCTGATTGCATGGCAGGAGGGACGTACAGGCTATCCGATCGTAGATGCGGCAATGCGTCAACTGAACCAGAGCGGCTACATGCATAACCGCTTACGCATGATTACAGCCAGTTTTCTGGTCAAGGATTTGCTGATTGACTGGCGCAAGGGGGAAGCGTACTTCGCCGCCAAGCTACTCGACTTCGACCTGGCAGCCAACAATGGTGGCTGGCAGTGGGCAGCGTCGACAGGCTGCGATGCACAGCCCTATTTCAGGATATTCAATCCGGTCACCCAGTCCGCCAAGTTTGATCCTGATGGCAAGTTCATCCGTCGCTATGTACCCGAACTGGCCCAGTTCAACGACAAGGACATTCATGCTCCATGGCTGGCAAAAAATCCGCCCATGGGCTTTCAACTGGGCAGAGACTACCCTAAGCCACTGGTTGACCATGCGGAACAGCGACAGAAGGCCTTGATGCTGTTTGGCAAAAACAAGGAATGACAATAGCAAAAGCGCCCATGTGGGCGCTTTGCTTTTACAACGACAGCTTCAGCAGCTCACTTTTTCGCCGGCGCAGCCTTGGCTGCTGGTGCAGCCGCCTTGGCAGGGGTTGCGGCCGCAGGAGCGGGAACAGTACTAGTCCCGGTGACACTGATGTCCTTCTTCAACTTTTCCAGTGTCTTGTCGCCGATACCGCTTACCTTCTTCAGGTCATCTACCGTCTTGAATGCACCATTCTTGGTGCGGTAATCGATAATGGCTTTGGCCTTGACCGGGCCGATGCCATTGAGAGACTCAAGCTGCTGCTGGTTAGCCGTATTAATGTTGATAGCGGCCAGCGCAGAGGCGCAGATAAAAAACATACCAACAATCAGCGCAAACAGTTTTTTCATGAAACGAGGCTCCTTACATTGATTGAAAACATTCCAGTCAATAACGATGCAACAGTAATTCCAGTACTACTTTGCTACCGATGTAAGCAAGCAACAAGGTCCCGAAGCCAGCCAGTGTCCAGCGTATCGCAATCTTCCCGCGCCATCCCTTGAAGTGTCGCCCCAAGAGCAAAGCAGCGAACAATAACCAGGAGATGACGGAAAAGACTGTCTTATGGCTCAGGGCAACTGCTTTGCCAAACACCTCTTCAGAAAAAACGATGCCGGTCAGCAGGGATACCGTCAGCAGCAGGAAGCCGATGCCGATGACCTGAAACATCATTTTTTCCAACGAGAGCAAAGGCGGAAGCTGTCGTACCAGCGATAACCAACGCTTGTCGTGCAGGGCTTTCTCGAGGAACAACATCAATACGGCCAGCAACGCTGCAATGGCAAACAGACTGTAAGCCACAATCGATACCAAAACATGCAGGGCGAAAGCCGGATTGCCAAGGTCATGGATGATGTGCTCACCCGGAAATACCAGTGAGAACACCAGTGTGAACACGGCCAATGGCATCATGAACAACTGCAGGCCCTCTACCCGGTAGAAAAAGCCGCATGTCCAGTAAATCACCAGCATCATCCAGACCACAACCGACAGGGCACGCCCCACTCCCAAGGAAAACATCACGCCTTCCGACAAAGGAGACACTACCGCATAGGCATGCACTAACAGCAGGAAACCCAGCGCGGTATGCTCCAGTTTCGGGTTACGCGGCAAACTGGCAACACCCTTCCAGTTACCGATGAAATGCCATGAGAGCCCGGCATAGGCCAGACTCAGCAGAATAGTCAGGGAAAAAAGAAACGCGGTCATGGTGTTAGCGCCATCATTTGCGGGCGTCAACCCGGCAGCTCGTGGTAAAATCGTAAGTTTGAAAGTCTACACCAACCTGTCCCTTGTTGGCAGACAGAAGGACTCAGCATGTTAGACAACCTGACCAACCGCCTGTCCGGCGTCATCAAGAACCTGCGCGGCAATGCCCGCCTGACCGAAACCAACATCCAGGATGCACTGCGGGAAGTCCGCATGGCATTGTTGGAGGCCGACGTCGCACTTCCTGTTGTGAAGGCATTCATTTCCCAGATCAAGGAACGTGCTCTGGGCCAGGAAGTCATGGGCAGCCTGACACCGGGGCAAGCCCTGGTCGGCGTGGTCAACGAAGAACTTGTCAAATTGATGGGGGAGAAAAACGACGCCCTCAATCTGGCAGCTGTTCCACCAGCCATTGTACTGATGGCTGGCCTGCAGGGTGCAGGTAAAACCACAACCGTTGGCAAGCTGGCCAAATTACTGAAAGAAACCCAGAAAAAGAAAGTTCTGGTGGTTTCCGCTGACGTTTATCGTCCAGCTGCGATCGAGCAGCTGAAATTGCTGGCAGAACAGGTAGGTGTCGAGTGGTTCCCCTCCGACGGCAATCAAAAGCCGGTGGATATCGCACGTGCCGCTGTTGATCATGCAAAGCGCCACTTTTTTGATGTACTGATGGTGGATACTGCCGGTCGCCTGGCCATTGACGAAGCGATGATGGCCGAGATCAAGGCGGTGCACGCCGCCATCAATCCGGTCGAAACGCTGTTTGTGGTGGATGCCATGCAAGGCCAGGATGCAGTCAATACTGCGCAGGCCTTTAATGAAGCCCTGCCGCTGACCGGCGTTATCCTGACCAAGATGGATGGTGACTCGCGCGGTGGTGCGGCGCTGTCCGTACGCCACATCACGGGCAAACCGATCAAGTTTATTGGTGTTGGCGAAAAGGTAAGCGGGCTTGAAGCCTTCCACCCGGATCGTATCGCCAGCCGTATTCTGGGCATGGGTGATGTGCTGTCCCTGATCGAAGAAGTCCAGAAGGGCATCGATCAGGATGAAGCTGCTGCCATGGCCAAGAAGCTCAAGTCTGGCAAGGGCTTTGACCTGGAAGACTTCAAGGCACAGATGCAGCAGATGAAGAAAATGGGCGGCATGTCCAATCTGCTGGAGAAAATGCCTGGTCAGCTTGGTCAGATGGCCAAGGGCATTCAGGGTGCAGAAGCAGAAAAGTCGATGCGTCGCATTGAGGGCATCATCAATGCCATGACCATGGAAGAACGTCGCAAGCCCGAGTTGATCAAGGCCAGCCGCAAACGCCGCATTGCCGCAGGCTCCGGGGTGACGGTGCAAGAGGTCAACCGCCTGCTGAACCAGTTTGAGCAGACCCAGAAAATGATGAAGCAGTTTTCAGCCAAAGGCGGGCTGATGAAAATGATGCGCGGCATGAAAGGCATGATGCCGGGGATGTAAGCAAAACGGGTGCTCTGCACCCGTTTTGCTTGATGTGAAGGGAAATCATGTTGTTTGATGTAGTGGTACTCACCAAGCACAGTCTGCTGGAACTGGATACCGATGACTGGTACTGCAAACAGGTCCATCACGAAGATGGTTTGGTGCTGGATGCCCTGACAAAGCAGGGTTTGCGTGTCGCACGCAAAGCGTGGGATGACCCGGATTTTGACTGGCAGCAAACGCGAAGCCTGCTGTTTCGGACCACCTGGGACTACTTTGACCGCTATGCAGAATTCCGTCCCTGGCTAAACAAGGTGGCCAAGCAGACCACCCTGTTTAATAGTGCAGCACTCATCGACTGGAATATCGACAAGCATTACCTGCGCTTCATTGCAGAAAAAGGCATCAATGTCGTGAAGACCCACTACATTGAAAAGGGTGATAAGCGCACCCTGGCACAATGCCTGGCGGAGAGTGGCTGGTCAGACGCCATTCTCAAGCCGGTTGTGTCAGGATCGGCACGGCATACTTACCGTCTTGCGCCTACGAATACACTGGCACTGGAATGCACTTTTGCTGAACTGGTTCAACAGGAGGCACTGCTGTTACAGCCTTTCCAGCATGCCATCCTGACCGAAGGCGAGATATCGCTGATGGTGATTGATGGTCAGTTCAGCCATGCCATCCGCAAGGTGCCAAAAACTGGCGACTTCCGGGTACAGGATGATCATGGCGGTAGTGTCCATCCGCACATGGCCAGCCTTGAAGAGCAGCGATTTGCCGAACAGGCGGTTGCCTGCGTTCCGTTTGATGTGCTTTATGCGCGTGTGGATATCGTGCGCGACAATGCCGGTCAGCTAGCCATCATGGAAGTCGAAATGATAGAACCGGAGCTTTTTTTCCGCTATCGGCCTGAAGCTGCCGATAGCTTGGCTAGCGGATTAGCACGCCGCCTGGCCGCGCTGTAAAAATAGATTTGTTTTGTACTGAAACCTGCCAGCATATCTGGCACACCACGTTTGGAAATACCTCGTCATGAATCTGAACCCGCTGATCGCCCTGAGTCCTCTGGATGGCCGTTACGCCGCCCAGGTTGAAGGCTTGCGCAACCTGTTCTCCGAATATGGCCTGATGAAATTCCGTATCAAGGTTGAACTGGAATGGCTGAAAATGCTGGCCGCCGAGCCGGGCATCGAGGAAGTGAAACCTTTCTCCGAAGCGACTATCCGCGAAATCGATGACGTCATTGCCAACTTCACCGTGCAGCATGGTGAAGAGGTGAAGGCAATTGAAGCCCGCACAAACCATGACGTCAAGGCAATCGAATACTGGCTGAAAGAACGCCTCTCCGGCAACGCAGAAGTCATGGCGGCCAGCGAGTTCATTCACTTCGCCTGCACTTCCGAAGACATCAACAACCTGTCGCATGCCCTGATGCTGAAGACCGCACGCAATACCGTGGTCTTGCCTGCGCTGGACGAAGTGATTCACAAGCTGCAACAACTGGCGCACGAACTGGCTGACCTGCCCATGATGTGCCGTACCCATGGCCAACCCGCCACTCCGTCCACCATGGGCAAGGAACTGGCCAACACCGTTTACCGCCTGAAGCGCCAACGTGAACAACTGGTGTCGCAGGAAATCCTGGGCAAGATCAACGGTGCCGTTGGCAACTACAATGCGCATCTGGTTGCCTACCCGCAAATCGACTGGGAAAGCCTGTGTGGCCGCTTCGTGTCCGGACTGGGCCTCACCTTCAATCCCTACACCATCCAGATCGAGCCGCATGACTACATGGCCGAGCTGTATCAGGTGGTAGGCCGCATCAATACCATCCTGATCGACCTGAACCGCGACATCTGGGGCTACATCTCGCTGGGCTACTTCAAGCAAAAAGTGAAGAAGGACGAAGTAGGCAGCTCGACCATGCCGCACAAGGTCAACCCGATCGACTTCGAAAACTCCGAAGGCAATCTGGGCATGGCCAATGCCATTCTGCAACACCTGGCAGAAAAGTTGCCGGTTTCCCGCTGGCAGCGTGACCTGACCGACTCCACCGTACTGCGCAATATGGGCGTTGGCTTCGGCTATACCATGCTGGGTTTCAAAGCCTGCCTCAAGGGCCTGAACAAGCTGGAAATCAATCCGGTAGCCATTACTGAAGAACTGGGTCGCAGCTGGGAATTGCTGGCTGAACCGATCCAGACCGTAATGCGCCGCTACGGTGTACCCAACCCTTACGAGCAATTGAAAGAGCTGACCCGCGGCAAGGATGGCATTACCCGCGAAACGCTGTCCGCCTTCATCAAGGGGCTGGAGATTCCGGAAGCTGAAAAGGCACGCCTGCTGGAGCTGACTCCGATTGCCTACGTTGGCAAGGCGGCAGAACTGGCAAAACGCATCTGATCATCCCTGACCAGCCAAGCAAACCGCCTTCGATAAAGGCGGTTTTTTATTGCATATCGCCTTAGGCATGAATCAGAAAAAGAAATGGGCCCTCTTCCAAAGAAGACGGCCCGAAAATATGACTCGAGGGAATACGTTCCTGAACAGCAAACTGAACGTAATGGTGTGCTTGCGCACATACAAGAAAAGACCACTCTTGAGAGTGGTCTTTTCTTGAAAACTTGGTTGCGGGGGCAGGATTCGAACCTACGACCTTCGGGTTATGAGCCCGACGAGCTACCAGACTGCTCCACCCCGCGTCAGAGAAATGAATAGTACCTGTTATTTCTCGAAGCGTCAAGCTTTCGTCCGAAAAAAGCAAACGCCTGCGAATGCAGGCGTTGCCATCAGGACATGCATTACTTGATATTGCTTTCTGCCTTGGCTTTGGCAATGACGTCATTAAGCACTTCGATCAGACGCTCCGGAGCAGCCGGTGACAGCGCATACTTGCCATTCACGACAATGGTAGGCGTTCCTTCGATGTTGTAGGCGCGAGTGATCTGGCTGGCGCGTGCAACCTGACTGTTGATACCGAAGGAGTTATAGGTTTGCATGAACTTGGCCAGGTTCACACCAGGCTGTTTCTTCAGCCAGTCATTCAGCACCGAAGGATCGGCCAGGTTGATTTTCTGCTGCATGACGGCGTCGAACACCGGCGCATTCAGCTTCTCCATGTATCCCGTGACATTCAGCGTGGCAAACAGGCGGGCAAAACCCTCCATCGGCTTTTGCCAAACAATCTGCTCGCGACGGAAATCAACATAGGCCGGCTTTTTCTTTTCCCAGGCGGTGATCAGCGGGTCCAGATGAAAACAATGGATGCAGGTGTAGGAGAAAAACTCGATCACCTCAACCTTTTTGGGATTAGCCACCGGCTGCTGCTTGGCCATCAGCACATAATCCTTGCCCAGCTCGGAAGCAGCATTGGCAAAACCACTGACCAGCAGCAAGGTCATCAACAACCATTTTTTCATTTTTTGTCCTCTAGACGTTTATTTGAATCACTCTGCCTTGACGACGGCAGCATTGATACCATCCTGCTTCAACTGGGCACGCAGGCGATCGATATCTTCAGGCTTGCTCAATGGGCCGATACGGACACGATGGACCATGCCCTTGTCAGGAATCGAAACAGACTGGATTTTGGCCTCAACACCCAGCAAGGCAAGCTTGGCCTTGAGGTTGTCAGCTTCATTTTCATTCTGAAAGGAACCCAGTTGCAGGAAGACCTTTTTGGCTGGTGCAGCAGCAGAAGGTTCCCGGTCTTTACCTGCGGCCTTGCCATCGGCAGGGACTGCATCCACCTGACCGGGCAGGATTTTGTAGAAGTCAAAACGCTGTTCATCCTTGGCCGTAGTGGCCGGAGACGTAGCCGGTTTATTCTTGGCACTTGCCGCAGGAGCCGTATTTGTTGCCGCAGGCTGCTCTGCGGGCATCGGTGGCGGTGCCGGCTGTTCGACTTTCACTGGAGCCGACGCAGCAGGTGCTGGCTGATTGGCTTGTACATCGGCAATCTTGGTACCCGGTTCCAGAAGTTCTGTCGATGGTGCCGAGCTTGCAGCAGAACCGCCCTTGCGATCCAGCTTCTCCAGATTGGAAAATGGCGTTGCAGAACGATTCAGATACATGGCGAGGCCCACTGCAACAGCAACGCCCACGATCAGGCCGATGACTATGCCCGCTACCAGCCCCCCGCCTCCACTCTTGCGGCCAGGACGTCCTCGCCCAGAGGTGCTGGAACGAGAGGAATTCTTCACATCACGATTTGCCATGTACTACTACCATTTCCATACAATCAATCGGTACATTATCTATTAAAACCAGACGAAAATATATTTACCGCATCACACACCAAAACCACTCCTTCTTAATTGAATGGCTTGCAGCATATGATGCCGTTCCAGTTTCACGCTTCCTTGCAGATCCGCCACCGTACGTCCGATGCGTAATATCCGGTGATAACTTCTGGCCGACAGCCCCAACTTTTCTAAAGCACCTGCCAGCAAAGCAAGTGCTGCCGGGTCTGCGGCAGCATATTGTTCCAGCGCCAGGCCGGAAAGACGGGCATTACTGCATCCCTGGCGCTGCAACTGCACGTCACGTGCCTGCTGAACACGCAAACGCACCAACTCGCTAGCCTCTCCGGCCACCGCACTGGTGAGTTCATCCGCACCCAAAGCCGGAACCGGTACATGCATATCTATACGGTCCAGCAACGGGCCCGATAATTTGCCAACATAGCGGGCAATTTGTTCCGGTGTACATTGACAGCGCCCGGAAGGCTGCCCCTGATACCCGCAAGGACAGGGATTCATGGCAGCAACCAGTTGAAAGTCGGCGGGAAAAATGGCTTGCCGGCTGGCGCGCGAAATATGGATTACTTTGGACTCCAAAGGTTCACGCAATACTTCCAATACCTTGCGATCGAATTCTGGCAACTCATCCAGAAACAACACGCCATGATGTGCCAGACTGATTTCTCCCGGCCGCGGGTCTGAACCGCCGCCAACCAGGGCAACGGCTGATGCCGTGTGGTGCGGAGCCCTGAATGGTCGTTGGCGCCATTGCTCCAGTAAAAAGCCTCGCGTGCCAAGTGACTGAACCGAGGCGGCCTCCAGCGCTTCTTCCTCATTCATCGTTGGCAGAATGCCCGGCAAACGCGACGCCAGCATGGACTTCCCCGTACCCGGTGGTCCTACAAGCAACAGGCTGTGTCCACCTGCAGCGGCAATCTCCAGGGCATAACGTGCTGCGGCCTGGCCTTTGACATCGGCCAAGTCCGGATAAACGGGCCGTGTGTCATTCTGGTTGACGACGATGGGTGAACAGGGCTGGGTACCATTCAGGTGTGCACAAACTTGCAGCAAGCTATCCACGGCATAAACCTGATCTGCCAGCACCAACGCAGCTTCCTGAGCACAGTCTCGCGGCAACATGAAGGCACGGCCTGCACGACGGGTTTGGCATGCCATGGCCAGGGCACCGCGCACTGCACGCAGCTGGCCACTCAGTGCCAGTTCGCCGGCAAATTCATAGTCTGCAAGATGTGGGCATTGTATCTGGCCGGCGGCAACCAGAATGCCAATGGCAATGGGAAGGTCGAAACGGCCTGAGTCCTTGGGCAGATCAGCCGGAGCCAGATTGACCGTGATGCGACGCGCGGGGAATTCAAAGCCGGAATTGAGAATGGCGGCCCGGACACGGTCCCGGCTTTCCTTCACTTCGGTGTCGGGCAAGCCGACGATGGTGAACTGCGGAAGTCCATTGGCCAGATGGACTTCAACGGCAACTTCCGGGGCATGTAGCCCGGCCAGGGCACGGCTCGCTACTACGGCCAGAGCCATCGTGCTCAGGAATGACCCAACTCAGCCTGGGCTTCGGTCCTGGCCTGGGCTTCCTCAGGGAAAACCTGGGCTTCAAGCTTGGCCAGGCGGGCTTCCAGTGCAGTCAGTTTTTCACGGGTACGCACCAGTACTTCCTGCTGCACATCGAATTCTTCGCGGGTCACCAGATCCATGCGGGAGAAAGTGGATGCCATCATGGCCTTGATGTTCTTCTCGATATCCTTGGCCGGACTGGCTGCGATGGTATCGCTGATCTTGCTGCTGATTTCTTCAAAAATCTTCTGACTCAACATCTTGGTGCTCCTTTGCAGGTAATCGATAGTCCGCTTCGAGTGTAGCAAAATCCATTCGGCGCTGCAGCGCAGCGAGCAACGCACCAATTGAGTGCAGAGGATCAATAATAGATGCTCCGCCTTGGTGCTGACAGCCATTAATGCTCAGCAATTACAGATTTAATCGCGGAAAACACTTAGGTAACAGCAAGATAATAAGCTGGCACGGTTTATGCAGTAGTGTTCCTCAGTAACGCAAGCAACTAACCGGGTCCACCGAAAAGGAGTGAACATGAAACTGGTCACCGCCGTGATCAAGCCCTTCAAGCTTGATGAAGTACGTGAAGCGCTATCCGCCATTGGCGTGCAAGGCATTACCGTCACGGAAGTCAAAGGATTTGGCCGTCAGAAAGGTCATACCGAGCTGTATCGTGGCGCTGAATATGTCGTGGACTTCCTGCCCAAGGTCAAACTGGAAATTGCCATTGATGACAGTCTGCTGGACCAGGTTGTCGAGGCCATCGAAAAATCGGCACGTACCGGCAAGATTGGTGATGGCAAGATTTTTGTCTTCGATCTTGAACAAATCGTGCGGATCCGGACCGGGGAAACCGGCACCGACGCGGTTTAAGTCACGCTATAGCCATACAGGGGAAATCACATGAAGAAGAAACTTGCTGCCTTGGGTACCGGCCTGTTGTCACTGGCCCTGCCCGTTCTGGCTGATGCACCGGCAGGTCCGGCCATGGCTGACTTCAAGGTCATCAACTCCGGCGACACAGCCTGGATGCTGACCTCCACCGCACTGGTGCTGTTCATGACCATTCCGGGCCTGGCCCTGTTCTACGGCGGCATGGTCCGCAAAAAGAACGTGCTGGCCACCCTGATGCAAAGCTTTGCCATCACCGCGCTGGTGACCGTACTGTGGGCCGTCGTTGGCTACAGCCTGGCCTTTACCGTCGGTAACCCCTACCTGGGTGACCTGAGCCGTGTCTTCCTGGATGGCATGGACTACATTGCCGACACCAAGAAAGTGGCGGTTCACCCGGCTGCCGGCACCATCCCGGAATCGGTGTTCATGATGTTCCAGATGACCTTTGCCATCATCACCCCGGCACTGATCACCGGCGCATTTGCTGAACGGATGAAATTCTCTGCCCTGCTGATCTTTACCGCACTGTGGTCCTTGCTGGTTTATGTGCCGGTTGCCCACTGGGTATGGGGTCCGGGCGGCTGGATGAGTGGCCAGGGCGTGCTGGACTTTGCTGGTGGCACCGTAGTTCACATCAACGCTGGTATTGCCGGCCTGATCTGTGCCCTGGTAATGGGCAAGCGTGTCGGTTTTGGCAAGGAAGCCATGCCGCCGCACAACCTGATCCTGACCCTGATTGGCGCTTCCATGCTGTGGGTAGGCTGGTTCGGCTTCAATGCCGGCTCTGCAGTAGCTGCTGATGGTCGTGCCGGCATGGCCATGGTGACCACCCAGGTTGCCACCGGTCTGGCTGCACTGGCCTGGACGTTTGCTGAATGGATTCACAAGAAAAAGCCGTCGGTACTGGGCATTGCTTCCGGTGCGGTAGCTGGTCTGGTTGCCATCACCCCGGCAGCTGGTTTCGTGGATGTAAAGGGTGCCCTGATTATCGGTGCAGTGGCTGGCGTGGTTTGCTTCTGGGGTGCAACTGGCCTGAAGCACATGCTGGGCTACGATGACTCGCTGGATGCCTTCGGTGTACACGGTGTTGGCGGTATCGTTGGCGCGTTGCTGACCGGTGTGTTTGCGGTGAAGAGCATTGGTGGTTCCGAAGGTAGCCTAGCTACCCAGGCAATCGGTGTGGGTGTGACCGTGGTGTACTGCGCCATCATCACCTTCATCCTGCTGAAAATCATTGATGTGGTTGTTGGCCTGCGTGTGGCTGAAGACGAAGAACGCGAAGGTCTGGATGTGGTTCTGCACGGCGAGCGTGTGGAATAAGCAGCCAACACCATCGACAAGTTGTGGTAAGGGACTTCGGGGCGCTTCGGCGCCCTTTTTTTCTGCCAACGTTAAACTGACAAGAAAAAAGCACCGAATGAATCGGTGCTTTTTTGATCTTGCAACAACAGCTAACTGGTTTACAGACCAGCGTCAGCGCGCAGCGCTTCCACCTTGTCGGTGCGTTCCCAGGTGAATTCCGGCTCTTCGCGGCCAAAGTGGCCGTAAGCGGCGGTCTTGCCATAGATCGGGCGCAGCAGGTCCAGCATCTGGATGATGCCTTTCGGGCGCAGGTCGAAGTGCTTCTTCACCAGTTCCACGATCTTTTCGTTCGGGATCTTGTTGGTGCCGAAGGTATCCACTGCAATCGAGGTCGGCTCGGCCACGCCGATGGCGTAGGAAACCTGGATCTGGCACTGACGGGCAAGGCCGGCAGCCACGATGTTCTTGGCCACGTAACGACCGGCATAAGCGGCCGAGCGGTCTACCTTGGACGGGTCCTTGCCGGAGAAGGCGCCACCACCGTGCGGGGCTGCACCACCATAGGTGTCGACGATGATCTTGCGACCGGTCAGGCCGCAGTCGCCCATCGGGCCGCCAATCACGAAGCGGCCGGTCGGGTTCACCAGATACTTGGTTTCGGCAGTCAGCATTTCCGGCGGCAGGACCGGCTTGATGATGTCTTCGATGACGGCTTCGGTCAGCGTCTTGTGATCGATTTCCGGGCTGTGCTGGGTGGACAGCACCACGGTGTCGATGCGCTTGGGCAGGCCGGTTTCACCATCGTACACGCAGGTGATCTGGCTCTTGGCGTCCGGGCGCAGCCACGGCAGGCGGCCGTCCTTGCGCAGTTCGGCCTGGCGCTGTACCAGACGGTGGGCGTAGTAGATGGGGAAAGGCATCAGCGTGGGGGTTTCGTCGCAGGCATAGCCGAACATCAGGCCCTGGTCGCCAGCGCCCTGGTTCAGGTCCAGGCCTTCGCCTTCATTCACGCCCTGGGCGATGTCTTGCGATTGCTTGTCGTAGCAGGCCATGACGGCGCAGCCGTGGTAGTCGAAACCCAGCTCGGAGTTGTCGTAGCCGATGCGCTTGATGGTCTCGCGTGCGATCTTGATGTAGTCGACATTGGCCGAGGTGGTGATTTCACCAGCCAGTACCACCAGGCCGGTGTTGACCAGGGTTTCGGCTGCTACGCGAGCGTATTTGTCTTCGCGCAGGATGGCATCGAGGATGGCATCGGAGATTTGGTCGGCTACTTTGTCCGGATGGCCTTCCGATACCGATTCCGACGTAAACAGATATTCGCTCATTTGTTTGTTGATTCCCGAATAAAGCAAAACAGTGTGATGATAAAATAGGCCGCTTTACGATCACCACAGACTAAACCATGTCCAAGCTGGTCCAACTCGTGTTGTCCTTGCTGGCGCGTTTGCCGCTGTCGTGGCTGCAATGTCTCGGCGCCATTCTGGGGCGGCTTACTTACCTTTCATCCCCCCGCTATGCAGAGCGGATGAGAAGTAATCTGGCGTCGAGTAAAATCTGTGAAAATTATCAGGTTTTACAAGGACTAGTCAAACAATCCGCACTGGAAACCGGTAAAGGTGCACTGGAATTGTCAATAGCCTGGTGCCGGGAGCCGGAAGACATCGCCGCACTGGTAAAAGCCTGTCATGGCTGGGAGCATGTTGAGCGTGCCTTGCAAGCCGGCCATGGCATTGTTTTTGTCACCCCGCACCTTGGCAGTTATGACATTGCCGGCCGTTACATCAGCTCGCGCCTGCCCTTTCCGTTGACTGCCATGTACCGGCCGCCAAAACTGACCTGGCTGGAACCGGTAATGCAGGCAGGACGTGCCCGTGGCAAGGGCAAGACCGCGCCGGCAACCGGTGCCGGTGTGCGCATTCTGATGAAGGCTTTGAAATCGGGCGAAGCCACCATCATTCTGCCCGATCAGGTTCCCGGCAACGGGGAAGGTGTATGGGCACCTTTTTTTGGCAAACCGGCTTACACCATGAGCCTGGTGCCACGCCTGGCACAGGTGAGCGGGGTGGAAGTGCTGTTTTTTGTTGGCGAACGACTGCCACGCGGCGAGGGCTTCGTGGTGCATATCGAAGCCATGTCCCAACCATTCAGTGGTGACAAGGATGCCGATTGTGCGCTGCTCAACCGGACCGTTGAGGACATGATCCGCCGCTTCCCCAGCCAGTACCTGTGGAGCTACAACCGTTACAAATGTCCGGCGGGCGTGACTCCGCCGGACCATCAGCAAGGAAACCCATGAAGATTGTTTTTGCCCTGTTATGGCTGATTCGCCTGCTGCCCATGTGGGCGATTGGTTTGCTGGCGGATGGAATTGGCTTGGTGGCTTATCACCTGGCGGCAGACCGTCGCAAGGTGGGCCTCACCAACCTGCGCATTTGCTTCCCTGATATGAGTGAGGCTGAACGAAAACGCCTGATCAAATCCAACTTCGGCTACATGATCCGCCTGGCGCTGGAATACGGCGTCGCCTGGTGGAGCTCTGCCGATCGTATCCGCAAGCTGGTCACCATCAAGAATCTGCATATCGTGGAGGAGCTGCGCGCCAAGGGTGAGGATGTGATCCTGTTTTACCCGCACTTTGTCGGCTTCGAGATGTGTGTTTTCGCGCTGAACCAGGTACTGCCACTGGTGAGCGTTTACTCGCAGCAGAAGAACGACACGCTGGATGCCCAGATCTACGCTGGCCGTCAGCGCTACAACAATTGCTATATCGTGCCGCGTAATGAAGGCCTGCGTTCCATCATCAAGGCCATGCGCAAGGAGCACACGCCCTTCCTCTACCTGCCTGACCAGGACTTCGGCGCGCGCGACTCGGTGTTCGTGAAATTCTTCGAGAAGGACGCTGCGACGATTACCGGACTGTCACGCATCAGCAAACTGGCCAAGGCGCACGTGGTTCCCTTGATCGCGCGCCGTGTTGGCAATCGCTTCGAGCTGGAATTTTATCCGGCATGGGAAAACTACCCGACCGATGATGTAGTAGCTGATACACGGCGCATGAATGCCTTCCTGGAAGAGCGGATCCGCGAGATACCCGACCAGTACTTCTGGCTGCACAAACGCTTCAAAAGTCGGCCAGAAGGTGAACCGCGCATTTATTGAATGCCATGCCTGTAACAAGAAAACCCGGCCTCGTGCCGGGTTTTCTTGTCTGTAGCAATTGGAAAGCCCGCAGATAAGGATCAATCCTCTTTAACCTTCCAACCTGACGCGTCTGCCCTCCCCTGCTACCCTGCACTGCCATGCCCGGCGACTGCAAACCCAGTCGCTACCTACAAGCAATCCGTTGCTCCGAACAGGCAATGACAGGCCATGAAAAAACCCGGCCGGGGCCGGGTTTTCTTTGCAAGCTGAACTGCCTAGTGACTGCGCTTCTTCCAGAACATCTGGTAGACGAAACCGGGAAACGCAAACACCACAAACAAGGCAACCGTCGTCACATAGAACTGCCAGTGCTGCTGTTGGACCGGCATCTGCTTGGCCTCGAGAAAACGGGCAAACAGGCCGACCAGCAAAAACAGCACGGCCATTTCCAGTAAGCGCCAACCGAAATGCTTGTTGGCAACCGGCAGCACACCAGCCAGACGGGAGGTCAGGAACGGCAGGTTTGCCGCCAGGAAGGCGACGATCAGCAAGGTAGCAACACTGGCTTGCATGTGCAGGGCTTTCGCTTAGATGGCTGCCAGCGATTGCTTCATCGCTTGCATGCACAGCACGATCACACGTTCCGGCACTACGCCCAGTACCAGCAGCGCAATGGCATTCAACGACAGCACCAGCTTCATGTCGGCACGCATCACGATGGCGGAAGTATCCTGTGCTTCGTCGAAGTAGATGTTCTTCACTACACGCAGGTAGTAGAAGGCACCAATCAGCGACATCATCACGGACACCACGGCCAGCCAGTACAGATGGATGTCTGCAATGGCCTTGATCACGGCGAACTTGGCATAGAAGCCAGCCAGCGGCGGAACACCGGCCATGGAGAACATGGTCAGCAGCATCAGCAGTGCATACCAGCTGTTGCGGCTGTTCAGGCCCTTCAGGTCGTCCAGGGTTTCGCATTCGAAACCGGCACGGGACAGGCCCAGCAGGATACCGAAGCTGACCATGGACATCAGCACGTAGATCAGGGCGTAGAACAGGGCAGCGGCGTAGCCATCCGGGGTTCCAGCCAACAGGCCCAGCAGCAGGAAGCCCATATGGGAGATGGTGGAGTAAGCCAGCATGCGCTTGATGTTGGTTTGTGCAATGGCAGTGATGTTACCGATTGCCATCGACAGCACAGCCACCAGAGCCAGCATGGCCTGCCAGTCGGCGACCATGGCTTCCAGGCCTTGCACCAGGATGCGCAGTACAAAGACAAACGCAGCCAGCTTCGGCGCACCACCCACCATCAGGGTAACGGCTGTTGCCGAGCCTTGGTAAACGTCCGGTACCCACATGTGGAACGGAACGGCACCCAGCTTGAAGCACAAACCAGCCACGATGAACACCAGGCCAAATACCAGCAGCATGTCGTTGGCGGTATGCGCCTTGATTGCCTTGGCAACCAGCGCCAGATCCAGCGTGCCAGTGGCACCGTAAATCATGGAAATACCGTACAACAGCAAACCGGAAGCCAGTGCACCAAGCACGAAGTACTTCATGGCCGACTCGGTTGCCTTCACCGAGTCGCGTTGCAGCGCGATCAGCGAATACAGCGACAGCGACAGCAGTTCCAGACCCATGTACAGCGACACGAAGCTGGAAGCAGATACCATGAAGTTCATGCCCAGCAGAGCAAACAGTGCCAGGGAGAAGAACTCGCCGCGCAGCAGGCCGCGGTCAGCAATGTACTGACGGCTGTATACCAGCACGATGGCGGTACTGCCGTACATGGCCAGTTTTACCAGACTGGACAGTGCATCGCTGACAAACATGCCAGAGAAGGTATGTACCGGCACCACCGGGTAGGTTTGCACCTGCAACACGGCACAGACTGCCAACGTCAGCAAGGCGAGGCCGTAATGCATGCCGCGCTTTGCGTCCGAAATAAAGGCATCGAGCATGAGGATGACCAGAATTGCCCCGGACATGAACAGTTCGGGCAATGCAGGCATCAGGTTCAGATCAGCCCAATTCATTATGTTTTCCTTATGGCCTTAGCTTAGAGCTTGGTCTGCGCAACATGCGCAATCAGGTCATTTACCGACAGGTGCATCTTCTCGACGAAGCCTTGCGGATACAGACCCATGCCCAGCACCGCAATGGCCAGAACGACCAGCACCAGGAACTCGCGTTTGTTCACGTCAGCCATTTCTTCAACATGGTGATTGCTCACCTCGCCAAAGATCACCCGCTTGTACATCCACAGTGTGTAAGCAGCACCGAAGATCAGGGTGGTTGCGGCCAGCGCGGCGTACCAGAAGTTCACCTGTACCGCACCCATGATCACCATGAACTCACCGGCAAAACCGGAAGTCGCCGGCAGACCGGAGTTGGCCATGGCAAACAGCATCATGAAGGCAGCAAAGATCGGCATCTTGTTGGCAACACCACCGTAGTCGGCGATGTTGCGGCTGTGCACGCGGTCGTACATCACACCGATACAGAAGAACATGCCGGCGGAAACGAAACCGTGCGACACCATCTGTACCAGCGCGCCTTCAACCGCCCACTGGTTCAGATGCGAACCGGTGAACATGAACATGCCCAGGGTGACAAAACCCATGTGGGAAATGGAGGAGTAAGCCACCAGTTTCTTCATGTCGGTTTGCACCAGCGCCACCAGACCGATGTACACCACGGCCACCAGCGACAGGGCAACCATGATCCACGACAGTTCACGTGCGGCATCCGGCAGGATGGGCAGGGCAAACCGCAGGAAGCCGTAAGCACCAATCTTCAGGGTGATGGCTGCCAGCACCATGGAACCACCAGTCGGCGCTTCCACGTGGGCATCCGGCAACCAGGTGTGCACCGGCCACATCGGCACCTTCACGGCGAACGACAGGAAGAAGGCGATGAACAGCAGGATCTGTACGTGCAGCGGAATCTTGGCAATTGCCTGGAAGGCCTGGATGTCGAAAGTCTTGCCAGCCTGGAAGTACAGGTAGATCAAGGCAACCAGCATCAGCAGCGAACCGAGCAGGGTGTACAGGAAGAACTTGAAGGATGCATACACACGACGCGGACCACCCCAGACACCGATGATCAGGTACATCGGAATCAGCATGCCTTCAAAGAAGACATAGAACAGGATGGCATCCAGCGCGGCAAAGGCACCGTTGATCAGGCCGGACATGATCAGGAAAGCGGCCATGTACTGCGACTGGCGCTTCTTGATGACTTCCCAGCCAGCCAGCACCACCATCAGGGTGGTGAAGCTGTTGAGGATGACAAACAGCATGGAAATGCCGTCAACACCCAGATGGTACTGGATGCCGAAGGAGGCAATCCACGGCTTTACTTCCTCGAACTGCATGCCGCCGTTCAGGTTGTCAAAGCCGGTAAACAACGGCAGGGACAACAGAAAACCGATCAGGGCACCGGCTACGGCGACCCAGCGAGCCAAGGTGGCCCGTTGGTCTCCTCCCGTAGCCAGTACCAGCAACCCGGCCACGATCGGGGCCCAGATCACCAGACTTAACTGATTTGTGAACATAGTCAAAACCTAAGTAGTTATTCCAATTCCAGAGGTCTGGGCCTTAGCGCAGGATGATCTGCGAGAACCACAGCGTCATCAGAGCCAGCACGCCAATGATCATGGTCGTGGCATAACTGTAGATGAAGCCGGTCTGCAGCTTGCGTACCACTCTGGAGAAGGTTCCCACCAGCTTGGCTGCACCATTCACCACCAGGCCGTCGATCAGCAGCATGTCGCCCACCTTCCAGAAGAAGGTACCCAGAGCACGGGAGCCCTTGGCAAAGACTGCGAAATACAGTTCGTCCAGGTAGTACTTGTTTTCCAGAATCTGGTTCACGAAGCTGAACTTCTGCTTGATGGCAGCCGGAATCTGCGGCGCCTTCATGTAAAAGAACCAGGCAGTCACCACACCGGCCAGGGCCAGCAGGAAGGGCAGCGAAGTGAATGCGTGAACGCCCATGGCAACAGAGCCGTGGAATTCGTGAGCCAGTTCTTCCAGCGCCGGGTGTGCTTCACTGTTGATGGTGATCACGCCCTTGAAGAAGGAACCGTACAGCAGCGGCTCGATGGCGAAGAAGCCCACCAGCACCGACGGAATGGCCAGCAATACCAGCGGCAGGGTCACTACCCACGGCGACTCATGCGGCTTGTCGTTCGGACCCAGGCCATGATGGTGGTCGTGATCGTCATGACCATGATGATGGTCGTCCTTTTTCTCCATCCAGCGTTCCTTGCCATGGAAGACCAGGAAGTACATGCGGAAGGAGTAGAAGGCCGTCACGAATACACCGGCAATCACCGCGAAGTAGGCAAAACCGGCTGCCGGCAGATGCGACAGCTGTACCGCTTCGATGATGGAGTCCTTGGAGTAGAAGCCGGAGAAGAACGGAGTACCGATCAGCGCCAGCGAACCCAGCAGCGAAGTCAGCCAAGTAATCGGCATGTACTTGCGCAGGCCACCCATATTGCGCATGTCCTGGTCATGGTGCATGCCCATGATGACGGAACCGGCGCCAAGGAACAGCAAGGCCTTGAAGAATGCGTGGGTCATCACGTGGAACATGGCCACCGGGTAGGCGGAAACGCCCAGCGCAACGGTCATGTAACCCAGCTGCGACAGCGTGGAGTAAGCCACCACACGCTTGATGTCGTTCTGCACGATGCCAAGGAAGCCCATGAACAGGGCGGTGATGGAACCAGCCACCAGCACCACGTTCAGCGCAGTATCCGACATTTCAAACAGCGGGCTCATGCGCGATACCATGAAGATACCGGCAGTCACCATGGTCGCCGCGTGAATCAGCGCGGAGATCGGGGTCGGGCCTTCCATCGAATCCGGCAGCCACACGTGCAGCGGGAACTGTGCCGACTTACCCATCGCGCCGATGAACAGCAGGATGCAGGTGACGGTCAGCAGCGACCACTCACAACCCGGGATGATCTGGATGGTCTTGTGTGCCAGTGCCGGAGCCGCAGCGAATACATCGCTGTAGTTCAGCGAGCCACCGAAGTAGGCCAGTACCAGACCGATACCCAGCAGGAAACCGAAGTCACCCACGCGGTTAACCAGGAATGCCTTGAGGTTGGCATAAATGGCGGTCGGACGCTTGAACCAGAAGCCGATCAAGAGGTAGGACACCAGGCCCACTGCTTCCCAACCGAAGAACAGCTGGATGAAGTTGTTGCTCATCACCAGCATCAGCATCGAGAAGGTAAACAGCGAGATGTAGCTGAAGAAGCGCTGATAGCCCGGGTCTTCCTGCATGTAACCGATGGTGTAGACATGCACCATCAGCGACACGAAGGTCACCACGACCAGCATCATTGCTGTCAGCGAGTCCACCAGGAAGCCGACGGAGAACTCATAGCCCCCTACCGTCAGCCAGGTGTAGACCGGCGCATTGAAAACTTCAGCCTGCCCCGTGAGGAAGGCATAAAGTACCTTGAAGGACAGGGCTGCCGAGACTGCCACGCCGAGAATGGTCACGACGTGGGAAGCGCGGCGGCCGATTGCCCATCCAAACAAGCCTGCAATGATGGACCCCACCAGAGGTGAGAGCGCTATCAGCAGGTATAAGCTTTTCATATCCATGCTTGTGTGCTTTGTAGTTTGGTAACCGGTTTGCCTTAGCCCTTGAGGCTGCCCAGGTCTTCAACGTTGATGGTCCGCATATTGCGGAACAGCACCACCAGAATGGCCAAGCCAATGGCGGATTCTGCCGCTGCTACCGTCAGGATGAAGAACACGAAAATCTGGCCTGCTGTATCGGACAGGTAATGCGAGAAGGCAATGAAATTGAAATTCACTGCCAGCAGCATCAGTTCGATGGCCATCAACAGCACGATCAGGTTCTTCCGGTTCAGGAAAATCCCCAGCACGCTGATGGCAAACAGGATTGCGGCCAGCACCAGGAAGTGAGTTAGTGTCAGCACATTTCCTCCCTTATGTTGTTCGGCCGTCAGGCCTGTTGCTCACCGGACTCGGCAGTATCGGCCGCTTCCACATTTTTCTCGGCTTGCATCTTCACGATGCGTACACGGTCCTGACTGCGAACCTTGATCTGATCGCCGGCATCCACCACCTTGGTATCCTTGCGGCTACGCTGGGTCAGACCGATGGCAGCCACCATGGCCACCAGCAGCACAACCGCAGCCAGCTCGAACGGCAGCAGGTAGGTGGTGTACAGCTGACGACCCAGTACCTTCACATTGCTGGCATCGGCGGCCAGTGCGGCACCGGCTTTGTAATCAGCCAGGCCGGTATGCGGGTTGGTCAGGATCAGTACCATTTCGAAAGCCATGATGAGGCCGACAGTGGCCGCCACCGGGAAATTGCGCCAGAAACCCTCACGCAATTGCTCGATATTGATGTCCAGCATCATCACCACAAACAGGAACAGCACCATCACCGCGCCCACATAAACCAGTACCAGGGTAATGGCCAGGAACTCGGACTGCAGCAGCAGCCAGTGTCCGGAGCTGGTGAAGAAGGCCAGTACCAGATACAGCACGGCGTGTACCGGGTTCTTGGCAGTGACCACCCGAACCGCCGCAAACAGCAGAATGGCGGACAGGATGTAGAAAATAACCGTAGTCATGCTCATGAGGCCCCCTTAACGGTACTTGGCATCGGCTGCCTTGTTGGCAGCGATTTCGGCCTCATACTTGTCACCCACCGCCAACAGCATCGGCTTGGTGTAGTAGAGGTCGCCACGTTTTTCACCGTGGTATTCGAAGATGTGCGTTTCGACGATGGCGTCGACCGGGCATGCCTCTTCGCAGAAACCGCAGAAGATGCACTTGGTCAGGTCGATGTCGTAACGGGAAGTACGGCGGGTGCCGTCTTCACGCTGTTCCGACTCGATCGAGATCGCCATTGCCGGGCACACCGCCTCGCACAACTTACAGGCAATGCAACGCTCTTCACCGTTGGCGTAGCGACGCTGCGCATGCAGGCCGCGGAAGCGCGGGGAGATCGGCGTCTTCTCTTCCGGGAACTGGACGGTGATCTTGCGGGCAAAGAAATAACGCCCGGTCAGCATCAGGCCCTTGACCAGTTCCACCAGCAGGAAGGTTTTGAAAAAGTTGCGAATCGTATCCATGTTCTTTACCTATCCCCTCAGTTCCACAGCGACAGCGGGGTCATCATCCAGATACCCAGGACCAGGATCCACACCAGGGTAACCGGAATGAACACCTTCCAGCCCAGACGCATGATCTGGTCGTAGCGATAACGCGGGAATGTCGCGCGGAACCACAGGAAGCAGAACAGCACAAACGCCATCTTCGCAGCCAGCCAGAAGAAGCCACCAGCACCCAGCAGGCCCCAGCTTGCCGGGAAGGGCGATAGCCAGCCACCCAGGAACAGGATGGAAGTCAGGGCGGAAACCAGAATCATGTTGGCGTATTCGGCGAGGAAGAATACGGCGAATGCCATGCCGGAGTATTCCACGTGGAAACCGGCCACGATTTCGGATTCACCTTCGGCCACGTCAAACGGAGCACGGTTGGTTTCGGCCACACCGGAGATCAGGTAGACGATGAACAGCGGGAACAGCGGCAACCAGTTCCAGGAGAACAGCGAACCACCTGCCATGCCATGTGCCTGCTGCTTGACGATGTCAACCAGGTTCAGGCTGCTGGACACCATCAGAACGCCAACCAGTGCGAAGCCCATCGCCAGTTCGTAAGAAACGATCTGTGCGGCAGAGCGCATGGCACCAAGGAAGGAGTACTTGGAGTTACCAGCCCAGCCGGCCACGATGATGCCGTAAACACCAATCGAGGACAGCGCCAGGATGTACAGCAAGGACGCGTTGATGTTGGCCAGAACCAGCGTGTCGCTGAAGGGAACCACAGCCCAGGCCGCCAGTGCCGGGCCGATGGCCAGCACCGGAGCCAGCAGGAACAAGCCCTTGCTGGACTGCGTCGGCAGGATGATTTCCTTCATCAGCAGCTTCAGGCCGTCAGCCAGCGGCTGCAGCAGGCCCAGCGGACCAACCCGGTTAGGGCCGATACGGATCTGCATGTAGCCAATGACCTTGCGCTCGGCGTAGGTCAGATAAGCGACGGTAATCATCATCGGTGCCACGATGGCGATGATTTTCAGCAGGGTCCACACCGTGAGCCCCGCTTCATTACCGAGAATGCTTTGCAAGAACTCCATGTTTTACCCCTGTGAAAGCGCGATGGAATCGAACATGCCACCCAGACCAGCAGTCAGCGGGTGAGCTGTTGCCAGGCGCACCGTATCAGCCGGCAGACTGTCGTCGGCTTCAACCAGCACCTTCAGCTCGCCACTACCCTGACGCAACACGGCCTGGGAACCGGCCGCCACATTCAGGCTGGCCAGCACGCTGGAGTGCGCGGAGGCAACCGGCGCAGCTGCATCCGCAGTCTTCTGCAAGGACGGCGCACGGCGGCAGATGGCATCAGCCTGGTACAGCGGCACTTCGCCAATGCGCACCAGACCGGTGGTCACGGCTGCATTGATGGCCACATCGCCCAGTGCATTGCTGAGGGAGGATTCGATGGAACCCTTGGCCAGCAATTCGGCACGGACTTCTTCAGCACTGTTCTGCTCGAAGCCGGTCAGGCCCAGCATATTGCCCAGTACACGAAGCACCTTCCAGGCCGGACGGGTTTCGCCTAGCGGACGCACTACGCCGTTGAAGGACTGCAGCTTGCCTTCCATGTTGACGAAGGAACCGGCGGTCTCGGAGAACGGCGCGATCGGCAACAGCACGTCAGCGTAATCCAGCAGGCCTGCGCCCTTGTAGGCGGTCAGCGCAATCACGGTGGCGGCCTGTTTCATGGCGGCTACCGCAGCTTGCGGATTGTAGCTGTCGGACTCGACTTCGGTGTTGAGCAGGAAGTAAGCCTTGCGCGGCGCGGCAATCATTGCAGCAGCGTTCAGACCTGCAGTGGCCGCAGCACCAAAGGCGGCGCGGTGCGGCAAGGCACCAACCAGTTCAGCACCGGTGCTGTTGGCAGCTTCAGCCAGCAGGCCGAAACGTGCGCCGGTCAGCGCGGAGATTTCCTGTGCCAGCTTCAGCAGTTGGGCGAAGGCAGGATGGTGCTGCGCCACATTGCCCAGCACGATGGCAGCCGATTCGGCACCACTCAGGCTGGCGGCAATAGCTTGTGCCTCGGCACCAACAGTAACAGCAGCCAGATCAACGGCGGTTTGAGCAGACTTGAGCTCAACCACAGCCTTCAGCACCTGGGCCAGCGCGTTAACCAGCGCCAGCGGCGATACGATCAGCTTGGCATTGACTGCGGTCAGCAGCGCATCGTCAGTCACGTGGATGACGTTGAGCGCACTGCCCTTCTTCACCGCCTGACGCAGGCGGGAAGCCAGCAGCGGCTGTTCCTTGCGCTGCGTGCTGCCCACCACCAGGATGGACTTGGCCGTGGTCAGCTCGACAATGCTGGAACCCAGCCATTGCGCGCCTTGCTGGGCGGCATCGGCCGAGAAGTCGCTACGACGCAGACGGTAGTCGATGTTGTTCACACCAAAGCTGCGAGCCAGCTTTTGTGCCAGATACAGTTCTTCGGTAGTGGAGTGCGGACTGGTGAGGAAGCCGATGGCATCCTTGCCGTGATCGGCGGATACGCCGTTCAGGCCCTTGACCACGTAGGCCAGAGCGGTTTCCCAGTCGGTTTCGTGCCACTTGCCGTCAAACTTGATCATCGGCTTTTGCAGACGCTCGGCCGAATTCAGGCCCTCATACGAGAAGCGGTCGCGGTCGGCGATCCAGCATTCGTTGATGGCTTCATTTTCCAGCGGCAGTACACGCATTACTTCGTTGGATTTCACCTGAACGATCAGGTTGGAACCCAGACCATCGTGCGGGCTGACCGACTTGCGGCGGGACAGCTCCCAGGCACGGGTGGTGTAGCGGAAAGGCTTGGATGTCAGCGCGCCAACCGGGCAGAGGTCGATGACGTTACCGGAGATTTCCGAATTAACGGTCTTGCCCAGGTAGGGCATGATTTCCGAGAATTCGCTACGGTTAGCCATGCCGATTTCCTGGAAACCGCCGATTTCTTCGGTGAAGCGCACGCAGCGGGTGCAGTGGATGCAACGCGCCATTTCTTCAGCCGATACCAGCGGGCCCATGTCCTTGGCCACCACAGTGCGCTTTTCTTCCTGATAGCGCGAGGTGGAGTTGCCATAGCCCACGGCCAGATCCTGCAGCTGGCACTCGCCGCCCTGATCGCAGATCGGGCAATCCAGCGGGTGGTTGATCAGCAGGAATTCCATCACGCCGGCTTGTGCCTTCTTGGCCAGGTCGGAATGGGTATGCACCTTCATGCCGTCGGTCACCGGCGTAGCGCAGGCGGGCAGCGGCTTGGGTGCCTTTTCCACTTCAACCAGACACATGCGGCAGTTGGCAGCGATGGACAGTTTCTTGTGGTAGCAGAAGTGAGGGATGTGCGTACCCACGGAATGGGCGGCATCCATCACGGTACTGCCTTGCGGGACAGTCAGTTTTTTACCGTCGATTTCGATTTCAAGCATCGCTCAACACCATTTGTGGTCCACCAAGGGCTTCTTGTGTTCGATCAGATACTCGAACTCATTGCGGAAGTGCTTGGTGAAACTGCGAACCGGGAACACGGCAGCATCTGCCAGTGCACAGATGGTACGGCCGGCCATGTTATTGCCTACCGAATCCAGGAGCTCCAGATCACCCGGACGGCCTTCGCCGTTGGCGATGCGATGGATCACCTTGTACAGCCAGCCGGTGCCTTCGCGGCACGGCGTACACTGGCCGCAGGACTCTTCGTGATAGAAGTAGGCCAGACGCTCCAGCGCCTTCACCATGCACACATCTTCATTCATCACGATGACAGCCCCAGAACCCAGCATGGAGCCGGCCTTGGAGATGCTGTCGTAGTCCATCGTGCATTGCATCATGACATCGCCGGGCAATACCGGAGCGGACGAACCACCCGGAATCACTGCCTTCAGCTTCTTGCCATCACGCATGCCGCCTGCCATTTCCAGCAGTACCGAGAACGGGGTGCCCAGCGGAATCTCGTAATTGCCCGGACGATTCACGTGACCGGATACCGAGAACAGCTTGGTACCGCCATTGTTCGGCTTGCCCGCTTCCAGGAACTTCTGTGCACCATCACGAATGATGAAAGGCACGGAGGCGAAGGACTCGGTGTTGTTGATGGTGGTCGGCTTGCCGTACAGGCCGAAGCTGGCCGGGAACGGCGGCTTGAAGCGCGGCTGGCCTTTTTTGCCTTCCAGCGATTCGAGCAGCGCGGTTTCTTCACCGCAGATGTAGGCACCATAACCATGGTGGGCGAACAGATCGAAGCTGAAGTCGCTGCCGAGAATGTTCTTGCCCAGGAAACCAGCCTGACGGGCTTCATCCAGTGCTGCTTCGAACAGTTCGTACTCTTCGAAGATTTCACCGTGGATGTAGTTGTAGCCAGCCTTGGTACCCATGGCGTAGCCGGCGATGATCATGCCTTCGATCAGCGCATGCGGATTGAAACGCAGGATGTCGCGGTCCTTGAAAGTACCCGGTTCACCCTCGTCGGTGTTGCACACCACGTATTTGTCGCCCGGGAAAGAGCGCGGCATGAAGCTCCACTTCAGGCCGGTGGGGAAGCCCGCACCGCCACGGCCGCGCAGACCGGAATTTTTCACTTCGGCGATCACATCCTCTTGCGGCATCTTGGATTCGATGATGCGACGCAGGGCCTGGTAGCCGCCACGGGCCACGTAGGCCTCCAGCTTCCAGCAGTCCTGCGCAGAGGTGTCCACGCCGTCGAAAATCACACCATTGACGAAGATTGCCATCAGTTCAGCTCCGCCAGTTTCTTGTCGATTGCTTCGGGCGTCATGAAGCTGCACATCTTGTGGTTGTTCACCAGCAAGACCGGCGCATCGCCGCAGGCACCCATGCACTCCCCTTCCAGCAAGGTGTACTTGCCGTCAGCACTGGTTTCGCCAATGGCGATGCCAAGCTTCTTGGAGATGTACTCGGCAGCATTCACGCCACCGGACAGGGCACAGGGCAGGTTGGTACAAACGGTAATCTTGTACTTGCCCACCGGCTTCATGTCGTACATGTTGTAGAAGGTGGCGACTTCGTAAGCAGCTACCGGAGCGATATTCAGGTAGTTGGCAACGAATTCGATCACCTCGGTATTCAGGCAGCGCTCTTCCGGTGTCTTGCCGGTTTCCCGACGCTCCACCAGGGCAATGCGCAGCGCGCCCATAACCGCCGAACGAGCCTGGTCAGCCGGATACTTGGCGACTTCGCGGTCGATGGCGGCGAGTGATTGTGCGGATAGCATTAGCGGTCAATCTCCCCAAACACGATATCCTGGGTACCGATGATGGCCACCACGTCGGCAATCATGTGACCCGTTGCCATTTCATTCAGGGCTGCCAGATGGGCAAAACCCGGGGCACGGATTTTCAGTCGGTACGGTTTGTTGGCACCGTCGGATACCAGATAGATACCGAACTCACCCTTCGGATGTTCTACAGCCGCGTAGGCTTCACCTTCAGGCACATGCATGCCTTCGGTAAACAGCTTGAAGTGGTGAATCAGGTCTTCCATATTCGACTTCATGCCTTCGCGGGAAGGCGGAGCCACTTTATGGTTGTCGGTGATGACCGGGCCGGGATTGTCACGCAGCCATGCCACACATTGCTGGATGATGCGGTTGGACTGGCGCATTTCTTCCACGCGGACCAGGTAACGGTCGTAGCTGTCACCCTTCTTGCCCACCGGGATATCGAAGTCCAGACGGTCGTATACGTCGTAGGGCTGCTTCTTGCGCAGATCCCACTCGATGCCGGAACCACGCAGCATCGGGCCGGAGAAACCCAGGTTTTTGGCACGTTCCGGGCTGACCACGCCGATGTCTACGGTACGCTGCTTCCAGATACGGTTATCGGTCAGCAGGGTTTCGTATTCGTCTACGTAAGTCGGGAAACGCTTGGTGAAATCGTCGATGAAGTCCAGCATGGAACCCTTGCGGCCTTCGTTCAGGCGCGCCAGCTCCTTGGCGTTCTTGATCTTGGATACGGTGTACTGCGGCATGGAGTCCGGCAGATCACGGTATACGCCACCCGGGCGGAAGTAGGCGGCATGCATACGGGCACCGGACACGGCTTCGTAGCAGTCCATCAGGTCCTCACGCTCACGGAAAGCGTACAGGAACATGGTCATGGCGCCGATGTCGATGGCGTGAGCGCCAATCCACAGCAGGTGGTTCAGGATACGGGTGATTTCAGCAAACATCACACGGATGTATTGCGCACGCAGCGGCACTTCGATTTGCAGCAGCTTTTCGATGGCCAGGCAGTAGGCGTGCTCGTTGCACATCATGGATACGTAGTCGAGACGGTCCATATACGGCAAGGACTGGATGAAAGTCTTGCTTTCAGCCAGTTTCTCGGTACCGCGGTGCAGCAGGCCAATGTGCGGGTCGGCACGCTGGATCACTTCGCCGTCCAGCTCCAGCACCAGACGCAATACGCCGTGGGCTGCCGGGTGCTGAGGACCAAAGTTCAGCGTGTAGTTACGGATCTCAGCCACCGTAGTTCTCCTCACGAATGATGCGCGGAGTGATTTCGCGCGGTTCGATGGTGACCGGCTGGTAGATCACGCGCTGCTGGGTCGGGTCGTAACGCATTTCAACGTGACCGGACAGCGGGAAATCCTTGCGGAACGGATGGCCGACAAAGCCATAGTCGGTCAGGATGCGACGCAGGTCGGGATGACCTTCAAACACGATGCCGTACAGGTCGAACGCTTCACGTTCGAACCAGTTGGCCGCATTCCAGATGGGGTTGACCGAGGCGAGCAGCGGGAAGCTGTCATCTTCGGCAAACACGCGCAGACGGATACGGACATTGTGCTTGAGTGACAGCAGGTGATAGACGGCAGCAAAGCGCGGGCCATCCCACGGCTCGTCACGGTAGGCACTGTAGTCCATACCGCACAGGTCGATCAGTTGTTCGAAGGAAAGTTCGGCATGATCACGCAGCGTGGTGGCCACGTCGGTCAGATCTGCCGCCTTGCAGACGATGGTCAGTTCATCGAGGGCCAGCGTGCTTGAAACAAGCTTGTCGCCCAGCACACGCTCGACGACCGATCCCAGTGCTTCCATTTTCTTGGAGGCCATAAGTGCTTACCTTATCGGGCGATGGTAGAGGTGCGTTTGATCTTGTTCTGCAGCTGGATGATGCCATACAGCAGTGCTTCGGCAGTCGGCGGACAGCCCGGCACATAGACATCGACCGGCACAATGCGGTCACAGCCACGGACGACAGAATAGGAATAGTGGTAGTAACCACCACCGTTGGCACAGGAACCCATGGAGATGACCCAGCGGGGCTCTGCCATCTGGTCATACACCTTGCGCAGCGCCGGTGCCATCTTGTTGCACAACGTACCAGCCACGATCATCAGGTCAGACTGACGGGGACTGGGGCGGAAAACGATGCCGAAACGGTCCAGGTCATAACGTGCGGCACCGGCATGCATCATCTCCACCGCACAGCATGCCAGGCCAAAGGTCATGGGCCACAGCGAACCGGTTCGGGTGTAGTTGATGAGCTTGTCGGCTGTCGTGGTCACGAAGCCTTTTTCCAGAATACCTTCTACTCCCATTCCAGCGCTCCCTTTTTCCACATGTAGACGAAGCCCAGCGTCAACACCGCCAGGAACTCCACCATTACGCCAAAGCCATAGGCACCAAGTTCTTTCAGGACCACAGCCCAGGGAAACAGAAATGCAATTTCCAGATCGAACAGGATGAACAGAATGGCGATGAGGTAGTAGCGAACGTCAAACTTCATGCGTGCGTCTTCGAAGGCTTCGAATCCACACTCATAAGGAGAGAGTTTCTCAGGGTCGGGACGATTGGGTGCGAGGACCTTGCCAAGGACAATAGGACCTACGCCGACCAACAAACCGACGATGACAAACAACAGAATGGGAAAATAATTTTGCAGCATTTCCCGTACACCCCCAAAAAAAGGAGGAATTACCCTCCTTGGCTCCAAATAAAATAGGCCACCGGAATCCCGGTGGCCTATTTTTGAATGGTGGTGCCGACAGTGAGACTCGAACTCACACAGCCTACGGCCACTACCCCCTCAAGATAGCGTGTCTACCAATTTCACCATGTCGGCACTATATAACTTTACTGTCACTCCGGAATTTTTGATGTAGTACCCGAAGCTTTGCCAGTGGTTGCCCCGACCGGGATTTGCGGCGCAACTTGCTCAACCTTGCCACCCATCACACCCAGATCTGTTTTTCCGCCCCCGACAGATAAACAAGGGTGAGACTCGTGGAGAAGAATACAACCGCTGCAATTGCAGTGGTTCTACTCAAGAAATTCGCAGAACCAGACGCACCAAACAGACTACCGGAAGCGCCGCTACCGAAAGCTGCACCCATATCCGCACCCTTGCCATGCTGCATGAGGACAAGGACGATGATCGTCACTGCGGAAAGGAGGTTTATAACCCAAATAAGCGTCTTAATAAGTTCCATACTATATCAATTTTCCTGCGGCCTGGCAAATCATCCTGAATGATCCGGCGTCCAGAGATGCCCCACCAACAAGGGCTCCGTCGACATTTTCTGTCTTCAGAATTGACTCGGCATTCTCTGCCTTTACACTGCCGCCGTAGAGGACGCGAATATTAGCCGAGGGCTTGGCATTTTGCAAGCACCACGTTTTGATTGCGGTGTGAATCTCCGCAATCTGCTCCAGCGATGCCACCTTGCCGGTGCCGATCGCCCAGACGGGCTCATAAGCAATGACGTACTCGCCGTCGTTCACCTCGGACAGGATGGCCAGCTGGCTGAAAATCACCTCCAGGTACTGCCCGGACTCGCGCTCGTCCAGGGTTTCACCCACACACAGCACCGGCACCAGGCCCGCAGCCATGGCGTTGTTCATCTTGGAGAGCAAGGCCGGATTGGCCTCGCCAAAATACTGGCGGCGCTCGGAATGTCCAACCAGTGCATAGCGGCAGCCGACGTCACGGAGCATGTCGGCAGACACTTCCCCAGTAAAAGCACCGTCAGCGGCAAAGCTGCTGACATCCTGCGCCGACAATTGCAGAGACTGACCGGCAAGCTGCACGCCCAGTGCTGCCAGATAGACTGCAGGAGCAGCAACACCCACCCAGGGCTGATTGCAGACCGGATCGGCCAGCAAGGCCGCAACCAGGGATTGTGCGCTTTGCGCGCGGGTATTCATCTTCCAGTTGCCGATGATCAGCTTGCCTGCCATATCGCTTGTCTCCGTATTTGAGCTGCGGATTATATCCCCACTCGCGGTGGCGTCAAAACATCCCATACGGCTTTTCGACGACTTGTAATATTTCTGAAAACTTGGGGGGATAGGATGCGCCTCAACACTTAGCACGCCCTTACCCTAATACTCAGGAGCAAGCATGAAACAGTCTGTACGTCTGGTCGCTTCGCTGGCCTTGTCCGCCGGCTTTGTTGCTGGCGCAGCCATGGCAGCCGACATCACCGGCGCCGGCGCTACTTTCCCCTACCCCTTGTACGCTAAGTGGGCCACTTCCTACAAGGCAACCACCAGCAACAACATGAACTACCAGTCCATCGGCTCTGGTGGCGGCATCAAGCAAATCCAGTCCAAGACTGTTGATTTCGGTGCTTCCGACATGCCCTTGAAGGCTGAAGAGCTGGAAAAATCCGGCCTGACCCAGTTCCCGACCGTGATCGGTGGTGTTGTGCCGGTAATCAATGTACCTGGTATCGCCGCAGGTCAGGTAAAGTTTACCGGCCCGTTGCTGGCTGACATTTTCCTGGGCAAGGTTGCCAAGTGGAATGACCCGGCAATCGCCAGCCTGAACCCGGGCGTCAAGCTGCCGGATCAGAAAATCACCGTGGTACGTCGTTCCGACGGTTCCGGTACCAGCTTCATCTTCACCAACTACCTGTCCAAGGTTTCCAGCGAATGGTCCAGCAAGGTTGGTTCCAACACCGCCGTGAACTGGCCGACTGGTGTGGGTGGCAAGGGTAATGAAGGCGTAGCCAACTATGTAACCCGCATCAAGGGCGCCATCGGTTATGTTGAATATGCCTACGCCAAGCAAAACAAACTGACTTACGGTCAACTGAAGAATGAATCCGGCAACTTTGTTGCTCCGGACGAAAAGACCTTCAAGGCTGCCGCTGCGAATGCAGACTGGAAAAAGGCTCCTGGTTTCTACCTGATCCTTACCAATCAGCCGGGCAAGGATAGCTGGCCGATTTCCGGTGCCACTTTCATCCTGATGCACAAGAAGCAGGACAAGCCGGCACAGGGCACCGAAGTACTGAAGTTCTTCGACTGGGCTTACAAGAATGGCGACAAGACCGCACTGGATCTGGACTACATCCCGATGCCGGATAGCGTGAAGACCGTGATTCGTACCAGCTGGAAGCAGATTACCGACGCTAGCGGTAAGCCGGTCTTTAACTGATAACAATCTGGCTACAACGAATGAGCGTGCTTGTTGTGCACCTTTCAGAGAGTTGTAGCCGCAAGGCCGGGGCTTACCACCCCGGCTTTTTGTCTGAGACGCGACCGAGTATCCCTCATGGAAAAGTTCAGCAATAACCAGCAAATGCAGCGGCAACTGCTGCTAGACAATCTGTTCAGAATAGCCACGCGCTGCTTTGCCTTTCTGGTACTGGCCTTGCTGGTGGGCATTCTGATCTCCCTGATCATTGGTGCCATGCCCAGCCTGAGCAAGTTTGGCTGGGGTTTCCTGACCGATAGCGACTGGGATCCGGTAGCACAGAAATTCGGTGCACTGGTGCCGGTGTTCGGCACGCTGGCCACCTCTTTCATTGCCTTGCTGATTGGCGTGCCGGTCAGCTTCGGTATTGCGGTATTCCTGACCGAGCTGTGTCCGAATGTACTCAAGCGTCCGCTGGGTATTGCCGTCGAACTGCTGGCAGGCATTCCGTCCATCATTTACGGCATGTGGGGCCTGTTTGTGTTTGCCCCGATGTTTGCCGACCATATCCAGCCGATGCTGATTGACAACCTGGGTGACATTCCGTTGATCGGTCTGTTGTTCCAGGGTGCGCCGATGGGCATCGGTGTGTTTACTGCCGGCCTGATCCTGGCCGTGATGGTGATTCCGTTCATCGCATCCGTGATGCGTGATGTGTTTGAAGTGGTACCCACCATGCTCAAGGAATCTGCCTACGGCCTGGGCTCCACTACCTGGGAAGTCGTGCGTTACGTGGTTCTGCCCTACACCAAGACCGGTGTGGTCGGTGGCATCATGCTGGGCCTTGGCCGTGCACTGGGTGAAACCATGGCAGTGACCTTCGTCATCGGTAACTCTTCCCGTTTTGCCGTCGGCCTGTTCGAACCGGGTCAGTCGATTTCTTCCGCACTGGCCAATGAATTTGCCGAAGCCACCGGAGAATTCCACATGGCTTCGTTGATCGAGCTGGGCTTGATCCTGTTTTTCATCACCTTCGTCGTACTGGCCTGTGCCAAACTCCTGTTACTGCGCCTGCAGAAACAGGAAGGCAAGGCATCCTGACAAGGCGCCAACACCATGACCAACAGTACCATCAGCGAATCCGTGAAACTGCAGGGTCGCAGCGAAAGCAGCAGCACCATGAATACTTCGATCTATCGTCGCCGTCGCCTGGTGAATGCCTTCAACATGGGGGCCTCCACCCTTACCATGGCCTTTGGCCTGTTCTGGTTGCTGTGGATTCTGTTCACACTGCTGCAGCACGGCCTGTCCGGCCTGAGCCTGCAGGCATTCACGCAGAGCACGCCGCCACCAGGCAGCCAGGGGGGCCTCGCCAATGCCATTTACGGCAGCCTGATGATGACCTTGTTCGGCACCGTGATCGGCACACCGATCGGCATTCTGGCTGGCATCTATCTGGCGGAATTCGGTCAGCGTGGCTGGCTGGCACCCACCACCCGCTTCATCAACGACATCCTGCTGTCGGCACCGTCCATCGTGATCGGCCTGTTCGTGTATGAAGTTTATGTGGTCAGCGTTGGTCACTTCTCCGGCTGGGCTGGTGCCTTCGCGCTGGCCCTGCTGGTGATTCCGGTAGTAGTGCGTACCACCGAAAACATGCTGCGCCTGGTTCCCAACACCCTGCGTGAAGCTGCTGCAGCACTGGGCACGCCGCAATGGAAAATCACCCTGTATGTGACGCTGCGTTCGGCCAAGGCCGGGGTGCTGACCGGCATCTTGCTGGCGGTGGCACGGATTTCCGGTGAAACCGCACCGCTGCTGTTTACTGCCCTGAACAACCAGTTCTTCAACAACAACATGAACCAGCCGATGGCCAACCTGCCCATCGTGATTTTCCAGTTCGCCATGAGCCCGTACGAAGACTGGCACACCCTGGCCTGGACTGGTGCTTTGCTGATTACCCTGAGCGTGCTGACGCTTAATATCCTTGCCCGCTGGATGGGCAGCCAGAAAACCCAATCGCATTAAGGCATGACGACAATGGCTGATAACAACGTCAAGCTTCAGGTCAAGAATCTGAACTTCTTTTACGGTAATTTCCACGCATTGAAGAACATCAATCTGGAGATTGCACCGCGCATGGTCACGGCCTTCATCGGCCCTTCCGGCTGTGGCAAATCCACCCTGCTGCGCACCTTCAACCGCATGTACGAGCTGTATCCGGGCCTGCGTTCGGAAGGCGAAATCCTGCTGGACGGGCATAACATCCTGGGCCGCGATGTGGATATCAACCTCTTGCGCGCCAAGGTGGGCATGGTGTTCCAGAAGCCCACTCCGTTCCCGATGTCCATCTACGACAACATTACCTTCGGGGTGAAGTTGTACGAAAAACTGGCCAAGACCGAGATGGACGACCGCGTGGAATGGGCCTTGCGCAAGGCTGCGCTGTGGGATGAGGTGAAGGACAAGCTGAAGCAATCCGGCAACTCGCTGTCCGGTGGCCAGCAACAGCGTCTGTGCATTGCACGTGCCGTGGCATCCCGCCCGGAGGTATTGCTGCTGGATGAACCGACGTCGGCACTGGACCCGATTTCCACCGCCCACATCGAAGAACTCATTCATGAACTGAAAGAGGACTACACCATCGCCATCGTGACCCACAACATGCAGCAGGCGGCGCGGGTTTCCGATTTCACCGCCTACATGTATCTGGGTGAACTGGTGGAGTTTGGCGAAACCGACAACATCTTCACCGCGCCCAAACAAAAGGCCACCGAGGATTACATCACCGGCAAGTTCGGCTGATCCGCCATTCTCGGCCCCCGCAACTGGTTTATCCAGGGCGGGGGCTTTTGCATTCCGCCCCATTTTGCCCGCCATTATTCCAGATGATTTTGGCTTGGGACGCCTGAAAAAACCGGCGAAAACAGACACCTGTCAAGCAAGCTGTCAGTTGCGCAGCGGGAAAACGACAAGCCGGTTTTTTTTTGGTTCATTTACTTGACGCACGAAGGTCTGGACACAACAATCCCGGCTTTCCTTAACACGATTTTCATGATCATGCTGGACCTCTTTGCAGGGCTGGACACCCATGTGGCCATCACCCTGATCTTGTCGCTGGGCTTTGTCCTGGCCTTCGAGTTCATCAACGGTTTCCACGATACGGCCAACGCTGTTGCCACCGTCATTTACACTCAATCGATGAAGCCACGCCTGGCGGTATTTGCCTCCGGTGTTTTCAACTTTCTGGGTGTTCTGACCGGGGGGCTGGCGGTTGCCTATGCCATTGTTCATTTGCTGCCGGTTGATTTGCTGGTATCAGTCAATACCGCCCGTGGCATGGCCATGGTGTTTGCCTTGCTGACTGCTGCCATTGCCTGGAATCTGGGTACCTGGTATTTCGGTTTGCCAGCTTCCAGCTCGCACACCCTGATCGGCGCCATCCTCGGCGTTGGCCTGGCCAATTGCCTGATCAACGGCACCCCTCTGTCGCAGGGCGTGAACTGGGGCAAGGCCATCGATGTGGGTTTGTCGCTGTTGTGCTCGCCGCTGGTCGGTGCACTGCTGTCCGGTCTGCTGGTGATTGCCCTGCGCCGCTCCCGTCCGCAAAGCAATATGCACAAGACGCCCTTCCAGCGTCAGCAGGTGGAAGGCCGCAAGCATCCACCGTTCTGGATGCGCTTCATGCTGATCGTCAGCTCCATGGGTGTCAGCTTCTCGCACGGTTCCAATGACGGCCAGAAGGGTGTCGGCCTGATCATGCTGGTTCTCATTGGCATTGTCCCGGCCAAATACGTGCTGAATCTGGACAGTACTCCTTACCAGATCGAACGCACCCGTGACGCGGCCCTGCATTTGCAGCAGTTCTACAATCGTCACCAGACCGCGCTGGACGCCATGTTCAAGCCATCGGCGGCAGGCAGCAATGTGCATGACTGTCGCCGCGTGACACCTTGCGCACTGCCGACAACCTGATTACTGCATTGGGCGATGGCAGCACCTATCGCAACCTGCCGGATAGCAAGCGCTGGGATGTACGTACCGACCTGCTGTGTCTGGATGATGCAGCCAAGAAGGCCGGCTCGCTGCCTAACCTGAGTGCGGATGACAAGCAGCTGCTGAGTAATCTGCGCAAGGACCTGACCGTTACCACCGAATACGCGCCCACTTGGGTGATCATTGCCGTGGCGCTGGCGCTGGGCGGCGGCACTATGATTGGCTGGCGTCGCGTGGTGAAGACTGTCGGCGAAGGCATTGGCAAGAAGGACATGACCTACGCTCAGGGCATGTCGGCACAGCTGACTGCGGCGGTCTCCATTGGTCTGGCCAGTCAGTTTGGCCTGCCGGTTTCCACCACCCATGTTTTGTCCAGCGGCGTGGCGGGCACCATGGTGGCTGACAAGGCCGGCCTGCAATGGTCGACCGTGCGCTCCATCCTGCTGGCCTGGTTGTTTACCATGCCGGTTGCCATGCTGCTGTCGGGCAGCCTGTACTACCTGGCCAGCAACTGGCTCAAGTAAGCCCTGTTGCTTCGACATTGCCTGAAAAGCCGCCAGAGGGCGGCTTTTTCTATGATGGGCATCATGATCTGTAGAGTTTGATCATGATCAAACAGCAAACAAAACACCATTGATTCGTTATTTAATTATTTGCTAATATTAACTCGCTTCATCATGGTTTCTCCTTTGTTGTTTGCAGCAATCCCTTGACGCCTCATTCCAGTCGGAATGGGGCGCTTTTTTGGCTGATGGCAGGAAAAACAGCAAACCGGGGGACTTCAGGCCTTGAGGTATTGCTCGCGTCCGGACAGCCAGCGTTCCAGATGCGCCTCTGCCGCTTCCGGCCAGCGTTGCAGTACTTCTGGTGCCAGCTCACGGGCTGCTTCCAGCAGCTCGATATCTTCTTCCAGGTTGGCAAAACGCAACATCGGCACACCGCTTTGCCGTGCACCGAGAAACTCACCCGGCCCGCGTATCAGCAAATCCTGCCGGGCAATCTCGAAGCCATCCACATTCTCGTAAATCACTTTCAGGCGCGCCTTGGCCAGCTCTGACAGTGGATTCTCAAACAGCAGCATGCAGACACTGCGTGCGCTGCCGCGCCCAACCCGACCACGCAGCTGGTGCAACTGCGACAAGCCCATGCGCTCGGCGTGTTCAATCACCATCAGGCTGGCATTGGGCACATCCACGCCAACTTCAATGACGGTGGTAGCCACCAGTACATGCAGCTCCCGACTGGTAAAAGCAGCCATCACCGCTGCTTTTTCGTCCGGCTTCATGCGGCCATGCACCAGGCCAACTTTCCACTGTGCCAGCTGGGCGGCCAGCACCCGATGGGTATCCACCGCTGTTTGCAATTGCAAGGTTTCCGACTCTTCAATCAAGGGACATACCCAGTACACCTGCTGGCCTTCGCTGCAGGTCTTGTGGACATAGTCGATGACTTCTTCGCGCCGGCTGCTGTTGATCAGCTTGGTGACGATGGGGGTGCGGCCCGGTGGCAATTCATCAATGACGGACACATCCAGATCGGCATAGAAGCTCATGGCCAGAGTACGCGGTATCGGCGTGGCCGACATCATCAGCTGATGGGGCTCCTGCCCCTTTTGCTTGAGTGCCAGCCGCTGCCCGACACCAAAGCGGTGTTGCTCGTCTACAATGACCAGCCCCAGCCGGGAAAAGCTGACGCCATCCTGAAACAAGGCATGGGTGCCAACTGCCAGTTGGGCTTCGCCATTGGCCATCTGTAGCAGCGACTGCTCCTTCTGCTTTTTGCGCAGACTGCCGGATAACCAGCATACGGTCAGTCCCAGCGGCTCCAGCCAGCCGGACAGCTTGCGGTAATGCTGCTCTGCCAGGATTTCGGTGGGTGCCATCAGCGCCACCTGAAAACCGGCCTCAATGGCGGTCAGCGCCGCCAGAGCAGCCACCACCGTCTTGCCGCTGCCCACATCTCCCTGCAGCAAACGATGCATGGGGTGCGACTGCGCCAGGTCGGCATCGATTTCAGCCAGTACTTTTTGCTGTGCACGGGTCAGCGCAAAGGGCAGCGTGGCCAACATGGCTTGTCGCAGCTGGCCATTGCCCCGGATGGCGGCTGCCTGCCCTTGCCGGCGGGCGCGATAGGCCAGCCGCATGGAAAGCTGTTGTGCCATCAGTTCGTCGAATTTCAGCCGCTGCCATGCCGGCAGGCCTGGCTCGGACAGCTGGCTGGCACTGTATTCCGGCGGCGGAGAATGCAAGAGCTGCACGGCATCGGCGAAGCTTTGCAGGCCCAGCCGGGCCATCACCGGCTCTGGCAAGGTTTCCGGCAGCGGCAAGGCCTTGAGTTCCTGGCGGATGAGCTTGCGCAGCATGGGCTGGGTGACGCCATTGACCGTGGGATAGACCGGTGTCAGGCTTTCCGCCAGCGGGCTGCCTTCGACCACCTCGCGGGTTTTGGGATGCACCATCTCGTCGCCATGAAAGCCACGACGGATTTCGCCCATGGCGCGAATCAACACACCATCGGCAAATTGCTTGAGCTGGCTGGGATAAAAATGGATGAAGCGCAATACCAGCACGCCGCTGGCATCCTCCAGGCGTACCATCAACTGCTTGCGCGGGCGGAACTGCACTTCATGACTGATGACCCGTCCTTCCACCAGTACAGGCTGCCCATACGGAGCAGCGCCAATCGGATAGAGATGGGTTTCGTCTTCGTAACGCAATGGCAGGTGCAAGACCAGATCGAGGCGACGGCGCAGGCCGAGCTTGTCCAGCTTCTTGGCCAGAGCGGGGGCCACATTCAGTGGCTGGTTGGCGAGGTCGTTGGCGTGGGTCATCAACAGCGATTGTAACCAAAAAACAGGGCGGCGCACCGCCCTGGTACGCCGCCCTGCCCTGTCCTTGCCGCTGAATGCTTACTGGCGTTCCCACACCTGGGTGCGGCCCAGCAGCGAAACGCCCAGGAAGCCGCGTACTTCAAGCTTCTTGCCGCCGTCCACCAGTTTCATCTTGGCGCTGTATACCTTGCCATTGTGCGGGTCCAGAATCTTGCCGTTGGCCCAGGTATCGCCGTCCTTCTTCAGGCCCCACAGAATGGTCATGCCGTTGACCGGCTTGCCCTTGCGCTCGCCATCACACGCTTCGCACACCACATCCGGATTCTGGAACAACTTGACGATCTTGCCGGACAATTCGCCATTGGCACCTTCGGCGATCTGCACCACGGCCTTGGCCTGCTTGGTGTCGTCGTCGATGGTTTTCCAGCTGCCAATCGGGCTGTCAGCCCATGCGGCGTGGGACAGCGCCATGAATCCGACCGCCGCCACAGCGGCTTTCCACAATGTGCTCATGATGTTTTTCCTCGTGTTGTTTGTCTTATTGAAACGCTAGTTTGAAGCTTGGACTCTAGGATGCCAAGGGCTTGGTCAACCGTCAAGCATGGCTCCGGCTCACAAGACAAATTCGCCACGCGCCAAAGGAATGACGCAACCGCCGACATAAATACGACGCTGCTCATCCACCGTCAAGTGCAATACATTGGGGCGTTGCAGCACTGCCCCCTGCTCCACCCGCCATTGCACAGGATAGGTCTGATGCAGGCTGCACCAGCCACCCAGATTGGCGCAGGCCGAGCCGGTACCCGGGTCTTCCAGCACCACGCCGTCCTGTTCATAAAACAGGCGCACCGTGGCAAGGTTGTTGGACACGTGCCACAGATAGGCCACGCTGCGACCGGGATAGAGGCAGGCGTCCCGGACAAACAGTGCCGGGTCTGGCCGGGCGGCCAGAACGGCCTCTGCACTAGCTGCGCGGATCAGCAATTGCTCGCTGCCGGTATCCAGCCAGCTGGGGGCTGCGGCAATGGCCGCAGCTGGCAGGCGCAACATGGCGGCGGCAGCCTCGATGGTCAGCTCAGCAGCGCGCTCCCTGGCAGGATTGGCCTGCAAGATGAACTGCCCGTCCTGATGCCGGATCGGAATCACCCCTGCATTGGTTTCCAGCGCAAAGTTCTCGCCCAATTGCCGCTGGTGATACAGCACGGCTGCCGCACCGATGGTTGGGTGTCCGGCAAACGGCAGTTCGTGGGCTGGCGTAAAAATGCGCAAGCGCGCATCAGCCTCGGTGGAGGGAAAGACAAAAACCGTCTCGGACAAATTCATCTGCCGTGCCAGTGCCTGCATGGTTGCATCCGACAGCGCTTGCGCAGCGGTAAATACTGCCAGCGGATTACCGCCAAACGTGGTTTCGGCAAAGACATTGACGATTTCAAACGGTAAACCGGACATGCACCTCTCCCATCAGCTTGAACAACGGGCATCCTGCAAGTCTTGTTGCAGCTTGGCAAGCTGACGCTGGAAACGCTTTGTTTGCTTGGCAGAACGGCTGTGCGTCAGGTTTTGCCGCGCACGCTGTTCACGGGTCTGCAGGCTGGCACATGACTTGGCGGATCGCTGCCGGGATGGCGCGGGAGTCAGCGTACGCTTTGGCTTGCCACTCTCTTCCGCCACCAAGACCTGACGGCCATGAATCTGGTAATACTCCCGACTGACCAGACTGAAGCTGCCCGGCCGCATCAACTGCGCCTGATGCCCCGCAGGACAGGGGTGATCCTGATACAGGATCTGCCTTTGCGGGCCCAGGCACTTGAATACCTGGGCCGATACGGGCAATGCACACAACAGCAACGCCAGATAGCCATGACACCACATGAGTCATCTCCAGGAAGCAAAGCGGACTGGAGATGAAACGGGATTTCCCTTGCCGTGGCTGCCGGACCAACTGGCAGTTGCCTGAAATGCAAACAGGCGACCGTAGTCGCCTGCTGCAGTCACTGCACGGGCAAACAATCAGCCCAGGAACAGCACGGCTTCGGCTTCAACCTGCACACCCTTGGGCAGGCTGGCCACGCCAACGGCGGCACGCGCCGGGTAAGGCTGGCTGAAGTACTGGCCCATGATTTCGTTGAAAGTAGCGAAATTGGACAGGTCGGTCAGGTAGGCATTGAGCTTGACGATCTGGTCCAGGCTGCCGCCCGCGGCTTCGCACACGGCTTTCAGGTTCTTGAATACCTGATGGGTTTCGGCCGCGAAACCACCTTCCACCACGGTCATGGTGGCCGGGTCCAGCGGAATCTGGCCGGACAGGTAAACGGTGTTGCCAGCCTTTACGGCTTGGGAGTAAGCACCGATGGCGGCCGGAGCGTGTTCGGTATGGATGATTTCTTTGGTCATTTACTGGTCTCCATCCCTGAGAAACAGGGTTAACAGGTCATTGAGAAAACGTTGCCCCTGCAAAGTGGGGCGAATGGTGGTGGCATCCTGTTCCAGCAATCCTTGCTGGATGGCCTGCTGCAATTCATTCCGGATACAGGATACAGGCAAACCGGTACGCTCGGTGAACAGGCGCGTTTCAAAGCCGCCGGTCAGCCGCAACAGATTCATCATGAACTCGAACGGCAGTTCGTCGCGCGCCACCTTGCGGCTGCTTTGCACCGGCTGGCCGTTGGCCACTGCCTGGATATAGGCCGCAGGCTGCTTGTGGCGCATTTCCCGCACGATGCCCTCATGGCTGCTGATCTTGCCGTGCGCGCCGGCACCAATGCCCAGGTAGTCACCAAACTGCCAGTAATTGACGTTATGGCGGCTGCGCTTGCCGGGCCGGGCAAAGGCCGAGGTTTCGTAATGCTCGAAACCGGCAGCGGCCAGTCGCGCTTCGATGGCATCCTGCATGTCGGCTGACACTTCGTCATCCGGCAGGTTTTGCGGCGTGCGCACAGCGTACAGCGTGTTGGGCTCGATGGTGAGGTGATAAGCCGACAGATGAGTGATGCCATGCGACAAGGCGGTGTCGATATCCTGCAGTGCCTGTTCCAGCGTCTGACCGGGCAAGGCGTACATCAGGTCGAGGTTGACGTTGTCGAAGCAGGACAGCGCGATGTCGATGGCACGGCGCGCCTCGTCACCATCATGAATCCGTCCCAGCACTTGCAGATGCTGCGGATTAAAGCTCTGGATGCCGATGGACAGGCGGTTGATACCGGCCTCACGGTAGCCACGGAATTTTTCCGCTTCAAAGGTGCCGGGGTTGGCTTCCATGGTGATTTCCGCCTCCGGCGACAGCCGCAGCCGGGCGCGAATGCCCGCCAGCAGGGTGTCCATGGCCTGCGCCGAAAACAGGCTGGGCGTACCGCCACCCATGAAGATGGTGCTGACGCTACGGCCCCAGATGGCGGGCAGGCTGTATTCCAGATCGCGCAGCAGGGTTTCCACATAGGCCATTTCATCGAAACCACCACTGGCGACGCCAGCTTGCGGGTTCCACTGTACGGTCTGGCCGCTACCGCTTTTCAGCTCGTGCGAGTTGAAATCGCAATACGGGCATTTGCGCACGCACCAGGGGAAATGGATGTAGAGCGACAGCGGCGGCAGTTCACGCAGGCCGCCCTTCAGCCCGGACAGGTCAATCACGCTCATGCCAGCTCACGCAGTTTGCCCAGCATAGCCTGCATGGCCTTGCCGCGATGGCTGACACGGTTCTTGTCCTCGGCCGCCAGCTGGGCCACGGTGCAGCCGAATTCCGGCAGGTAAAAGTAGGGGTCGTAACCGAAGCCACCCTCGCCTGCTGCGGTATCCTGCACTTCGCCCAGCCACATGCCATCGGCCACCAGCGGTTGCGGGTCGTCGGCATGGCGTACCAGTACCAGCACGCAGTAATACCAGGCGCGGCGATTGTCCTTGCCTTGCAGCTTTTCGATCAGCTTGGCGTTATTGCGCTCGTCCGACTTGGGCTCGCCAGCATAGCGGGCCGACAACACACCGGGCTTGCCGCCCAGCGCTTCCACGCAGATGCCGGAATCGTCGGCCAGCGCCGGCAAACCGGTGACATGACTGGCATGACGGGCCTTTTCCAGCGCATTTTCCAGAAAGGTGTAATGCGGCTCCGGGCATTCCGGCACATTGAGTTGCCCTTGCGGGATGACGGTGACACCCAGCGGTGCCAGCAGGGCGGAAAATTCACGCAGCTTGCCAGCGTTATTGCTGGCGAGAACCAGTTTGTCGAACATGTGGATTCATCCTGTTGCGTACAGCGCAGAACAGCAGGGTAAGCGGCCAACCATGCCGCGTCCACCCTGCTGTCAGCACGGATTATTCGGTGTCGGACACGCGGGACGGCATGGCCGCCAATGCCTGCAACAGCAGGCCTTCGTCGGCACCATCCAACAGCTTGGCATCGGACAGCATGCGCCGCCACTGGCGTGCACCCGGCATACCCTGGAACAAACCCAGTATATGGCGGGCAATATTACGCAGCTTGTGGCCCTCGGCCAGACGGGCCCGGATATAGGGCAGCATGGCATCCACCACCTGCTGGCGGGTCACCGCGGTGCTGTCATCACCATAGAAAACAGCATCCCACCCGGCCATCAGCCAGGGGTTGTGATAAGCCTCGCGCCCCACCATCACCCCATCGACATGGCGCAGGTGTTCGGCGATTTCGGCATTGGTTTTTACCCCGCCATTGATCAGGATTTCCAGTTCCGGTCTTTCCTGCTTCAGGCGGTAGACATAGTCGTATTTGAGCGGCGGGATTTCGCGGTTTTCCTTGGGGCTGAGGCCCTTGAGGATGGCATTGCGCGCATGCACGATAAAGGTGTTGCAACCGGCGGCAGCCACCTGGTCGACAAAACCGGCCAGGTAGTCGTAATGCTCGATCTGGTCGATACCGATGCGGTGCTTGACGGTGACGTCGATGTCCACCACATCGCGCATGGCCTTGACGCAGTCGGCCACCAGTTGCGGCTCGGCCATCAGGCAGGCACCAAACGCCCCCTTCTGGACCCGCTCGGACGGGCAGCCGACGTTGAGGTTCACCTCGTCATAACCCCACTGCTGCGCCAACCGCGCGCACTGCGCCAGCTCGGACGGCTCAGAGCCACCCAGTTGCAGGGCCACCGGGTGTTCGGCTTCGTCAAAGCGCAAATGCCGCTCCACATCGCCATACAGCAGCGCACCAGTGGTGACCATTTCGGTATACAGCCAGGTGTGGCGGCTGATTTGCCGGGCAAAGTAACGGTAGTGGCGGTCGGTCCAGTCCAGCATCGGGGCGACAGACAGACGGCGTGAGGGCAAAACGGGCTTGGTGGCGTTCATCGTGGTCAGGGCTAGTGGGCCCGGCCTTGCAGGCCGGGGTGCATCAGAGGGCAGCGGCTGCTGACATGCTGCAAAAACAGAGACTTAACAGGGCGCACATTATCCGGCGCGCTCTGGTGCAGGGTCAAGCCTCGTCATGGTCAAAGCAGGCGGACAAAGAAAAACCTCCGCGGCAGGCGGGCTGCTGGCGGAGGTTTGATCTGACGTGAGCAGGACTCAGAGCATCCAGCCGATATGGGCCGGTACCTGGCCATCCACCGCCATCATCACCGACAGTGCAGTAACGGTGATGATGGAGAAGAAGAATACCTGACGCGCCCAGACGCGGTCGTCAGTGCTTTCCTTGTAACCGGACAGCGCCATCTTCAGCCACCACAGGCTGGTGGCACAGGCCACGGCCAGGTAGCCATAACCGGCGTAGCCGTAGAACACCAACAGCAAGGTGGCAACGGCAAAGGCCAGGATGTACAGCACAATCTGCTGCTTGGCCTCGGAAATGCCCTTCACCACCGGCAGCACCGGAATCCTGGCCGCTTCGTAGTCCTTGAAGCGGAAGATGGCGATGGCATAGGAGTGCGGCATCTGCCACAGGCAGAACATCAGCAGCAGGATGGCAGCACCGCTGTCAAAGCGGCCGCTGGCGGCACAGTAGCCCGCCACCGGCGGTACTGCGCCGGACAGGCTGCCCACCAGGGTGCCGTATACCGACTTGCGCTTCATGTACAGGCTGTACACGCCAACATAGATCACGAAGCCAAACGCAGCACAGGCCAGCGCCAGCATATTGGTCCAGATGGCCAGCGTGGCAAAGCCGGCAACACCCAGCACAAAACCATGTGCCAGCGCTGCCTTGGGGCTCATGTCGCCGGTCACCAGCACCCGTTTCTGGGTGCGGGCCATGCGTGCGTCGATATCGCGGTCGATGCAGTTGTTGATGGCGCAGCCGGAAGCCACCACCAGCGACAACCCGGCCACCGTGGCCAGCAGCAGGGTCCAGTCCAGACGACCCTGCGATGCCAGCAAGAAACCACCCACGGTGGAGATGAGGTTGCCGAAGATGATGCCCGGCTTGGTCACCTGCAAATAGCGCTTGAGTTTCATCACGTCCCGGCTCAGCGCAACATCAGTGCATCGGCGGTGGAGATGATCCACACCGACAGGCCAACCAGCATCACGATGATCATCGCGGTGAACAGGAAGGAGAAGCTGTTGAGCTTGCCTTCCTTGGTGAAGTTCAGATGCAGGAAGTACTTGAGGTGCACGATGATCTGCACCACGGCGAAGCCGAAGATGCCGATAACGGTGGCCTGCTTGGTGAAGCTGCCGCTCATCACCATCCAGAACGGAATGGCGGTGAGGATGACAGCCAGCACGAAACCGGTGAGGTAGCTTTTTACGCTGCCGTGGTCGGCGGCGTGTTCATGAGCCTGACTCATTACATGGCTCCTTTCAGGTACACGACGGTAAACACGCAGATCCACACGATGTCCAGGAAGTGCCAGAACAGGCTGAGGCAGCTCAGGCGGGTCATGGCGCGGCCGGTCAGGCCGGTCTTGGCCACTTCGAACATCATCACCGCCATCCACAGCAAGCCGGCGGTCACGTGCAGGCCGTGCAGGCCAACCAGGCCGAAGAAGGACGACAGGAAGGCGCTGACATTCGGGCCATGGCCTTCGGCGATCAGATTATGAAACTCGTTCACTTCCATGCCGATGAACACGGCACCGCAGGCAAAGGTAACGGCCAGCCAGCCCAGCACGGCCGACTTGTTGCCCTTGTAACCGGCAATCATGGCAAAACCGTAGGTGATGGAGGACAGCAGCAGGGCTGCGGTTTCACCCATCACATAAGGCAGCTCGAAGATTTCCTTGCCCGAAACACCGGTGGCGATATTGCGATACAGCACTGCATAAGCCGCAAAAGCCGTGGCGAACAGAATGCAGTCGGTCATCAGATAGAACCAGAAGCCCAGCACGGTTTGCGAACCGCTGTCGTGGTGCTCGTGGTCATCATGCGCGTCGTGCGCGTGTTCTACATAAGTACTCATCTTGGCTCAACCTGTTAAGCAGTAGTGGTGGGACGGCTGCCACGACGCGGCTTGTCAGCATCGCGTTCGCTGTAGTTGTCCACATCAATGCCCATTTGTTCAAAGTGGGCACGCTCGATTGCTTCCACTTCATCCGGCTGTACGTAGTAGTCCAGATTGTTGTCGTAGGCGCGGGCCAGCATGGCACCGATGATGCCCACCAGGCCGACAATCGCCAGCCACCAGATATGCCAGATCAAGGCAAAACCCAGCAGGGTGGTGAAGCCGCCGATGTACACGCCGGTGGCGGTGTTGCTCGGCATGTGGATCGGTGCGTACTTCTGCGGCACCTTGTAAGCCTCGCCCTTTTCCTTCATGTCGGTGAAGGCGTCGATATCATGCACATGCGGCACAACGGCAAAGTTGTAGAACGGCGGCGGGGAGGAAGTGGACCATTCCAGGGTATGGCCATTCCACGGGTCGCCGGTCACGTCGGCCAGTTTCTTGCGGTCGCGGATGCTCACCACGATCTGCAGCAGCTGGCAGCCGATACCGCAGGCAATCAGCACGGCACCCACGCAGGCAATGTACAGCCACGGGTCCCAAGCCGGATTATCAGTATGGTTCAGACGACGGGTCATGCCCAGGAAGCCCAGGATGTACAGCGGGATAAAGGCAAACATGAAGCCGCTCTGCCAGAACCAGAAGGCTGCCTTGCCCAGCTTTTCATTCAGCTTGAAGCCGAAGGCCTTGGGGAACCAGTAGGAGAAACCAGCCAGATAGCCGAATACCGCGCCACCGATGATGGTGTTGTGGAAGTGGGCAATCAGGAACAGGCTGTTGTGCAGCACGAAGTCGGCACCCGGAACGGCCATCAGCACGCCGGTCATGCCGCCGATGGAGAAGGTCACCATGAAGCCCATGGTCCACAGTACCGGCGGTGTAAAGCGGATACGACCCTGATACATGGTGAACAGCCAGTTGAACAGCTTCACGCCGGTCGGCACCGAAATCACCATGGTGGCGATACCGAAGAAGGCGTTCACATCCGCACCGGAACCCATGGTGAAGAAGTGGTGCAGCCACACCATGAAGCCCAGCACCGAAATCACGCCACTGGCGACGATCATGGAGGTATGGCCAAACAGGCGCTTGCCGGAGAAGGTGGAGATGACTTCGGAGAAGATACCGAAAGCCGGCAGCACCAGAATGTAAACTTCAGGATGGCCCCAGGCCCAGAACAGGTTCAGGTACATCATGGCGTTGCCACCGGCTTCCGCGGTAAAGAAGTGGAAGTCCAGGTAGCGGTCCAGGCTCAGCATGGCCAGGGCGCCGGTCAGGATGGGGAAGGAAGCCACGATCAGCACGTTGGCCCAGGTGCAGGTCCAGGTGAAGATCGGCATTTGCATCAGCTTCATGCCCGGTGCGCGCATCTTGATGATGGTGACCAGGAAGTTGATCGCCGTCAGCGTCGTCCCTATACCGGATATCTGTAGCGCCCAGGTGTAGTAATCCACCCCCACATCAGGACTGAACCCCAGCTCGGACAGCGGCGGATAGGCCACCCAGCCGGTACGGGCAAAGTTACCCACACCCAGCGACAGGTTGACCAGGATCACCGCCGACACCAGCAACCAGAAGCTCAGCGAGTTCAGGAAGGGGAAGGCCACGTCGCGTGCGCCGATTTGCAGCGGCACCACGATGTTCATCAGGCCGGTCATGAAAGGCATGGCCATGAAGATGATCATGATCACACCGTGCGCGGTGAAGATCTGGTCATAGTGTTCTGGCGGAAATACCCCCAGATGCCCGTCGGTGGCCAGCGCCAACTGGGTACGCATCATCAGTGCATCGGCAAAGCCGCGCAGCAGCATGATCATGGCGACGACGATGTACATCACGCCAATCTTCTTGTGGTCGACCGAAGTCAGCCACTCTTTCCACAAATAGCCCCATTTACCAAATTTGGTAATGAGCGCCAGCACCACCAGGCCCAGCAGGCCGGCGCCAGACAGCGCGGCCACAATGATGGGTTCCTTGTAGGGGATGGCATCCAGAGTCAGTTTGCCTAACAACATCGATTATTACTCCTTGACGGCCGGGGTTTCGCACAGACGCTTGGTCAGCGCGGCCAGCTTCAGTTCGTCGTCGGTGGCAGCCAGCGACTGGCGGCCTGCCATGTACTTGTGCAGCACGGCATCAAACAGACGCGGTTCCGGCATGTTGTAGAACGCCACCGGATTGTTCTCGCTCGGCTTGGCCAGCGCGAGATAGGCATCTGCATTCAAGGACTTGCCAGCAGCACGCACCTTCTGTACCCAGGCATCAAACTGCTCGGGCGTTTCGGTGGCAATGGCATTGAACTTCATGCCGGAGAAACCGGCGCCGCTGTAGTTGGACGACATGCCCTTGTAGGTACCGGCTTCATTGGCGATCAGATGCAGCTTGGTTTCCATGCCGGCCATGGCGTAAATCTGGCCACCCAGCTGCGGGATGAAGAAGGAGTTCATCGCGGCATCGGAAGTGATGCGGAAGTTAACCGGTACGTTCTTGGGGAAGGCCAGCTGGTTGACGGTGGCGATGTTCAGATCCGGGTAGATGAACAGCCACTTCCAGTTCATGGCAACCACCTGCACGTTGATCGGCTTCTTGTCCGAATCCAGCGGGCGGTACGGGTCCAGCTTGTGCGTGGTGTTCCAGGTCACCACGGCCAGACAGCTGACGATGATGATGGGAATGATCCAGACCACGGCCTCGATCTTGTTGGAGTGGGACCACTTGGGCGTGTAGATGGCGTCCTTGTTGCTGGCACGATACTTCCAGGCAAACAGGAAAGTCATCACGATGACCGGAATGACAACCAGCAACATCAGCACAGTGGCGGTGATGATCAGGGATTTCTCATCCGCTGCGACCTGCCCTTTCGGGTCAAGAATGCCACCCTGACAACCGGTGAGCAGTGCAGTCACGACTGGAGAAAGCCCCCACAACAGGCGGGTGGGTCTAGAGTTTCTCATCATACGACTTTACAGGTTAAAGATTCCTTGCTCGCCGCGGCGAGGGACGGCGTCATGTCAGCAGACGCCATCGTTCATGTCGGATGCGGGAGCCCCGCATCAGGAACAAGGCCGTCACATGCGACCTCGTTACCGTTGAATACCGTTTGACTACCATTCCACACGACACTGCAGCCGTGTCATGACCCGTCGCCGCACACGCGGCACACCACTCGAATGCCGGGAGTGGACCGGGTCGCCGGTGCCATCTGTCCTGGGTGGACCTGCTTGAAGAAAACGCGCGTCGTCACCATCTGCCACCTGCCTGATTTGCGGCATGGGCTGACAAGACTGCGACAATTTGTCACAGTGACGGGCGCGCTATTAAAAATCAGTTTTATTCACCTTAGCAAGCTGTCAGCGACTCTCCATTGGTATAAACACGCGCCAAAGTGGTGCATGTTTGATGTGTATCAATGCACAAATGTCAGATTTATTGCAGTAGCAGCAACGCTTTAAGCCATGTGCATTCGCGGTGCAGCGCAGCATTCCGACCGTTACATTTCGTTGCAAAAAAGTTCCGCTTGCGTAACGCCACAGCTACAGGCAATGAAAAACCGCCGCTTGCAAACGCAAGGCGGCGGCTGGTGATCGGGGATCTGGTTTGTCGTGCGTCAGCTCAGCGTTCCAGCTCCAGAATGGCTTCCATATCCTGGTCTACCTTGCGCATGCGCTCGTAAAGTTCGCCGGTACTGCCCACCATCTGGTCCAGCTGCTCCTGACTGCTGTTGGACGAAGTGGTCAACTTGCCCAGCAAGTTCACCACCTGCTGCATTTCGCCGGCAAAGCTGCTGACATGCTCGCTCATCAGCCGCATGTCCACGCCCACTTGCGCCACGCCGCTCATCACGTGTTCCACTGCGCCACCGGTTGCATCCAGATTGGACTGGGTGTTGTTGGCCAGCTTGCGCACCTCGTCCGCCACCACGGCAAAACCACGACCGGCTTCACCGGCACGGGCGGCTTCGATCGCCGCATTCAGGGCCAGCAGATTGGTCTGCTCGGCAATCTTCTTGATCATCAGCATCACATCGCCAATCTGGCGTGCATCTTTCTCCAGCTCGACAATGCGCAGGCTGACATTGGCTGAGGTCTTGTTGCCCTGCTCCACGCTGCCGGAGAAGCGCGAGATCTCGCTCTGGATGGCAATCAGGTGGGTCACCAGCTCGGCCGAGGCCTGGCGGAACATCGGCAGGCTTTCCATCAACTGGCTGGCAAAGCTCTTGTAGCCTTGCAATTCGTGAATCACCTGCGACTTCATCCGGTCGATACAGCGGGCGCGAGACACTTCACGGCTGGCAAAATAGTTCTTGAAGTTGGCGTAATGAACGGGAAAACGCTGGATGAAGTCATCCTGGAAGCCGTCGCGCGCCGGGTAGAAAAACACTGCGGTCTGGGTCTGGTTGATATTGACCCCCAGCAACTCGCCAAACGAAGAAAAACCGGCCACCGGGATATCGCCGTAGACATTACTGCCGGACAGCGCGTTGCTGTTGTTGAGCCGGCGCAGGATGCAGTCGTTGAGCAGGCCACCGATAGCAGGCGGCTTGCCCTGGGTAAAGCGGCTGAAATCGCTCTGGGTTCTTTCCACCAGCCCTTCCTGTTTGAGCAGGTGCAGCTCTTCGCCAAAGCTCAGGTCACAGGCGAAGTGCAAGACACCGTTCTGGGCATCCACACTCAGTACCGAGCGCACGAACATATCGTTCTTGATCTTGATGCCAAAGCTGTACTTGGCCAGTCTGTCACCCACTTCGCCCGGGCTGCAGGAGAAGTGACGCGCCAGCACTTCCACCACATTGGCCACCTTGCCGTCCCGGTCGAATACCGACTCTACGGTGCGCAGTTCGGCACTGGCTTTGGCAATGGTGAAAGCTGTACCGGTTTCCTGGAAGTTCTGCGACTTGAACACGCCGTAGCGATAGGCCGGAGACAGCTTGATGAACACCAGTACCGCATGACCATCGCGCACGCTCTGGCCGTCATGCAGGCGGGTCATGGAAAAATCCAGCGGACCACCAGCCGAACCACCGATGAACAGGTAGGGGAAGCGTTCCGATTCGTACACGGCTTCCATCAGATAGCTTTCACTGCTGGACAGGCCGTCCACCAGGGTCAGCACGAAGCCGTCCTGATAGCTCATGGAAAAGCCGGGCTGCACGCGAGACAAGTTGTCCATGATGCGGCGCACCCGCTCGTCACGCCCCATCTTGTTCTGGCCCGCCTTCAGGTCCTCACAGCCCAGGGGCACGCTGGCCACATGCACGGCAGACAGGATTTGCTTGTCAAACAGCTGGAACACCATGCTGTCCCAACCCGGATTGGCCGGAAGATACAGCGGGTCGTTTGCCTTGAGCGAACACAGTTCGCCCGCAGTGGTGGTCAGCACCACCTTGGCACCGGGAAAGGCGGCGGCGGCGCTACGCGCTACCTGGTCCAGATTGGCTGCCGGATTGATAAAGCCAAGTACCAGGGCGATGTCGTCCCGGCTGGCGGCACGCAGGTCGTTATCTACCGAAGAGGTGCGGCTGCGGATGACCTGGATGGGCGCAGAGCCCTGCTTGCCCGGCTCGCTTTGAATGGTGGGTTTATTGCGCTTGAAAAACATCCTGACACTCTCCCGTTGGCAATGTGAATCATTATTATTTTCATGCTTATGACATGGTTTGAAATGAATATTAGCAAGAAAAACCGTATATTCCAGCCGGTTATTAGGAATATTCTGATCTACCTCAGATTCAAGTCCTCGTGCTGCACGGTTGAGTCTGAGTCGGCCTCAGGCCATACTCCCCCCGTATTGTGTCAACCGGATGGATGAGCAGGCATGACCTACCGTATCGTATTTGTTGAAGATGACCCTGATCTGGCCGAATTGATCAGCGATTTTCTGGCCCGCCACGAAATGGACGTCGTGATAGAGCCGCGTGGTGATACGGCGCTGGCCACCATTGAAAGAGAAGCACCGGACATGGTGCTGCTGGACATCATGCTGCCGGGCAAGGATGGCTTGTCCATCTGCCGCGAGCTACGACCCAACTTTGACGGCCCCATCATCATGCTGACCTCGCTGGACAGCGACATGAACCAGATTCTGGGGCTGGAACTGGGCGCCAATGACTACATCCTGAAAACCACGCCGCCGTCGGTGCTGGTGGCCCGCTTGCGCTCACAGCTGCGCAATATGCGCCCGGCCCAGGCCGCCAGCGAGAGCGCACCGGTCAAGACCCAGCGCAAACTGGTATTCGGCCAGCTGTCCATCGACCCGGTCAGCCGGGATGTGGTGCTGGGCAAGGAAAAGGTGGCACTGTCCACCTCCGACTTCGACTTGCTGTGGTTGCTGGCCAATCATGCCGGCGAAACACTCAACCGCGACATCCTGCTCAAGGAAATGCGCGGTGTCAGCTATGACGGACTGGATCGCAGCATTGACGTGGCCATTTCCCGCCTGCGCAAAAAGCTGGGCGACAACCCCACCGAGCCTTTCCGCATCAAGACCGTGCGCAACCGGGGCTACCTGTTCTCCTTGTCCGGCTGGGAATAAAGCATGCGTCGTCTGTTCATCCAGTTTTACCTGCTGCTGGTCACTTGTTTCATGGTGGCGGTGGTGATGGTTGGCGCGGTTTACAAACAGGCGGTTGACGATGTGGGCGAGCGCTATCTGTCTGACTTGCTGCGCACCACCCTGTCGCTGATCGAAGCCGACCTGCACGGTGTGCCGGAAGATCGCTGGACCGAAACCCTGCAAAGCTCCAACCATGACTTCACCTTCAAGGTGACGGTGGAAAAGCAGAGCAACTACTTGCTGGATGAAGAGTCGGAAGAAGCTCTCAACAATGGCGAAATCGTCATGCTGGAGGACAAATACCTGTTCCTGCAGAAGATTGAGGACAGCAATTACTTGCTGGTAGCCGGCCCCTTGCGCTACCTGTTCTTCCTACATCAGCTCAAGTCGGTGGATTACGCCTTGCTGGCCTTACTGGGTTTGTCACTGGCCATTCCGGTGTTCTTGTGGATGCAGCCGCACTGGAAAGACCTGGTCACCCTGGAAAAAACTGCCGGCAAACTGGCTGGCGGCGATTTTTCCGCCCGGGTGCATTTGCCCAGCCGTTCCGGTGTACGCCAGGTCGGTGTGGCGTTCAACCATATGGCAGACAGCATTGCCGCCCTGCTGGCCAGCAAGAAGGCACTGACCAATGCGGTGGCGCACGAACTGCGCACCCCGCTGGCACGCTTGCGCTACCGGCTGGCCCTGCTGGAAGGCGATGAGGACTCCCCGGCCAAGAAAGCCATCGAAAAAGACCTGTCCGCCATTGACTCGCTGGTAGAGGAACTGCTGTTTCATGCCAAGCTGGACCGGCCGGAAGCACCGTTGCAGCTGACGCAGTTTGATGCCGTCAGCTGGGCACGCGAGCGCATTCATGAGCAAGCCACGCTGGCCCCGGAACTGAACTGGCTGGAACCGGCGGAAGAAACGCTGAACTTTCTGGCTGACCAGTATCTGGTCACCCGCGCGCTGGACAACTTCCTGTCCAATGCCCGCCGCTATGCCAACAGTACGATCCAGACCACGCTGCGCATGGAAGACCGCAACTGCATCATCATGGTGGACGATGACGGCCCGGGTATTCCGGAAGAAGACCGGGACCGGGTGTTTGACCCCTTCATCCGGCTGGATGAAAGCCGTGGCCGCAAGACGGGTGGTCACGGGCTGGGACTGGCCATTGTTGCCGGCATTGCGCGGCTGCACCATGGCGAGGTGAAAGTGGAAACCTCACCCTTGGGTGGCGCACGCTTCATCATTCGTTGGCCAACATGAGAATGTACATTTAGTTACATTGAGAAACATGGCGTGGGTAGACGTTGCCGTGCAGCACCGTTAGGATGCCCCCCTGAATAGGACTATCTGTCCGCCTTCAAACTTGATTTTCAAGATGAACTTAGGAGTTTTACAAAAATGAAAAAGCTGGCTCTGCTCGCTCTGACCGCCGCCTTTGGCCTGACCTCCACTGCTTCCTTCGCCGCTGATACCTCCGCTCCGGTAGCTATCCACAAGGCCAAGAAGGCTGAGAAGAAAGTAAAGAAAGACGCTTCCGCTCAGAAGGCTCAAGCCGCAGAAGCTTCCGCTCCGGCCAAGAAAGCCAAAAAGTAGCCAAGAAAGACGCTTCTGCTCAGAAAGCTCAAGCTGCTGAAGCTTCCGCTCCGGCCAAGAAAGCCAAGAAAGTAGCCAAGAAAGACGCTTCCGCTCAGAAAGCTCAAGCTGCTGACGCTTCCGCTCCGGCCAAGAAAGCTCACAAAAAGCACGCCAAAAAGCACGCTGCCAAGAAAGTAGACGCTTCCGCTCAGAAAGCCCAAGCTGCTGAAGCTTCCGCTCCGGCAAAAAAGGCTAAAAAAGCCGCTTCCGCTGCCAAGTAATTCGCACGGATACGACAGCTGACCCCGGTTGGCTGTGAGTCTTACCTTCGGGGCGCTTCGGCGCCCCGATTGCATTGGAACCCACCCTATGTTGCGCACTACCCTGCTTGCCCTGAGTCTTTGTTTGCTCCCCCTGGCTGCACAGGCCAAACCCACGGCCGAACAACTGGTGTTGTTTTTCGGCAAGGATGATCGCGTCAAGACCGACCCGGACAGCGGCGTGTGGCAGGCTGTCGGGCAACTGGAAACCAAGAGCCATCTGGTGTGCACTGCCACGCTGGTGGCAGAGGATGTGGTGGTGACCGCCGGGCATTGCTTCATCAACAAGCATGGGCGTTTCGACCCGGCCATCAGCTTTACGGTTGGCCTGGCCGGTAATGAATACAGCGAGCAAAGCGCCATCCGCGAAGTGCAAGTGGACAAGACTTTTCTGGCCGGATTGGAGCATCGTCCGGACGGTACCTATATTCCCAAGAAAATCGCCGGGCGCGATTTTGCCTTTGTCCGGCTCAGTCAGCCGCTGGGCCGCAGCCGCGGCGTGATTCCGGTATTTGCCGGCGACAGCCAGGCGCTGAAACAGCAGCTGCAAGGCATCCACAACACGGTTACCAACGGCGGTTATCCGCTGGATGACCTCACCCACCTGCTGGTTCACAATAATTGCCAGGCGACCGGCCTGCTGGCCGATGGCCGCCTGACCCACCGCTGCGACACGCTGGAAGGCAACAGCGGTTCGCCCATTCTGGCACGCATCAATGGTCGCATGACGCTGATCGGCATCCAGAGTTCGGCCCCGGTGGCAGCGCGCCGCCGCAAGGAAGACAATATGGCGCTGTCCAGCCCGGTGTTCTACCAGCAGCTGCAGCAGTTCATCCAGCAAGGCCGTACCCGGAAATGACAACAGGGGCCGCAGCCCCTGTCGAACATAGCGCCAGCGTCTGTTACTGGCTTACAGGTCGAGCGCCTGTCGTTGCAGGGCGATCAGTTCGCTGATGCCTTTTTTGGCCAGGCGCATCATGGCGGCCATTTCTTCCTCGCTGAACGGTTCCCCCTCAGCCGTGCCTTGCACTTCGACAAAGCGGCCATTGCCGGTCATCACCACATTCATGTCGGTTTCGCAGTCGGAATCTTCCAGATAATCCAGATCCAGCACCACTTCCCCCTGGTGGATGCCCACGGAAATGGCGGCCACGAAATCGCGCAGCGGGCTTTGTGTCAGCTTGCCCTGGGCGATCAGGCCGCTGATGGCATCATGCAGTGCGACAAAAGCACCGGTGATGCTGGCAGTACGGGTGCCACCATCCGCCTGAATCACGTCGCAGTCGATCTGGATCTGGCGTTCGCCGAGTTTTTCCATATCCACCACCGCACGCAGCGAACGGCCGATCAGACGCTGGATTTCCTGAGTACGGCCGCTTTGCTTGCCTGCTGCTGATTCGCGCCGCATGCGACTGCCGGTGGAGCGTGGCAGCATGCCGTATTCCGCCGTCACCCAGCCCTTGCCCTTGCCTTTCAGAAAACCCGGTACCGACTCTTCCACGCTGGCCGTGCAAATGACTTTGGTATCGCCGAATTCAACCAGTACCGAGCCCTCGGCATGCTTGGTGTAATGGCGGGTAAGACGAACGGTACGCAAGGCGTCGTTATTTCGTTGAGAAGGTCGCATCTTCGGTGTCCTGTATGAAACAAAAACAGGTGATCTCCTGCGACATCACCTGTCTGATGAAAATTCGGAAGGCGGTCTCAGTCTGGTTTGCTACCCAGGATTTCCTGATGCATCAGCTCCAGATTGGGGTCGAGAATCTGGCGGCCGGCATAACGCGGCGGCGTGACCAGTGTATCGAGCGTATCGGGCTTGCCCGCCAGTTCGGCGCCATCATCCAGCAAGGTTACTGCCACTGCGGACAAGTTATCGCCATTGCTGCCGGCGCGCCGCTCGGCCACATTCATCAGGGCCGGCATCACCTGGCCTACCGCCCGGCCGATAAACACCTTCTCCATCTCGCTATCGCTGATCTGCGACCACAGGCCGTCAGTACACAGCAGCACCGAACAACCGGGCTGCAGCAACTGCTTTTCACCAATGTCGATATCCGGATCGGTAGTGGCACCCAGGCAGTTGTAGATCTTGTTGCGCTCAGGATGGGTTCGCGCCCCCTCTTCGGTCAGCTTGCCCTGGTCGATCAGACGCTGGACCTGTGAGTGGTCGCGCGAGCGCAAGCGCATGCCCTGCTTGCCGTCCAGCAGGTAGAGCCGCGAGTCGCCCACATGGCACCAGTGCAACATGCCCTGCTGGATGATGGCGGCCACTACCGTGGTACTGGGAATTTCCGGCAGGCGGTGATCTGCCGCATAGTCCAGAATGGCCTGATGCGTGGAGCTGATGGCATTCACCAGAAAGCGGTTGGGATGGGACAGGCTGGGCGTTGCCTGCTGGTAAAACAGCTCGCTCATCAGGTCGATGGTGATTTGTGCGGCCACCTCGCCTTGCAAGTGTCCGCCCATGCCATCGGCCACCACCAGCATTACCGCCTCGCGCGAGTGGGCAATGACCTGGCGGTCCTGATTGTAGGAGCGGCCTCCGATGCGGCTTTCCTGATACAGGGATAATTTCATCGCATGCTCCTCAGGAAGAACGGCCGCCGGCCAGGCCCTTGATCCAGCCTACCAGCCGCCTGGCCGCCACGGCGGGCTCCGGCATCGGTTCGGGTTGGCTGTAACTGGTATCCAGCAAACTTTTTTGTATGGCCAATACGGTGGAAGGACGGGCATCCGGTGCCAGGTTGAGGCATTGGTCGGTCAATTCGAGCAACTCTTTGGAATAATAGTGGCGAAACAGCTTGCTGGCCGGTACCAGTTTGTCCGCTTGCAAGCGCTGCTGGGCTGCCTGCGGAGTGCTGCCACCCATGCAGACATACAGGCAGGCACCAACGGCGTAGATATCGGTCCACGGGCCAAGCGGCTGGTCTTTTTCATATTGTTCCGGCGCAGCAAAGCCGGGGGTGTACATGGAGGCGAAATGCTTGTCGCGCCGTGACAGGGTTTGCCGGGCTGCGCCGAAATCCAGCAGCAGCGGATAGCCGCTACGGCGCAGGTAGATATTGGCCGGCTTGATGTCCAGGTGCAGCAGGCGGTGCAAATGCACTTCGCGCAGGCCGGACAGCAAGGCAGCAAACCATTTGCGTATCCGGCGCTCTTCCAGGCGCCCGCCGGTCAGTTCCAGCTCGCGCCCCAGCGAGCGGCCATCGGCATATTCCATCACCATGTAAACGGTCTGGTTGGCACGGAAAAAATTGCTCACGTGCACCACGCTCTTGTGGCTGATTTCCGCCAGGATACGGCCTTCTTCAAAAAAGCATTTCAGGCCCAGATTGAAGGCGTCGCGGTCCAGTTCGTGCGGAACCGTCACCATGCCCTCTTCATCCCGCTGGGCCAGGTTGCGCGGCAGGTATTCCTTGATGGCGTATTTGCGGTCTGCATCGTCCAGCGCCAGGTAAACGACGCTGAAACCACCGACAGAGAGCTGGCGGACAATGGTGTACTCGGCCAGGCGATAACCTACCGGCAAGGCAGTCAGTTGGCTGGATTGAGTCATGACATGGCAGTTGCTATAGTATTCGTTGGCCCGGAATTGAGCATGCACAGCAATTCGGGCCCTGTTCTGAATTTTAATGACACCACAAGCGGGGGCCCACAATGATCCTAAGTATGACAGGCTTTGCATCCATCAGCAGAGACTTTCCCGGCGGTTTGCTCAGCCTGGAAGTCCGTGCAGTGAATCACCGGTATCTTGATGTCCAGATGCGCCTGCCCGAAGAATTGCGCATCATCGAGCCACAGCTGCGTGAGATGGTGGCATCACGCGTCAGCCGTGGCAAGCTGGAATGTCGTGTCGGTCTCAATCAGTTGGAGGCCGATAATCCGACACTGGAACTGAACAGCGACTTCCTGGCCAGCCTGCTGCAAGTGGCCGCCCAGGTTGAACAGCAAGCGCCTCAGGCCAAGGGCCTGTCTGTGGGTGAGCTGCTGCGCTGGCCAGGCATTCTCAAAACCAACACCCTGGCACCGGAAGTACTGCAGCAACTGTGCCTGCAAAGCCTGACCACCGCCCTGGAGGACTTCAATGCCTCCCGCGCGCGGGAAGGTGAAAAGCTCAAGCAGATCCTGCATGACCGCGTTGCCGCGATGGAGGGCATCATTGCCACCATCAAGCCCAAGCTGCCCCTGATTCTGGATGCCTACATGAACAAGCTGTCCAGCCGCCTGCAAGATGCGCTGGGCAATGTGGAAGATGACCGCATCAAGCAGGAATTCGCCCTGTTTGCCCAGAAGATTGACGTGGATGAAGAGCTGTCCCGCCTGACCACCCACCTGAGCGAAGTCAAGCGCATCCTCAAGGCGGGCGGCCAGACCGGCAAACGACTGGATTTCCTGATGCAGGAACTGAACCGTGAAGCCAACACGCTGGGTTCCAAGTCGGTTTCCACCGAAACCACCCAGGCATCTGTCGAGTTGAAGGTGCTGATTGAGCAGATGCGCGAGCAGATCCAGAACATCGAGTAAAGCAGCGTCTGCTGCCACGCGCTGGCAGTGAATCAAGCCAAGCCCCGCCAGCCGGGGCTTTTTTGCGCGTTTTTTCCGCCGCGGCAGCCTTACCTTTCTTTACCTGCCAGGCCGGCAACGCGTGCTGCCCCAGCCCTTAGAATGCGCACTGGCATAGAGGGAGGCATCATGCGGAAACAATGGTTGATGATGGCGGCAGCGCTCAGCATGACGGGCTGCAGCTATGGCGACATGCTGGACACCATTCCGGCAGACCGTCATCAGCCCTATGTTCCCAGCCTGTCACGGCAGGCCGTCCGCTTAGCGGTTTCCCCGGCAGAGCAGCACTTCCTGCAGGCCGAAGGCTGCCAGCAATGCCGGGCAGCCGACCAGTTCCATCGCTTCATCCATGACGACCCGGCGGTGCGCAAATCGCGTTTGCCGCGCAACCCCTTATTGGCCAGTGATGCCGGTGATGCAAAACGTCAGTGGGTGGATGAAGCCCGTACCGCTGTCTATTTCTCCCGGCATATCCGGCTGGCTGACGGGCAAAGCCTGTTCCAGCTGATCAGCCAATGCAGCAATGGGTGGGACAATCCGGCCACCGTCGCCACCTTCAGGCACCCGGCGGGAAAAGAAGCCGGGTTTGACATCGAATACCTGATACGCTTCAAGAAATACGGTCAGCCCATCGCCCTGGAAGTACGAGCGGCCTTCCTGCGTCAGGGGGCGCTGATCATTGCCAACAGCAGCTTTGCCGAAGCACTGCTCAATGCCCCGGACTTCATGCAGCAATACCAGTTACGCTGCTGGCAGGATTAGCCAGGCCCGGTGCACGGCCTGGTTTGCATTTATTTACTTCTTCGCGCCGGTCTGCGCGGCACGCCAGCGTCTGGGGCACGTTAAGATGCGGGCATCATTCATGCCTCGCTGGCGGACCCTGCCTGTAATGCTGCACTTCTCTTTTCCGACATCCATCTTTTCCCCCATCCGTCTGGCCAGACTAGCCTGCCTGCTGCTGTGCACGGCCTTGTTGCCCGCCTGCACCACGACCGACTATACGATGTTCGAATACCGCAATGGCAGCAAGATCATTGACGGCGAAGGCGGCAGCAAACGGACCGTGGACGGGGTGGAAATCTGGGATGCTGGCGATCCGCCGCACCGTTACCGCATCATGGGCATGATACGGGTGAGCGATTACGACATGGCCTATGTCAACACCACCATGCTGCATGCCCTTGCCCAGCAGGTCAGGCGCTCTGGAGGCTCGGCCGCCATTCTGCTCAACAGCCATGGCGGCATGCGCACCGCGATAGACAGCATGACCTGGCATGAACGTCTGGGCACACCGCAGGAAAATGGCTATCGCATTCTGCGGGCACTGGTGGTGCAATATCTGCCGGACCAGGCAGCCACGCCCTTGGCAGCATCCGCTCCGCTAACCAGTAAACCGGCCAAAGCACTCAAGGCGGTTCGCTAAGCTGCTTGACCAGCAAATCCGCCGCCACACTGTCAAACTGCGGGTCTTGCTGATGGGCACACAGTGCAGCGCCAACGGCAATCAGGCGTTCCAGCTCAGTCACCGTCAGCTTGCCGGCAATGGCCACCAGCGCCTGCGCCAGCATCAAGGGAATGGACGTCAGGCTGACCGGCTCGGCTGGCGGGTGCTGGCGCATCAGGTTGAGGATATCAATCGCATCCATGTCGCTCTCCTGCGGACCTGTCATCAGGTCATGAGCAGTTAGAGTGGCAGAGCGGAGCGCCGTTCCGGGCCCGCATGCACTGTGCATCAGCAAGCGTGTTCCTGTTTGGCCTGATGTCCGGTGGCCTGATGTGGCGGATCCTGGCATTACGCAAGCCTGCGGCCGTCAACATGGCGCGATCCGGCGGTGATGATGGCTGTATTTGCCCTGTGCAGCCGGGCTGAGGGCTGGCAAGCTGACCTCTATCATTCCCGGGAGCCAACCATGCTGGAACTACGTCCGAATTGCGAACATTGCGGCTGCGCGCTGCCCGCCGACTCGCCGCTGGCGCATATCTGCTCGTTTGAGTGCACCTTCTGTGCCGACTGCGTGGCACTGCTACAGCATGCCTGCCCCAACTGTGGCGGCAACTTTGTACCACGCCCGATACGCCCCGCCACCGATACACGACATGGCAATGACTTGCAGCATTACCCTGCTGCCACTACCAGACGCTATCGCCCGGTGGACGTGGCCGCCCATCAGCAGTGGCTGGCGCAACAGCAGCAGCCGGAATAAAAAAGCCCGCACGGTGGCGGGCTCGATATGTCATGGCAGGCAATCAGTTTTGCTGCCAGATCAGCCGGGCAATGGCTGAAGAATCCAGCTCGCCCTCGCCTTGCTCAACCAGCTGGCCGATCAGGCCGGCCACACGCTCGGCCTCGGGCAAACGGATGCCCAGTTGTTGCGCGGTATCCAGCACAATGCCCATGTCCTTCAGGTGCAAGTGCGCCTTGAAGCCCGGCACATAATTGTCATCAATCATGCGCTGACCGTGGATATCCAGCACACGGCTCTGGGCAAAGCCACCCAGCAGGGCTTCACGCACCGGTGCCGGGTCCACCCCGCAGGCCTTGGCCAGCTTCATCACTTCGGCCACTGCAGCCACTCCCACACCAACCGCAATCTGGTTGCATGCCTTGGCCACCTGACCGGCACCGGAGTCACCGATGTGGGTGATGGTCTTGCCCATGGCTTCCAGTACCGGGCGAACCTTGTCCAGCGCAGCAGCCTTGCCGCCCACCATGATGGTGAGGGTACCGTTGACCGCCCCCACCTGACCGCCGGACACCGGGCAATCCAGGAAGTCGACACCGTGCTCGGCCAGTTGCCGGGCGATATCGCGCGCACCGATCGGCGAGATGGTGCTCATGTCCACGCAAACCAGACCGGCAGCCGCGCCATGTACTGCGCCTTGTTCGCCCAGCAATACCTGCACTACATCCTTGGTGTCGGAAACATTGGTGATCAGTACATCAACCTGTGCGGCAAGCTGCGCCGGGCTGTCTGCCCAGGTGGCCCCGGCTTCCAGTGCGGCGTTTGCCTTTTGCTGCTGACGCGACCACACCGACACGGCATGACCGGCTTTCAGCAGATTCAAAACACAGGGCAATCCCATGATGCCCAGCCCGATATAACCGACTTTCATATCTACTCCAGCAGTGTGCAGGGGGAAAGCATAAGATTACCGCAAAGCCGGGGGGCATGGCAGCGCTTTTGACGACAGACAAGGGCTGCCAGCATGAGGGGAGGATTTCAGCAACAGGGATGGTCAGGACTTGCTTTTACGGCTAGCCAGCCAGGATTCAAACTCGAAGTCGGCACCGGTGGCCTTGTTTTCCAGGAAGTAAACAAAAGCCAGGATTTCTGCCACCGCGCGGTAAAGCTCTTCCGGAATGTGACGGTCCAGATCCACCTGCATCAGCAGGGAAACCAGCTCCGGGGAGTCGTGCACAAACACGCCGGCATCCTTGGCCCGGTCGATGATGCGCTCGGCCAGCTGGCCATAACCCTTGGCCACCACGGTCGGCGAGCGCTGACCTTCGCGGTAAGCCAGCGCAACCGCTGATTTGCGGCCTTCTTCAGTCTTGGGTGACTGTGCCATTTTTCACCACCAGGTTGGCCAGGGTCAGCCCGGCTGCCGCCATGCCGGTTTGCAATTGCTCGGCATGTTGCTGGATCAGCCCGCTGGCTTCGTCTTCCTCGGCCACAAAGGAAACCTGCACATTCTGCCCCACCAGGCGCACACGCGCCGCCACACCACCCAGGGCTGGCAGCTTGAGCGACAGGGAGGTACTCCACACCCCGACTTCATCCGCCCCCAGGCTGCCGGTACGTTCGTTGGTGTGTTCCTGTTGTATTTGCAGCTGCATGGGCTGACCAGGCCAGGCATACCCATTCAGTTGCAGTTGCTGGTTTTCCACGATGTCCAGCTGGCGTTGCACCAGATTGGCCAGTTCGGGCGCCACCGTGCGCGGGCTCAGGCTGCTGGCACTGGCGGTGTTACTGCGGCTGTCGTGGCTGGCCAGATCCTCATTGAGCTTGCTGAGCAAGCGCGATTGCGGTTCCTGCTGCACCTGGGACAGGTTATGCCTCCCGTCCAGCCATTCCTTGAGGTGCGATTCATAAAACAGGCCGCTCTGACTGACGTTGTTCTTGAGGGTTTGCGCTGTCTCGGCAGGTTGCTGTTTGGCAACGTCCAGACTCAGGTCTGTCGCCGGCAAACCAGGCTTGCTGGTTTGCAGCATGCCGGTGAGGTATTTGGATGCCGGGCTGAGCTGCACTTCAACCGAGCCGTCCTGTGCTGCCTCGCTTGTTTGCTCCTGCAAGGCAAAGCTGAGGGTCGGGGCCAGCGTGGCCACCTTGAGCGACAGGTTGTTGCCGCTTACCGTCATGCCCTGCGGCACGATCAGGTTGAACAGGCTGTTCTTGATCAGTACCGACAGCTGCTGGCCATTATCCTTGCTGTCCACCACCTGGGCACTGACCTGCTCGCCCAGCATCAGCGGGGGGAGCTTGGCAGGTACAACACTGGCATCCAGCAGTGCCCGTCCGCCCTCCAGCAGCAGGCGTACCGAAGAGACCGTTTGCGGCGCAAGGGTTCCTGTGGCAGCGGTGGTGGGCAGGGATGGAATCATGAGGTGGAATTGTTCCGGTAGAGGGAAATGATCAACTCGGCCTCACTGCGTGAAATGCCACACTGGCTGGCTACCTCGGAGGCCGGAATGCCTTGCTTGATCATCTCGATCGCCTGGTTGTAAGGGCTGAGGCTGGCAGGCTCGCTGCGCGTTTGCTGTTCCAGCCGCGCCATCAGGCGTGACAAATCGCGCTGCAAGGTGCTGATTTGCTGCTGCTGCTGATCCAGATACATGGCCGTCAGGCTATCGCGACGGTTTTCCAGCAACTGCAAGCGCCAATACAGATAGCCGCAGACTGTGCACAAACCCAGCAGCAAGACCACGACGATATAGAAAAAGAGCGAACCGGACATGATAGGACCCCTCACGCAGCACTTTTTCTAAGTGTATGGTGAAACCGGCCGTAACCCAAGCCGCTCATTACGATGTATAGGTCTTGAGCAATCGGCTGTTCTGACTGACTGTCTGCATTTCCTCACGCATCTGCGCAATCCATTCGCTGATGCGTTGCTGCACGACCTGACGCTGGGCAATGACCTGTTCCAGTTGCAGCTTTTCAGACTGGGCAAGCTGGGCCAGATCGCTGCGGGAAGACATGAAAGCAGCCAGTTCGGCTTCTTGCTGTTCGGCCAGACGAATCACCAGCTCGAAATCGCGTGCATCACAGGCTGCCAGCGCTTGTGACAGCGTTTGCAACATGGTGCCGATTTGCTCAGACCGGGTCTGCGTATGCATGTCCTGGGTTCCGTGTGGCATCAGTAGGCATTACTGGCCGCACCTGCGGACATGCCGGAACGGTTCAGCTCTTGCCAGGCCGGCAGGATGGTTTCCAGCAGCCGGCGGACTTCGGCCAGGATTTCCAGGTCATTCTTGAGGTTGGCAATGCTCAGACGCTGCTTCATGTAGATGTACAGGTCGTTCAGATTATTGGCGGCATCGCTGCCTTGCTGCAAATCCAGCGACTCGCGCAGGCCATCAATGATGTCGATGGTTTTGGAAACCAGGCGCGCCTTTTCATCATAACGCTGGGCTTCAATGGCATAACCCGCCTGGTTGATGGCCTTGATGGCACCTTCATAGAGCAACACCACCAGGCCCACCGGGCTGGCACCGTAAACGGCAGCTTTCAGGGCATCGTCTTCATATGCCTTGTTGAACTGCTTGAGCATTTTGGAGTTCAGCATGTTTATTTACCGTTCTAAGCTGTCCTAGGCCAGCAGATTGGCCAGATTGCTGGTCGATTGCTGCATTTTCGACAATACGGCGTTCAACGCTGTGTATTGCTGGGTATACATGGTCTGACGTGCCGTCAATTTGGCACTCAGATTGGTTTGCAAACTGGTTTCCGACGTGATCAGGCTGTTGATGGATGACTTGCTGGTTTCTATCACCCCTTTCGGGCCTAGCAGATCATTCACCGCAGCACTGAGCCGATCACCAAAACCGGTACTGCTGCTGTTACCGAACAGGTTGGCCACCGCAGTAGGATTGGCACTGAGCGCCTTGTTGAAGGCGGTCTGGTCCAGCTTGAGCGTGCCATCTTTCTGGATGGCAATGCCCGCCTGTGCCAAGTAGGCATAGGATGTGGTGGCATCCACACCAGCCACCGGGGTACTCAGGATGCTGGTGAGCTTTTGCTGAATGGCCAGCACCGAGGCATTGGCCTTCAGGCTGCCGGAACGTGCAGAGTCTACCGCAGATTTCACCTGATTGTAGGCGTCGACAAAACTTTGCAGCGAACTGGTGATGCCGCTGCTGTCCGAGGTCATGGTGATGGTGGACTGACCCAGTTTGGTGATGTCCACATTGGCCCCGGAGATGACATTGGTCAGGTGGTTGCTGCCCGAGGATACGCTGACCCCGTTGACGGTGAGCAAGGCATCCGATGCTGCTGCAGATTCGCTGGCCGCTGTGGTGCTTTGCGTCAGGCCAAGCAAGGTGGAGCCGGACGTGCTACCCGAATCGGTCCCACCGGCGCTGATGGTGAAGGCATTGTCACTGCCGGAATTGGTCGAAGCCAGTACCAGTTTGTACTGGCCATTGTTCTGCACCACCGAGGCACTGACACCGGCCCCGCTCTGGTTGATGCGGTCGGAAATGGATTGCAGGCTGACCGTATCGCTGGCACTTGGTGTCAGGTTGATCACCGTACTGTTGCCACCCACCGTTAGCGTCAGCGAGGTTGGTGCTCCACTCAAGGTGGCCTTGGGGTCGGTAATGGCACTGCCGCCAAACTGGTCGAACACCAGTTGGCGCGATTTAGCCAGCTGTGTCACGTTCAAGGCATAGCTGCCGGCCGTACCACCGGTTGTGGTGGTGACGGTGGCAATGCTGGTGTCAGTGGAGCCGGCCTTGAACTGCTGCAGGAAGGCACCGGTGGACATCTTGCTGGCCGAACTTTGCAAGGCGGACAAAGCGGAGCTGATCTGACCGATCGAACTCAGTTGGGTATTGTATTTGCTGGAGCGCTGCTGGCTGGCTTGCAAAGGCTGCTGCTCAATGGTCATCAGCTGGCTGACGATAGACTGGACATCCAGCGTGCCGACACTAGTCGTGATTGAAGCCATCTGGCATTACCTCCCTTGCATGCGAGCGCTGCCGGACTCAGGCCTTGTCCTTGAGCAGCAAGCCCTTGAAATCGTCAATCGCCTTGGCAATGCGGATTGCATCTTCAGACGGGATCTGCCTGATGACCTGATGCGTCTCCTGATCCACCACCTTGACGACCTGGATATTGGTTTCCTTGTCGACCGAGAACTCCAGCTGGCTGGAATACAGCTTGGCCACATCGTTCAGTTGCTTGACTGAATTCTGCAATTCCAGTGGATCCGGCTTTTTCTGCTGAGTTCCGTCATTGGTGGCATTTTGTGCCTGGCTCTGGCCTACGGCAACTACGCCACCCGGGGTATTGGGTGTGACCGAGCTGGCGGTGGCATCAGCCGTGTTGCCCTGAGTCAGCTGGTTTTGCTGACGCGCCGTCGGCGTAGCCGTCAGCGGAAGGACAGGGTTGTTCGTAGATGATATTTGCATGGCAACGACTCCCGGACAAACGGCCCCGGTCAGCATGCTGACCGAGGCCGGCTCTTCAGCTTAGGCTATTACTGTAGCTTACTGCAGCAGAGTCAGGGCGGACTGGGACAGGGAGTTAGCCTGTTTCAGGATGGAAGTACCGGCCTGTTGCAGAATCTGGTTCTTGGTCAGGTTGGCAGTTTCCGACGCGAAGTCCACGTCCACGATACGGCTGTTGGCTGCTGTCAGGTTGGTTACGTAGTTTTGCAGGTTGGCAACCACAGCATCAAAACGGTTTTGTACGGCACCGAAGGTGGAACGGATGTTCGATACGGTACCGATGTCAGCGTCCAGAGCCGACAGCTGGGCCTGGGCACCGGTCTGGCTCAACACGTTGATGGTCGCGCTGTTGGTCAGCGAAGAGTTGTACGAGGACAACTGGGTGGTCAGGTCAGATGCCGATACCGATACGGTGTTGTCGGTCGAACCGGACGAACCCACCTGGAAAGTCAGCGTGTTACCACCAGACAGCAGCGAGGTGCCGTTGAACTGGGTGGTTTGTACGATACGCGAAATTTCCTGGGTCAGCTGGTCAACTTCTTTTTGCAGCTGCGAACGGTTAGTGTCGCTAACCGAGCCGTTGGAGGACTGGGTGGCGATTTCACGGATACGTTGCAGGTTGTTGGCAATCTGGCCCAGCGCGCCTTCAGCCGTCTGGCCTACGGAAATACCGTCGTTGGCGTTACGGATGGCCTGGTTGTTACCGCGAATGGCGGAGGTCAGGGTCTGGGAAATGGCCAGACCGGCAGCATCATCCTTGGCACTGTTTACGCGCAGACCGGAGGACAGGCGTTGCAAGGACAAATTCAGCGAGGTGCTGGAGTTGCTCAGGTTGTTCTGCGCGGTGAGCGACGCAATATTGGTGTTGACGGTAAGTGCCATGATGATTCTCCTTAGAGCATTCGGGGGGGCGACTGTGTGGGCCTTGACTAGTTATCGACCCCCCGTAGGCAAACTTTAGTACCGGGATGATTATTTTTTTACAAGCTGCCCGGAAAGTGCCTGCTGCCAGTCATCCAGGTGATCCTCGATCCAGTAATGCCGGTCCACCCAGGCACGCAGGGCATCTCCTTCCCGATAGGCGCTATCCAGATCATGCACACGGCTGCGGATGGCCTCGACCCACGCCTCGGTGGTGTTGGGCACGCGGCACACCGGTGCGTCATTGGTACGATACGGATAGATATCGGTGCAGATGACCGGCCAGCGCATCACACCGTATTCCAGCAGGCGCAGATTGCTCTTGGATTCGTTGAACGGGTTGACTTCCAGCGGTGCAATGGCCAGGTCCAGATTCAGGCGGGCCATTTTTTCCGGGTATTCCTGGAAAGAGACACAAGGGTGTTCTTCCGCGATGTATGGCCGCATTTCCGGCAGGCACATGCCCATGAATACCCACTCGACTTCATCTGCCGTTTGCTTGACCACATCGATGATCAGCGACAGGTCGCCCTGATGCTGCTGGGCCCCCACCCAGCCTACCCGTGGCTTTTTCCCTTGCCCGCGCAATGAAGACACCTTGCCCCACATATGCCGTGCCAGACGGTTAGGCACCACGCGGATATCTGCAATCATGTCGCGGCAGGCGTCGGCCAGGGGCTCGGTAGACACCACCAGGGTGTCAAAATGCTTGAGCATGGCACGCAGACGCGGGCGGGCATCAGGCATGGTCTTGCGCCATACCCGGTTGAGAATGCTCTTCTCCGGCAGTGCGCCTACCAGGTCATCCAAACCGAATACCAGACGCAGGTCCGGCATGAATTCACGGTATTGCTTCACGGCATGCAAAATGCCATCGGTCAGCATGGTGTGAATCAGCAAGGCGTCCGGGTTGAAACGTGCCATCTCCACCACCGACAGCAGCGGCGCGGCACCTTTCTCGGGCGAGATCATGGCGACATCCAGCCGCCCGCCTTCTTGCAGGGCATGGAAGGGCAAGGAAACGCGGTACTCGCCGCTGCCACCCGGAATGGGCAGGCCCAGCACCTTGTAACGGCCAGCCTGGTGCGGCAGCCAGTTCACATCCCGTGTCGGCTCGAACGCCATGTCCTTGGTACGGAAAGTCAGGTGTCGGTTGTAGGCCGGGTCACGCGCCAGCTGTGGCAGCCAGCGCTTGAGCACCACGGCCAGTTCCTGCTGCTCGCGCACGGCGGCGGCCAGGGCAATCGCAGGCTCATAAGTGAGCTTGCCGATACTCTTGGCATGGTGGTGCACCATGGTGATATAGGGTGTGAACACGTTCAGCAAGCCCTGCTGTTGCAGCTTGAGGCAGAAGTCCACGTCGTTGAACAGCACGGTGAGCTGCTCGGCATCAAAGCCGCCGACTGCCTGATACTTCTCGCGCGAGACCATCAGGCAGGCAGCAGTGACGGCGGAGTAATTCTGCTCGGTCAGCAGGCGATTCATATAGCCCGGCGTGTCCAGTTCCGACTTTTCAAACACGTGGTCGGCCACCGACAGCACACCTCCGGGCAAGCCCAGCACAATACCGGCATGCTGGATGCTGCCGCTTTCCGGATACACCAGCCGGATGCCCACGGCACCCACTTCCGGACGCTGGGCAATGCCTATCATCCGCTCCAGCCATTCCGGCTGGATGATTTCGGTGTCGTTATTGAGCAGGACAATGTATTCACCACGCGCCTGTTCCACCCCCAGATTGCACTGGGCGGAGAAATTGAAGGGCTGCGGGTAATCGATGATGCGGACCTGCTCCGGGTAATCCTGCTGCAAGTCCTGGTAGAAGCGGAAGGTATCCGGGTCTTGCGAGCCATTGTCGACGATCAGCAATTCGAAATGACGATAGCCGGTGCGGGCAAACAGGCTTTCCACGCATGGCTGCAGGTATTCCATCTTGTCCCGGGTGGGGATGATGACAGAGACCAGTGGCGTGCCGCTGACCTGGTATTCCACATGCAGGGTGTTGTCGGCATAGCCGTTGACCACACTGGCAGCAATCCCCAGACGCTGCAGGTGATTTTCCAGCGCCACCTGGCGCGCAGCCTCGCGCTGATGCTGCACACCCAAGGGTTCGGCTGGCAGGTGCATCAGTACCTCGTCGATATGCTGCACCACGTTCAGGCCGAAGTTTTCGGCCAGACGCAGCAGGTGGTTCCAGCATTCGCAAGCCGGGTAGGGTTCGAAACCGCCCAGACTGGCCAGCCCCTGATAGGACAGCGCCACGGCGGCACCGACATAATCCTGCGCCCGCAGGTAATCCAGCGAGAAGTCCGGCTTCAGTTGCGGCAGTACGCGGCACTCAGGCTGGGTATAGCTGTCATGGTCGGTGTAAATGGCCAGCGCTTGCGGCTGGGCGTGGATGGTGTCACCCATGCGCAAGAACAGCTGTGGGGCAGGCATGGCGCCGGCCGGCAGCAGCATTACCCAGTCAGCCGGCACTTCGCCCAGCAAACCGTTGAGCGCCATGGTGAACAGCTGCGGGTCATCCAGCGTGTCCAGCTGCAGCCAGCCCAGGGTGTCGTTCTGGCTGAAAATGGGGTCCGGCATGTCCCAGTCGGCAATGACAATCAGCTTCCAGTTTTTGTACAGCTGCTGTTGCAGGGCATCGATGGTATTGGCCAGCAGCTCGGCTTCGCTGGCGCGGATGGTCATCAGCATCAGGAACTGCGGCCGCTGCTGCCACTGCATCAACATGCGCTCGGCCATCATTTCGGCGTCGATTTCACGCAGCTGATGCAATTTGTCCCAGTTTTGCCAGGCGCGATAAGTATTGGGCCACATCAGTTGCAGGCGCTGGCTTTCCACCACGCCATGCTGATCGGGATGATAGCCAGCCAGGGGTTCGAGCAAGGGCGTGGGCAACACTTCGCGCAGCAGGTCCACCCAGCGGTAGGCCTGGCTTTCCAGTGTGGCGTAGCGCAGCAGGTACTCTTGCGAGGCTTGTTGCAGCTTGCGCCGGTGCTCGGCGTCATCAATCAGCCGTGACAGCGCCGCATCCCAGCTGGCGGTATCGTTGCCAACCACTTCGGCCAGCCCCAGTGCCTTGGCCTCGCGATACGCCGGTACGTCGCTGAGCACGCAGGCGGCACCAACTGCGGTGTACTCCAGCCATTTGAGGTCCGACTTGGACTCGTTGAACACGGTGTCTTCCAGCGGTGCGATACCGATGTCGATTTCCAGCCGGTTCAGTTCCTTCATGTATTCAACATAAGTGACCGACTTGCCGACCACCTTGACGTTGGCCGCCCCCTCCAGGCCATGCAGGCTGCAACCCCAGAACACAAACTGCACCAGATGGGCGTATTTCTGCTGGATGTTGAGCAAGGCCTGGCCGATGACCTTCATGTCGTCGGCATGGGTGGATGTGCCGGCAAAACCGATGGTAATCGGTGCATCCGGCCCCTTGGGGCTGCGTTGCAGGCTGGCGTAACGGCTGACCGACAAGGCATTCGGAATGAGGTGGACATTCGGGTTCAGCTCACGCAGCCGTACTGCCAGCGGTTCGGTGCTGGCGCTGACTGCGGCAAACAGGTGCAGTTTGTCACGCCAGAAACGCAGCAGGCCGTAAGGGTCGAATTCGTAGAACTGGCGGTGCGAGGCCGGCATGCCGGGCAACCAGTCGTCCGCTTCGAAAATCATGGTTTTGCCGCTGGCAAAACACTTGTTGAGAAAATCGATGTTGCGTTCGCTCAGAATGCCGCGCTGGATGATGAAGACATCAGCCCATTGCACCATGGTGTCGATGTCAAATTCCTCCCGGCGGCAGGCATAGGCCGAGTTGCCCGGGAAGTAGGCGGTATCAATCCACGGTGACAGCAGCGTGAGGGCATCGTGCAGGCGCAGGCGCATGCAGGCACCATCCAGGAAGTCACCGGACAAGACCCCTACCCGCAAACGCTGCTTGGGCAAGGCCGGCGCTTCTGGCATGAGCGTGGGTGCGGGCAACTGGCGCTCGGTGCGTCCGGATTTGCCAATGGCCAACTGGACTGCAACATTGGCATAGGACTTGGCCTGCACCCGTCCCTGGGTGCTGGTGATGAAGTCTTGTAATTCGCGCAGGAAATCCTGATGGATGGCGTCGTAATGGGCACGCACCTTGTGTACGGTCGCCTTGGCATGGGCAATGGCTTCCGGGCTGTCGCCCCAGGCTACGCCGTCATCCCCCAGGTAGCTGTGCTGCGGCTTTTCCAGGGTCAGCGGGTTGGGCAGATAGACTACCGGGCAACCACAGAGCAATGCCTCGAAGCAACCGGTGGAGTGCTCGTAGGTGTAAAACAGCTCGGCCTGGCGATACAGCGCGGCCAATTCCCTGGCGCTGCGAATCTTGCCGCGGAAGGAAATTTCAGTAGCATCAGCCACCACGTCGCCAGGTACGCCGCCCTTTTCCAGAAAGCGATGCAGCCACACCAGCTTGCCATGGCGCTGGCCAACACCATCGGCGTTATATACCCGGGTATCAATCAGCGGTACTTGCAGCAAGGTAGCTGACCAGCCATCGGGCACGATGTCCCAGCCGTGGGTATACACCATGTCACTGGCCGCCCAGCCCAGCTTGTCCAGCGGCGTGTTAGACAGCCGGCCGGGATAATTCAGCAGGTAGCGCACCACATGACGGGCCTGCAGCGGGTTGCCACGGATGATTTCCGGATAGATGACCACCGGCTCACGTCCGGCCTCGCGATGTGACTGATAGATCTCTTGTGTCAGCACCTGTGTATTCAGTCCATGGCTGGCATCCTGGTGCATGACATAGGCGTCCTGCCCTGCTTCGTTCAGCCAGTGGCACAAATGGTAGAGCGCACGCACACCGCCGGAGGTTTCACGGTACGGTGGCGCATAGATGTAATAGGGTGCGTTGGCGTGTTGAACAGTTGCGGACAGGGTTTGAGACATACAGGCCTCGAAAGGAAATGGGTGTGAACGACTTACGCACGTGCGAGATAGAAATCCTGGATCGCCAGGCAGACTCGCCGGACTTGCTCCATGGTCATCTCGGAATACAGGGGCAGGCGCAGCAGCTGGCCAGCCATTGTGCTGGTTACCGATAATGCGCCGCTGGTACGGGCAAAGCGTTGCCCGGCCGGAGAGTCATGCAAGGGGACGTAGTGGAATACGGCGGCGATGTTTGCTTGCTGCAAATGCCGGATCAGCGCGGTACGCTCTTCCATGCTGCTGCACAACAGGTAAAAGATATGGCCGTTTTCCGGGCGATTGCCCGGTGACAGCGGCAGACGGAACAAACCACGGGCGGCCAGCGGCTCCAGCAGGCTCAGGTATTTGCCGTACAGCGCGCGGCGATGGGCATTGATGCGCTTGGCCTGCTCCAGCTGGGCATACAGGAAGGCCGCACTCAATTCGCTGGGCAAAAAGGAGGAACCGATGTCCACCCAGGTATACTTGTCTACTTCGCCACGGAAGAATGCCTTGCGGTTGGTACCCTTTTGCCAGATCACTTCTGCCCGGTCGATCAAGGCCGGATTATTGATCAGCAATGCCCCGCCCTCGCCACAAATGATGTTCTTGGTTTCATGAAAGCTCAGGCAGCCCAGATCCCCGATGGTCCCGAGCGAACGCCCTTCGGACTGGGCCAGAATGGCTTGTGCCGCATCTTCGATCAGCAACAGGCCATGGCGTTGGCAGATGTCCTTGAGGGCCTCCATGGCGCAAGGCTGGCCGGCGTAGTGCACGGCAACAACGGCCTTGGTACGCGGGGTAATGGCGGCCTCGACCAGGGTTTCATCCAGATTGAGCGTATCGGGCCGGATGTCGATGAATACCGGGATACCACCGCGCAGCACAAAAGCATTGGCAGTGGACACAAAGGTGAAGGACGGCATGATGACTTCATCACCCGGGCCGATATCGGCCAGGATGGCCGCCATCTCCAGCGCAGCAGTGCAGGAATGGGTCAGCAGGGCCTTGGGCGTGCCCAGATGCTCCTCCAGCCAATGCTGGCATTTGCGACTGTAAACACCGTCCCCGGCGATGGAACTGCTCATCACCGCCTGTGCGATGTAAAACAGCTCCTTGCCAACAATAAAAGGTTTGCCAAAAGGTATACGCGGAAGCGTCATGCCGCTACTTTCTGGAATAGTCCAAATAATTTGTAACCCAGCATTGCTTGATGAACATCATCAACGGTCAGTGCTTGCGGATCAGCCAGACGCTGATGCGTCAATTGCTGCCAGGCATCGGCTATCTCTGCGTCGGGATAAGCTTTTACCCGGTCCAGCTCGCTGATATATGTTTCCAGAAAGTGCATTTCAAACCCTGCCGCTTGCATCATGTCAGTCAAGGTCTCTGCTTCGAAATAGCTCCAGTGACCATGACAGATATTATTGTTACGGCTGCCTTCCATGGTAATCAGCAAGCTGCGGAAGTTGGGAACCTGTACCACGAGCCAAGCGCCCGGACGCATGTCCTGCGTCAGCCGCGCCAAAAATGCCAGCGGGTCTGGCAAATGCTCCAGCACGTCCAGCATCAATACTGCGTCATAGTTTGTCCAGCCCGAGGGCAGCAGGCAAGGATATTCGCCACAAATGGCGTCCAGCCCCTGTTGCTGGCAGTAGGCAACGGCTGCCGGGTTGATTTCCACACCATGTGCAATCCAGCCAGCCGCTTTGGCAGCGCGTAGCAGTGCACCTGTTGAAGAACCGATGTCCAGCAACTTGCCCCGTTTCACCATACTATCAAGTCGCTGCACCACGTAGCGTGCTTTTTCTTGCTCCAGCGCGGCGTAATGTGGATCGATTTTCAATGCCAGATTGGCATCAGAAGCCTGGCTGGCCTGGTAACGCTGTCTGTCGAAATTGCTGTTGATGACATCCCGGCTGTAGACCAGCCTGCACTGTGCACAACGGAGCAAATGCATGCCATGCGCCTGCAACAGCAGGCTTGCACCAGCAGACGGTGCCTGACAGCGGGGACAATCGCGCACAAAACTGGCACCTGGCAAAAACTGTCCTTGCTCATCCAGCAAGCTGCTGAACGCCTCATGCTCTGCCTGCCGCAAGGCGGTATTTGATGGGGCCAGTGCAGCGCGAAATCCAGGCTTCAACGCCGCATCGAAACTGTTTTTGTCCACGAAAACTCCCAGGGGTGAAGAGCAGGATCAGCCATTACCATCCAGCCGATCGATTCTAGTGCTGATACCGTGCCAGCAGGGTGGCCATTTCATCCAGCGTCAGGCCACTGAGCGCCTGGGCGGTGATGTCCTCAAAGCAGCTGAAACGCTCTTCGACCGCCATCAGGAAGCCCACCACACTGAAGGAGTCGATCTGTTCGAACAGGGGCAGGTCTGCTTGCAGATCGGTCTTGCCTTCGGCACGCAGGTAATCGCTTATCCAGTTGCGTATTTCTTCCATCTGTTTTTTTCCTTGCAAGCACAGCAGACCGGTCTGCTGGCTCAGGGTAGTTGTACCGAGCGGATGCCCATGCTGACATAGCGTCCGCCATCAGCTACCTGGTCCTTGATCACGCAGCCCACGCCGATGGAGCAATGACGCCCGACCACGGCACCGGGGAGGATGACGCACTGCGCACCAAAGATGGTGTGCGCGCCGATCAGCACATCACCTTCCACCTTGTTGCGCGGGCCATCTGCCTGCTGCTGGTAGTCGTCGCTCTTGGTGAAAACGCTGACATGGGTGGAGAAACCGACGCCCTCCTCCAGCACGATGCGCCCTCCGGTTCCGCCCAGAAAGCAGAATGGGGAAATATGGGTACGCGGGCCGATGTCCACCCGGCCGGTAAGGATGGCAAAGTCGTCGATGCGCGCACCATCGCCGATATGGCCGTCAATGACATAAAACACGGCACGGCGTGATACCCGCACGCCTTCGCCTACGGTATGAAAGCCAATGGCCAGCAGTTCTTCGCGACTGAGCAATTCCATGGGCAGGCTTAGATGAACAGGTCGAAATCGGACACGCTATCCACCACCTCACCGGCGGCCATGCGTTCGAGCAGCAGGTTGGATTCGTGGCGGATGCAATGGAAGGTGCAATGACGCGCCGGGTCCACCCGGTTCATCACCGTCTTGCGCCGATCGCCCTGCCACAGCTCTTCCAGCGACACCTTGGCAATGTCGCCGATGCGCATGTTGAGGTTGCCGCGATGATAAGGGCAAACATAGGCACCACTGGGGGTGATGACGGTGCGCAGCTCGGCGGTCAGGCAGCGGTTGTAGGGCTTGATCTGGGTGCCGACCCCGCGCAGGGCTTCTTCCAGCGTGAATGGCGCGATGATCTTGAAATTGTCATCTGCCAGTTCGTGAATGGCCTTGAGGTTGCGATTGACCAGATCCACCACCGACAGGTCCTGCTGCTGCAGGAAGTGCATCATGTCGAATGCGGGTTTGACTTCGAAATAGTCGCAGCCGATGTCCTTGGCCAGCTGCGCAGCTTTTTCGATGTCGACCGCATTGGTACGGTGCAGGCTGCCGTCCGGATTGAACTTGGATAACAGCAGGAAGGAATAACCGAGCAGACCCTTCTTGCTGGCGGCCATCTGCCGCATGTTGTCGATCACCAGATTGAACTGCGACTTGCCGCTGGCATGGGGGCGGAATTCGGCGAATACCTCTTCGCTGCCGGCATCCACCGACACCCGCAGCCAGCTGGTCATGTTGATGCACTGGTCCATGTAGCGTGGCATCAGGGTGCCGTTGGTGGTGACGCCCACCTTGATGCCTGCCTGATAGAGGGACTCCACCAGCGCACCGAATTTGGGATGCGCCATCGGCTCACCGCCGCCAATCAACACCACGGCACGCACGCCGTGCTGGGCGAATTCCTCAGCCAGGCGCAGCAGTCGTTCGTTATCGATACCGCCCTGGTTGAGCAAATTGGCACTGATGCAGTCATGGCAAGCCAGATTGCACGCCGTCGTGGGGTCCAGCTCCACCACAAACGGTGCGCTATTGCTTTTGTTCCACAGGAATTTGTTGATGAACTCCTGTACCGACTCCTGCTTCAGCTTTTCGACCAGCGAAAGCGGACGGGATATCTGACCCATGGACTCACTCCTTGATGACCCGCTGTGCTGGCTTGCAGCCCGCTCACACCGGGTAAATGTCCCCCGTGCATGGCACGCGGGATGTTTGTTCAGTAAATGATGGCAGCCTTGGGCAGGGAGTAGGTATCCAGCGCCCGGATGCCCCCTTCGCGCCCTACGCCGGAATCGGCAAAACCGCCCACCGGCAACTCCGGCAGCCAGAATTCCGGATCGGCATTGACCCAGATCCGTCCGACACGTAACTGCCGGACAGCCTGCAAGGCCGTGCTGCTTGCCGCCGTCCAGACATAGACGGCCAGCCCATACTGGTTATCGGCAACAATGGCATTAAATTGACTGGCCGCGACACGACAAATGGTGATGACCGGGCCGAACAGCTCCTGCTCACGCAAGGCAGAGTCCGGTGCCACATGGTCGATCAGCACCGGGCCGAGGAAATGGCCAGGGCCATCCAGCCGGGAGCCGGGCAAGGCGACGCCCCCCTGTGCCAGACCGGCTTGCACCAGCGACTGAATGCGCTGCTTGTGTGCCAGGGTGATCATGGGCTGCAATCCCTCGGGCACGGCATCGCTGCTGCTGGCAGGAAAACGACGCTGCAAGGCCTGCTGCAGCTGGCTGACAAACTCATCGGCCACTGCCGGGTCCACCAGCACATGGGTGCCGGCAATGCAGGCTTGTCCGCCATTGCGCAAAGCCCCGGCAATCACGCCGTCGGCCGCAACGGCCAGGTTGGCATCGGGATACACCAGCACCTGGTTGTTGCCACCCAGCTCGGCCGTCACCCGCTTGCCGCAGCTTGCCGCGGCGGTTTCGATGGCACGGCCGGTAGCGGTGGAGCCGACAAAGGCAATCATGTCGACCGCCGGGTGACGGGTGAGTGCCTGACCGGCTTCCTTGCCCACGCCGTACACCACCTGCACCACATCGGCAGGAAACAAGGGGTTCTGCTGCAAATGGGCGACCAGCAGGGCCAGCGAGCCGACCGCCAGTTCACTAGGCTTGAGAATGACGCAGCAACCGGCGGCCAGCGCAAAGGGCATGCGCTCGGCGGTGGTGATCAGCGGGTAATTCCACGGCACAATCAGCCCCACCACCCCCATCGGCTCGCGCAGTGTCAGGGCCAGTCCGCTACCGGTGGCACTGCCCAGGGTTTCGGTATGCTCCACACGCGCCAGGGCGGCGGCATATTCCCACAGTCCGGCAGCACCGGCCACCTCGCCACGGGCGGTGGCCAGCGACTTGCCGGTATCGGCCGCTTCGGCGGCGGCAAAGGCTTCCAGTTGCTCGCGCAGGTGGCGGGCGACACTCAGCAGGGCCTCGCTACGCCTGGCGGCAGGCAGGGTACGCCAGTGCTGGAAAAATGCCTGCCGGGCACGTTGGCATATCTGGTCAATCTGCGTGGCATCGGTACAGGCATGGTGCGCAACGGCAGTGCCGGTACGCGGGTCGTGAGTCAACAGCATTTGTGTCATTGCACCGCCTGATAGCTGATCAGCCGCTTGATGGGCTTGCCCGAAGCGGTACGCGGAATGCTGTCCACCGCCTGCACCTGATCCGGCCGCTGCACCTGTGGCAGCGCGCCATTGAACAGACGAATCAGTGCATCTCGAATGGCTTCGGCATTGCCATCGGCGCGCGGAATGAAAAACACATCGTAGGTTTCACCCCAGAACAGGTCCGGCTTGCCCACTGCATAACACTCTTCGCACAGGTCCGCCGCATGGACCATGTCTTCGATTTCGGAGAGATTGATGAGCTCGCCACCCTTCTTGATGGAGTCTTTGCGACGGCCGGAGACAAACAGTTCGTTTGCTTCCAGATGGCCCAGGTCCCCGGTGCGGAAAGGCTGGCTGCGATCGAAGGGTTCGATATGGCCGTCTGCCCCCAGATAGCCAAGCGCCATGTAAGGCGACTGCACCAGCAGTTCTCCATCAGCCTGACTGTCGATGCTGACGCTGACCCCCGCCATGACCTGCCCCACCGAGAAAGGAGCACTCTGGCCGTGACCGATGGTAAACGAGCCACCCAGTTCGGTAATGCCGAAGCAAGGGCGGATTTCCACACCACACACCTTAAGAAACTCGTCCTTGATGGCCGGATACAGAATGGAGCTGGTGGAAATGACGCTGGCGCGTTGCAGGGGTGCCAGATCAGCCTTGAAGAACTTGTAGGTCTTGCTCAAGGAGGCGGCCATGGTGGGGGACAGGTACAGATAGTCTGGCTGATGACGTGCCACATCCTCCCAGAAGCCGCCCATGGATTTGGCGCTAAAGCGCGGGCAAACCGCAATGCAACCACCACTCATCAGGGGGCAGGCAAACAAGTTGAACAGACCGGCGTTATAGAACATCGGCCAGTTGTGCAGGGTGATCTGCCCCGGCTGCTGCCCCACCGCACTGGCAAATGCCCCCGCAGCGGCAAAGAAATTGCCCAGCGATTGCACAATGCCTTTGGGCGCGCCGGTGGTGCCGGAGGAAAACACCACCAGGAATGGCTGGTCCATATCCCCCTGTGCCACGCAGTCCGGCAGACTGTTGTCCAGTGAATAGGCCAGCTGGTCGTAGGAGGTGATGCTCATCGCAGCACTGACCACCTGGCGGGTCTTGTTGAGCTGGGCGACGGTAATGTCCGGGTCCACCGGGCAGGCAGTCATGCCACCCAGCGCCAGCGCCAGCATCAGTTCCAGGTACTCCGGCCGGTTCTCCAGCCCGATGACGATACGGTCGCCATGGCGGGCACCTTGCTGCACCAGGTGGTTCAGCAGGCGGATGGCCCGGTCAAGGAACTCACCATAGCTGACACTGACGCCGTCATGCAGAATCAGCGGCTGCTCGCGCCGCGGCGCGAAAATGGCATCAAAGAAATCATATCGAACCGAAGACATTACCTTCTCCATATCTAGGCCGTGCCAGCAAAGCCGGGCCGGACTCAGGCCGTGGTAGTGGCAGACAACAAGGCCAGCAGCACGGCAGTGACATCATTCATGCCCGCTTCGGCCGTGGCCGGGTCGAAATTCACCGTGGCACTGCCTCCCTTGCCTGCCGCCCAGTTCACCACCAGGCACAGATGGACATAAGGCAGGTTCATTTCACGGGCGAGGCAGGCCTCCGGCATGCCGGTCATGCCGACAATATCGGCACCATCCCGCTCCAACCTGAGGATTTCCGCTGCGGTTTCCAGCCGCGGGCCCTGGGTGCAGGCATACACGCCCTGATTCACCGCCGGTTTGCCACTGGCATTGACGGCGGCAATCAGCTTGTTACGCAATGCATCGTCGTAAGGATTGCTGAAGTCGACATGCACGACCGGCCGCTCCGGGCCATCAAAAAAGGTGTGCTTGCGACCCCAGCTGTAGTCGATGATGTTGTCCGGCACCACCAGGGTGCCCGGCCCCATGTCGGCGCGGATGCCACCGACCGAGCCGATGGACAGGATGCCCTTGACGCCCTGGTTGTGCAGCGCCCAGATATTGGCGCGGTAATTGATTTCGTGCGGGGCCAGCGAGTGACCGTGACCGTGACGGGCAATGAACACCACGTTTTGCTGGCCGATATGGCCGAATGTCAGTGCGCAGGACGGGTCGCCATAGGGTGTGCGCACCACCTGACGATGGGTTACTTCCAGTAAGGGCAGCTTGGCCAGGCCGCTGCCTCCGATGATGGCCAACATAGTCGGTCCCCCCTTGTAATGACATGGCGTCAATGCAAACGCCATGCCGCTTGGTTTTTACCGCATTATGGCTGAATCGGACGGGGGGATAAATTGCTTTATCCCCGGACAGGGCAAACCGGGAGTGATTTGCCGGAGGAAAACCATCAGCCCGGCAGATGGCATCAAGCGGCTGCAGCCGCTTAATCGGCGCGCAACAGCAGCCAGGCCGCCACCGCGACAATCAGCAAGGCAATGGCCTTGCCAACCCATGCCGTCCAGTGCTGGCCGGTTTCAAGGCAAGCCTCGGCCGGATTGGCCGGGTTGTAATACACCCGTACCTGCGCGCCTGCCGGATAGCGCGCCAGAATGGCCGCCACTTCCTGCTGGCTGCGGCTGTAGCCGGGATTGGGAAAGCGGCGGTTGCCGGACTGGTAGGTTTTACCCTGCACCTGATACTGATACCGCAGCTGCGGGAAATATTCCCAGGTATTGTCGCGATCGCCGCCGGCATTGACCTGACGCTGTTCCTGACGGCTTTCCAGCACGCTGCCCACCGCACTGGGCCAACTGGCCGACGCATCGCCCTTGGCACCCAGCCACCACAAATAAGCGAAGGCGGCCAGCCCGGCCAGCAGCATCAGGCCTTGCAGCAGTTTCTCAACCATGGACACCAGCCCTCAGCCGCCGCACATGGCGCCAGCGTTGCAGCAAGCGGTCACACAAGGCCCAGCCGAACAAGGTGCTGAGCGCCGCCAGAATGAAACGGCCACTGCCGATGCTGCTGTCGCCCTCGCGGATCAGCACCGAGCGCGCCGGTTCTTGCGGGTTGTAATACACCACCACGGCCTTGCCGGTGGGAAAGCGCCGTGTCAGGTCTTCGGCACTGCTGTGATCGCCGGGCAAGGCAGTGGCAAGCGCATACAGCTGGTCGCCGTGATAGACCTCGCCATTCACGGTGTAGAGGTACTGCACGTAAGGCTCCCAGCGGGTCTGGTCCGGATGCCCTTCCGGGCTGCTGACCATGATGCGGCTGGATTCCACATGACCGGGAGCAGCCTGCCAGTGCCGTACGGCCTGGGCCGGGTCCAGCAGCAGGTTGATGAGGCCCATCAGGCTGAGCAGGAATGCCAGCATCAGGATGGAAGTTTGCCAACGCGGGGAAAGATGCATGATGGACAGGTTCAGACGGCCGTACCGTGACTTTCAAACCAGGTGGTGAGAATGGCCTGGGCGGCAACCTGGTCCAGCGCCGGTTTCTGCTTGCGGCCACGCACGCCGGCCTCGGCCAGCATGGATTCGGCAATCACCGAGGTCAGCCGCTCGTCCACCAGCCACACCGGCAGGCCAAAGCGCCCTTTGAGCCGATTGGCAAAGCGCCGTGCCAGCTGGGTCATCTGGTGTTCGGTATCGTCCTGATGCATGGGCAGGCCCACCACCAGCTGGGCCGGCTGCCATTCGTCGATCAGCTTGCCGATGGCGGCAAAGCGGGCGTCGGTCACCTCGGTATCAATGGTCAGCAGCGGGTGGGCGATACCCAGCATGGTTTCGCCCATGGCCACACCGATACGACGTTCGCCAAAATCAAAAGCCAGTACCGTTCCCTCAGGCATGACCGACATCTCCGGACAGCAGGGACGGGTCAAACCCCAGCAAGGCCATGGCGGCGTCGTAACGCGACTCGGCGGGAAGATCAAACAGGATGTCCGGATCGGCCTTGACGGTAAGCCAGCTGTTGTCGCTGATTTCCTGCTCCAGCTGCCCGGCCGACCAGCCGGCATAACCCAGGGTCAGCAACATGCGCTGCGGGCCACGCCCTTCGGACACGGCAATCAGCACATCCTTGGAGGTAGTGAGCGCCAGCTCGTCCTTCACCACCAGGCTGGACTGCCAATGCCCCGCCGGAGCATGCAGCACAAAGCCGCGATCCGGTTGCACCGGACCGCCGAAGAACACCGACTCGCCGCGCAAGGGGTCGATCTCCAGCGGCAGGTCGATCTGGTCGAACAACTGTGCCATGGCAATGCCCGAAGGCTTGTTGACAATCAGGCCCATCGCCCCGTGGTCGCCATGCTCGCACAGGTACACCAGCGAGCGGGCAAACAGCGGGTCGGCCATATTGGGCATGGCAATCAGAAAGTGATCGGTGAGCGATAACGGTTCCATGAGGGCATTATGGCACAACACTTCTGACAAAAGTTCTGCCACGCCACAACAGCAGCCGCACCCTTGTCTTGCAGCAAAAGCAAACAAAAGCCGCCACCCTGATAAAATGCCGCGGTTGCTTCTTAATTCTTGCGAGAACGCCTTGCGCCTCACCCACGTCAAACTGTCCGGCTTCAAGTCATTTGTCGATCCCACCAGCATTCCGGTCCCCGGCCAGCTGGTAGCCGTGATCGGCCCCAATGGCTGTGGCAAATCCAATGTGATTGACGCGGTGCGCTGGGTGCTGGGCGAATCCAGCGCCAAGCAGCTGCGCGGCGAGTCGATGCAGGACGTGATTTTCAACGGCTCCTCCACTCGCAAACCGGTCAGCCGTGCCTCGGTGGAACTGGTGTTCGACAATGCCGACGGCCAGCTTACCGGCCCGTGGGGGCAATATGCCGAAGTCGCCATCAAGCGGGTACTGACCCGCCAGGGCGAATCCAGCTATTACATCAACAACCAGCAGGTGCGCCGCCGCGACATTACCGACCTGTTCCTCGGCACCGGCGTGGGTGCGCGTGGCTATGCGGTGATCGAACAAGGCATGATCTCGCGCATCATCGAAGCGCGGCCGGAAGAACTGCGTGCCTATCTGGAAGAAGCCGCCGGGGTGTCCAAATACAAGGAACGCCGCCGCGAGACCGAACACCGCATTGCCGATACCCGCGCCAATCTGGAACGCATCGAAGACCTGCGCCAAGAACTGGAACGCCAGGTGGAACGGCTGAGCGAACAGGCCGAAGTAGCCGCCCAGTACCACGACCTGCGCGGCACCCTGACCCACAAGCAGAACCTGCTGGCACTGGCCCGGCGCGAAGAAGCCGGCCGCAACGAAGCCCATGCCCGCGCCGAACTGTCGCGCATCGAAACCGAAGAAGCCGCCATGGAAGCGGCACTCACCCATCTGGACACCGAGCTGGAAACCGTGCGCGAAAGCCACTACGCCGCCAGTGACGCGGTGCACGAAGCCCAGCAGCAACTGTTTGAAGCCAATGCCGCGCTGGCGCGGCTGGAAGAACAACAACGCCATCGCCAGCAAAACCAGGTACGGGTAGAGCGCGAACTGGCCAGTGCCCGCAATGAGCGCCAGCAACTGGCGGAGAGTCGCCAGCAGGCCGCCATGGAGCTGGACGACTGGTTGCCACGGCGCGAAGAAGCACAAATGCGGCTGGAAGAAGCCCAGATGGCACTGGAAGACGGTGCCGACCTGCTGCCCAGTGCCGAAGCCGAATTCCGCGCCAAGGACCAGTTGCAAGCACAAATGCTGGCACAGCAAGCCAACCTCACCCGCGAACGCGATCTGGCCCGGCAAAAGGGCGAACACCAGCGCCGCACGCTGGAACAGCTGGCCAGCCGCCAGCAAGCCCTGCAACGCGAGCTGACCGAACTGAACCTGCCCGACCAGGACCAGCAAGCCGCCGCCCAGGCCGAAGTCGAGCGCGCACGCGCCGCACTGGACGCTGTGCGCGCCCGCGTGGTGGCCGATGAAGCCAAGCTGGCCGATCTGGCTGCCGAGCGCGAAAAGCTGGATGAACAACTGGCACAGCACGCGCCGAACTGGCGCGCGCCGAAGCCGAAGTCGCCGCGCTGGCCGCCGTGCTGGCACGCGAAGCTGCCGGAGAAAAACTGGGCGACTGGCTGCACCAGCAAGGCCTGGCCGATGTCCCGCAGCTGTGGCAGGCAGTACAGGTTGCGCCACAGTGGCAAACCGCGCTGGAAGCCGTGCTGGGCGAACGGCTCAATGCCCGTGCCGCCTCCAGCCAGCACATTCCCCCCGCCGCACTGACCCTGGTGGATGGTCAGGCCGCTCCCTTGCACAGCCCGGCTCAGGACTGGCCGCAGCTGCTGGATCAACTGACCGCCAGCGCACCTTTTGACGCCGCACTGCAAGACTGGCTGGCAGGCGTCTACCTGGCCGATGACCTGGCACAGGCCATCAGCCGTCGTGGCCAGCTGCGCGCCGGCGAATGCCTGCTCACCCCGCAGGGCCATCGGATCAGCGCCAGCAGCGTGTGCTTTTACAGTGCAGCCAGTGGCAGCGGACTGATGGAGCGCAAGCAACAGCTGGAAGCCGCCCAGGCCCGCCAGCAGCAACTGCAACCGGATATCGACCGCCTGCAGAAGCGGCGCGAGTCGCTACAAAGCATGAACGGCATGCTGGCCGAGGCAGTACGCGCACAAAAAGGTGCACTCACCCGGCTGGAAGCCGAACTCAACGCGGTGACGCTGGAGCACGTCAAGCTGGATCAGGCCGCGCGGCAAGGTGCCGCCCGCCTGTCCTTCATCCATGCCGAGCAACAACGCTTGCAGGAAGAACGCCAGCAAGCCCAGCTGGACATCGAAGAGAGCGAGCTGCAGGGCGAAGAAGCCACCATGACGCTGGAGGAACTGGCGGTGCAGCTGGAGGAAGTGCGGCTGGACCGGCTGAATGCCGAAACCGGCCTGCAACTGGCGCGCAACAAAACCCGCGATGCCGAACGCCAGCTGCATGAAATCCGCCTGGAACTGCACACCGCCGAACAAAAGACCGCCGAACTGGCCCGCCGCGCCCGCGAACTGGACGAGCGCGACCAGCAACTGGCCGAGCGGCTGGAAACACTGGCCGAAGAAGCCGAAGTGGTGGAAGAAACCGTGCCGGAAGAGGCCATGCAACAGGCCATCGAACTGCGTACCCGGCACGAGGCCGCCCTCGCAGCCACCCGCGACCGGCTGAACGGCCTGACCGAGCAACTGCGCCAGCTCACCCAGCGCCATCACGATACCAATGCCGCCCTGCCGGCACTGCGCGAGGCGCGCTCCGACTGGTTGCTCAAGCATCAGGAAGCGCGGCTGGCGATGGAACGCTTTGCCGAAGAACTGAAGGAAGCCCAGGCGGATGAAGCCGCCCTGCTGGCCGACCTGACCGACGCCATCAAGCCCAATGCGCTGGCTGCGGAAATCGCCCGCCTGGCCCGTGCACTGGAAGGACTGGGCGCAGTCAATCTGGCGGCACTGGAAGAACTGGAAGAAGCACGCAAGCGTGGCGAATACCTGGCCAACCAGGCCGAGGACCTGAACCAGGCCATGGCCACGCTGGAAGAAGCCATCCAGAAGATCGACGGCGAAACCCGCCAGATGCTGCAGGGCACTTACGAGGCGGTCAACGCCAAGATGCGCGAGTTCTTCCCCACCCTGTTTGGTGGTGGCCGTGCCGAGCTGGTGCTCACCGGCGAGGACTTGCTGGATGCCGGAGTGCAAATCATCGCGCAGCCGCCGGGCAAGAAAAACAGCACCATCCACCTGCTGTCCGGTGGCGAAAAGGCGCTGACCGCCATGAGCCTGGTGTTCTCGCTGTTCTCGCTCAATCCGGCACCGTTCTGCCTGCTGGACGAGGTGGATGCTCCGCTGGATGACGCCAACACCAGCCGTTTTTGCGATCTGGTCAAGCAAATGTCGGAACGCACCCAGTTCCTCTATATTTCACACAACCGCCTCACCATGGAAATGGCCGAGCAGCTGGTGGGGGTGACCATGCAGGAACAGGGGGTCAGCCGCATCGTGGCAGTGGATATCGTGGAAGCCCTGAAGATGCGCGAAATTGCATGACGCATCTACGCAAGTTTCAGCGTAGCCCGGTTGATGCATCGCAATTTATCCTCTGACTGTCACGTTCATACTGCGCGACTTGCGTTGCAACGACGCGCCTTTTGACTTCTGCGAGACCTCTGGCATGACCGTCAGCATCAAGCGCTGGGAGCCGGAAAACATCATTTTCTGGCTGACCCGTGGCCGCAGGATTGCCAACCGCAATCTGCTGCTTTCCACTCTGGCCCTGCATCTGAACTTCAACGTCTGGATGATGTGGAGCATTGTCGTCAGCAATCTGCCGGCAGTGGGCTTTGCCATGACCGGTCAGCAGCAGTTTCTGCTGGTCTCCATTCCGCCTCTGGTGGGTGCCATCATGCGCCTGTTTTATGCCTGCATCTGGAGCTGGGTGGGCGGCGGCACCTGGCTGGGCATTTCCACCCTGTTCCTGCTGATTCCGGCGCTTGGCGTCGGCTGGCTGGTACAGGACATCAGTGCGCCCTTTCCGCTGCTATTGCTGGTGGCGGCCTGCTGCGGCATTGGCGGTGCGGCGTCCTCGTCCCACTTGTCCAACACCAGCTTTTTCTTCCCCAAATCGTCCAAGGGTTTTGCCATGGGATTGAATGCGGGCATGGGCAATCTTGGCGTGTCGGTGGTGCAGATCGTGGTGCCGCTGGTGATCAGCGTGCCACTGTTCGGCAGTCTGGCCGGCGATGCGCAAATCTGGGGGCGTGGCGCACAGGTGCATCCGGTGTGGCTGCAAAATGCAGGCTATATCTGGATTCTGCCGATTCTGCTGATGAGCATGTTTTGCCTCTTGTATGCACACGACCTGCCCAAGCTGCGGCTGACCCTGCACGACCAGTGGCTGATGATGAAAGAACGCCATACCTGGTATATCTGCCTGCTTTACCTCAGCAGCTATGGCACTTTCATCGGCTTTTCCGCCGCCTTTCCACTGCTGGCCCATGCCCTGTTCCCGCAGGTGAATGCCACGCCCTATCTGTTTCTGGGGCCGATGATCTGCGCGCTGGCCCGCCCGATTGGCGGCTGGTGCGGCGACCGCATCGGCGGCGGCATCACCACGCTGATGTGCAATCTGGTGATGGCACTGGCCACGCTGGGCATTCTGTTCAGTCTGCCGGGCGACAGCGATGGCGGCAGCTTCAGCCTGTTTCTGGTGTCCATGCAGCTGATTTTCTTTGCCGCCGGCGTGGGCAATGGCTCGTCCTATCAGCTGTCGCCCAAGGTATTCCTGATCGAGGCCGGACGGCAGGCCAGGGATAGCGGCGAAAGCGTGGCCGATGCCTATGCGCGCGGTGGCCGCCGTGGCGTTGCCGCCATGAGCATCAGCTCGGTATCAGCCACGCTGGGCGGCTTTTTCATTCCCAAGGCGTTTGGCAATGCGCTGGACTGGTTTGCCAGCTTTGTTCCGGCATTTTTGCTGTTTCTGGCTTTTTATCTGGTTTCGATGGCGGTAGCATGGTGGCAATACGCCCGCCCACGCGCCAGCATGCGTTGCTGAGCCCCAAAGACCAACCGTGAAGCCTGTCATCTTTCTGCCCCGCTCCAGGCTGTCCACCGCCTTGCTGTTGTCCGGCCTGCTGCATGGCACATTGTTGTTCGGGCTGGCCCCTGCCCTGCTGCACACACCACCGCCGCTGCCCGCCGCCTTGCCATTGCAATTACAAGCCGCTCCCGCCCCTTCAGCCACCAAGGCAAGAACACGTGCAGCAGCCAGCCAGTCCCCGCTGCACAGCACGATGCACAGCCCTCATGCGGCAATGACTGCGCCAGCCATCACACGGGAGCAGCCTGTGGCCGACAGCAGCCCGCATCCGGCGGCCACTGCCAACCCGGCTGCAACAGTCAGCACGGCACCGGGCAGCACCATGACCAATACTGGCGAGGGCAGCAACGCCAAACCCGCAAACAGCGGGGCAAGCGTGCATCAGCCTGCGCTGTACCGCTCGGCCTATCTGCATAACCCCGAACCACCTTATCCGGAACGTTCGCGCGAACTGGGCGAGCAAGGCCGGGTGATCCTGCAGGTCAGGGTCAGTGCCGAAGGGCGTGCGCTGCAAGTGGAAGTGATCGGCCACAGCCACAGCCGTCGTCTGGACGAAGCCGCCCGGCAAGCCGTGGCCGACTGGCGCTTCATTCCGGCACGGCAGGATGGGGTGGCGATCGAGTCCAGCCTGCAAGTCCCCATTACCTTCTCGCTGCAAGCGCCCTGACCGGGCCGCCTGGCATGAAAAAAGCCGCCGGCAGTCAGACTGCGGGCGGCTTTCTGGCCGATCTGGCGTATGGCTTATTACTTCAACGCATGGATGGCCGGCAGGTTACGCCAGGCACCGCGTACGTCCATGCCATAACCGAATACATAACGGTCCGGCACGTCCAGGCCGACAAAGTCAGCAGCAATCGGCTTGTCCTTGGGGATCAGCTTGTTGGCAAACACGCCGCTGTAGAACTCCTTGGCGCCCATGCCCATCACCTTGTCGCGGATGGCAGCCATGGTGTGGCCTTCATCCAGAATGTCGTCCAGTACCAGTACCACGCGGTCCTGTACATCTTCTTTCGGAGCCTGTTTCCAAACCAGTTCGCCGCCATGGGTCTTGTCGCCATAGCGGGATACGTGCACATAGTCGAAATCCAGCGGGAAGTTCAGACGCGGCAGCAGCTGACCGGTAAACACCACGGCACCACCCATCACGGACAGCACCAGCGGGTAGGTTTCACCCAGCTTGGCAGTGATTTCTTCTGCCATGCGATCGACGGCTGCGCTCACTTGTTCGGCAGTGAACAGAATGTCCGAACTGTTGATCAGGCCGCGGGCTTCGGCAATGTTAGGCATGTTGGCTCCTAGAGAAAATGCAAACGCGCTCCGTCGCTGGAGCGGCGTGATGGTTAATAATGGATCAGCCCTGCAGTTCTTGCAGATAAGCCGAGAAATCTTTTGCTACTTCATGGTGCTTCAGGCCGTAGCTGACCGTGGCTTTCAGATAACCGAGCTTGGAACCGCAATCGAAGCGGGTTCCCTTGAACGGCAGCGCCAGTACTGCTTCTTCTTTCAGCAAGGCGGCAATACCGTCGGTCAGCTGGATTTCACCACCGGCACCCGGCGTGGTATTCAGCAATTTGTCGAAAATGCGCGGGGTGAGGATGTAACGCCCCACCACGGCCAGATTGGACGGTGCCACATCCGGATGCGGCTTTTCCACAATGCTGACCACACGCTGCCGGCCATGCGGCTGGCTGCTGACTTCCACAATGCCGTAAGAGCCGGTTTCTTCGCGCGCCACGGTTTCCACGCCCAGCACCGAGCTGTGGGTGGTATCGAACAGGCTGACCATTTGCTCCATGGCACCGACTTCGCCATCAATCAGGTCGTCCGCCAGAATCACGGCAAACGGCTCGTCCCCCACCACCGGGCGGGCGCACAGTACCGCATGCCCCAGGCCCAGTGCCTCGGACTGACGGATGTAGATGCAGCTGACCGACGGCGGAATGATGCCGCGCACCGTGTCCAGCAGCTTCTGCTTGTTCTTGTTTTCCAGCTCGGTTTCCAGCTCGTAGGCCTTGTCGAAATGATCCTCGATGGAGCGCTTGTTACGACCGGTGATGAAAATCAGTTCGGTAATACCGGCGGCAATGGCCTCTTCCACCGCATACTGGATCAGTGGTTTGTCCACCACTGGCAGCATTTCTTTCGGACTGGCCTTGGTTGCCGGCAAAAAACGGGTGCCAAGACCGGCAACCGGGAATACAGCCTTGCTGATTTTTTTCATCGTCGTAAAAAGTCTTCAATTGAAAATATTTCTGACTGGCGCGCATTCTATACCTGACTTGCACGCCGCTCCAAACAACAACTCAACAGGGGTGCCACTGACGCAGCGTTTTTGCCACGCTGTCAATCAGTGGCGGCCAGTCGCCCGGTATCTGCTGACGACAGATACGCATGCTGGCATACCAGGGTGACACTTCTGCACTGGCCATGAAAAACGGTGCGCTTTCCGCGCGCATCAACACCCACACCGGCTTGCCCAACGCTCCGGCCAGGTGCACCACCGAGGTGTCGACACTGATCACCAGATCCAGCTGTTCGATAATGGCGGCGGTATCGGCGAAATCGCCGATCTGCGCGGCATGGACACGTCCTTGCAATTCATCCGGCAGCGCGCCCAGCTGCAGCGAGACAAAATCCACCTGCGGCATGTCCAGCAAGGGCAGGAACTGCGCAAGCGGCACCGATTTGTTCTGACGGCCATGATCGGCAATGCCCACGCCCCAACTGCCGGTTTCCCAGACTATCCCCACCCGCAGGCGGCCAGCCTGTCTGGCTGGCAAATACTGCTCCTGCGCGGCACACAGCGCAGGGTCTGCCCGCAGATAGGCTTGGTCGGACAAGGTGTCCAGGGTGACATCCAGCCGCAGCGGCAAGGACATCAGCGGAATCTGCCAGTCGTAGGCTGGCGGGGTATCTTCCAGTGGCACCAGATCAATGCCTTCCAGCTGCCCGAACAGGCGCAGGCAGGCCGTCTGGCAGGCCAGCGTAATGCGGGCTGCCGGGTGCTGCTGGCGCAACACGGGCAGGAAGCGTGCCATTTGCAGGGTATCGCCCAGCCCTTGTTCGGCCCACACCAGCAAGTGCTGCTCGCCCAGCGGCTGGCCTTGCCAGGCATGTTCGCGGTAACGCGGCTGCATGATGGTGCGCCAGCGCTGTTCGTACAGCGGCCAGGCTGCGCGGTACTCACCTTGCAGCAGCAAGGCCACCGACAGGTTGAAACCGAGGTAAGCATCGTCCGGCTGCAGTTCCAGCCCCTGACGATAGGCACTCACCGCTTCATCCAGCCGCAAGGCGCAAGTCAGGGCATTGCCCAGATTGTTCAGCCGTCCGCCACTGGGGCCGGCCAGTTGCAAGGCATTCTGGTGGCAAACCACGGCATCGTCGTAACGCAGCGCGTATTGCAGCACCACGCCCAGATTGCTCCAGGCCTCGGCATGCTGCGGCTCGGCCTGCAACACTTCCAGCAGCAGGTTTTCCGCCAGGGTCAGCTCACCCAGTTCCTTCAACAACACCGCCAGATTGCACTTGATATTGCTGGAGGACGGATTCAGGCCAGCGGCAGCCAGATAATCCTCCAGCGCCTGCGGGTATTGTTTCAGCCGCATATGGGCCGTGCCGCGGTTGAACAAGGCCTGCCAGTCCTGCGGATTGTGCTGCAGACAGCTACTGAAGGCGGCAATGGCCTGCTCTTGCTGATCGGCTGCCGCCAGACGGTTGCCGCGCTCGAATGCCGTTTCACGCATGATGTCCCTTTCAGTCCGCGGTTTGCTGCAGCATGGCTTGCAGGCCGGCTTCATCCAGAATGGCAATGCCCAGCTCTTCGGCCTTGGCCAGCTTGCTGCCGGCTTCGGCCCCCGCCACCACGAAATGGGTCTTTTTCGATACGCTGCCCGCCACCTTGCCACCGGCAGCCTCAATCAGCGCCTTGGCCGCATCGCGTGACAATGTGGGCAGGGTGCCGGTCAGGACAAAGGTTTTGCCGTCAAACAGCGGATGGGCAGCTGCCGTCTCGGATGGCAATTGCGCCAGAATCTCGTCGCGCAAGGCAGATAGTGCTTGCAGGCCGCTGCGCTGGGCCGGGACATCCAGCCAGTCGGCCAGCGCGTTGATGACTTCGGCCGGCAATTGCAGCAGCAGGAGCTGGCGTCTTTCCATGCGCGCCAGTTGTTCCAGCCCACTGACTTGTGCCGCCAGTTGCTGGCTGCGCACCTCGGTCAGCCGTGGAATATCCAGCCTTGCCAGCAGGACAGCCGGTTCGAGCCGCTCTGCGAGTTTGGCAGACGGGGCGTGCTCGTCGGCCGGGCTGACATACTGCAACAGGGCATCCAGTGCCGCTTCGTTATTGGCTTCGGCAAAAAAGTCGGCCAGCGATTGCGCCACCACACCGCCAATATCGGGCAGCGCGGCAAACAGGGCGGCGGGCGCGCGGCGGATCAGCGCCACGGAGCCCAACCAGTCGGCCAGCGTCTTGGCGGTGGATTCCCCGACATGGCGGATGCCCAGTGCAAACAGCAAACGCGCCAGCGGCGGGGTACGACTGGCGGCAATGGCCTCCAGCAGGTTTTCTGCCCACTTGCTGGCCACCTTGCCGGCCTTTACCGTTTCCGGGGTCACGCCTTCGTCTTCATCGGCCCGGCGTTTCATTTCCAGCAGATCATCCAGCGTCAGGCGGTACAGGTCCGCCACGCTGTGCACATAGCCATACTCCACCAGCTTGTCGATGTAACGCTCGCCCAGGCCATCGATATCCATCATGCGGCGGCCGGCAAAATGCTGGATGGCCTGGCTGCGCTGCGCCCGGCAGGATAGCCCGCCCGAGCAGCGAGCCACCGCCTCGCCTTCCTCACGTACCACATGGCTACCGCATACCGGGCAATGGCTGGGCAGACGATAGGCCGGATACTGCGGTTCTTCACCCTGGCTGAACAGGTCGCCACCGGCTTGCGGGCGCATCGGGCGGCGCTCCAGCACCACGGCCACCACTTCGGGAATCACATCACCGGCCCGGCGCACGATGACGCTGTCACCAACGCGTACATCCTTGCGCCGCACTTCGTCTTCGTTGTGCAAGGTGGCGTTGGTGACGGTCACCCCACCGACAAACACCGGTTGCAGGCGTGCTACCGGGGTGATGGCACCGGTGCGCCCCACTTGCTCCTCGATGGCTTCCACCAGGGTGATGGCCTCTTCGGCCGGGAATTTGTGGGCAATGGCCCAGCGCGGTGCGCGCGACACAAAGCCCAGTTCCTCTTGCAGGGCGCGGCTATCCACCTTGTACACCACGCCGTCAATTTCGAACGGCAGCGCCGGACGGCGTTGCATGACCGTTTCGTAATAGCTGGCCAGGCCTGCCGCACCTTCCACCACCGGTCGCAAGTCTGCTGCCACTACCGGAAAGCCCAGCTGCTGCAGCCAGTCCATTTCTGCGGCATGTGTGGCGGGCCAGCTGGCACCTTCCACCTGGGCGATGGCATAGGCGAAAAAAGACAGCCGGCGCTGAGCAGTAATACGGGAATCCAGCTGGCGCAGACTACCTGCCGCCGCATTGCGCGGGTTGGCAAAGGTCTTGTCGCCACGGGCCACTTGCTCGGCATTCAGGCGTTCGAAGTCCCGTTTGAACATCAACACTTCACCACGCACCTCCAGCAAGGCCGGTGGCTGGCTGATGGCCAGTTTCAGCGGAATGGACTGAATGGTGCGGATGTTTTCCGTCACGTTCTCGCCGGTAATCCCGTCGCCGCGGGTTGCTGCCTGCTCCAGCACGCCGTCACGGTACAGCAGGCTGATGGCCAGACCGTCAAACTTGGGCTCGGTGGCATAGCGGATTACCGGTTCGCCCAGCTCGCGGCGGATACGCTCGTCAAACTGGATCAGCTCGGCATGGCGCAGGTCAAAGTCAGCGGCCTGCATGTCGGAAAAGGCATTACCCAGCGACAGCATGGGCACGCGGTGGGTGACCTGGCTGAACGCTGGCAAGGGCGCACCACCCACCCGCAAGGTGGGTGAGTCCGGGGCTTTCAGTTCCGGATGGGCATCTTCCAGCGCTTGCAGTTCACGGAACAGCCGGTCGTATTCGGCATCCGGGACGCTGGGGGCATCCAGCACATAGTATTCGTGGCCATAGCGCGTCAGCAGTTGACGCAAGTCGCTGGCACGGGCAACAAGATCGTTGGTACTCATCTCGTGGTCTCAAACAGAAAAAGGCCGGCATGAGCCGGCCTGCGTGCAATGGGTATCAGGCAAACAACCTGAGGGCAGCCACGCTGCCCGGCGCAATGCCCCGGTCATCCATGCTGCTGTAAATATGAACGAGTTGGTCACGGATGCGGGCCAGCCCCACATCGGACAGCACGCGGCGGTTGTCATCCACCAGCTGGGCATCAAACTCCACCGCCAGTTGCTTGGCAAACAGCACGGCGCGGTCGAATACATCCACCCCGCCAGCGACACGCGGTACGTCAAACAGCAGGGTGAGCGCCGGGAAGGATTTGTCCAGCAGGGTATGGAAGGTGAAGGGCATCTGGTCTGCCGCCATCAGCGAATACAGGGTATTGCCGGAGTCGGCCAGATAGTGGAATGCGCCATCCGGCTCCAGCTGCAGGCCACCGGCCTCGACGAAGCTGCGCAGGCGGGTGCCTTCCACGGCCACGCGTGGCACCACGTTGATGCCGATCAGCACGTCCACATCGGCGCAGAAGCGGTCCAGCTCGCGCGCGGCCACCAGCTTCTGCTGGCGTTGCGGGAAGCTGACGGCTGCATCGTGTTCTTCGGCAAAGCGGGAAACCTGCTGGCAAAAGCCGGCCAGTTCCGGTTCGGTGACAGCACCGCTGCGGTCCACCATCTGCATACCGATGTTGATCTGCTTGTAGCGGGTACCCGGCACTGCTTCGGCCGGTTTCCACAAGCCCTTTTCGGTACGGCCGATGATGTGGGTGCGCTTGCCGACATTGAAACGCGGCATGGCAGCCAGTTCGTGCGGCTCGTGGAAGACCACCTCGGCGATGAAGTCCAGCGAGGGGTCAAGCAAGGCTGCGACCAGTGCCTGGTGATCGGCCGATTCGAAACCACTGTTCTCTTCGTCATCACGCGAGGGCAAGGGCATGGGTTCGGGCTGCGGCACCGGGCGTTCGACCGCTGCGGGCATGATCAGGCTGGTATCTTCCGGAATTTCCGGCTCGAATGGCTCGTCGCCGTATGCCGCCGGAACATGCACGCTGTCAGCCAGCACCGGCTCCATGCGGTCGGCACGCACACCGTCACGCACATTGTTTTTAGGGACATTCAGCAGTACGTCGTCATGAGGGCGCGCAAAAGCCTGGCTGGCCTTCTTGCGAAAGCGCCACTCTTGAAAAACATTGAATCCGAACACCAGGGCAATCACTGCCACGCCCAATATCAATACACCAATCTGCAATTCGCTCATTAGGCCGTCCGCGTTAAGGCGAATAATTTGCCAATAGTATAACGAAAGCGGGCCCGTGCAGGCTATGTCTGGCGCAAACTTGCAGCGTTTGTGCGCTTAACCGCCGGTCATCGACATGATACGGATGAGTTTGCCCGGCTTTTCGCGGAATTCGTGGCGCTCGGGTTTCAGTTCGATCGCCTCCCGGATAGCCATTTCCAGTCCGGCATCGCTGATCCCTGCCCGTAACAGCGGGCGCAGTGCGAAGCGTTCTTCCTGGCCAAGGCACATATAGAGTGTGCCATCTACTGACAGCCGTACCCGATTGCAAGTTGCACAGAAGTGCTGGGAGATCGGTGTAATCACCCCCAGAGTGAAAGCGCCATCGGCACTGCGCCAATAGCGGGCAGGCCCGCCGCCCAGCTCCAGGCTTTGCGGTAGCAGGTCAAAGCGCTGGCGCAGTTGCTCCAGCACGGGCTGCAAATCCAGATAAGCGGTGTTGCGACCGGTATCACCCATCGGCATGGCTTCTATCAGCCGCAGGATAAAGCCGTGCTCGATACAGAAACCGACCATGGTTTCAATATCGGCCTCATTGACACCTTTCATGGCGACCATATTGATCTTGATCGGAGAGAGGCCCGCCGCTTGGCAGCCTGCAGGCCAGCCATGACCTGCGGCAGACTGTCGTGACCGGTGATGCTGTTGACGCATTCGCGGCGTAAGGAATCCAGACTGACATTCACCCGGTTGACTCCTGCCGCATGCAAGGACTCGGCATGACGCGCAAGCTGGGTGGCATTGGTACTGAGCGAGAGGTCCTGCAGCCCGGGCAGCGCAGCCAGGCTGGCCGCCAGCTGCGGCAGGTTGCGCCGCAACAGGGCTCGCCACCCGGTCAGGCGGACCCGACGCGTACCCAGACGGACAAACGCGGCCACCACGCGGGTGATTTCCTCAAAGGTCAGCCAGTGCTCCGGTTCTTCGAAGTCCTTGAATCCTTTGGGAATGCAATAACTGCAACGCAAGTCGCAACGGTCGGTCACTGACAGGCGGAGATAATCGATACTGCGGCCAAAACGATCCTGCAGAGTGTTCATGATGTTGCTGCCGGGTTGTAGGGTGTTAAACCGATTGCACACAAACGGATAGTATTCAGAATAGCGATTTCTTTTCCTTGTCGACAGCCATCAGGAATTATTTTCGTTTAGTACAGTCAATCTGCGCCGGGATACAGCTGTGGCGTTTTTGTTGCTACGACGAGAATTATTCTCGAATGGCTTGTTATTTTGTACTAACAAGAACTATACTGATCAAAACAAAGGTTGCATCATGCCTCATGCCAACAAGGAGCTGTCCCTGTCTGTCATTCGTGAATTGGCCCGGACTTACCAGGCATTCGAACAATTATCGGCCTTCCACATCCGGCAGATGGATCTCACCCCGCCACAATTTGACGTTGTGGCGACCTTGGGGAATACACCCGGGATGAGCTGCAAGGAGCTGTCGGAAAAGACGCTGATTACCAAGGGCACGCTGACGGGTGTCATTGACCGCTTGATCGACAAGGGCATCGTCACCCGCTGCACGCTGGAGCAGGACCGCCGCAGCGTGATGGTGGCTCTGACAGCGCAAGGCGATGCTTTGTTCCAGCAGGTTTTTCCGGCTCATCTTGCATTCATGAAGCCTGCATTTGATTTGCTGGAGCCTGCCGACATGACTGAGCTTTGCCAGCAGCTGGCCCGCTTGCGTGCAGCCTTCAACCAAGTACTGGAGCAAAAGAAAAATGAAACCGAATGAACGCTACGCGCCGCCAGCCATTTTGCTGCACTGGCTGATTGCCGGCCTGATCATTGCCACCTTCATCTGGGGGCTGGTGGTGTCCGACATGCCGCTCTCTCCGGCCAAGTTCAAATATATCGCCTGGCACAAATGGGCTGGCATCTCGGTTCTGGCCCTGGTTGCAGTGCGGCTACTGGTTCGTTTGTTCAAGCGGCCACCGGCACTGCCGGCCCATATGAACAGCATGGAACGTTTGCTGGCACACGGCGGTCACCTGGCTCTCTACCTGCTGATGTTTGCCGTACCGCTGACCGGCTGGCTGATGAGCTCCGCCTATGGTTTCCCGGTGGTGCTGTTCAAACTGGTGCCATTGCCGGATCTGGTAGCCCAGAACGAACAACTGGCCGCCACGCTGAAAACCGTGCATGAAACGCTTAACTGGCTCATGGCAGCCTGTGTGGTCGGCCATGTACTGGCAGCAGTGAAACATCATGTGGTGGACAAGGACGGCATGCTCTATCGCATGAGCCTGCGCGGCCCCCGTCAATAAACCCGTTAACTGGAGCAAGAATGCGCATGCAACAACTGAAACTGATGGCAGCAGCCCTGATTGTTGCCGCCCCGCTGACCCAGGCCGCCGCACTGGATGCCGGCAAGAGCCAGATCAACTTCACCATGAAACAGCTGAATGTTCCGGTGAACGGCAGCTTCAAAAAGTTCAGCGGCAATGTGGTGCTGGACCTGAAAAAACCTGAAGCAGGCAAGGCGGAGATCACCATCGACACGGCCAGCATCAACCTGCCCACTGCAGAAGCCGTGGGCGAGGCCAAAAAAGCCGACTGGTTCAATGTGGCCAAATTCCCCACTGCGCGCTTTGTCAGCAGCAGCATCAAGCCGCTGGGTGGTGGCAAATTGCAGGTGGCGGGCAAGCTGACCATCAAGGGCAATACCCGTGATGTGACTGCGCCATTCACCGCACGCCAGGAAGGTGGCCTGACCGTGGTGGAAGGTGTACTGCCGGTTTCGCGCCTGGCTTACAAGATTGGTGAGGGCGACTGGGCCGATACCGGCACAGTGGCTGATGAAGTGCAAATCAAGTTCAAAGTGGCCATTCCGGCCAGCAAATAAACACTCAGGAGAGTTGAAGTCATGATGAAGAAAGCCCTGTTCGCTGCCGTGTTCTCTGCCATTGCAGGTGCTGCCGTTGCAGCTCCGGTAAGCTATAGCGTTGATCCGACCCACACCGTGGCCCAGTACGATGTGCGCCACCTGGGTTTCTCGGTTCAGTCCGGTGTGTTCACCAAGGCCGCCGGCACCGTAGTGCTGGATACCGAAGCCAAGAAGGGTGCTGTTGATATCACCATCGATACCAACTCCCTGCAAACCTACCTGGCCGCCCGTGACAACCACCTGAAGAGCAAGGATTTCTTCAACGTGGCCCAATTCCCCACCATCACCTTCAAGTCTACCGACCTGAAGTTTGCCGGTGACAAGCTGACTGCCGTCAACGGCAACCTGACCATTCTGGGCGTAACCAAGCCGGTTACCCTGACCGTTACCAACTTCGGCGGCGGCAAGAACCCGATGAGCGGCCAGGAAACCTATGGTGCCAACGCAGAAACCACCATCAAGCGTAGCGATTTCGGCATGAAAACCTTCCTGCCGGCCATTGCTGACGACGTGACCCTGAAAGTGGCCATCGAAGCTGTCAAGGCTCAGTAAGCAGCAACAGGTCTCATACGGAAAAAACCCGCTACGGCGGGTTTTTTCTTGCCCAGCAAATGTACGCTCAGACAGCGTCTGCCGACTGCTGCAATAGTGGTGGAAGACAGCGCGACACCCACTGTCGCTGCTGGTCGTAGGCATGCGCCAGTTGCAACACCGCCATGTCGGCATGCGGCCGCCCGATGATCTGCAAGCCCATGGGCAAACCCTGACTGCCAAAGCCGACCGGTACATTCATCACCGGCAAACCAGCCATGGTGGGACCAATCACCACCTCCATCCAGCGGTGATAGCTGCTCATCGCCCGCCCGGCAATCATGCGTGGCCAATGCTGTTCCAGTGCGAAGGGATAAACCTGGGCACTGGGCAAGAGCAGGAAGTCGTAGTTCTCGAACATACGCAGTACTGCACGATACCAGTCGCTACGGATACGGGATGCACGGTAGACATCCAGCGCAGTCAACTGCAACCCGCCTTCTATCTCCCACAGCAATTCAGGCTTGAGCTGGCAACGGCGTGCCGGGTCCTGATAATCGGCATACAGGCTGCCAGCCATCAGCCAGTGGCGGTGCACCTCCCAGCTTTCCCACAAGCTGGATGGATCAAAATCGATGGTGCAGGCCTCCACGGAACAACCCAGCGCAGTGAAATCGGGCAGCACAGACTCGCATTGCGACAACACACCCTGTTCCATCGGCAAATAACCATTCCAGTCTCCCAGCCAGCCCAGGCGACAAGCACGGAAATCATGCTCCAGCGATTGCTCGGGCAAGGTCCGGGCGGAGGACAGCGGTGCGCGCGGATCAGGCCCCATCTGGGTGCGTAACAAGGCAAGAATGTCCGGAACATTGCGTCCCATCGGACCTTCGGTAGCCAGTTGCTGCAAGAACGACTCCGGAGACGGGCCCAGTGGCACCGCTCCCCAGCTGGGGCGAAAGCCGAATACATTGTTGAATGCCGCAGGATTGCGCAGGGAACCCATCATGTCACTGCCATCAGCCACCGGCAGCATGCGCAAGGCCAGGGCTACCGCAGCACCACCACTACTGCCTCCGGCGCTGCGACCGGGATCGTAGGCATTACCAGTGGCGCCGAACACGGCATTATAAGTATGCGAACCGGCACCGAATTCGGGCGTATTGCTCTTGCCGATGACAATGGCACCAGCACTACGCATGCGCGCCACCATGATGCTGTCCGCTGCAGGAACATGATTCTGATACAAGCGCGAACCCATGGTGGTGGGGATGCCCTGCGTGGCCGACAGGTCCTTGATGGCTTGTGGCATGCCGTGCATCCAGCCGCGCGACTTGCCGGCATGCAGTTCGGCATCACAGTGTGCAGCCTGTTGCAGCAAGGCCTCTTCAGCCTGCAAGGACACCAGCGCGTTGACCCGGGGATTGAGCAAGGCGATATGGGACAGATAAGCCTGCATGACCTCGACACAGGAATAGTGCCGCTGATGGATGGCATCTGACAATTCCAATGCATCCAGCGCCACGATCGGATTGAGAGAGGATGTACTGGCCAGCATGAAAACTCCTGAAAGATAGATGCAAATGCAGTTAAACCGCAGAAAGCAACGACCGAAGGCTACACATCAACTGCGAATAACAAACAGCGCTACAGCCCGATATGCCGGATGGGCCTCGCACACGCAGTGTCAGGACGGATGCTGGCCAACAGGAATAGCGTCTGGCCGTGGCTGCGTCCCGGACTCTGCTTTTGGCAGGTAGTAGCAGGCCACCACACCCAGGGCAGTGGAAAACAACAGATAGTAAACAGGGGCAATGGGTGAACCGGTGGCGCCGGACAGCCAGGTAACGATGAATGGAGCAAATCCGCCAAAGAGCATCACGGCCAGGTTGTAGCCGATGGAAACCCCGGTAGAACGCACCTTGACCGGAAATAACTCCGAAACCGCCGTGGGCGCCGGGCCAAAGCTCAAGCCCAGCAAGGTGCAAAACAGCAGCTGAACCATCAACAAACGCTCTATGCCGGGCGCGGCTGCCAGCCAGGCAAAACCGGGATAAACGGCCAGCAGCAAACCGACATAGGGCCACAGCAGCAATGGGCGACGCCCGATGCGGTCGGACAGGGCACCTGACAGCGGAATCAGCAATGTCATCCAGGCGACTACCAGCATCTGAATGGAAAAGACCTGATCCAGCGGCAAGCCGAACTGGCGATGCGCATAAGCCGGCATGTTCACCAGCAATACATAGAAGGCAGCGGTTCCGGGGATGGTGAGTCCGATGGTGAGCAGGATCTGACGGCGATTCTGCTGCAAGGCAGCCGGCATGGAGGGTGCCTCGGTTTTTGCATCTGCTTGTGAGGCATCGACAAATGCCTCGGTTTCATCCATGTAGCGGCGTATCCACAAGCCCACCGGAGCAATCAGCAGCCCCACGACAAAAGGCAGCCGCCAGCCCCAGTTCTCCAGTTGGCCCTGATCCAGATTGTGGGTGATCAAGGCCCCCATTCCTGCCCCTCCCAGAATGGCCAGCATCTGCCCGACCAGTTGCCAGGAACCGTACAGGCCACGCTGATGCGGCGGTGCCGCTTCAACCAGAAATGCCGTTGCGCTGGCGTATTCCCCTCCGGTGGCAAAGCCCTGCAGCAAGCGGGCCAGCACGATGAGCAAGGGAGCTGCCACACCAATGGCAGCATAAGGTGGAGCACAGGCGATCAGCAGCGAAACCAGGGCCATGATGGCCATGATCAGCTGCATGGCGGCCTTGCGGCCCTTGCGGTCGGCATAAATGCCCAGCAGCACCCCACCGACTGGCCGCATGAAGAAGCCGACCCCGAAGGTGGCGGTTGCCATCAGCAGGGAAATGAATTCATTGCCATCCGCCGGGAAAAACAGTTTGGAAATGATGCTGGTCATGAAGCCGTAGACAATGAAGTCATACCACTCCAGCGTATTACCGATAACGGCGGCAAGAATCTGTCGTTTGCGGGAAACCGGTTTATGCGTACTGTTCACCTTGCCACCTCCAGACCAGCTGATTGGACTATTGCTCCGGGCCGACAGCGCACAAGCATCGAACAGGAACAAGCGGACGAAACAGTCCTGCAAGGTAGAGAGGGATCAAATCGTATGCTACTGGCCTATCTGCCAAGCCCAGAGCAGCCATGCGCAAGCGGACTAGGCAGGAATGTTCAGCAAGGGATTGATATTGAAAACAAACAGAGGTGGACTCGCCTGATTGGCGAGCACCATTTCAGGGACGGCGCTCACCGGCAGTAGCCGGTAGCAAGAACAGGAAGAATCAGGATGAGCAGGCTCAAACCGAAGGGGTTTGAGCCTGTAGCAGAAATCAGCTGTTGCGCGATGCGTGCTTGCGCTTTTCCTTTTCGCTGAGCATGGCCTCGCGGGCGGCAGCCTTCTGGGCCGCCAGTTCCTTGGCGCGCTTTTCCCACACCACCCATTCTTGCGGACGTTCCAGCGTGATGCGGCCGGTATTGCCATCGCGAAAATCGGTCAGCACGATTTCAGCTGCTTTCTGGATATTGACGCGACCGCCGCCCAGCATGGCACCACGCTTGCGGCCAATCATTTCCAGCACCTGCCAGTCCTGCAGGCCATCCACCTCATCCAGCTTGTAGCGGGCGGTCAGTTCAGGGACATAGTGTTGCAGCAGGTATTTGAGCAGCTCCAGCGACACTTCTTCCTCGTCCATGGCATTGCGGCCAACGGCACCGCTGGCGGCCAGATTGTAGCCACCCTCTTCCACTTCGATCTTGGGCCACAGCATGCCAGGGGTGTCGTACAGCTCAACGTCATCGGCCAGGATAATGCGCTGCTCGTTCTTGGTGACACCAGGCATGTTGCCGGTCTTGGCTATCTTGCGGCTGCTCATGCTGTTGATCAGCGTGGACTTGCCGACATTGGGAATACCGCAAATCAGTACACGCAGCGGCTTGTCCAGCCCGCCACGGTTGGGTGCCAGTTCGCGACAGGCTGCCACCAGCTTTTGCGACGGCGCGCGCTCGCCGGCATCCAGGCCAATGGCCTGGGTCTGCTTTTTGGCGCGATACCATTCCAGCCACTGGCTGGTGATGGCGGGGTCGGCCAGGTCTTGCTTGTTGAGGATCATCAGGCGCGGCTTGCCTTTGGCCATGCGTGCCAGCATCGGATTGGCGCTGGACGCCGGCAAGCGCGCATCCAGCATTTCGATGACCACATCGATTTCTTTCAGGCGCTCCATCACATCTTTGCGCGCCTTGTTCATGTGGCCGGGAAACCATTGAATTGCCATGCTTTAACGCTTTCTTAACGGGTCCAGTAAATAACTCAGTCCATTGTGGTCGATCTCCTGCATCAATTGCAGCAGACGTCCGATCTCACTCTTGGGAAAACCCTCGCGGGCAAACCAGTTGAGGTAATTGCCGGGCAAATCACAAATCAGTACACCCTGGTGTTTGCCAAAGGGCATTGCGGTGGTAACCAGACGCTGCAGATCTTCTTGTTGCATGCTTTCAGACCGGACTGAAGGAGGCGCATTGTGCCAAAGGCTGCCATTTTACGCCACAGCCTTGTTTTGTCGGACTTTTATTGTCGAGTTGCCGGATTTGACCTGCGACAAGTGCCGTTGTCATTTTTCTGTCGAAAACCGGCGTGGACGGGATAGCATGGTGGCCATTCGTTACCGGGGCCTTGTCGGTTCCGATTGCGACCGCAATGCGAAGTCAGTTCAGTAATAGCGACGTAGGTTCTTTGGCGCAGGCAGCGTGCCCATGCATGCTTGCACATGGCAGCAGGCGGCAGCCTGCTTTCGCGCTCAAGGCCTCTTCGGGCAGCCAGCCTTGGTTGCCCTTCTTTTTTTGCTCAGTACGGCAGTGCTTTGCCGTCATTCAAGGCCAGAATGCCGCGCAATACCCGGTACAGGCACCACAGCCAGGTCAACCCCAGAATGGCAAAGCCGACCAGTATCCATAGCAAGGCGTAGCCCAGCACACTGCCGAGCAGGCAGAACCAGAAGGTGCGGATCTGCCAGTCAAAATGGCTTTCGTACAGCGTTCCGCGACAATCATCGCGTTTGAGATAATTGATGATCACCGCCACCACCATGGGCAGGCCGGTAAACAGGCTGATGCCTTGCAGGATATACACCAGCAGGGTGAGGTTGTTCAGCCGGCGCTCATCTTCGCGGGTGAATAAATCCATACTTGTCTTTCAGTTGCTGGCCGGGGCCTGCAGGCGCTGCCACAGCGGGTGCAGACGGTCGCGGCATTGCTGGGCCGCCAGACGCGACGCCATGAACAGGGATTGCATGCCGTGCGCCACTCCGACCATGCCGCTCATGCGCTGGCGGCTCCAGCCCTGCAACATGCCCGGATTACGCTGGGGCGCAGTCAACAAAACCGGTGCGGCCGTTGGCAGCGTCATGTGCAGCTGCTCAGACAGCATCCGCAGACGGCGGTTGGCTTCGTCCAGCAGGCTGAGTTCCGGTAAGGTAACGGCGACATGGCTCAAGGCGAGGACGGCAATACGGGCAGCGAGCCAGTCGGCTTCATCGGCAAAGCGGCTAGGGGAGCAGGTGCTTTTGCTGCGCAGCGAAGACAGCAACATGGCCAGGGCGCGGATGTCCGGCAGCAGGGACTCCAGCACCGGGGTGGCCGCGGTCTGGTCGTGCTGTTGCAGGGTGTGATACAGGCTGTCCGTTTGTGGTGCCACGGTATTGGCCAGGGCCTCACCATCGGTCAACAGGGTTACGGACCATACGGCGCCGTCCAGCACCAGATTGGCGCTTTCTCGGGCAATCTGCCTTGCATCACTGACTTCATTCATGACCTGGATCTCCAGTCTGCTTGCCTGGGTGGGTCCGGCGCCTGCTTTGTCTGGAAATAACAAATGCCGCCGGATTGACCGCGGCGGCATTGTTCGGGTTTGTTCGTTCTCTGTTACTTTTTACTGCTGCAGAGACGCCCCTTGGAGCCGCCGTGATGTGCGGTACCAATAAAAATAGGCGTTAAAGACTGCGGAAAAAGTAATCATGTCGACCATCCTGCCAACAAGGGCAGTGGGCTGTCAAGGCGGAATGCAAGAAATCGTTGCATTGCACAAAAAAACCCGGCCTTGGCCGGGTTTTTGCAACAGCAATACTGCGCGCTGCTTACATATTGGGATAGTTGGGACCGCCACCACCTTCCGGGGTGCACCAGTTGATGTTCTGGCTGGGGTCCTTGATATCACAGGTTTTGCAATGCACGCAGTTCTGCGCATTGATTTGCAGGCGCGGGCTGCCTTCTTCCTGACCGACGATTTCATACACACCGGCCGGGCAGTAACGCTGCTCGGGTGCATCATACTTGGCCAGGTTGAAGCTGATCGGCACGCTGGCATCTTTCAGCTTCAGGTGTGGCGGCTGGTCTTCGCTGTGATTGGTGTTGGAAATGAACACCGAGGACAGGCGGTCGAAGGTCAGCACCCCGTCCGGCTTGGGATAATCAATACGCGTGCATTCGCTGGCCGGGCGCAGCGCTTCGTGGTCGGCATGCTTGTGACGCAGCGTCCACGGGGCCTTGCCACGGAACAGGAAGGTGTCGATGGCCGAGTAGATCATGGCCGGCCACAGGCCCCAGCGGAAGGACGGGCGGATATTGCGCACCTGGTGCAGTTCTTCGTGCAGCCAGCTTTGCTTGAAGCTGGCTGAGTAAGCGCTTGCTTCCAGCCCCTGGGCTTCCGGATTGGCCTGCAGCAAGGCAAACACGGCATCGGCCGCCAGGATGGCGGACTTCATCGCAGTGTGCGTGCCCTTGATCTTGGGCACATTGAGGAAGCCGGCGGTGTCGCCCACCAGCAAGCCACCGGGGAAGGTGAGCTTGGGCAGACTCTGGATGCCGCCTTCGGACAAGGCGCGCGCGCCGTAGCTCAGACGACGGCCACCTTCAAACACGCCCTTGATGGCCGGGTGGGTCTTGAAGCGCTGGAATTCCTCAAACGGCGACAGATAGGGGTTGGTGTAATCCAGCCCCACCACATAGCCCACCACCACCTGATTGTCTTCCAGGTGGTACATGAAGGAGCCGCCGTAAGTGGCGGTGTCCACCGGCCAGCCCACGGTGTGGGTGATGGTGCCGGGCTTGTGGTTTTCCGGTTTGACTTCCCACAATTCCTTGATGCCGATGCCGTAGGTTTGCGGGTCGGCGCCGTCACGCAGGCCAAAGCGCTCGAACAGCATCTTGGTGAGCGAGCCGCGACAGCCTTCGGCAAAAATGGTCTGTTTTGCCCACAGCTCCATGCCGGGTTCGCCCGGCTGGTCGCCATTCTTGCCGGTACCCATGGCACCAGTGGCCACGCCCTTGACCGAGCCGTCGGCATGGTAGAGCACTTCTGCGGCGGCAAAACCGGGGTAGATTTCCACGCCCAGGGCTTCGGCCTGCTCGCCCAGCCAGCGGCAGAAGTTACCCAGGCTGACAATGTAATTGCCGTGATTGTGCATCTGCGGCGGGGTCGGCAGCTGGATGGACTCGGTTTCCGTCAGGTAGAGGAAACGGTCGGACAGCGCCGGGGTATTCAGCGGTGCACCTTTCTCTTTCCAGTCCGGGATCAGCTCGGAAAGCGCCCCGGTTTCGATCACGGCACCGGACAGGATATGTGCGCCGATTTCCGAGCCTTTTTCCAGCAGACAGACACTGATTTCCTGGCCGTTCTGTTCGGCCACTTGCTTCAGGCGAATCGCGGCAGACAGCCCGGCAGGGCCGCCGCCGACGATCACCACGTCGTATTCCATATAATCGCGTTGCACCACATCTCCTTTGCGCCCGGAGGGCTGTCCTTATTAGCTGGCAGTCATCATGCAATGAAGCAGCCACGCTCGTCAAAATCAAACAAGCGTTTAAACGGTGCCTTGCTCACGCAGTGTGGCAATCGTGGCAGCGTCGTAGCCCAGCGCGCGCAGTACGTCGTCGGTATGTTCACCCAGTTTGGGAGGGGCCTGATTGTACTCGACCGGCGTACCGGAAAGTTTGATCGGACACCCTACCAGGGGCACATTTTGCCCCACACTGTCCTGCATGTGTATTTCCATGCCGCGATGGCGAATCTGCGGATCGCGGAAGGCCTCGTCCACTGTGTTGATCGGGCCACATGGCACTCCAGCCTCATCCAGCCGTTTCAGCCATTGTTCGCGGGTATTGCCCATGAAGGCTTCGGCCAGCAAGGGTACCACGCTGTCGCGGTACTTTACCCGCTGCGGATTGCTGGCAAAGCGTTCGTCATCGGCCAGTGCCGGCAGGCCGATGACCTGGCATACCGCACGGAATTGCTTGTCGTTGCCGCAAGCCAGAATGAAGTGGCCATCGGCGCAGGCAAACACCTGATACGGCACGATGTTGGCGTGGGCATTGCCCAGACGCGGCGGCACTTGCTGACCAATCAACCAGTTCATATTGATATTGGCCAAGGACGCCAGCGCGCAATCAAACAAGGCCATGTCGATGTACTGGCCCTTGCCACTGCTCTGGCGCGCAATGATGGCCGCCAGAATGGCATTGCTGGCATAGATGCCGGTGAACAGGTCGGTGACCGCCACGCCCACCTTGTGCGGTTCGCCATTGGCGGGGCCGGTAATGCTCATCAGGCCGGACATGCCCTGCACGATGTAGTCGTAGCCGGGCAGCTCGGCATAAGGGCCATCCTGACCGAAGCCGGTGATGGAGCAATACACCAGCCGCGGATTGAGCTGGCTGAGGCTGTCGTAATCCAGCCCGTATTTTTTCAGCCCGCCCACCTTGTAGTTTTCAATCACCACGTCGGCATCGCGTGCCAGCGCGCGGACAATCTCCTGCCCTTCCGGCTTGGTGATATCGACAGTCACCGAGCGCTTGCCGCGGTTGGCACACAAAAAGTAGGCTGCCGTGCCATCCGCCAGGCTGGGCGGTGCCCATTGGCGGGTGTCGTCCCCGGCACCCGGGCGCTCCACCTTGAGCACTTCGGCCCCCAGATCGGCCAGCAATTGACCAGCCCACGGCCCGGCCAGTACCCGGGAAAGATCCAGAACCTTGATGCCTGCAAGTGCGCCCGCCATGGTGTTCTCCTGATTGATTCGTTAGTGGCCGTCTGGCGGCCGGATGGACAGTGTGATGCCGCCGCTTAAGCAGCCACATGACAGTGTTCACCAAAAAAAGGGCCCGGTAAGCACCGGGCCTCGCAAGGACAGACAGGAACCAACAACGGGGGCAGGTGGAGCCACACCCCCGCTGTGCTATCAGGCAAATGCCTGAATACCGGTCTGGGCGCGGCCCAGAATCAGGGCATGCACATCGTGCGTGCCTTCATAGGTGTTGACGGCTTCCAGGTTCATCACGTGGCGGATGACATGGAATTCGTCGGCAATACCGTTACCGCCGTGCATATCGCGGGCGATGCGGGCGATGTCCAGCGACTTGCCGCAGTTGTTGCGCTTGATCAGCGAAATCATTTCCGGCGCAGCCTTGCCTTCGTCCAGCAAGCGGCCGACGCGGATGGCGGCCTGCAGGCCCAGCGCGATTTCGGTCTGCATATTGGCCAGCTTCAGCTGGATCAGCTGGGTGGCGGCCAGCGGTCGGCCAAACTGCTTGCGGTCCAGCGTGTACTGGCGTGCAGCGTGCCAGCAGAATTCGGCGGCACCCATGGCGCCCCAGGCGATGCCGTAGCGGGCCTTGTTCAGGCAGCCGAACGGGCCTTTCAGGCCTTTCACACCCGGCAGGATGGCGTCTTCCGGCACCAGCACTTCGTCCATCACGATTTCACCGGTGATGGAGGCGCGCAGGCTGAACTTGCCGTGAATCTTGGGAGCGGACAGGCCCTTCATGCCTTTTTCCAGCACGAAGCCGCGGATTTCACCTTCGTCATCCTTGGCCCACACCACGAATACATCAGCCACCGGGCTGTTGGTGATCCACATCTTGCTGCCGGACAGGACATAACCGCCGTCCACCTTACGGGCGCGGGTTTTCATGCCGGCCGGGTCGGAACCGGCATCCGGTTCGGTCAGGCCGAAACAGCCCACCCATTCGCCGGTGGCCAGCTTGGGCAGGTATTTGTCTTTCTGTGCTTCCGAGCCGTAGGCCCAGATCGGGTGCATCACCAGGCTGGACTGCACGCTCATGGCCGAGCGGTAGCCGGAGTCGACGCGTTCCACTTCACGCGCCACCAGGCCGTAGGCCACGTGGCTGAGGCCGGCACAGCCGTAGCCGTCGATGGTGCAACCCAGCAGGCCCAGTTCGCCCATCTCGCTCATGATTTCTCGGTCGAAGCGTTCTTCACGGTTGGCCGTCAGCACGCGCGGCAGCAGGCGGTCCTGACAGTAGGCTTCGGCAGTCTGCTGGACCAGGCGCTCTTCTTCGGTCAGCTGGTCGGCCAGCAGGAAGGGATCTTCCCAGGCAAAGGGTGCGCGGCTGTTGGATGCGGCCATCGAGAGTTCTCCTTGATTAGCTTGTTCCGCATTGCGGAATTGCGTTTTACATTGCAGAATAGACTAGCAACTCCAAAATCGGCTGTAAAGCGTTTTCTTTTACCGGCGTCGCAAGCAGGCTATCCTTGCCGCTCGCGCCAGACAGCCCGGAGGGAAAATCCTGGCCATCCATACAGAATCGAGGAATGCAATGCAGGAAGAAGATGACAAGGACCGACTGTTCGTCACCGCGCTGGCGCGTGGCCTGCAGGTGATGGCCGCGTTCCGGCCTGGGGAGTCGGCACTGTCCAATCTGGAAATTGCCAAGCGCACCGGGCTGCCCAAGTCCACGGTATCGCGGCTGACCTACACCCTGACCACGCTGGGCTATCTGTCCCAGGACGAACACAGCGGCTTCTACCGCTTGGGCGTAGCCTTGCTGGCACTGGGTTCGGTAGTACTGGCCAGCTACGACATCCGCCAGGTGGCCGGGCCGCTGATGCGGGAATTTGCGCTGGAGAACAATGTTTCCATCAGTCTGGCCATGCGCGACGGCACCGACATGGTTTATCTGGAAACCTACCGCAGCCAGTCGCGTGTCAGTGTGCAACTGACCGTGGGCTCGCGCGTGCCCATTGCCACTACCGCCATCGGCCGGGCTTTTTATGCCGGGCTGCCGGTAAATGTGCGCCAGCAACTGGATGGAGAGCTAGCCACGCGTTATGGCGAGCGCTGGCCGGAGCTGCAGCAACGGCTGCAACAGGCGATGGAGGAATACCAGCGCTGTGGCTACTCTGCGTCATTCGGGGAGTACGAGCCGGACGTGATGGCCGTGGGCGTACACCTGCCCTCGCCCACTCCCGGCCAGCCGCCGATGAGCCTGAACGCCAGTGGCCCGGCCTTTGCCTTCAGCGCCGAGGTGATGCAACAGCAAGTGGCACCTGCGCTGATTGCCTTGCGCCAGCGCATCGTGCCGGTGGCCTGATGCTTGACGCGAAATGCAAAAAGCCCGCTTGTGCGGGCTTTTTTGCATCATGCATGACTTCAGGCGCTCTGGATGTAATGCACCAGCTGGTTGATGACCTGCTCCTGCTCCTTGATGGTGGCGTGAACCAGATCGCCAATCGACAGCATGCCCAGCACCGTGTTGCCTTCCAGCACCGGCAGGTGGCGGATATGCTTTTCGGTCATCAGCGCCATGCATTGGTCGGAATTCTGTTCCGGTGTGACATACACCACCTTGCTGGTCATGATCTCGCGGATGCGGGTGCCAGCAGAAGTGCGCCCCTGCAGCACAATGCGACGCGCATAGTCCCGTTCGGAGAAAATGCCGACCACTTCGCCGCCCTCCATCACCAGCACCGCGCCGATATCATGTTCTGCCATCACCTGTAATGCCTGAAATACGGTACTTTCCGGCGTAACGGTAACCAGTACCCGCCCGGACTTTTGCTCCAGCAACTGTCTGACTGTCTGCATTGCACCCTCCTCATCGGCCAAGAGAACCTGAAACAGGCTGTTTCAATACTATAGAACAAGTTTGATTAACAACATGGCTGACGGCAGGACAAGAAAAAGGCCGGCGGGCATGACGCCCCCGGCCTGGTCAATTCGAAGCAGTGGTTCAGCTGGCGCGAATCATGGTGCCCACGCCGTCATCGGTCATGATTTCCAGCAGCAGTGCATGCGGTACGCGACCATCAATGATGTGTACGGTATTCACGCCGCTGCGGGCGGCATCCAGCGCCGAGCTGATCTTGGGCAGCATGCCGCCGTGGATGGTGCCATCGGCAAACAGGGCATCCACTTGCTGGGCGGACAGGCCGGTCAGCAGCTTGCCTGCCTTGTCCAGCACGCCGGGAGTATTAGTCATCAGGATCAGCTTTTCGGCGTTCAGGGTTTCCGCCAGCTTGCCCGCCACCAGATCAGCATTGATGTTGTAGGCTTCGCCATTGGCACCCACACCGATAGGCGCCACTACCGGGATGAAGTCCTGGCGGTCCAGCAAGGACACCAGCGACGGGTCGATGCTGGAGATTTCACCAACCTGGCCGATGTCGATCTTTTCATCGCTCTCATCGCTGAGGAACATCTTTTCCGCACGGATGAAGTGGCCGTCCTTGCCGGTCAGGCCAACAGCCTTGCCACCATGGGTGTTGATCAGCGAGACGATTTCCTTGTTCACCAGGCCGCCCAGCACCATTTCCACCACGTCCATGGTTTCCTGGTCGGTCACGCGCATACCCTGGATGAACTTGCCTTCCTTGCCGACACGCTCCAGCAGCTCGTTGATTTGCGGGCCACCGCCATGCACCACCACCGGATTGATGCCCACCAGCTTGAGCAACACGATGTCCTTGGCAAAGCCTTCCTTGAGCGCATCGTCGGTCATGGCATTGCCACCGTACTTGATCACGATGGTCTTGCCGGAAAAACGGCGGATATACGGCAGGGCCTCGGCGAGAACCAACGCTTTTTCAGCGGCATTTACAGACACAACGATCTCCTTCTGCAGGGTGAAGGCCGGAAGCGCTCCGGCCATGGGCGACAATGTGTTGCATTCTAATCAATCAAGCTACTGAACACTGATTTATTAATTGTATTGGCCACTGCTTTGCACTACATTGCACAGCATTAATGAACAGGCATTCAGATAAATCCATGACAGAAAACTGCCCAATCGCCCGCTGGCGCAGAAAAAAGGAAGCCCGACCGGCCGAAATTCTGGACGCAGCACTGATCCAGTTTGTCGAAAAAGGCTATCGCGCCACCAAAATGGAAGACATCGCGCGGGCTGCCGGTGTGACCAAGGGCACGCCTTATCTTTACTTTCAGAACAAGGAAGAGATTTTCAAGGCCATCGCCCGTGGCACCATTGTGGCCAATCTGCAGCAGCTGGCGCAGGTAGCGGCCGACTTCCAGGGCAGTACCAGCGAACTGCTTCATCACATGATAGAGCACTGGTGGCAGGAGGTTGGCTCTGCGCCATCCGCCGGCCTGTGCAAGTTGATGATTGCCGAGGCGGCCAACTTCCCGGAACTTGCACAGTTCTACTTTGAAGAAGTGATTGCCCCCAGCAACCAGATGCTCAGCACGGTGCTGGAGCGCGGCATCGCCAGCGGCGAATTCCGCCAGGTACCGCTGGTACACACGGTAGATGCCCTGCTGGCCCCCCTGCTGACCACCATGATTTTCAACCACTCCTTCGCCCAGCTGCCCGGCTGCTGCATCGGCTCCACCAAGGACCCGCTCGGCTTCCTCAAGGATGCACTCGATCTGGTACTGCACGGCCTGAAAAAGAACTGACAGGAATACTGCCAATGTCCATTCCCTTCCGACTCGCCGGCCTTGTGGCACTCACCCTGCTGCTGAGCGCTTGCCAACAACCCGACAACAGCGTGGAAGAAATCCGCCCGGTGCGCGTGACCACGGCCGGTACCCTTGGCAACACGCCAAGCGATAGCTTTGCCGGGCAGATTCGCGCCCGCACCGAAACCGACCTTGCCTTCCGCATTGGCGGCAAGATGGTCGCAAAACTGGTGAACAGCGGCGAACACGTGAAAAAAGGCCAGGTTCTGGCGCGTCTCGACCCCAACGACACCAGCCTGGATATCAGCGCCAAACAGGCCCAGCTGGCCGCAGCAGAATCCGATCTGGCCCAGCAGCAGTTGAACTTGCAACGTTATCAACAGTTGCTGGCCAAGCAATTCATCAGCCAGGCGCAGGTGGACAGCCAGCAAAATGGCGTCAACGCCGCCCGCGCCAAACGGGATGAAGCCCGTGCCCAACTGGCTGCCAGCCGCAATCAGGGCAGTTATACCCAGCTGCTTGCCGACGCCGACGGCATTGTCAGCCAGATGCTGGCTGAGCCGGGTCAGGTCGTGGCAGCCGGCCAGCCAGTGGCACGACTGGCACACGATGGCGAGCGGGAAGCTGCCATTCAGGTGCCGGAAAACGCCTTGCAACAAGTTCGTCAGCAAAAACAGTTTGTTGTCACCCTGTGGGCTGGCAAGCAGCAGTTCGAGGGCAGCTTGCGTGAGCTGGCCGGTGATGCCGACCCGGCCACCCGCACCTACGCCGCCCGTATCAGCCTGCCCCATGCCAGCGCACTGGCACTGGGCCAGACCGTTACCGTCACCCTGAGCGGCAATGGCGCAAGCCAGAGCCAAAGCCTGCGCCTGCCGCTGACGGCCCTGCTGGACGAGCAGGGCAAGCATTATGTGTGGGTGGTGGATGACAAGACCTTGCGCGTCAGCCGTCGGGCAGTCAGCGTACAAAGCATTGACAGTCAGAGCGTCACCCTGCAGGGCGGGGTACGGCCGGGTGAAAAAGTGGTCAGCGCCGGGGTGCACCTGCTGCACGACCAGCAGCGCGTCACCTTGCTGCAAGGTGCCCTGTAAATGAAAAAACTCAATCTGTCGGAATGGGCGCTGCGTCATCAGGCGCTGGTGCTGTACTTCATGGTGATGCTGATGGTATCGGGCCTGTGGGCCTATACCCAGCTGGGGCAGAAGGAAGACCCCGAATTCACCTTCAAGGCCATGCTGGTACAAACCTATTGGCCGGGTGCCAAGGCCGTGGAAGTGGAACAGCAGATCAGCGACCGGCTGGAAGAAAAACTGCAGGAAATGCCGGAAATCAAGTACGTGCAAAGTTACAGCAAGCCGGGCGAATCCCTGCTGCTTGTCACCCTGCGCGAGGACGTCCCGGCAAAAAATGTGCAGTCACTGTGGTATCAGGTGCGCAAAAAGCTGGGCGATGTACGCCACAACCTGCCAGCCACCACCCAGGGGCCATTCTTCAATGACGAATTCGGCGATACCTTCGGCAACATCTATGCCTTTACCGGTGACGGTTTCACGGCGGAAGAACTGCGTCGCTACGTAGACCAGGCCAAGGAGGAAATCCTGCGGGTGCCGGATGTCGCCAAGGTCAGTCTGGTCGGCGAGCAGAGCGAGAACATCTATATCGACCTGTCCAGCAGCAAGCTTGCCTCGCTGGGCCTGGACACCAGCACCATCTGGAGCGCCCTGCAACAGCAAAACGCCATGATGCCGGCCGGTACCTACGAAACCGCCAGCGACCGCATCTGGGTGCGTCCGACCGGCAATTTCAGCACGGTGGAGTCCGTCGCCAACACGCCCGTCATTGCCAATGGCAAGAACCTGCGCCTGGGCGACATCGCGCAGATTCATCGCGGTTTTGTCGACCCGCCCAGCTTCCGCATGCGCTTCAATGGCCAGCCTGCGCTGGGCCTGGCCATCACCATGAAAAGCGGCGGTGATGTCTTGCAACTGGGCGAGCACCTGGATACCACGCTCAAGCAGATCCAGTCCAAGCTGCCGGTGGGCATCGAGATTCATGCGGTTTCCGATCAGCCCAAGGTGGTGAAGGGTGCGGTCAGCGAATTCATGCGCTCGCTGATTGAAGCCGTGCTGATTGTGCTGGCGGTCAGCTTCTTCAGCCTGGGCCTGCGCACCGGCGTGGTGGTGGCGCTGTCGATTCCGCTGGTACTGGCCATGACCTTTCTCGCCATGTACTTCTTCAAGCTGGACTTGCAGCGCATTTCGCTGGGCTCGCTCATCATCGCACTGGGCCTGCTGGTGGATGATGCCATCATCGCGGTGGAAATGATGGCGCTGAAGCTGGAACAGGGCTGGAACAAATTCCAGGCCGCAACCTATGCCTACACCAGCACCGCTTTCCCCATGCTGACCGGCACGCTGATTACCGCCGCCACCTTCCTGCCGGTGGGGCTGGCCAAATCCGACGCGGGCGAATACGTGTTCAGTCTGTTCGCGGTGGTGGGGCTCGCCCTCATCCTGTCCTGGATTGTCGCGGTGGTGTTCACCCCCTTCCTCGGCTACAAGTTGCTGCCGGAACAAAGCACGCATCACCAGCAGCATGACGTCTATCACAAGCCGTTCTATCTGCGCTTCCGCGCGGTGCTGGAATGGTGCCTGCACTACCGCAAGACGGTGATTGCTATCACGCTGGGCGTGTTCATCCTGTCCTTGCTGGCTTTCCGCCTGCTGGTGGCACAGCAGTTTTTCCCTTCCTCCAACCGGCCGGAGCTGATGGTGGACCTGTGGCTGCCACGCGGTGCCAGCTATGCGGCGACCGAAGGCGAAGTGAAAAAACTGGAAGCGCTGATACGCCAGGACAAGAATGTACGCAGCGTCACCAGCTATGTCGGCAGCGGCAGCCCGCGCTTTTACCTGCCGCTGGATCAGCAGCAACAGCACCTGAACTACGCCCAGCTGATGGTGATGACCGGTGACGAACATGTGCGCGAACTGGTGAAAAGCCGTATCGAGCAGATTTTCGATCACGACTTCCCGCTGGTGCGCGGCCGCGTCACCCGACTGGAAAACGGCCCGCCGGTCGGCTACCCGGTGCAGTTCCGCGTGATGGGACCGGACCACGACAAGATCCGCACCATTGCCGCCGAAGTGGAAAAACGGGTACGTGCCAACCCGGCCACCCGCCACGTCAACATCAACTGGGGTGAACAGCTGAAGGCGCTGCGCATCACGCTGGATCAGGACAAGATCCGCCTGCTGGGCATCAACAGCCAGTCGCTGTCCCAGCAGCTGCAAATGCTGATTTCCGGTGCCACCGTCACCGACTACCGCGACGGTAACCGCACCGTCGGCATCGTGGCGCGGCTGAACAAGCAGGAGCAGAGCGATGTGGCGGCACTGGGCAATTTGCAAGTGCAAACTGCCAGCGGTCGCTTTGTGCCGGTGTCGCAACTGGGCAAGATCGACTATCAGCCGGAGGAATCCATCATCTGGCGGCGCAACCGTCTGCCTACCATCACGGTCAACGCGGATGTCGCCGACGGTGTGCAGGGCGATGACGTCTCCACCGCGTTGTGGCCGCAAATGCAGCAGCTGGAGGCAAGCCTGCCCCTGGGCTATCACATCGAACTGGGCGGCTCGCTGGAGTCCAGCAGCAATTCGCAAACCGCCATTGCGGCAGTCGCTCCCTTCATGATCGTGGTGGTGCTCACCCTCTTGATGCTGCAATTGCACAGCTTCCAGCGCACCTTGATGGTATTGCTGACTGCACCGCTGGGCATGATAGGCGTCACGCTCACCCTGATCCTGTTCCAGGCACCGTTCGGCTTTGTCGCCATGCTGGGGGTGATTGCCCTGTCCGGCATGATCATGCGTAACTCGGTAATCCTGGTGGATCAGATCGAACATGACATCAGCGAAGGCATAGACCGTCACGAAGCCATCATCGGCTCGACGATCCGGCGTTTCCGCCCCATCATGCTTACCGCACTGGCGGCCATCCTGGCCATGATTCCGCTCACCCGCAGCACCTTCTGGGGGCCGATGGCGGTGGCCATCATGGGCGGACTGCTGGTGGCCACGGTACTGACCCTGCTGTTCCTGCCTGCCCTGTACGCCCAGTGGTTCAAGGTGGACCGTCCGCAAAAGAGAACAACATGAAACATCTTGTCCGCTTCACCCCGCTGCTGCCTGCGCTGGCCCTGCTGCTGGCCAGCCCCGCCACCCTTGCCTTCGACCTGAGCGAGGCCTGGCAGGCGGCCCGCAGTTACAACAGCGACTACGCCGGCTCACGCGCCGACCTGACTGCCGGGCGCGAACTGGCTGTGCAGGGCCGCGCCCAGTTACTGCCGCAAGTGGCCCTCACCGGCAGCTACAGCCACACCAACCCCACACAGCCGGCCGGACAGGCCAGCTACGACAGTTCCGGTTATGGCGTCCAGCTGGCGCAGCCCCTGTTTGATGTCAGCAAATACAGTGCTTACCAGAAGGGAAAGATCGCCAGCCAGCAGGCAGATACCAGCTTTGGTGCTGCCGAACAGCAACTGATGGTGGAAATTGCCCGCGCTTACTTCGACGTGCTACTGGCCGAAGACACCCTGACTGCCACCCGTGCCAGCAAGAAGGCGTACCAGACCCAGCTGCAGCAGGCAAAAGCCGCCTTCGATCTGGGCACCGCCACCATTATTGACACCCACGAAGCCCAGGCCGGCTTTGATGCTGCCAGCGCCAGGGAAATCGTGGCGCTCAACCAGCAGGAAATCAGCCAGAACAACCTGCGCCGGCTCACCGGGCTGGACCCACGCGCCATCCAGCCACTGCAAGCGCAGCTCCCTCCTCCCCCGACCGGCGATCTGCAGAGCTGGCTGGAAGTGGCCACGCACAACAGCCTGGCGCTGCGCGCAGCCGAACAGGGCTTGCAATATGCCAGCCAGACCGTCACCGAAAAGCGCGGCAACCAGTTACCTGTCGTGGCGCTGAATGCCGGTTACAACGACAACCGCAGCAACCAGAACGGCGCACTGCCGGTCACCCGCGGCAGCAGCATCGGCGTGTCGGTCAGCCTGCCGCTGTTTGCCGGTGGCGGCATCAACTCGCAAATCCGCGAAGCACTGGCCAAGGAGGAGTCCGCCCGTGACAAGCTGGAATCCACCCGCCGCCAGTTGCGCGAGGATGTACGCAAAAGCTGGCTGGGTGTGACCAATGGCGCCGCCCTGGTAAGGGCGCAACAACAGCTGCTGGTTTCGGCCAAAAGCAAGGTGGACTCCACCAAGCTGGGCAAGGAAGTCGGCATCCGTACCAATCTGGATGTGCTGCAGGCCGAGCAGTCTTACTACGATGCCATGACCAGCCTGGCCACCGCCAAGTACGACTACCTCACTGCCCGCCTGCAACTGGAGCAAGTGGCAGGCACCCTGGATGAAGGCCGGCTGCAGATAGTCAACGCGGCGATTCGACATTAGACAACTTGCCATTTGTGATCAAATAGGGCTACTGTTTGCGCAGCAGCCCTTTTTTCATGGTGTGCTTGTCTTGCAACAAGTGTTTAACTTTTTGATGCAGGTGTAGCTTTTTGCTAAACACCTGATTAGAATCAAACCACTCTGGAAAACGCCAGAATCTGGCCCAGCCAACTGGTTGACACTGATAAAAGCATCGCCAAATGCCATAGGTGCTCCAGCATTCATGTTCAGGACAATGCCACCAGGCACCCCAATCTTTAGGAGAGATGGAATGAGCAACAAAGATCTGATGCAACGCAAGGCCGATGCAACCCCGCGCGGCGTGGGCGTAATGTGTACTTTCTTTGCCGACAAGGCCAAGAACGCCGAAGTATGGGATGTTGAAGGCAATCGTTACATCGACTTTGCTGGTGGTATCGGCGTACTGAATACCGGCCATCTGCATGCCAAGGTACAGGCTGCCGTAGCCGAACAACTGAACAAGTTCAGCCACACCTGCTATCAGGTTGTGCCTTACGAATCCTACGTTACCGTGGCCGAAAAGCTGAACAAGCTGAGCCCCGGCAACTTCGCCAAGAAAGCCGCCTTTTTCAGCACTGGTGCTGAAGCTGTCGAGAACGCCATCAAGGTGGCACGCGCTGCCACCGGTCGCCCGGGTGTGATCGCATTTGGCGGTGCCTTCCACGGCCGCACCATGCTGGGCATGGCACTGACCGGCAAGGTTGCCCCGTACAAAATCGGTTTTGGCCCGTTTGTAGGCGAGATCTACCACGCCGCTTACCCGAACGCCCTGCACGGTGTTTCGGTTGAAGACTCGCTGGCCAGCATCGAAAAACTGTTCAAGTACGACATCGAAGCCAAGCGCGTTGCCGCCATCATCTTCGAACCGGTACAAGGCGAAGGTGGTTTCTACTCCGCACCGGCCGAATGGGTACGTGCCATCCGCAAGCTGTGTGACGACAACGGCATCGTGATGATTGCCGACGAAGTACAAGCCGGCTTCGCCCGTACCGGCAAGCTGTTTGCCATGGAACACTTCGACGTTGCCGCCGACCTGACCACCATGGCCAAGTCGCTGGCCGGTGGTTTCCCGCTGGCTGCGCTGGTAGGCAAGGCCGAACTGATGGACGCACCGGCACCGGGCGGCCTGGGTGGTACTTATGCCGGTAGCCCACTGGGCCTGGCTGCTGCCAATGCCGTGATCGATGTGATTCAGGAAGAAAACCTGCTGGAACGTTCCAACAAGCTGGGCGACCTGCTGAAGGAAAAACTGCACAGCCTGAAGAAGGACATCCCGCAGATCGCCGACATCCGTGGCCTGGGTGCCATGGTGGCTGTTGAATTCAACAAGCCGGGCACTCACGAGCCGGATGCCGAATTCACCAAGAAGGTACAGACCAAGGCGCTGGAATCCGGCCTGATCCTGCTGACTTGCGGCGTGTACTACAACGTGGTTCGCTTCCTGTTCCCGCTGACCATCGAAGACGAAGTGTTCGCCGAAGCGCTGGCCAAGCTGGAAGCAGCCCTGAAGGCCTGATCCGTCACGGACTGATGATGACGGCCAATCCCGGCAACGGGGTTGCGTCTGCACACACACCATCCTCCACCCATTCTGGAGAGACACATGCTGAATCTGAAAGACCCTTCCCTGCTCAAGCAGCAGTGCTACATCAACGGCCAATGGCTGGATGCTGACAACGGCGAGACCATTCCGGTCACCAACCCGGCCACCGGCGAAGTGATTGCCACCGTACCGAAAATGGGCAAGGCCGAAGCCGAGCGCGCTGTAGCCGGTGCCGCCGAAGCCTTCAAGAGCTGGAAAAAGAAATCTGCCAAAGAGCGCTCTGTCATCCTGCGCCGCTGGTTTGAACTGATGATGGCCAACCAGGACGACCTGGCCGTCATCCTCACCAGCGAACAAGGCAAGCCGCTGGCCGAAGCCAAGGGCGAAATCGCTTACGGCGCTTCCTATATCGAATGGTATGGCGAAGAAGCCAAGCGCCTGTATGGCGACACCATTCCGGCACCGGCATCCGACCGTCGCATTCTGGTCACCAAGGAGCCGATCGGCGTTACCGCAGCCATCACGCCGTGGAACTTCCCCAACGCCATGATCACCCGCAAGGCAGCCCCGGCGCTGGCCGCTGGCTGCCCGATGGTGGTACGTCCGGCCAGCCAGACTCCGCTGTCCGCCCTGGCCATTGCCGTACTGGCCGAACGTGCCGGCATTCCGGCTGGCGTGTTCTCGGTACTGACCGGCAGCTCCAGCGAAATCGGTGCCGTACTGACCGGTAGCGACACCGTGAAGAAGTTCTCCTTCACCGGCTCCACCGAAGTAGGTCGCAAGCTGATTGCCCAATGTGCCGACACCGTCAAGAAAGTGTCGATGGAACTGGGCGGCAACGCACCGTTCATCGTGTTTGACGATGCCGATCTGGATGCCGCCGTGGAAGGCGCCATGATTTCCAAGTACCGCAATGCCGGCCAGACCTGCGTCTGCGCCAACCGCATTCTGGTACAGGACGGCGTGTACGATGCCTTCGCTGAAAAGTTTGCCGCTGCCGTAGCCAAGCTGAACGTGGGCAATGGCCTGGAAGCCGGTATCACCCAAGGCCCGATGATCGACCAGAACGCCGTGGCCAAGGTGGAAGAGCACATTGCCGATGCGCTGGCCAAGGGTGGCAAGCTGATCGCCGGTGGCAAGCGCCACGCGCTGGGCCACAGCTTCTTCGAACCGACCGTAATCACTGGCGTGACCCCGGCCATGAAGGTGGCCAAGGAAGAAACCTTCGGCCCGCTGGCTCCGGTATTCCGCTTCAAGACCGAAGAAGAAGCCATCCAGATGGCCAACGACACCGAGTTCGGCCTGGCCAGCTACTTCTACGCCCGTGACGTGGGTCGTATCTTCCGCGTTTCCGAAGGCCTGGAATACGGCATGGTTGCCGTCAACAGCGGCCTGCTGTCCAACGAAGCAGCACCGTTCGGTGGCGTGAAGCAATCCGGCCTCGGCCGTGAAGGCAGCAAGTACGGTATTGAAGACTACCTGGAAATCAAATACGTACTGCTGGGTGGCCTGGACAAATAAGTCCGGCTCCCGCCAAGCAAAAAGCCCGCATCAGCGGGCTTTTTGCTTATGGTGCCAGCACAGATCAATGCAGCTTGACGATGGTTTCCGACAGCGGGATATCAGCCTCGCGCAGGCAGTCACACAGGTCTTTCCAGCCAGCATCCTTGTCCGGCGCCACATCCGGCACCAGCAGCCAGGGCGAACGTGCCAGCAGCTCATCCTTGCCCTGCAGCTTCAGCCCTACTTCGTAACCCTGCATTTCCGGCTGGTATTCCGCCACGGCTTCCAGCTCCTGCAGCCCGCCCACCTTGCTGGCAATCAAGGCCACTGTGAGGCCCAGGCGCTTGCGGTTCCAGGCCCGTACACCGGCGGACAAGGCCTCCCACCATGGCAGCGGGGCAAACAGTTCGGCCTCGCCATATTCCATCTCGGCACCAATGGCCTGCTGCACCAACGGCATCACCGCATCCAGTGCCTTGCGCGACAGCTGTCTTGCCTGGTCAATCGGCAAGGCACCACGCTCCACCAGGAAGGGCAGCCAGGAAATCACCAGTTGCGGATCCTGCGTCTTGCGCGCGGCCTCGTAAGTGGCACGTGAAGAGGCCGGGTCCAGCGGGGCAAAGTCACAACCGGCATCCATCACGCTGGCCAGATGCATCAGGTTCTGACAAGCACGCTCATTGAGCATGTCGACGGTAAACAGGGTGGGAGATATCCACAGGATGGCCTTTTCCGGTACATCCAGCGCATCCGCCAGCGGGGTTTCCAGCCGCTCCAGCAAGGGAAAATGCCACCACACACCACCTTGCGCACGCGAGAAGGCAAAGGGCAGTGCCCATAATTCGAAAGACACCACAGAGCCGTCTGCACGCACCACTTCGGGAAAGGCAATGGCATCCCGCGCACTGTTCACCAGCAAGGCACGCGCTGCCGGTTCCGCCAGCAAGGAAAGCTGGGCTTCGGTGAACACGGCCTGGTCACCGCCCATCAAGGCCTGCTGCACCTGGGCGGCAAAACCGGCACGATGCATGGGATCAAGGGCGGCGGCACGGGCTGCATCACGCAGCGTGCGAATGGCAAGGCTACGCTCAGCAGGTGGCAGCGGCTCGGTCGGCCCCTGGCGCATTTCACGCGGGCGCGGGCCAACCTCACGCTCGGCATAGGCTTCATGCAGGCGCTGATAAGTGCTCATGGCTTCATCGCAGATTGCCTGCAAGCGCGCCGCCGTCGGCACCTCGGCACTGAAGACAAAATCAAACAGCCGCAAACCGCGATTGCAGACATAAACACTCTGGTTGGCGACCGGATCAAACAGCAGGTCGCTGGCGAAGGCTTCGGTATCGCGACCGGCAAACTCGGTAAAATCATTGCCAACCAGGCGGCAAACAAAGGCGGGGGCTGCGGTGTGGATCAGATATTCGGTGGCCTCCAGGCCTGACGCGTCCACGGCATCGCCAAAGATGAAACGGTTAGGCGGCTGCGGCTCACCCTTGATACGGGCATTACGGGGATGCGGAGTCATCGATCAACCAAAAAAATCTGCAAAAACATCCCATTGTACCCGCCACCCCCATGTGGCGAAACCGCTGCAATGCGAAATGCCCTAGTTGCCTGTTACGCCACCGTTACGCCAGTCGGACATCAACCGGGACAAGGCCAGTCGCTGCCGGCCGACCGCATCAAAGTTTTCCGGTGCCAGCCATTGCTCCAGCGCCTGGCGTACCGCCGGCCATTCGCTATCCAGGATCGAATACCAGGCGGTATCCCGATTACGCCCCTTGATCACCATGGACTGGCGGAACAGTCCTTCAAACAGAAAGCCCAGCCGCTCTGCCGCCCGGCGCGATGGCAGGTTCAGAGCATTGCACTTCCATTCATAACGGCGGTAACCCAGTTCGAAAGCATGACGCATCATCAGGTACATGGCCTCGGTGGCAGCAGGTTTCTGCTGCAACAGGGGCGAATAGTTAAGATGCCCGACTTCAATCACCCCGTTGGCCGCATCGATGCGCAGATAGCTGGCCAGACCCACCGGCTGGCCGCTGGCAGCGTCGATGATGGTATAAAACTGCGGATCGCTCAGACCTTCCATTCCCCTCAACCAGGCGGTGTAGTCGGTGAGACTGGCAAACGGTCCGTAGCCAAGATAAGTCCAGTTCGCCTCCGCGCCATCTTCTTGCATGGCGGCATACAGCCCTGCAGCATGCTGCGCCACCGACAAAGGCTCCACACGGCAATACTGCCCGTGCATGACCACCGGCTGCGGCACCGGGCAAGCCTGCCACTCGGGCAAGGCCACACCATGTAACTGGCCGTACTGGTTCACTTCACCCTGCGCCAGGCGTTGCGCAATGAATTCCTCAGACATACTGCCTCCTAACACGCACACTGAATGGCAGACCCGGCAGTCGCATGGCTACCTGCCGTGGCAAAACCATCGCGCTTCCACCAGTCCAGCCCACCCTGCAGCTCCTTCACCCGGAAACCCAGCTGCAACAGCTTGATGGCACCATTGGTGGAGCCATTGCAACCAATGCCATCACAAAATGGCACCAGCAGTGCATCCCGAGGTAATGCGGCCGTGGTTTCCGCATTCATGGTGCGGTGTGGCAGGGACAAGGCACCGGGAATGCTTTCACGCTCGAATGCGGCGGTGGCACGCGTATCAATCAGAATCAGTTTCTCGCCCGCTTCCAGCGCCGCCTTGACATCGGCAGCATCAATTTCATAGGCCAGCTTGGCCTGGTAGAACTCCAGCTGAGTCATTGGCTTCTCCTTGCTTGCTGTATTTGCAATAGCAGCAGATTACGGGCAAATTGATTCCTTCAAAAGAACCACTCTTTGTACCAGCGAAGGAACCACTTCATTCATGCATGCCGACTGGATCATCGACTATCTGCAAGGACAGCTGCAGCGGCAAGGGCAATCAACGCTATCACAGCAGGTGTACAAGCTGCTGCGCGAAGCCATTGCCCGGCAGCAGCTTGTCGCTGACACGGCACTGCCCGCCAGTCGCATGCTGGCGCAGGCCTTGCAGATCGGTCGCAATACTGTGCTGGCAGCCTACGATCAATTACTGGCCGAAGGCTATCTTTACAGCCGGCCAGGGGCCGGGACCTTTGTCAGCCCGGCCTTCAGCAGTCTGGGTCAACCCACGGCAACAGCACGCGGGCATGCCGGCCTGTCACAACGGGGGCAGGCACTATCCGAGCAATACCGGCTGCCCACCGGCCTGACCGGAGCCTTTGCTCCCGGCTTGCCGGAGTTGCGCCAATTCCCGCATGCCGTCTGGCAGCGACTGCAGCATCAGCATAACCGCCTGGCACCGTCGCACTGGTGGCACTACCAGCAAGAAGGCGGTCTGCCAGCCCTGCGCCAGGCCATATGCACCTATTTGCAGCTATCACGCTCGGTGCACTGCCAGCCTGAGCAGATTCTGGTGGTGCAAGGTGCGCAGCAAGCGCTGGAACTGACCGCACGACTGCTTGCCGACCCGGCTGACCAGGCCTGGATGGAGGATCCGGGTTACGCCGGGGCACAGGCAGCCATGCAGGCAGCCGGTTTGCACATCATCCCGGTGCCGGTCGACAGTGAAGGGCTGAATCCCGCTGCCGCACCGCCAGATAGCCGGCCGCGGCTGGTTTACATCACGCCATCACACCAGTACCCCAGTGGCGTTGTCATGTCCCTCGCCCGCCGCCTGGAACTGCTGCAACGTGCAGAGGCCGATAACAGCTGGATCATCGAAGACGACTACGACAGCGAATTCCGTTACGATGCCCAGCCCATCGCCTCGCTGCAGGGGCTGGCGGACAGCGCACGGGTCATCTACATCGGCACCTTCAGCAAAGTCATGTTTCCTGCCATGCGATTGGCTTATCTGGTCATCCCACCCGCGCTGGTCGATGCCTTCCGCTCAGCCTACGCCCGTCTGTATCGTGAGGGCTGCTATGCCCATCAGGCTGCGCTGGCCGACTTCATCGAGCAGGGGCATTTTGCCCGCCACATCCGCCGCATGCGCGACTTGTACCGGATACGCCAGCAATTGCTGCGCAGCACATTACAGCAGGCCGTGGGAGATGCCGTTCCCCTCTCATCCGGCCAGGCCGGCATGCACCTGGTGGCAAGTCTTCCTCCCACGATCAATGACCAGCAGCTCAGTCAGCAAGCAGCACGAGAGCAATTATGGCTGCGCCCGCTGTCACGCCATTTTCTGGGTGCACAACAGCGTAACGGGCTGGTCCTTGGCTATGCCGGGGTCGAAGAAAATGACATTCGCCGGTCGGCATTGCGACTGGCCCAACTGGTGGAGCCCTTATTGTGAGTACCAACAAACCCGCATTACTGATCAGCGCCTGTCTTCTGGGCGAAGCTGTTCGCTACGATGGTCAGGCAAAAGGACAAGCACCAGACCAACTGGCTGCATTGGCTGAGCGTTTCCGGCTGATTCCTACCTGCCCGGAATGCGCCGGAGGACTGCCCATTCCCCGCCCGGCTGCAGAAATCAGTGGCGGAGATGGTTCCGACGTATGGCAAGGCAAGGCAAAGGTCGTGACTGCTGATGGCCAGGACCTCACCACGGCCTTTACCAATGGCGCAGAGCACAGCCTGGGACTGGCGCAACAGCATGGCTGTCAACTCGCCTTACTCAAGGCCAATAGCCCGTCTTGCGGCAACCGGCACATCTATGACGGCAGCTTCACAGGTCAGCTACAGCCTGGCGAAGGCGTAAGCAGCAGCCTGCTACGTCAGCACACTATCCGGATATTCAATGAGGAAGAAATCAGCAGCTTGCTGGAGCTTGCCGCTCGAAAGACATGATCTTGCATCAGAAAAATGCAAAAAGCCCGGAACATGATGTCCGGGCTTTTTACTGCCAGCTGGCTGGCGAATGGGGAGTTTGGCGGTGTCCTACTTTCACATGGCGAATGCCACACTATCATCGGCGCTAAGGCGTTTCACGGTCCTGTTCGGGATGGGAAGGCGTGGGACCACCTCGCTATGG
>NZ_LNQV01000020.1 GCF_001515305.1 Aquitalea pelogenes
ACGCGGCTCGAAACGGCGCTGCTCGCCATCGCGCGGCGGGTAGGGCTTGCGCTCACGGTCGTCACGGTTGAACGGTTTGCGCTCGCCATCACGGGCATCGAAACGGCGCTGTTCTCCCTGGCGTGGCGGCTGGCCTGCTGCCGGACGGCGTGAGGAGTAAGGATCGCGCGGGCCGTCGGCTGACGGTGCCTTTTTCTGGATGATGGGTCCCTTGGCCGTGCCATCGGCGGGTGCGGCGGCACTACCAGCGGCAGGCTGAGCGGAGGAGGTGTCGCTGCTGCTGACATCGCGGCGCAGATTGGCGCGCTGGCGTGAACGGAAAGTGGCCATGGGTACATCCTTCAAATAAGCAAGCTTTAAGCAATCTTCCATTTTACCTTATTTGCAGGCGCACTGCTTGGTGCTGCTCCGCCTTTCAGGTAGCATGTCCGGTTCCCTTTTGTTTTGGCGCGGCTTTGCCATGTTGCAGGATTCATTTGCCACCCGTCTGGTGGCCTGGCAGGAACAGCACGGCCGGCACGATCTGCCCTGGCAGGTGAGTGACCCTTACCGGGTATGGCTGTCCGAGATCATGTTGCAGCAAACGCAGGTGACTGCGGTGCTGGGCTATTACGCCCGCTTCCTGCAGCAATTCCCTGACGTGGCCAGCCTGGCGGCCGCGTCTGTCGATGAGGTGCTGGCCTTGTGGAGCGGCCTTGGCTATTACAGCCGGGCGCGCAATCTGCACAAGGCCGCCCGCATGGTGATGGATGAATTTGGCGGACGGTTCCCGCAACAGCGCGAGGACATCCAGCGGCTGCCTGGTGTCGGGCGCTCTACTGCTGCCGCAATTGCAGCCTTCGCCTTTGGCCAGCGGGAAACCATTCTGGACGGTAATGTCAAACGCGTCTTGACGCGTTGCTTCGGCATCAGTGGTTTTCCCGGTGAGAAGGCAGTGGAAAACCGGCTGTGGACGCTGGCAGAATCCTTGCTGCCGGCTGACGCTGCGCAGATGACTGCCTACACCCAGGGCCTGATGGATCTTGGTGCCACCGTGTGCGGCCGCAAGCCGGCCTGTACCGTGTGCCCGATGGTGGATGGCTGTGTAGCCGCACAGCAGGGGCGTACCCATGAGTTGCCCACTCCGCGACCAAAGAAGGCGGTGCCCACCCGTCACACCGTCATGTTGCTGGCACAGCATGGCGACAAGGTGTGGCTGGAGCGCCGGCCGCCTACGGGTATCTGGGGCGGCTTGTTATCCCTGCCAGAATTTGCCGACTCCATGGCGGTGGAAAGCTGGCTGGCCGAGCAGGGCAGTGGTGATGTGCTGCCCTCCTGGCCGGAGCTGGAACATGTGTTTACCCATTTTCGCTTGATCATCACCCCGGTGCCGGTACGGCTGGATACGCTGGCCGACTCCCGGGTACAGGATTCCGCCGGCCAGTGGCTACCATTGGCGCAGGCACTGGAGGCCGGATTGCCCGCCCCGGTCAAACGGCTGTTGCAGCGTTTGAATGCGTGAGTGCGGCGTATTGGTATTCTTTTTTCGTGCAGCCTTGCTGCCCAGGTGTGAAATATGGTTTCCGTAGTGCGTTCGATGGCCGATACCCTGGCCGATGCAGCCGACCCGAAACGGTGGCTGGAACAGATGTCCGCAGCCCTGCCTGAGGCCGAAGCCAGCTTGCTGGCACGCGCCTTTGATGCCGCGCGCGAGCTGTACCGCGGCAAGGGGCTGGTGAGCACCGGCGAGGACCTGTTCAGCCATGCGGTGTCCGCTGCGGCCATTGTGGCCGACCTTAACCTGCTGACCGACGCCATTGTCGCCACCCTGCTGTTTGCCGTGCCGGATCACAAGCCCGACTGGCAAGGGTGGATGACCGAGAATTTCGGCCAGACCGTCACCGTGCTGGTGGATGGGGTGGGCGGTGTGCGCCGCATTACCGAGCTGGCGCGCATCGACAAGCTGGAAACCCCGGAAGAGCGTGCCCGCCAGGCGGAAACCATGCGCAAGATGCTGCTGGCCATGGTGGCGGATATCCGCGTGGTGCTGATCAAGCTGGCCTGGCGTACCCAGACCATGCATTACCTGCCCCATGTGCATGATGAAGCGGTGCGGCGCGCCATCGCCACCGAAACGCTGGACCTGTTTGCCCCGCTGGCCAACCGCCTGGGTGTGTGGCAAATCAAGTGGGAGCTGGAGGACCTGGGCTTCCGCCACACCGAACCGGACAGCTACAAGAAAATTGCCAGGCTGCTGGACGAGCGCCGGCTGGAGCGCATCGACTATATCGACCGTGTCCTCGAGACGCTGCGCGCCGAACTCAAGGCCGCCGGGGTCAAGGCCGAAGTGGCCGGGCGGCCCAAGCATATCTTCTCCATCTGGAAGAAGATGAAAAAGAAAAAGCTCGACTTTACCGAGCTGTACGACATCCGCGCCGTGCGCATCCTGGTGGAAAAACTGCCGGACTGCTACACCGCGCTGGGCATCATCCACGGCATGTGGCAGCCGATTCCCGGCGAGTTTGACGACTACATTTCCCACCCCAAGGCCAATAATTACCGCAGCCTGCACACCGCGGTGATCGGCCCGGAGGACAAGGCGCTGGAGGTGCAGATCCGTACCTTCGAAATGCACGAACATGCCGAATTCGGCGTGGCTGCGCACTGGCGCTACAAGGAAGGCGGCAAGGGCGATGCGCAGTACGAGGAAAAGATTTCCTGGCTGCGCCAACTGCTGGACTGGCGCGAGGAAATGTCCGACCGCGAAGGCCTGGCCGAAGCCTTCAAGACCGAGCTGTTCTCCGACACCATCTACGTACTGACCCCGCAAGGCCGGGTGCTGGCGCTGCCACATGGCGCCACCCCCATCGACTTTGCCTACGCCATTCATACCGGCCTGGGCAACCGTTGCCGGGGTGCCAAGGTGGAAGGGCAGATCGTGCCCCTGTCCACGCCGCTGCAAAACGGCCAGCGGGTGGAAGTGCTGACCGCCAAGGAAGGCGGACCTTCGGTCAACTGGCTGCACGATGGCTGGGTGAAAAGCCACCGCGCCATCTCCAAGATCCGCCAGTACATCCGCATGCAGAATGCGGACACGGTGCGCGAAACCGGCAAGCAGCTGTTCGAGCGCGAACTGGCCCGCCACCCGCATCAGCAACCCAATCTCACCCTGCTGGCGGAAAAACTGGGTTACGCCAAGCTGGAAGAAGTGTACGGCGCGATGGGGCATGGTGAGCTGAGCACCCGCTCGGTTGCCAATGCGATTGCCAGCTTTGCCCCGCCGCCACCGGCGGATGTGGAGCCGGAAAGCATCATCCGCGCCAGCAAGGGCGGCCATGATGCGGGCGGCATCCTGATTGAAGGGGTGGACAACCTGATGACGGTACTGGCCAAGTGCTGCAAGCCGGCACCGCCGGATGCCGTGGTCGGCTTCGTCACCAAGGGCCGTGGCATTTCCATTCACCGCACCAATTGCCTCACGCTCAAGCGCCTGTCGGCCGATGTGCCGGAACGGCTGATTGCCGCCGGCTGGGGCGATCAGAAAAGCAGCGTGTTTCCGATTGATATCGAGGTGGTGTCGCTGGATCGTGGCGGTTTGCTGCGCGATATTTCCGACGTGCTGTCCCGCGAAAAGCTCAACCTGATTGCCGTCCACACCCTGTCGCGCGATATGCGTGCCAAGATGCGCTTCACCGTGGAAGTGCGCCAGGTGCAGGACATCAGCCGCGTGCTGGCGCGCATGATGGAGCTGCCGGGCGTCACCGATGCGCGCCGGGTGTAAGCACTGGTCATGAGCGAGCCGTTTTGCGGTACCAAGGCAGCGCTGTTTTATCAGGACAGCCTGCTGGTGTATCTGCGGGATGACAAAGCGGGGCTGCCCTTTGCCGCCTGCTGGGATTTTCCCGGCGGCGGGCGGGAAGGGCAGGAGAGCCCGTTTGCCTGCCTGCAACGCGAAACGCGGGAAGAATTCGGCATCCTGTTACAGCCTGCACAAATCGTCTGGCAGCGCAGCTATCCCAGCTGGCACCGGCCCGGAGTGCAGAGCGTGTTCATGGCGGGCAGGCTGGAAGCCTCCCAGGCTGAGGCCATCCGCTTTGGCGACGAAGGCCAATACTGGCGCTGGATGAAACCCGGGGACTATCTGGCACAAAGCGCAGCGGTCCCCTACCTGCAGCAACGCTTGCAGGACTATCTGCACGTAGCGGCAATACGCACGTAATAAATGCCGCCTGGCGCTCATGCCAGGTGACAGTACGGTCATTGCCGATTGATTTCAATTGAAGATATTTCCATAATCGCTCCTCTGAATCTGCCGGCCATCGCCAGCCATGCAGATGACAACCAAGCAGGAATCCCATGTCAGAACTCATCACTGCCGCGCGTCGCGCCCTGTCCATGATGGACCTCACCTCTCTGAACGATGACGATACCGATGCGCGCATCGTTGCCCTGTGCCAGCAAGCCAGCAGTAATGCCGGTACGGTGGCGGCAGTCTGCGTCTATCCCCGTTTTGTTGCACTGGCGCGCCGCACGCTGGATGAGCTGGGCCTGCAACAAGTCAAGGTGGCTACGGTCAGCAACTTCCCGGCTGGTGGCGATGACATCGGGCTGGCTGTCGCCGAAACCGCAGCGGCCATCGCAGACGGTGCTGACGAGGTGGATGTGGTGTTTCCGTACCGTGCCCTGCTGGCAGGCAATGCCGAAGTCGGGGCCGAGCTGGTGGCCGCCTGCAAGGAAGCCTGCGGCGACAAGCTGCTCAAGGTCATCATCGAAAGCGGCGAACTGAAAGAACCGGCACTGATCCGCCAGGCCAGCCTGATCGCAATCGAGGCCGGGGCCGACTTCATCAAGACCTCCACCGGCAAAGTGGCGGTGAATGCCACGCTGGATGCCGCCGGCATCATGCTGGCCGCCATCCGCTCCACCGGTGCACAGTGCGGCTTCAAGGCCGCGGGCGGCGTGCGCACTGCAGCTGAAGCAGCCGAATACATCGACCTGGCCGAACACCTGCTGGGCGAGCACTGGGTGAGCCCGGAACATTTCCGCTTTGGTGCCTCCAGCCTGCTGGCCAATCTGCAGGCAGAAATCAGCGGCGGGGCAGCCACTGCCGGTGGCGCTTACTGAGCCACGCCACCGCAATCAGCTGCATGCAGGCCGAAGCCCGTCTTCGGCCTTGTCTATTGGCAGGGCGGTCGGCCTTGCCCACCCAGCAGGAGAAACCCATGTTTTTACCTCAGGAAGTCATCCGCAAGAAGCGCGATGGTCAGATGCTATCCACCGAGGAAATCCGCCAGTTCGTGGCCGGCATCACCGATGACAGCGTGGCCGACAGCCAGATAGCCGCCCTGGCCATGGCGGTGTATTTCCAGGGCATGGAGCTGTCGGAAAATGTTGAACTGGCCATGGCCATGCGTGATTCTGGACGCTGTCTGCGCTGGGACGACCTGCACCTGCCAGGACCAGTGCTGGACAAGCACTCCACCGGTGGGGTGGGCGATGTGGTGTCGCTGATGCTGGGGCCGCTGATTGCCGCCTGTGGCGGCTTTGTGCCGATGATTTCCGGTCGCGGTCTGGGGCATACCGGGGGCACGCTGGACAAGCTGTCGGCCATTCCCGGCTACAACCCGTTTCCCACGCCGGAACGCCTGCGTCAGGTGGTGCGCGAAGTCGGCGTGGCCATCATCGGCCAGACCAGCGATCTGGCCCCGGCAGACCGGCGCTTTTACGCCACGCGAGACATCACGGCCACGGTGGAATCCATCGCGCTGATCACCGCCTCCATCCTGTCCAAGAAACTGGCTGCAGGGCTGGATGTACTAGTGATGGACGTCAAGGCCGGCAGCGGCGCCTTCATGCCCACCATGGCACAGTCCATTGCGCTGGCCGAACGCATTGTCCATGTCGGCAATGGCGCCGGGGTCCGTACCCGCGCCCTCATTACCGACATGAGCCAGCCGCTGGCCAGCACCGCCGGTAACAGCCTGGAAACCCTGGAAGCCGTGCGCTACCTGCGTGGCGAGGCTACCAACCCGCGCCTGCATGCCGTCACCATGGCCTTGTGCAGTGAAATGCTGCTGGCCAGCGGCCTGGCCAAGGATATGGTGGATGCCGGGCAGCGGCTGCAAACAGCACTGGACTCCGGTCGTGCCGCCGAAATCTTCGGTCGCATGGTATCGGCACTGGGTGGGCCGGCCGACCTGCTGGAACAGCCGGAACGCCATCTGGCAGCAGCACCGCTGGTACGCCCGGTCTATGCTGAGCATGGCGGCTTTGTCACCGCCATGGATACCCGCGCACTGGGCATGGCCGTGTGCGCCCTGGGCGGTGGTCGTCGTCGGGCCAGCGACCAGCTGGACTACCGTGTCGGACTGAGTGGCTTTGCCGAACTGGGTGCCGAACTGATGCCGGACACCCCCTTGCTGTTCATCCATGCCGCCGACGCCGCCAGTGCCGACGAAGCCGAACGCCGGGTGCGCGAGGCCATTCAACTCGCGCCGCAAGCGCCCGCAGCACTGCCGCTGGTGTATCAGACCATCCGCCAGTCGGAACAGGAGCCATCGCAATGAAACGCGCCATCATTCTGATACTGGATTCGCTGGGCATCGGGGCGGCTGCCGATGCGCCATTGTTCGGCGATGCAGGCAGCAATACCTTGGGCCATATCGCCATGGAAGCCGCTGCCGGCCGTGCCGACAAGGGGCGCAGCGGTCCCTTGCAATTGCCCAATCTGTCCCACATGGGACTGGGTCATGCCTGCCAGCTGTCCTCCGGCTATTTCCCGGAAGGCATGGTGCAGGCGGCACCGATCGCTGCCTACGGTTATGCCCGCGAGCTGTCCAGCGGCAAGGACACGCCGTCCGGCCATTGGGAAATCGCCGGTGTGCCGGTGCTGTTCGACTGGGGTTATTTCACCGACAAGGACAACAGTTTTCCGCCTGCCTTGCTGGATGAGATTGTCAGCAAGGCCGGTTTGCCAGGCTTCCTCGGCAATTGCCATGCGTCTGGCACTGAAATTCTCGACCGCCTGGGCGAGGAACACATGCGCACCGGCAAGCCCATTTTCTATACTTCGGCCGATTCGGTATTCCAGATCGCCTGCCACGAAGAAACCTTCGGGCTGGAGCGCTTGTACCAGCTGTGCCAGATCACCCGCGAAGCGCTGGAGCCTTACAATATCGGCCGCGTCATTGCCCGACCGTTTCTGGGAGAGGGCAAGGGCGGCTTTGTCCGCACCGGCAACCGCAAGGACCTGGCACTGCCGCCGCCCGCTGCCACCGTGCTGCAAAAGCTGGCCGACGCCGGCGGGCAGGTGGTGTCCATCGGCAAGATTGCCGATATCTATGCCCATGTCGGCATTACCGAACAGCACAAGGCCACCGGTTTCGACCAGATCTGGGATGCCACGCTGGCGGCCATGCGTAACACGCAGGAACGCGCCATCATCATGGCCAACTTCGTCGATTTCGATTCCAGCTATGGTCATCGGCGTGATATCGCCGGTTACGCCCGGGCGCTGGAAGAGTTCGATCGCCGTCTGCCCGAAGTCATGGCTGCCTTGCAGCCGGACGATATCCTGATTCTGTCGGCCGATCATGGCTGCGACCCTAGCTGGTCCGGCACGGATCACACGCGCGAGCATATTCCGGTGCTGTGTTATGGCCATGGCGTGCCCGCCGGCTCCATTGGCGCGCGCAGCACCTTTGCCGACATCGGCCAGAGCGTGGCCAGCCATCTTGGCCTGCCTGCCATGGATTACGGGTCTTCCTTTCTGAACTGAGCACGCCACACAAGGAGAAGCACAATGGCTACCCCGCACATCAATGCCCAGAAGGGCGATTTTGCCGAAACCATGCTGATGCCCGGCGACCCGCTGCGCGCCAGAATGATCGCCGAAACCTTTTTGCAGGATGCCCGCGAAGTTACCAGCGTGCGCAATATGCTGGGCTATACCGGCAGCTACCAGGGCAAGCGTCTGTCGGTGATGGCACACGGCATGGGCATCCCCTCTGCCAGCATCTACACCACCGAGCTGATCCAGCACTACGGGGTTAAGAACATCATCCGTGTCGGCTCCTGCGGTGCCGTGACCGCCAAAACCCAGCTGCGCGAGTTGTACATCGCCATGGGTGCCTGTACCGACAGCAAGGTCAACCGCATGCGGTTCAACAATCATGACTTTGCCGCCATTGCCGATTACACCTTGCTGCGTACCGCCATGGATGCCGCCGAGCGCTTGGGCCGTACCGTCAATGTGGGGAATGTGTTTTCCGCCGACCTGTTCTACGGCGTGGAACCCACCATGCTGGAAGTGCTGGAGCGGATGAACGTGCAAGTCATCGAAATGGAACTGGCCGGTATCTACAGCGTGGCTGCGCAGTACGGTGCGCGTGCGCTGGGTATCCTGACGGTGTCCGACATCATCCCGACCGGTGAAGCCACCAGTGCGGAAGAGCGGCAAACCACCTTCCGCGAGATGATGGAGCTGGCGCTGGAGACGGCAATCCGCTTATAGCAACATGCTGCCATGCAGCAGCGTGGTTTCGCTAAAACGCGCTCAGCTACTGCTGCCCTGCCGCTGCAAAGCAGGTTTTCTGAATGCCAATCAGGGTGGCAAGCAAGTTATCTGTCTGATTTATTGTTTAATATCAGTAGCTTGCTGATGTGTTGCAGTTGGCGCACTATTTTTAGTGCAGTGCACAAAAAATACTTGCCAAACCAGGGGGTGGTCCTGATAATGAAACCTGCATCAGGACGTGGCATGCAATGTGTGCGTTTTGGTGTTGTCTCCTCCATCCTCCTTCTTTTAGGTGGAACTTGGCGCAATCAACATGGATTGCGCTTTTTTTTTGCCCGGCGCATGCCCGGCTGCCGGCAATCAAGTATTCTCTCGTCCATATGGCGTTTTTCTGCCCGGTTGTGGCAAAAAAGACCGCTTTCCCGTCCCGTTTCAGCATTGTCATTTGCTTTGTTACACAATGGTTTGACAGTGGGAAGGGCACTGCATTAGAATCCGTAACTTTCAAGAATTACGATGGAAGAGTTCCATGAAGACCTTTTCTGCCAAGCCGCATGAGGTTAAGCGCGAGTGGTTCGTGGTCGACGCCGAAGACAAGGTGCTGGGTCGCCTCGCCGCCGAAATCGCTCACCGCCTGCGTGGCAAGCACAAGCCGGAATACACTCCGCACGTTGATACCGGTGACTACATTGTTGTAGTCAACGTTGACAAACTGCGTGTTACTGGTACCAAAGCGCTGGACAAGAAGTACTACCGTCACTCCGGTTACCCGGGCGGTATCTACGAACGCAACTTCACCGAACTGCAAAACCAGTTCCCGGAACGCGTTCTGGAAAAAGCCGTTAAAGGCATGCTGCCGAAGGGTCCGCTGGGCTACGCCATGATCAAGAAGCTCAAGGTGTACGCTGGTACCGAACATCCGCACACTGCCCAGCAGCCCAAAGTGCTGGAATTTCGTTTTTAAGGCATAGAGAATGAACGGTAAATACTACTACGGCACCGGCCGTCGCAAGAGCTCCGTAGCTCGCGTGTTCATGCAAAAGGGTAGCGGCCAGATCATCGTTAACGGCAAGCCGGTTGACGAATACTTCTCCCGCGAAACCGGTCGCATGGTTATCCGCCAGCCGCTGGTTCTGACCGAAAACACCGAATCCTTCGACATCAAGGTTAATGTTGTTGGTGGTGGTGAAACTGGTCAGGCAGGTGCTATCCGTCACGGTATCACCCGCGCTCTGATCGACTTCGACGCAGTCCTGAAGCCGGCTCTGTCCGCTGCAGGCTACGTAACCCGCGATGCGCGTGAAGTTGAACGTAAAAAAGTCGGCCTGCGCAAAGCTCGCCGCGCCAAGCAGTTCTCCAAGCGTTAATCGCCTGGTGCTGTTTATGCAAAAGCCGCCTTCGGGCGGCTTTTTCTTTTGCTGTTGGCTGTCTTTCTTCCCCGCCGCATTGCTTCTTTCCTGTTGCTCCCATCTTGCTTGCCCAAGTCGAAACAGTTCCGCTGGTATCTTCTTGCGGTGGCTGTTTCTTTACCTGAAATAATACCCTATTCATATTAATGTCTTTAAGCTGTCATTTAAATTGATTAGTTTACAAAGAAAATGGCAGCAAGTTTAACGGGTTTACCCTGGTGAATAGTCGGTGTATGGTGGCCCACTTTTGTCTTTTGGCCCACGCCGTCCAGTGGGCAGGTTGTAGCCCGGTAAGGCTGCCGCCAGGATGCAGATCAACAGGAAATCCAGATGTCTTTGAAGCAACGCCTGCTCGCCTTTGTCGCACTACTGTTAGTGATTGTCATTACTCTTCTGGCAGTCTTGTCTTACCAACGCATGCGCGCAGAAATCATCGTCGGGGTGCGTCATGAGTTGGACGCCGCCATGCTGGGAAACCGCAGCGCACTGGCCAACTGGCTGGGCCAGCGCAAGGATGCGGTGGAGGCCGCGGCGACATCGCTGCTGGATACTGGTGACATCCTGCCCCAGTTGCAGGAAGGCAAGACGGCAGGCCGCTTCGACCAGCTGTTTGCCGGTTATGCCGACAAACGCATGGTTTACCAGCTGGCTGACAAGCATGCGCCGGAAGGTTACGACCCGACTTCCCGTCCCTGGTACAAGCAGGCGGCTAGTGCCGGCGGCAGCATCGTGACTGAGCCTTATGTGTTTGCCAGCACCAAGAAGCTGGGTGTGACCGTGGCTCATCCCTTGCTGCGCAACCAGCAGTTGCTGGGTGTGGTGGGCGGCGACATTTCGCTGGAAGGCATCATTAGCCTGGTGCAGGGCATCAAACTGCGGGGCGATGGCTACGCTTTTCTCGCCACCCGCAGTGGCAAGATCGTGGCGCACCCTGCTGCCGACAGTACGCTCAAGCCGGTGGCGGAGGTAATGCCAGGCCTGGATGCCGCCCTGCTGCAGCAGGCCGATGCCGGCAGCAAGCTGGAGGAGCTGCAAATCGGTGGCCGCACGGTATATCTGCAACTGTCGCCGGTGCCCGGTTCTGACTGGGTGCTGGGCAGCGTGGTGGACAAGGACGTCATCCTGGCGCCGTTGCAGGGCTTGCTGATTACGCTGGTGGTGGCCGGTGTGCTGTGCGGCGTGCTTGCCATCGCACTGGCACAGCTGGTACTCACCCGTCTGCTGCGCGGACTGATGCGCTTGCGTGATGCCTTGCTGGAGATTTCCAGCGGCCATGCCGACCTTACCCACCAGCTGCATGTCGGACAGCAGGATGAAATCGGCCAGACCGCGGAAGCATTCAACCGCTTTGTGGCCAGCCTGCGTCGCATGTTCATTGATGTGCGCGAGCATGCGATTGCACTTAATGGCGAACTGGACAGCCTGCAACAGGTCACCCACACCGTGCGCGCCAGTCCGAGCGGCAGTCGGAGGTATCCAGCGCCGCCGCGGCCACCATCGAGCAGATCACCGTCAGCATCAATCACATTGCCGATAATGCCGCGATGGCGGAACAGGCGGCCAGTGAGACCGGCACCACTTCGGCCCATTCTGCCCAGGCGGTCGGCCGTCTGGCCGACGATATTGCCAATATCGCCGAGGAAGTAGGGCATTTGGGGACGGCACTGAATGCACTGGGTGAACGTTCCGGGCAGATGAATACCATTATCGGTGTGATCCGCGACATTGCCGACCAAACCAACCTGCTGGCACTGAACGCAGCCATCGAGGCCGCACGCGCTGGCGAGGCTGGCCGCGGCTTTGCCGTGGTGGCCGATGAAGTGCGCAAGCTGGCTGAGCGCACCGCCAAGCGACCGTGGAAATCGGCCAGCTTATCGATGCCACGCATGGTGACATCCATACCGCACTGGACGACATGGCAGACACCCAGCGATCGGTGGCCAGTGGCGTGGCAGCGTCGCGTACGGTGGCGCAGGACATGTCCGGCATTCAGGGCCGGATTGCCGAGGTTGTGGCCGGTATTCACGACATTGCCGATTCAACGCGTGAGCAGTCGGTGGCCACCACGGAAATGGCACGCGCCTCCGAGCAGGCCAACCGCGCTACCATCGAAACCGATCAGGCGGTGCAAGGTGCCATCAAACCGTCAGCCAGCTGCACCAGCTGTCGGCCGATTTGCAAGCCATGGTGGCCCAGTTCCGGCTGTAAGCCAGCGGCCTGTGTGGCACAAGCCAGATCGCGGTTGCATCGTCTCGGCCTAGTCCTTAGACTGTCGCTTTTGCGACGTTTATTTACACAAGGAAGTACAGCATGATCAAGGTGGGCATCGTCGGCGGTACCGGTTACACCGGTGTCGAACTGTTGCGTCTTCTGGCCGGGCATCCCGGTGCCGAGGTGGTGGCCGTTACCTCGCGTAAGGAAGCAGGCATGAAAGTGGCCGAGATGTTCCCCAGCCTGCGCGGTCGCGTGGATGTGGCCTTCTCCACTCCGGATGAAACCCCGCTGGAGCAGTGCGACGTGGTGTTTTTTGCCACCCCGCACGGCGTGGCCATGGCCCAGGCGCGTGAACTGCTGGCAGCCGGCGTCAAGGTGATCGACCTGGCGGCGGATTTCCGCCTGAAAGACCCTGCCGTATTCCAGCAATGGTATGCGATGGAGCATAGCTGTACCGACCTGCTGGCCGAAGCCGTTTACGGCCTGCCGGAAGTCAACCGCGATGCCATCCGCGCAGCGCGTCTGGTGGGCATGGCCGGTTGCTATCCCACTTCGGTACAACTGGGCCTGCTGCCGCTGCTGGAAGGCGGCAAACAGCTGATCGACACCCAGACGCTGATTGCCGACTGCAAGTCCGGTGTATCCGGTGCCGGGCGCAAGGCCGAGGTTGGCGCACTGTTGGCCGAAGCCGGTGACAACTTCAAGGCCTATGCCGTGAAGGGCCATCGTCATTCGCCGGAAATCGAGCAGGGCTTGTCCGCCATTCATGGCGGCCCGGTCAAGCTGACCTTCGTGCCGCACCTGACCCCGATGATTCGCGGCATTCATTCCACCATCTACGCCCGCATCAAGCCCGAGGCGCTGGATACCGATTTCCAGACTCTGTTCGAGCAGCGCTATGCCGGTGAGCATTTCGTCGACGTGCTGCCGGCCGGCAGTCACCCGGAAACCCGCAGCGTGCGCGGTTCCAACACCGTGCGCATTGCCGTGCATCGTCCGGGCAACGGTGATCTGCTGATCATCCTGGTGGTGGAAGACAATCTGGTGAAAGGCGCATCCGGTCAGGCGGTGCAAACCATGAACCTGATGTTCGGCCAGCCGGAAAACGCCGGTCTGGACATTGTTCCGCTGCTGCCGTGATGCAGGAATGATTGAATATTGGCCATTCGCCCTGATATCCGACTAAAATAGTAGGTGAATGGCTGCGAGGCCGAAATCGATTTGCGAGGTGAACCATGTCCGAGACTACCGAAATGCCGTCCCCGATCAACTTTACCGACAGCGCCTGCAACAAGGTGCTGGACCTGATCGCGGAAGAGGGCAATCCTGACCTGAAACTGCGTGTGTTCGTGACTGGTGGTGGCTGCTCCGGCTTCCAGTACGGTTTTACATTTGACGAAATCGCCAATGAGGACGATACCGCTATAGAGAGAGACGGTGTCACTTTCCTGGTCGACCCGATGAGCTACCAGTATCTGGTGGGTGCGGAGATCGACTATCAGGAAAGCCTGGAAGGCTCCCAGTTTGTCATTCGTAACCCGAATGCCACCACCACCTGCGGTTGTGGTTCTTCCTTCTCGGTGTAAACCGGCGGGCAGACAAACAGGAGTAGAATGAAAACCCGGACTCAGTCCGGGTTTTTTTGTATCGGGGGAAACAAGATGAATAAACTGCCACCACTGGTGTTGCCCAAGGTTGAATTCAACCGTGAATTCAGTTTCAGCGATGCGGACTTCGAGCGTATTCGCAAACTGATTTACAAGGAAGCCGGTATTTCGCTGAACCCGTCCAAGAAGGACATGGTGTACGGCCGCCTGGTAAGACGCATCCGTGAGCTGAAGCTGGCTACCTTTGCCGCCTATGTGGATTACCTCGAATCGGTCTCCGGCAAGCGGGAGTTCGAGCAGTTTGTGAATGCCCTCACCACCAACCTCACCTTCTTTTTCCGCGAAGAACATCATTTCCCGATTCTGGCGGAACACCTGAAGCAAAGGGCGGCGGCAGGTGCCAGTGAGCTGTCCATCTGGTGCGCGGCATCCTCCACCGGTGAAGAGCCGTATTCGCTGGCCATTACCGCGCTGGAGGCCTTCCCGCTGTCCGGCAAGCCTGCCATCAGCATCATGGCGACCGATCTGGATACCAGCGTGCTGGAAACCGGCCGCAAGGGTATTTATCCGGAAGACAAGATTGCCCGCCTGCCGCCCGGTCATGCCCACAAGTATTTCGACAAATTGCCGGATGGCACCTATCAGGCCAAGGCGGTGCTGCGCAATATGATTACCTTCCAGCGCCTGAACCTGATCGAAAACAACTGGGCGCTGCGCAAGCAGTTCGATGCCATTTTCTGCCGCAATGTGATGATTTATTTCGATCGCGACACCCAGTTTGCCGTGTTGAAAAAGTTTGCCCCGCTACTCAAGCCTGATGGTCTGCTGTTTGTCGGCCACTCGGAAAACTTCTATTTCGCCTCGGACTACTTCCAGCTGCGCGGCAAGACGGTGTATCAGCACACACCGAAAAAGTAGCGTTTCCCCCATTGAGCCCTGCTGCGCTGCGGCGTAGTATCCGGGGTCTCAATCGGCTGAGCCGGACGGGCAAGCATGACTTGCCCGTTGTCACGTCTGCTGGAGTCAACATGAAGGTAGCTGTGCTGGGATCAGGCGTGGTGGGGGTGTCCACCGCCTGGTTTCTGGCCCGTGCAGGGCATGAGGTAGTGGTGCTGGACCGCGCCAGCGGGCCGGCGCGTGAAACCAGTTTCGCCAATGGCGGGCAAATTTCCGTCAGCCAGTCCGAGCCCTGGGCCAACCCGGCCGCCCCCTGGCAAATCCTGCAGTGGCTATTGCGCGACGATGCCCCGCTATTGTTCCGCCTGCGGCTGGACCCGGCCCAGTGGCGCTGGTGCTGGAAGTTCCTGCTGGAATGCCGTGGCAGCCGTGCCGAACGCAATATGCGCCAGATGCTGGCGCTGGGCCGCTACAGCCGCGATACCCTGCAAATGCTGCGCGCCGAACTGAATCTGGATTACCAGCAGCAGACGCGTGGCATCGTGTCCTTGTTTCATACCCAGCGCCAGCTGGACGAGGCCGCCCATGTGGCCGCGCAAATGCGCGAGCTGGGCATGGACAAGCACATCATCAGCCGTGAAGAACTGGCACGCATCGAGCCGGCACTGGCCGGCATTGCTCCCACGCTGGCCGGTGCCAGCTACTGCCCGTCGGACGAATCCGGCGATGTGCACCTGTATACCTGCGCCATGGCCGAGCATGCAGCGCGTGCCGGGGTGGAGTTCCGTTTCAATACCCGCATCAATGCGCTGGAAACTGACAATGGCCGCATCAGCGGCGTGTCGGTCAATCTGCCGGAGGGCAATTACCGCCGCGTGACAGCGGATGCCTACGTGCTGGCGCTGGGCAGTTACTCGCCTTTGCTGGCGGCACCGTTGGGGCTGCGCCTGCCTATCTACCCGTGGAAGGGCTATTCCGCCACCTTGCCCCTGCGCGACCCGGCCACGGCCCCGCTGGCCAGCATTACCGACGAAGCCTACAAGGTGGTGATTTCCCGTCTGGGCGCGCGCCTGCGCATTGCCGGGACGGCGGAGCTGGCCGGTTACTCCAGCAGCCTGAATGCGGTGCGCTGTCAGGCCTTGATCAAGCGTGGCCAGGCCTTGATGCCGGAGGTGGCCGACTGGGATGCCGCCGAGTTCTGGAGCGGCTTGCGCCCGGCCACGCCCGGCAATGTGCCGCTGATCGGCCGCAGCCGCTATGCCAATCTCTACTTCAATACCGGGCACGGCACGCTGGGCTGGACCGAAGGCGCGGGCAGCGGCAGGGCGCTGGCGGAAATCATCAGCGGTCGCACTCCGCCGATTGATTTTGCCTTTCAGGGTGTTTGATCCGGCGCAGCGGGTAGCACGGCAGCAATGCTAAAATGCCGGCCTGGATTATTTCATTTTCTAACTGGAGTCGGACCATGCGTATCGGAACCCCGCACAGCGCCACTGCGCTGCGTGTCATGCTGCTGGGCAGCGGCGAGCTGGGCAAGGAAGTTGTCATTGCATTGCAGCGCCTGGGGGTGGAAACCATTGCGGTTGACCGCTACGCCGGTGCTCCGGCCATGCAGGTGGCGCACAGCAGCCATGTCATCAATATGTCGGATGCCGCCGCGCTGCGTGCGTTGGTGGAGCAGGTGCGCCCGCATCTGATCGTGCCGGAAATCGAAGCCATTGCCACCGAAGAGCTGCTGCGCATTGAGGCTGATGGTCTGGCCGAGGTGATCCCCACCGCCCGTGCTACCAACCTCACCATGAACCGCGAAGGCATCCGCTGTCTGGCGGCGGACGAGCTGGGCCTGCCCACTTCGCCGTTTGCCTTTGCTTCCTCGCTGGACGAATTGCAGCAGGCCATCGACGCCGGCATCGGCTACCCCTGCCTGGTGAAGCCGGTGATGTCCTCCAGTGGCAAGGGCCAGTCGCTGCTGCGTGGGCCGGACGATGTGGCCAAAGCCTGGGAATATGCCGTCAGTGCCGGCCGTGTGGACAAGGGCCGGGTGATTGTCGAAGGTTTCATCGACTTCGATTACGAAATCACCCAGCTCACCGTACGTGCCAGCGATGGTCAGGGCGGTATTGCCACCCACTTCTGCGACCCCATCGGCCATCTGCAAAAGAACGGCGACTACGTGGAGAGCTGGCAGCCGCAGCCGATGAGCGAACTGGCACTGCTGCGCGCCCGTGAAATGGCCAAGGCCGTGACGGATGCACTGGGCGGACGTGGCCTGTTCGGGGTGGAGCTGTTCGTCAAGGGCGATCAGGTATGGTTCTCCGAAGTCAGCCCGCGCCCGCACGATACCGGGCTGGTGACACTGGCTACCCAGCGCTTCTCCGAATTCGAACTGCATGCGCGCGCCATTCTGGGCTTGCCGGTGGATGCCAGCCTGCGCAGTGCCGGTGCCTCGGCAGTGATTTACGGTGGCATGGAAGAGCAGGGCATTGCCTTTGAAGGCGTGGCCGAAGCACTGGCGGTGCCGGGTGCCGACCTGCGCCTGTTCGGCAAGCCGGAAAGCTTTGTCCGCCGTCGCATGGGCGTGGCGGTGGCCCAGGCGGATGATGTGGCCACTGCGCGTGAGCGTGCCTTGCTGGCCGCTTCGCTGGTCAAGCCGGTAAAGGACTGAGCCATGCAGGAAATGACGCCATACGAGCTGATGGGTGGTGAAGGCGTGGTGCGCTGGCTCACCAACCGCTTCTACGACATCATGGACAGCGATCCTTCGGTCAAGGTGTTGCGCGACATGCACCCGGCTGATCTGGCGGGTTCGCGGGAAAAGCTGTTCATGTTCCTGTCCGGCTGGCTGGGCGGGCCGGGCTTGTACATGGAAAAGTTTGGTCATCCGCGCCTGCGCATGCGTCACATGCCGTTTGCCGTGGATGGGGAAATGCGCGACCAGTGGATGCAATGCATGACCCAGGCAGTGAACGAACTGCTGGTGGAGGACTGGCTCAAGGCCAAGCTGCTGGAAGCCTTCTATAACACCGCAGACTTCATGCGCAATCAGGAAGAGTAAGCGCCGGTCTGATTCAGCGTAACCGGATAACCCTCTGCACGGTCATTGCCAGCAGAGGGTTTTTGTTTATCTGTTGTCGGGCAACGGCGGAATGGAATAAGTACCGGTGACATGGGCCACCGGCTCGTCACTGCCCGCGGAATACAGCAGCACCTCGCCCACGGCCAGGCGCTTGCCCAGCTTGAGGATGCGGCCTTCGGCAATCACATCTTCCTGCGGTGGCTTGCGCAGGAAATTGATATTCAGGCTGGTCGTCACTGCCAGTTCCACCTTGCCTATCATGCCCAGCACCACGGCATACAGGGTGGCATCGGCCAGCGCCATCAGGGCCGGGCCGGCAATGGTGCCACCGGGGCGGATCAGGTCGGGGTTGAAGTGCATGCGCATGCGGGCGGTGCCATGGGCAATGTCCTCGGTACGCATGCCAAACAGCTTGACCAGCGGCAGTTCGCTGTCGATCAAGGCCTGGAACTCTGCAACGCTGATCTGGCTCATGGTTTGCTCTGGTGATGGCAGGGCATCATGGTGCATGACCCTTACGTTAACGTCAATTTACCGCCATCATCCATGACCTGATGGCGGCCAGGACAATCCGTGGTGAAATTTTCAGCGCGGACGGTGACCACGCTCGATCAGCACGCCAACGCGGCGCACGCCGGGCAGAATGCCCAGCTTGGTGACGGAAACCTGCACCCAGGGTGCGCCAAAGTCTTCGCGAATCACCTTGGCGATATATTCCGCCAGCGCTTCGAGCAGCAGGAAGTGCTGTTCCGACAGTGCCTTGCGCAAGCGTTCCACCACCACGCCATAGTGAATGGTGTCGCCGATATTGTCGGTGTGGCAGGGCACTTCACTGGGAATGCCGATTTCCAGGTCGATTTCGATGGTTTGCGGATTTTTCCGCTCCCACTCATAAACACCGATAATGGTGTCGGCGCGTACTTCGCGCAGGAAAATGATGTCCATTACTATGCCGGGAGTTGGGCTTTGTCGCCCGATACCGTAAAATCCGAAGCCTTCTATTCTAATGGATACACCATGACCACGACAGCATTTGCCTTCATTGTTGCGGCCTACCTGCTGGGCTCGCTGTCTTTTGCCGTGATCGTGAGCAAGGCCATGGGCATGGCCGACCCGCGCAGCTACGGCTCGGGCAACCCCGGTGCCACCAATGTTCTGCGTACCGGCAAGAAACTGGCCGCGGTACTCACTCTGCTGGGCGATGGGGCCAAGGGCTGGGTGGCGGTGGCGCTGACGGCCTGGTTCGGCCCGCAATACGGACTGGGTGAGCAGGCCATTGCCATGTCGGCACTGGCGGTGCTGATCGGCCACATGTGGCCGGTATTCTTCGGCTTCAAGGGCGGCAAGGGTGTGGCCACCGCAGTGGGCGTGCTGTTCGGTTTCAATATCTGGCTGGCACTGGCGGCCATTGCCACCTGGCTGTTCATGGCTTTTGTGGTGAAGATTTCCTCGCTGTCCGCCATCGTTGCCTGTGTGATGGTGCCGGTGTATGCCTATTTCATCGTGCAGCCATCCTCGCCGTATTTTGGCACCTGCATCATCATTGCCATCCTGGTGATTCACCGCCACAAATCCAATCTGATCAAGCTGCTGACCGGGCAGGAAGGCAAGATTGGCGAGAAGGCCGAGAAAAAGGGCAATTAGTCGCTTGCCGACAAACTAAAAAGCCACCGCATGCGGTGGCTTTTTTTGCAGCCTTTGGCCGTCAGCCGTCCGACAGCACCTTCACATGGGCGGTTACGCTGCGTGCCAGCGAGGACAAGTCATAGCCGCCCTCCAGTACCGAGACGATGCGGCCATCGGCATACTGGTCGGCAATCTGCATCAGGTGGCGGGTCACCCACTCGTAGTCGGCCTCCACCAGCCCCAGTGAGCCCATGTCATCCTCGCGGTGGGCATCAAACCCGGCAGAGATAAAGATCATCTGCGGCTGGAAGTCGTGCAGGCTGGGCAGCCACACGTTTTCCACCACTTCGCGGAATTCCCGCCCGGTGCTGCCGGCCTTGAGCGGCACGTTGACCATGTTCGGCCCTACCGGGTTGTCACCGCAGTAAGGGTAGAAGGGGTGCTGGAAGATGGACACCATCATCACGCGCGGGTCGTCACGGAAGATGTCTTCGGTGCCGTTGCCGTGATGCACGTCGAAGTCGATCACCGCAATCCGTTCGAACTTGTAGGTGGACAGCGCATGGGCAATGCCGACGGCGATATTGTTGAAGAAGCAGAAGCCCATCGCCTTGTCGTGTTCTGCATGGTGGCCCGGCGGGCGAATGGCACAGAAGGCATTGGGTGCCTTGTCCTCGCACACCATTTCCACCGCCTTGATCACCGCGCCGGCGGCGCGACGTGCGGCAGGCAGGGTGCCCGGTGCCATTGCGGTGTCCGGGTCCATGCGAAAGGTGCCAACCGATGGCGCACAGGCCTCGATGTATTCCACATAGCGTGGCGGGTGCACCCGGGCCAGTTGCTGCTCGGTGACCTCCGGTGCTTCCACCTCATGCAGGCTGTCGTAAATCTGTGCGGCCATCAGTTGATCCTTGATGGCAACCAGGCGTTCCGGGCATTCCGGGTGGCCCACCCCCATATTGTGCTGCAGGCAGACAGAATGGGTGATGTAGGCAGTGAGTCCGTTTCTCTGTAGACGGTTTTTGAGCCAAGTTAACACGAGCGTTTCCTTGTTGCGTACGATTGTTTGCGTACAATGGACGCGAGTTTTATCTTTATGTATTTTCGATAAATACTGCGCGCAACCGGGTCCAAATGCAATCACTCAGCCTTGCCTATCGTCAACTGAACACGCTTATCCTGGGGAAGTCTCGCGCCGTCCGGCTGGCGCTGACCTGCCTGATCGCCCGGGGCCACCTGCTGATCGAGGACGTGCCCGGCGTGGGGAAAACCACGCTTGCCCATGGTCTGGCTGCGGTACTGGGCCTGCATTACCAGCGGGTGCAATTCACCAGCGATTTGCTGCCGGCCGACATTCTCGGCGTCAATATCTACCAGCGTGAAACCGGCACTTTCCGCTTTCACCAGGGACCGGTGTTCAGCCAGCTGTTATTGGCCGATGAAATCAACCGTGCCTCGCCCAAGGTGCAATCTGCCTTGCTGGAAGCCATGGAAGAGCGTCAGGTCTCGATTGATGGTGAAAGCCATCCGCTGCCCCAGCCGTTTTTTGTGATTGCCACCCAGAACCCGTCCGAACAGTTGGGGACTTTTCCGTTGCCGGAGTCGCAGTTGGACCGTTTCCTGATGCGCATTTCCCTTGGCTATCCGGCGGCCGATGCCGAGCGGGCACTGCTGCTGGGACAAGACCGGCGCAGCCTGCTGGCAGACATGACCCCCTGCTTGCAGGGCGATGGTTTGTTGCAACTGCAGCAGAAGGCAGCCGCGCTCACCGTCACTGCCGATCTGGCTGATTATGTGCTGGCGCTGTTGCAGGCCACCCGGCAGGAAAGCAGTTTCCTGAGCGGCCTGAGTCCGCGGGCTGGCCTGGCCTTGCTGTCGGCGGCCAGGGCATGGGCGATGCTGGAAGGGCGTGACCACGTATTGCCGGAAGATGTGAAAGCCATTTTCCCGGCAGTGGCCGGCCATCGACTCGGTTTGACCGGGGATGCCACGGCCAGCCTCACTGCCTTGCTCGACCATGTTGCCATTCCGTAAGCGCCTGCGTAGCTGGTGGTGGCGGCGTCTGCCGCGGGAGGCGGTCTGCCGGCTGAGCCAGCGGCGCATCTATCTGCTGCCCACCCGTTTTGGCTTGCTGCTGTTGGCCGTGGCCGCTGCGGTGTGGGTGGGCGCGCTCAATTACGCGGTCAGCCTGGCTTACGGGCTGGCATTCTGGATCATCAGCCTGTTGTTGCTTGCCGTGCTGATGGCCTACCGGCAATTGGCCGGCCTGCAATTACAGGTGGAAGCCGGGGAAAACACTTTTCTTGGCCAGGTGGCTAACTGCCGCCTGTCGCTGATCAATCAGGCTGGTGTGGAGCGACAAATACATCTGTGGGCAGAAGAAGGAGAATGCGCTGTACATTGCCAGCTACCGGCGGGTGGCCAGCAGTCGGTCAGCATTCCGCTGTTGCTCAATCGGCGTGGGCCGCATGCCTACCCGGTGCTGCAAATATGGAGCACGGCGCCTTTTGGCCTGATTCGTGCTTTTTCCTGGTGGCGTCCGGACGCCACTGTGCTGGCCTACCCACACCCTTTGCCAGACCGCATTCGTCATGCTGATGGCTTGCAAACGGGCAAAGGGCGCAGCCGGGGTGAGGGCGAGGAAGACTTTTCCCATCTGGCTGAATATCAGGCGGGCGATACGCCACGCCAGATTGCCTGGAGCATGCTGGCGCGGCGCGATGTATTGGCCAGCAAACGCTTTGTCAGCCAGCCGCGTGGCCATGCCGTGCACGAGCTGGCCTGGCAGGATTACCCGGCAGCACTGGACGTGGAAACCCGGCTGTCCCGTTTGTGCTGGCGCCTGTTGCAGTGTGAGAAGGCCGGCCAGCGCTATCGCGTGCGTTTGCCCGATACGGTGATCGAACCGCAGGCAGGTCAACGGGAAAGGGCATTGGCCGCGCTGGCCAACTGCTCACTGCCATCATGAAACATTCTTTGTTCCGCCCCGCAGAAATGGCGGTGCTACTGGCCGTGGCGCTGGTCATCGTCCCCTTGTTGTTCTATCTGCCGTTCTGGTTACCGGCCCTGGTCGAGCTCATGCTGTTGCTGCGCGCATGCCTGCTGCTGCGCCACTCCCGCCTGCCCGGTTTGGCTGTGCTTCTGCCCTTGCTGGTGTTGGCAGCGGCTGGTGTATGGCTGAATCTGAACACGCTGATTGGCCGGGAGGGTGGGGCGGCATTGTTGATCCTGCTATTGGGCTTCAAGGTTTTTGAGTCCCGCCAGCAGCGTGACTGGCAGGTCGTCCTGGCGCTGGGGTTCTTCCTGAGCGCCATCCCCTTGTTATTCGATCAGAGCCCCTGGTCCGCGTTGTGGCTGGTCATCAGCCTGCTCGCCTTGACCTGGGCCATGTTGCGACTGGCCGGGGATATTCCATCAGGCAGTGCCCGCACCGCGGTACAAGCCTTGTTGCTGTCCCTGCCGCTGATGCTGGTGTTGTTTGTGGTGATGCCGCGCTTGCCCGGCCCCTTGTGGAGCATGCCGCACGATAGTCATACCGCGCAGACCGGCCTGTCCGACAGCATGGAACCAGGCAGTATCAGCCAGCTGGTTCAACGTGAGGATGCCGCATTTTCCGTGGTGTTTGCCGGCCAGGCACCCGCCGTCAGCCAGATGTATTGGCGCATCATGATCCTGGACGATTTTGATGGCCGTCGCTGGCAGAACGTACATGGCCTGCAACAAGAAACCGTGCAATTGCAAGGCGGTCAACTGGTCCGTTACCGGCTGACCGGCAAGCCTGTCCGCTCCCGTCTTCCCTTGCTGGAGTACCCCTTGCAAGCACCCGGAGGCGGCGTGCTGGAGCCGGGCCGCCTATTGCGTCTGGCCAGTGACAGCGATGATGCGGTGCGCATTGATGCTGCCAGCCTGCTTGGCAGTCATTACCGCCAGTCTCTGAGCCAGAGCGATCAGGATTTCTACCGCCGCCTGCCGCCGGGCAATCCGGCCAGTCGGCAGCTGGCGATGCAGTGGCGCATGCAAAGTCAGGATGATGCCGGTTTCGTGCACGAGGCCCTGCTGCATTTCCGCCTGAATGGCTATCGCTATACCTTGACGCCGCCCTTGCTGGAAGGCGACAACTCGACGGATGCCTTCCTGTTTTCCACCCGTCAGGGCTTTTGCGAGCATTACGCCTCGGCCTTTGCATTCCTGGCACGGGCTGCTGGTATTCCGGCCCGGGTAGTTACCGGTTACCAGGGCGCGCAGTACAACCCGGTAGGCCGGTTCTGGCAAGTCCGCTCATCGGATGCGCATGCCTGGGTCGAAGTATGGTTGAAGGAAAGCGGTGAGTGGCTGCGGGTCGATCCGACGGCGGCGGTTGCGCCACAACGGGTCAGCGATGGTGTCAGCCAAAGCATTCCCTCATTGCAGCCTGCCGTGCCCTTGATGGGCAGCCGTATCCCTGGCTGGTTGCTGCCGCTGCAGCAAAGCTGGCAGGCTGCCGGCTTTGCCTGGCAGCAGTGGGTGGTGGGCTACGATGCGGCCCGACAGCTCAATCTGTACCGTCTGCTGGGCCTTGGTGAGGCGGTGGATGCCGCCGCCGTCTTGCGCGCATTGCTGTTTGGTGGTGCCCTGGGTCTGTTGCCATTGTTGTGGTGGTGGCGCAGGCGACCCGCGATGGCACCATTGCAAGTGGGCCGCAACTTGTTGGTGGCTGCATTGCAGTGTCACGGCATCGCGATTCTGCCCAGTGACGGGCCGCTGGACATGATGAACAAGGCTGCGCATCTGCCAAAGGACGTGCGTGTCCTGCTCAAGCAATTGCTCAAGGAGTATGCCGCCATGCGTTATCGGCATGCTGAATTGCCTGCCAGGCAAGTGCAGGCCTGGCTCGGACAAGTGCGCCGTTTTGCGCAGCAGGCTCGCAAGCAAAGGCGGCACAGCTGAGTGAATGTGCCAGATTCAGGGGGAGGACTACGGCGACGTTTGCCTGAGAAGACTGGTCGTGTGTCTTGTCGCGGGCAAACAAAAACCCCGCCGTTACGGGCGGGGTCATGCTGCGGTTGGCAGGGCTGGTAAAGCGCGATGCTTACAGGACAAAATCGCGTGAAATACCCTTGCGGCGCAGAATGCGACGCAGTTGCTCCAGTCCTTCTATCTGAATCTGACGCACGCGCTCCCGGGTCAGGTTAAGCGCAGCAGCCAGCTCTTCCAGCGTGCAGATTTCATGACCGTTCAAGCCATAGCGACGCTCGATTACCATGCACTGCTTGTCATTGAGCTGTGCCAGCCATTCCTTGACGAAGAGTTCCAGCTGATTGTTATGCAACTGGATTTCAGGCTCTTCGTGTTGTTCATCAGGAATGGATTCACCAATGGACAGCATCGGGTCAATGTCGAGCGGGGCATCCAGAGAAGCCATGCGTTCGTTCAGGTTCATCACCTTGCGCACATCTTCCACCGGTTTGCCGACATGCTGGGCAATTTCTTCCAGCGTCGGTTCACGTCCCATCTGGCTTTCCAGCTGACGGGAAGCACGCAGGTAGACGTTCAGCTCCTTGATGACATGAACCGGCAGACGGATGGTGCGCGACTGGTTCATGATGGCGCGTTCGATACTCTGACGAATCCACCACGTTGCATAGGTTGAAAAACGGAAGCCGCGTTCCGGATCAAACTTTTCCAGCGCATGCATCAGCCCGATATTGCCCTCTTCGATCAGATCAAGCAGCGCAAGGCCGCGATTGATGTAATGTTTGGCAATATTGACCACCAGGCGCAGATTGTGCTCGATCATCTTCTGACGGGCATCAAAATCGCCAGCGACTACACGACGTGCCAGTTCCAGTTCCTGGGCTGGTGTCAGCAAGGCATTGTTTCCGATGTCGTTAAGGTAAATCTGGGTGACATCGGCCACTTCCTCGGTCACGCTCTGACGTTCGGCAGCCTCTTCGGTTTCTGCTTCAGCGGCAACGTCTTCGGCAACTTCTTCTTCAAGAACTTCCTCTTCTTCGAGGATATCGCTGTCTTGGTTCATTATTTCCCCCCGCTACGGTGGATCCTGGCAGAGGGAAATACCTCTGTTCAGGACTTGTTGTCTAGGTACTGCATCGGATCAACCGGTTTCCCGAAGCGGCGGATCTCAAAATGCAGTTTTACCTGATCGGCATCAGTATTACCCATTTCGGCAATCTTTTGCCCTTTCCTGACAGACTGGCCCTCCTTGACCATCAACTGACTGTTATGAGCGTATGCAGACAGAAAAGTCTTGTTGTGCTTGATGATGATGAGCTTCCCGTAGCCCCTCAAGCCATTTCCGCTGTAAACGACCTTGCCATCACCTGCTGCTATGACACTTTGACCTGCACGACCACTGATATCGACACCTTTATTGCTTTCCGAATAGCCGCGTATCACTTTTCCTTCTGTCGGCCAACCCCAAGCGACTGCATCTTCGCTGATTGTTGACTGAGATTTTTCTTCAATTTTGTTCTTATTTTCCGATATTGCAGCTGGAGTACTACTGTCCTTTTTGTCGGATTGACTGTTTGCGGACGTCGTCGCAGCTACTTTGGGTGGCATTGTCTTTTTATTGCCACTTCCTTCGCTCTGTTGTGCCAGTGTTTTGGCAGCTTCTTCCGAATAAGGCAGTTTGAGTGCTTTCGGATAGTTTTTGCTGCCAGCGGCAGGATTACCACTTTCAATGGTGGCTTGTTCTGGTTTTGGTTGTTCTGTTGCCGGTACCATCGTTTGCTGTTTCAGGACGGGTTGGGGCGTGGCTTCATTGCTGGTCGGTGGCGTCAGACGTAACACCTGGCCAACCTTGATATTGTTGTCTGACAGATTATTCCATGCAGCAACATCTTTGTATTTCAAACCATTATTCAGCGAAATGCGAAACAGGTTTTCACCTGCTTGAACAACATGTGTCTTTTCTGCCGAATCATTGCCCAGCTTCTTGGCAGTCAGTCCGCCGCCGCTCTTGTAGGGCGTTGCCACGGCAGTGTCTGCTGCAACCGGTGCCTGGGGCTTGCTGGCCGTGCTCGTTATCGTTGCCACCGGAGCGGGGCGGGCTGACTCAACCGGTGCTGCTTGTTGTGCCATGCTGCTGCAACCTGCCAGAACAACGGAGGTTAACGATGCGGTCAGCCAATGCTTTGAATGCTGTTTATGCATGCCTATGGATTTTATATGTCAGTTAATTGAGGTTTGTAAACATTTACACTTGGTATGTGTTGTGTTTTTGCAAGAGTTAGTTACGACCGGGCAGGAGAGGTACAAACTTGACCGGGTCCAGTCTGGTCTTTTGCAAACCCTGCGTGGTCTTCTCCAGCAGCCACAAATACTGCTCGGCTTCACCGACCGGCATGATCAGCCTGCCGCCTTCTGCCAATTGTTCGACCAGTGCTTCCGGAATGTTGCGAGCCGCCGCTGTCATGATGATGCCTTCGAACGGTGCTGCTTCCGGTAGCCCGAAGTGACCATCACCGTGAACCAGCCTGGCGTGAACCAGTTTGGCTGCACGCAGATTCCGCCTTGCTTTGTCCAGCAGGGCCGAGAGTCGTTCAATCGAATACACTTCAGCCCCGGTCTTGAGTAATACGGCTGTCTGGTAGCCGCATCCCGTGCCGATTTCCAGCACCTTGCCAGGCTTGCGACCGGCAAGTAGCACTTCAGTCATGCGTGCTACGGTCAGCGGCTGCGAAATGGTCTGGCCATGACCGATGGGGAGGGATACATCGTCATAGGCGCGTGTTGCCAATGCCTGATCGACAAACAGGTGACGTGGCACATCAGACATGGCACCAAGGACACGTTCGTCCTGAATGCCGGATTGTCGCAGGCGCTCCACCATGCGTTTGCGGGTACGGTCAGACAGCATGCCATAGGCTTGGCTGTCTTGTGTCACGGATGAAGCCATGTATTGATTCCGTCCATTTGGCCAAATGCAGTTAGATCGAGCATGAGCGGAGTCAGCGAGGCATGCTTGCCCGCAATGGCCGCAAAGTCGGTGCCTGGCCCGGCATCTTGTGCCGCTCCCACCGGGCCTACCCAGTATATCGTTTCTCCACGGGGATTCTTGGCTTTGATGACCGGTTCGGCATGATGCCGGCGCCCCAGCCGGGTGACTTGCAGCGCTTGCAGCTCGTTGGCAGGGATGTCCGGGACATTGACATTGAGCAGCACAGGGCTGCTCAGTGGATGTTGTCGATGGCGTTCCAGCAGTTGTTCCACCACCAGTGCTGCAGTATCGAAGTGCTTGCCGCTATAGCCGGCCAGCGAAATGGCGATGGAGGGAATGCCCAGCAAAAAGCCTTCGCTGGCGGCGGCCACGGTGCCGGAGTAAATGGTGTCGTCGCCCATGTTCGGGCCATGGTTGATACCGCTGAAGATCATGTCCGGACGGAAATCCAGCAAGCCGGTCACTGCCAGGTGAACGCAGTCGGTAGGCGTGCCATTGACATAATAAAAGCCATTGGCGGCCTGGCGGACGGTCAGGGGGCGGTCCAGGGTGAGCGAATTGCTGGCGCCGCTTCGGTCGCGTTCCGGGGCGACCACGACGACTTCGCCATGGCGTGCCAGGGTTTCCGCCAGTACCCGTATGCCGGGTGAGAAATAACCGTCGTCATTGCTGATGAGGAACTTCATGCTCTGCTTCCGGGTTGGACGCATGATTGTATCGCTGCGAGGGAGTGCTGGGAAACCATTGCAGCACATTCAGACAAAGAAAAACCCGCCGCAGCGGGTTGGTCTGATCAGGCGTAGTAGCGCTGGCTGAATTCCAGCATGCGTTCAATCGGGATGCGGGCTGCATCCATCTGTTCTGCCGTGAGGTAGTCGATGCGCAAGCCCTCGCCTTGTTGGGCGCGTTTGACTGCCTCGATGGTATTCATCTTCATGTAAGGACAGGAGTTGCACTGGCAACCGGCGTAGATGGGGGCCTGCCGCAGGTCCAGGTCGGGCCGCGCCAGACCCATGTTGTACAGGATACCGTCTTCGGTTGCGACGAAGATGACGGCCTTGCTGTAACCCTTGAAGGCTTTTACCCAGTTCAGCATGCCGGAGGTGGAGCCTACGTAATCGGCTTTTTTCAGTACCGGCAACGGGCTTTCCGGGTGGGCAATCAGGTATTTTTCACCCGTTGCGGCGGCAAATGCCTCATCCAGCGCCGCTTCGTTGAACTTGTCGTGTACTTCACACACGGCCGACCACAGCGGCATGTCGTAGCCGTATTGGTCGTTCAGGTAGCCGCCCATGTTGCGGTCTGGCGAGAAAATGACTTTTTTGCCTTCGGCATACAGGTGGGCAATGATGTCGTCCACATTGCGGCTGGTGACAATCCAGTCCGACAGTGCCTTGTGTTCCGCGCTGGAGTTGATGTACGACACATGGACATGGTCCGGGTGACGTTCACGCCATGCCTTGAGTGCAGTGACATCGGTCTGGGTGACCAGCGAACAGGTGGAACCGGCATCCGGCAGGATGACTTCGGCTTGCGGATTGAGGATTTTGGCGGTTTCGGCCATGAAACGGACACCGGCAAACACAATGATGTCGGCGTTGGCTTCCTTGGCATACAGCGACAGTTCCAGGCTATCGCCCACCTTGTCAGCCATTTGCTGGATTTCCGGCTGGGTGTAGTAGTGGGCAAGGGTGACGACGCGCTTCGTCATGATGGCTGACTCCTGCCCGCCCTGCTTCATGATGCAGGCGAGCTGAATTGATATGTTGCGATGCAGTTCCCGTGGACTGCTGAACCGTCAAGGGTAGCAATATTGCAGTGCGATTACCACCGCCAGCTTGTGTGCGATGCGCGGATGGTGGCGGTCTTTGCTATAAAATTCATCTGAGGTGCGCTTGCCCGAGGTCAACATGAGGCGGCAAGGTCTGCGGCAGCATGTTGGTGTCATTCTGCACAGGCTGTGCTTGGCCGATCAGTCCTGTCGCGTCATGACGCATGCTCGTTTGTCCTTATTGTGCATTGCACAATACTATCGCAACATACAGGTATCAAGCTGGATTTGCCTTTGCAAGTCCATGTATTCAAACAGATCTGTCCAGAAGACTGGCTGCCCCTGGCAGCGTGTCGTGCTGGATGACTGCTGGCATTAACCCTACTGGAACCGCTTCCATGAAGCCTCACTACCTTACTCCGCTGTTTTCACCGCGCACTGTTGCTGTTGTTGGTGCCAGCGATACGCCCGGCTCCATTGGCCAGGCGGTGTTTGCCAATCTGTTGGCGGGCAATTTTCAAGGCAAGCTGTTTCCGGTCAATCTGAATCACAAGGTGGTGGGTGGCATTCCTGCCGTTCCCTCGGTACGCCTGATCGAACCGGCGGTTGACATGGCTGTGGTCTGTACAGCCATTCGTTCTTTGCCGGCCATCATCAAGGATTGTGGCAAGAAGGGCATCAAGGCCGTGCTACTGGCCAAGGAGTTTTCCGATAGCGAGCAACTGGAGCGGGAAATCCTGAATGAGTCGGTATCCATTGCGCGCCACTATGGCATCCGTGTGCTGGGGCCGAATGTATTGGGCCTGATGCGACCGGTGGCCGGCTTCAATGCCACCAATTACACCAGTAAGGTCCGTCCGGGAAACATGGCGCTGGTGTCGCAGTCGTCAGCCCTGTGTACGGCCATGCTGGACTGGGCAGACAGCAAGGGCATCGGTTTTTCCAGTGTGATTTCGGTGGGTGAGGCGCTGGATGTCGATTTCGGCGAAATTCTGGATTACCTGGTGGCGGATAACTTCACCCAGGGCATTTTGTTGCATGTTCACCACATCCATCATGCGCGCCGCTTCATGAGCGCCTTGCGGGCCGCTGCCCGGACCAAGCCGGTGGTGGTGATCAAGTCGGGCCGTTATCAGGACGATGTGACCGGTGTCACCCATTCGAGCAACCTGATTGAAAGCGGTGATGTTTTCGATGCCGCGCTGTCCCGAGCCGGTGTGCTGCGCGTGTCTTCCATTGCCCAGCTGTTTACTGCGGCCAAGGTGCTGGCTGCCAATTTCCGCGTCGGTGGCAAACGGCTGGCCATTGTCACCAACGGTATCGGCCCGGGCGTGCTGGCAGCTGATAGTGCTTATACCAATGGTGTAGAGCTGGCCAAGTTGAGCGACGCCACCATGGACCTGCTCAATAACGCCTTGCCACGCAACTGGTCGCACGGCAACCCGATCGACCTGATTGGTGATGCCAGCCCGGTGCGTTTTCGTACTGCGGTCAAAGCCTGTATCGACGACCCGAATGTCGACGGTGTGCTGGTGGTATTCACTCCGCAGGCCGGTACCGATCACCTGACCACGGCGCAGTTGATGATTGGCTTGCAGCGGGAATCCAGCAAGCCGATGTTCCTGTCCTGGCTGGGTGATGCCAAGGTATCGGAAAGCCGCGACCTGTTTTCCAAAGCCAAGTGCGCGCATTTCCGTGCGCCGGAATACGGCATCGAGGTATTTCGCAACCTGGCTTCCTATCATTACAACCAGCAATTGCTGTTGCAGACCCCGGGGCCGCTGGAAGGCAAGCGTGAAGCGCCAGACCTGCTGCGTGCCCGTGCAGTGATTGCCGGAGCCATGGCCGAAGGCCGTACCATTCTGTCCGAGCGCGAATCCAAGGAGGTGCTGGCGGCGTTCCGTATCCCGGTCAACCCTACCTTGCTGGCGCGCAGCGAAGACGAAGCCGTGGTGCTGGCCGAGCAAATCCACTACCCGGTGGTGCTGAAAATCGATTCACCGGACATCATCTACAAATCGGATGTCGGCGGTGTGGAGTTGAACATCAGTAACGAAGCCACCTTGCGCGCAGCCTTCCGCAGCATTCTGGAGAGGGCCCACCAGGCCATGCCGGAGGCGCGCATTGATGGCATTTCGGTACAGCCGATGCGTAAACGCCGCTTTGCGCGCGAGGTGATGGTGGGTGTGACACACGATAGCTCGTTCGGCCCGGTGATTACCTTTGGTGCCGGCGGTATCGCGGTGGAGGTCATGCATGATCGCGCGCTGTCCTTGCCGCCGCTGAACCAGTACCTGGTGGGCAGCATGATACGCAAGACCCGTATCGGCCAATTGCTGGGTGCCTTCAAGAACCTGCCGGCCGTCGACATGGAAGAACTGGTGGATGTGCTGCTGCATGTGTCGGAGATGGTGTGCGAGCTGCCAGAGTTGCGCGAGATGGACATCAACCCCTTGGTGGCGGACGAGAAGGGGGTCATTGCGCTGGATGCGCGCATCATCGTCGAACCCTTGAAGCCTGATGTGAAACGCTACGGCCACATGGCCATCATGCCTTACCCCACGCATATGGTGCGCAGTGCCACGCTGAACGATGGCATGAAGGTCACCATTCGCCCGGTGCGGCCGGAAGATGCCGAGATGCAGCAGGAGTTTGTCCGCACGCTGTCGGACGAAAGCCGCTACAACCGTTATATGTCCAGCATCAAGCAGCTGTCGCAAACCATGCTGGTGCGCTTTACCCAGCTGGACTACGACCGCGAAATGGCACTGGCCATGACGTGCGAGACCGAGAACGGTGAAGAGCAGCAAGCCGTGGCCCGTTTCATTACCGATCCGGACAACGAAGGCTGCGAATTTGCGCTGGAAGTAGCAGACAAATGGCAGGGCAAGGGCATTGGCTACATCCTGATGAATGCCTTGTTCGATGCCGCCCGTGAGCAAGGGCTGACCGTGATGCGCGGTGAAGTGCTGGCCGGCAACAAGGGCATGCTCAAGCTGATGCACAAGCTGGGCTTTACCGTGGAAACCCATCCGGAAGACAGGGCGCTGACCATCGTCACCAAGATTCTTTAATGCATTGCACTGTATGCCCTTGGTCGATTGCAGCGCCGTGGTGTGGTTTTTTTCGTCAAAGCAGGGGTCTTCTGCTGACCGATATCGGGCGGCAGGACTGGCAGGCGTATTAAGCGCTTGCAAGATAAGGGAAAAGTGCCATAGAATCGTGGGCTTTTCTACGATACCGTTTTTATCTAAGGACAATCGACAATGGTAGTGATTCGTCTGGCACGTGGCGGCGCCAAGAACCGTCCGTTCTACAACATCGTGGTGACCGATTCCCGTAACCGTCGTGACGGTCGCTTCATCGAGCGCGTTGGCTTCTACAACCCGGTAGCTAACGAGAAGGAAGAGCGCGTGCGCCTGACTTCCGATCGTCTGAACTACTGGATCGGCGTTGGTGCCCAGGTTACCGACGCTGTAGCCAAGCTGCTGAAAGAGCAGAAGGTTGCTGCCTAATCGTTCGTTGACTCAACTCGCGGACTAAGGCGCATGCGCAAGGAAGATCTCGTCTTGATGGGGTTTGTGCGTGGCGCCTTCGGTATCAAGGGCTGGATCAAGGTCCAGGCCGATACCGAATACGCTGACGGTCTGTTTGACTACCCGGTCTGGTGGCTGGGCAAGGATGACAGCTGGAAGCCGTACACATTTGAAAACGGGGCGGTGCAGCCCAAGGGCTTGTCCGTCAAGCTGCAGGGCATTGAAGATCGCGACGCGGCGGAAGCCCTGCGCGGCCTGCAAATAGCCGTTCCCCGTAGTGAATTGCCGGAAGCTGGTGCTGACGAATATTACTGGTCCGATCTGATCGGCCTGTCTGTCGTCAACCAGCAAGGTGTGGTGCTTGGCAAGGTGACCGAATTGATGGAAACCGGTGCCAACGACGTATTGGTGGTAGAGGGTGAACACGGCCAGCGGCTGATTCCCTTCGTTGGCCAGTTCGTACTGGATGTCAGTCTGGCTGAGGCCTGCATTTCAGTCGACTGGGGCCTGGATTACTGATGCATATCGATGCCATCACGCTGTTTCCGGAAATGTTCGATGCCATCGCCCGCTTTGGTGTAAGCCAGCGGGCGCTTGATCTGGGCATTTGGGATTTCCAGAAATGGAATCCACGCGATTTCACCCATGACAACTACCGCCGTGTGGACGACCGTCCTTATGGTGGTGGGCCTGGCATGCTGATGCTGATTGAACCGCTGGAGGCTGCCATTACGGCCGCCAAGGCACGTCAGCAGGCAGCAGGTGTTGAAGAGAGCCATGTTATCTACCTGTCCCCGCAAGGGCGTGCATTGACGCACGAAAAAGCGGTTGAGCTGTCCCGTCGTCCCGGTCTGATTGTGCTGTGCGGACGTTACGAAGGGGTAGACGAGCGTTTGATCGAGCGGCAGGTGGACGAGGAGGTTTCCATTGGCGACTACGTGTTGTCCGGTGGCGAGCTACCGGCCATGGTGCTGATGGATGCGGTCATCCGGCTGCTTCCCGGTGTTCTCAACGACGCCCAGTCTGCTTATGAAGACTCATTTGTGAACGGACTCCTTGATTGTCCGCACTATACCCGACCCGAAGACTATCAGGGCATGCGGGTGCCGGATGTACTCATGTCTGGAAATCATGCACTGATTGCTAAATGGCGGCTCAAGCAGGCGCTGGGAAGAACGTGGCAACGTCGACCAGAGCTGTTGCAGGGCCGCACTTTGACAAAACAGGAATCTCGGCTGCTGGCAGAGTACCAGCAGGAACAAGATATCCGTAAAAAACCGGAGTAACACATGGATCTGATCCAGAAACTCGAGCAAGAAGAAATCGCCCGCCTGGGCAAAACCATCCCGGAATTCGCTCCTGGCGATACCGTTGTGGTGAATGTCAAGGTAAAGGAAGGTAACCGCGAACGTCTGCAGGCTTACGAAGGCGTTGTTATCGCCAAGCGTAACCGTGGCCTGAACAGCTCTTTCATCGTGCGCAAGATGTCCGCCGGTGAAGGTGTTGAGCGTACTTTCCAGACCTACTCCCCGCTGGTGGCTTCCGTTGAAGTGAAGCGCCGTGGTGACGTACGTCGCGCCAAGCTGTACTACCTGCGTGGTCGTACCGGCAAGTCCGCACGTATCAAGGAAAAACTGCCGGCTCGCAAGCAAGGCTGATCCTGATACCGTCAGGTATGATGAAAGCGCAAGGTTCACACCTTGCGCTTTTTTTATGTCTTCGGCCAGGAACGACATCATGAGTACGGAAAGCATAGACCGGTTTCTGGATCATCTGTGGCTGACGGATGGCTTGTCTGCCAATACCCTGGCGGCTTATCGCCGTGATCTGGCCAAAATGCAAAAACAGCTGCAAAGCGAGGACGGCGCGCTGGAATCGGCCAGCCATGTCGAGCTGCAGCAGGCCTTGTTGGCAAGTATCGAGCACGAGAAACCTGCCACGCGAGCCAGGCAGCTGTCCTGTCTGCGGCGCTATTACCAGTATCTGCTAGGGACAAAACAGCGCAATGACGACCCCAGCTTGCATCTGGATAACCCCAGGCTGGGGCAACGGCTGCCCAAAACGCTGTCAGAAGGACAGGTTGAGCTATTGTTGCAGGCACCGGATGTGGAAACGCCGCTGGGACTGCGCGATCGGGCCATGTTTGAAGTGCTGTATGCAACCGGCTTGCGCGTGTCCGAGCTGGTGGGGCTGACGCTGCAGCAACTGGACATGGTGACGGGTTTGATCATCACCCGTGGCAAGGGTAACAAGGAGCGCATGGTGCCCTTGGGAGAGATTGCCCTTGACTGGCTGGAGCGCTACTTCAGGGAAGCCCGTGTGCTGTTGTTGGGTGGAGCGCAGTGCGATGCCGTATTTGTCACCCAGCGCAAGGCCGGGATGAGCCGGCAGATGGCCTGGCATCTGATTGCCAGCTATGCCAGTGCGCAGGGTTTGCCACCCGTTGGGCCGCACATGCTGCGACATGCCTTTGCCACCCATCTGGTGAACCATGGTGCTGACTTGCGCGTTGTACAGTTGCTACTGGGGCATTCGGATATATCCACCACACAAATCTACACCCACGTTGCCCGCGAGCGACTCAAGCAGCTGCATGCCCAGCATCATCCACGTGGCTGAATGATGATGTCCTTGTCCGGTACAAAAAAACGCCCGCAAGTGCGGGCGTCTTTGTGAGGCGATATGGCTATCAGGCTCAGGCGGGCTCTGCTGCCAGTGCTTCGGTGTCGAATTGCAGCTCGACCACATCCTGGTCATTGATATCCACCGTAACTTCCCCGCCGTGGGCTAGTCGGCCAAACAGCAGTTCGTCTGCCAGTGCCTTGCGGATGGTGTCCTGAATCAGCCGTGCCATCGGACGCGCACCCATCAGCGGGTCGAAGCCGCGTTTGGCCAGGAAGGCGCGCAAGGCATCGGTGAAGTGGATTTCCACCTTCTTGTCGCCCAACTGATGCTCAAGCTGCATCAGGAACTTGTCCACCACCTGCATGATGATCTGCTCATCCAGCATCTTGAAGGAAATGGTGGCATCTAGCCGGTTGCGGAATTCCGGGCTGAACAGGCGTTTGATGTCCGCCATCTCATCCCCGGTTTCCTTGGACTGGGTAAAGCCCAGTGTCGGCTTGGACATGGCTTCGGCCCCGGCATTGGTGGTCATGATGATCACCACATTACGGAAATCGGCCTTGCGCCCGTTGTTGTCGGTCAGGGTGCCGTGATCCATCACCTGCAACAGTACGTTGTAGATGTCCGGATGTGCCTTCTCGATTTCGTCCAGCAGCAACACCGCGTAAGGATGTTTGTTGATGGCCTCGGTCATCTGGCCGCCCTGTTCGAAGCCGACATAGCCCGGAGGGGCACCAATCAGCCGGCTTACTGCATGGCGTTCCATGTATTCCGACATGTCGAAGCGGATCAGCTCCACGCCCAGCACATAAGCCAGTTGCTTGGCTACTTCGGTCTTGCCCACACCGGTAGGGCCGGAGAACAGGAAAGAGCCGATCGGCTTGTGCGGATTGCCCAGGCCCGAGCGCGTCATCTTGATGGCGGTGGCCAGGCTTTCAATAGCCTTGTCCTGACCAAATACCACGTTCTTGAGGTCGCGCTCCAGGTTCTTCAGCACGTTCTTGTCGTCGCTGGAGACGGTCTTGGGCGGAATGCGGGCAATCTTGGCGACGATCTCTTCGATCTCTGCCTTGTTGATCACCTTCTTCTGCTTGGACTTGGGCAGAATCTTCTGTGCGGCACCTGCTTCGTCAATCACGTCGATGGCCTTGTCCGGCAGGTGACGGTCATTGATGTAGCGGGCAGACAATTCCGCAGCGGTAGACAGGGCCGACTGGGTGTATTTCACACCATGATGTGCCTCGAAGCGCGATTTCAGGCCCTTCAGGATTTCGATGGTCTGCTCCACGGTGGGTTCAGCCACGTCAATCTTCTGGAAGCGCCGCGACAGCGCGTTATCCTTCTCGAAAATGCCGCGATATTCGTTGTAGGTGGTGGCTCCAATGCAACGCAGGCTGCCGTTGGACAGGGCCGGCTTGAGCAGGTTGGAGGCATCCAGCGTGCCGCCAGAGGCCGCACCGGCACCAATCAGCGTGTGAATTTCGTCAATGAACAAGATGGCGTGCTCATCTTCGGTCAGCTGCTTGATGACTGCCTTCAGGCGCTGTTCGAAGTCACCGCGATACTTGGTGCCGGCCAGCAGAGCGCCCATGTCCAGCGCGTAGACAGTAGCCTTGGACAGCACGTCGGGCACTTCATTGTTGACGATGCGCCGGGCCAGACCTTCTGCGATGGCCGTTTTGCCCACGCCAGCCTCACCCACCAGCAAGGGGTTGTTCTTGCGGCGGCGGCAGAGGATTTGGACGGTGCGTTCCAGCTCGTGCTCACGGCCGATCAAAGGGTCGATCTTGCCGTCGCGGGCTTGCTGGTTCAGGTTCAGCGTATAGTTTTCCAGTGCGCCGCCCGGGCCGTTGCTTTGCTCCTCGCCATCGGATTCATTGTGCTGTTCACGCGATTCCGGCGGATGCTGCGGGGAGCGTTGTTTGGTGATGCCATGCGAAATGAAATTGACCACATCCAGGCGGGAAATGCCTTGCTGATGCAGGTAGTACACTGCATGTGAGTCTTTTTCGCCGAAGATGGCCACCAGAATGTTGGCACCGGTGACTTCCTTTTTGCCGGAAGACTGAACGTGCAGGATGGCGCGCTGGATAACGCGCTGGAACCCCAGTGTGGGCTGGGTTTCCACCTCGGTTTCCCCCGGAACGGTAGGTGTGTGTTCGTCAATGAAATCGCCCAGCTGCTTTTTCAGCTGGTCGAGATTGGCCCCGCAGGCCCTCAAGACATCGGCGGCGGAGGGGTTGTCGATCATGGCAAGCAGCAAGTGCTCCACGCTGATGAACTCGTGGCGCTTGCGCCTGGCGTCCATGAACGCCATATGCAGGCTTACTTCAAGCTCCTGGGCAATCATCAGTTTTCCTCCATAACGCACTGAAGCGGATGCTGGTGTGCTTTGGCAAATTGCAACACCTGTTCAACCTTGGTGGCAGCCACGTCTTTGGTATAAACGCCACACACGCCGTGACCTTGCGTATGGACTTGTAACATGACTTGGGTCGCTTTTTCCCGATTCATGTGGAACAACTGTTGCAACACTTCCACCACAAATTCCATTGGGGTGAAATCATCGTTCAATAACAACACCTTATACATCGGAGGAGGGGTGGTCCTCACCCGAGACGTCTCTTTGACGACGTCATCGCTGAACTGCGTTGGCATGTCGACTTTCAGTTAAACCGCGGTTTACTTCAATTTTGGTTCCCTCTGGCTTTTTTTCAAGGGGAGCGTGCGAATTCCTTCAGGGGCTTGACGCTATCACAATGGTTGCGTAGAAATGCTGTCAGGTGCTTGGCTTAGCTGTTTGGCATTGTCGGATAAGCCGCAATGGGCAGCAGGCTTTAAGTTGTTCGGCCTCACCAGCCATCGTCAATCAAGGAAGTAACATGTCAATTGGTACCGTTAAGTGGTTCAACGACGCTAAAGGCTTTGGCTTTATTACCCCGGATGAGGGTGGTGAAGACCTGTTTGCCCATTTCTCCGCCATCAACATGCAAGGCTTCAAGACCCTGAAAGAGGGTCAACGCGTAAGCTTTGACATTGTTAGCGGCCCGAAAGGCAAGCAAGCGTCGAACATCCAGGCTGCCTGATCAGGCAGAGGATGTGCCAGGATTGCCAGGCACGCTGATCTGACCGGTCAACGTCCCGACAGCTTCAAACAGAACCCCGCCAGTTGGCGGGTTTTGTTTTTCATGCATTGTTGCGTGCACAGGCGCTGCCGCTGGCGTCCGGTTGCCACTGAGACCAGAGGGCAAGCAAGGTGATGCTGCCAACCAGTGACAGACACAACCAGGGCAAGGCGGGCAGCTGCCACTGGTGCGATGCATCCAGCAGCCAGCCGCCGCCGACATAGCCCAGTGCTCCGCCTACAGCCAGTCCCACCCGGCTGCAACCCAGGTAGCTGGCGCGGGCGTGTGGACGCGCCAGGCTGGCAACATGGGTCTCCCGCGCCGGTTCCATGATGATGGAGCCGACAAAGAACAACCCCAGCACGCTGAATGCGGCCAATGGATGCGTCACATTGCTCATGACGGCCAGGCTCAGGCTCATCAGGCCAAGTCCGATCAGCATGCGCTGCTCGCGGCGCAGGTGACGTTCGCCCCAGCGTGCCAACGGGTAGAGCAGGCTGAGTGACAGACAGGTTTCCAGCGTGTACATCCAGCCGACGGCCTGGTAGCTGCCGGTGAGTTGCTTGATGGTGACGGGAACCAGCAGCATGACCTGCACCGCAAGCATGTAATAGCCGCTCAAGGTCAGTACAAAGCGCATATAGCTGCGGTCTTGCAGAACCACGCGCATGGATTGCCAGGGCGATGCGGTACCGGTGGCAACCCGGTAGGGCGGGAGCAGCAAGGCATTGACCAAGGCCGCCAGAACAAAAATGGCGGTGCCCGCCAGACCAACCCAGCGGAAGTCAAACTGAAGCAGCCAGCTGCCCAGCAAGGCGGCAGCAACTGCACCTGCACTGTCCTGCATCATCAGCAGGGCGTAGAAATGCGGGCGGTGGCGGGCCAGTACCAGCTTGGCCACCAGTGCGGTGCGGGGTGGGTCGAACAGGGTGCCGCCCAGGCCGGAGAGCAGGCAGGACAGATAAAGCAACCAGGGGGCATGTGCGATGGCCATGCAGGCAAAACCCGCTGCGCGCAGCAACATGCCGGAGACGATCAGCGGCTTGGCGCCAAAGCGATCGGCCAGCGAGCCGCCAAACAAGCCAAGACCCTGCTGCATGAACTGGCGTAGTGCCAGTGCCAGCCCGACCGTGCTGGCACTCCAGCCCAGCTGATCGACGAAGTGCAGGCTGATCAGCGGAAACACCATGAAAAAACCGAATATCACCAGCAGGTTGTCCAGCAGGATGAAAGCCTTGCCAAGCTTGCGGGCACGCTGTACGGATGCCATGTCTTCTCCTCATTCGAACAGCATTCTAGGGAGGCATCCTGCTATTATGTAAGTCTATTTCTCCTCATATTTCATATCGGTTTTGATTATGTCTGTTGCCTTGTCTGATCTGGAGCTTCTACTGGATGTGGCCGAACTGGGCAGCTTCAGCCAGGCGGCGGCCAAGCGGGGCTGGTCCCAGCCGCAGGTCAGCCAGCGCATCGGTTTGCTGGAGCAGCACTGGGGTGTCACCCTGTTTACCCGTCATCGGCGTGGCGCCGTGGCCACCAATGCCTGCGAGGCTTTTCTGGAGTCTGCCCGTCAGTCGCTGACGGTTTACCGGCAAGGTCTGGATGCCATGCAGGGCACGCCGGCGGTACGGCGTATCCGCCTGTCTTGTCTGCCATCGCTGACCTCTCCGGTGTTTGGTCCCTTGCTGATGAAACTGGCGGACGCACCAATGGAAATCCGCTGCAATACCGATCACTCCCAGCAAATCATGCAGGATTTGCTCACTGGCCAGGTTGAGGTGGGGTTTGTACTGAAATGCCCGGCCATGGCAGGTATCCAGATGGAGCTGCTGTGGCGCTCACCGATTGTTCCGGTGGTGGCTTCCAGTCATCCCCTGGCAGCTGCTGGCAGGGTGCTGGCACTGGCTGATATTGCCCGGCACCGTATTGCGCCCCAGTTCTGGGGGGATGAGTGTGAGAGCCTGATCCAGCAGATTCGCATGCTGCGGCAGCTGCCCAGCCCGATACATGCGGTGCAACCGGCATCAGCCGCGCGCGAGCTGGTGCTGCGTCATGGTTTTGTGTCCTTCATGCCGGAGTTGTCGATCAAGGCTGATTTGCAGGATGGCACGCTGGTCCGCCTGTGTGTGCCAGAACTGCCGGCCTGGCACTGGGAAGTGATGATGGCCTGGCGTGCCGGCAAGCGGGTGGATGCAGCCAAGGCACAGGTGCTGGATGCAGCGCGGGCGCTGGTGGCCGGCTGAAACGCACAAGGCCCGCTGCAGCGGGCCTTGCCGGGGGATGATGTGGAGAGGGGTTACATGCGGGCAATCATGGCATCGCCGAATTCCGAGCAGGAAACTTCGGTAGCGCCGTCCATCAGGCGGGCAAAGTCGTAGGTGACCTGCTTGTCGGCAATGGCTGCTTCCATGGACCGGATCACCAGATCCGCCGCTTCCACCCAGCCCAGATGGCGCAGCATCATTTCCGCGGACAGAATCAGCGAGCCGGGGTTGACCTTGTCCAGGCCGGCATATTTGGGTGCCGTCCCGTGGGTGGCTTCAAAGCAGGCGTAGTGGTCGGAAATATTGGCTCCCGGTGCAATACCAATGCCGCCAACCTGGGCAGCCAGGGCATCCGAGATGTAGTCGCCGTTGAGGTTGGTGGTGGCAATCACATCGTATTCGGCCGGGCGCAGCAGGATTTGTTGCAGGAAGGCATCGGCAATGGCGTCCTTGACGATGATTTCCCGGCCGGTATTGGGGTTGTTGAATTTGCACCACGGGCCACCATCAATCGGCTCGGCCCCGAATTCCTTGCGAGCCAGCGCATAGGCCGTATCACGGAAGTTACCTTCGGTGAACTTCATGATATTGCCCTTGTGGACAATGGTGAGGCTCTTGCGGTCGTTGGCGATGGTGTAGTTGAGCGCTGCGCGCACCAGTCGCTCGGTTCCTTCCACCGAGATGGGCTTGATGCCGATACCAGAGCTGTCCGGGAAGCGGATTTTCTTCACGCCCATTTCGTTTTGCAAAAAGGCGATTACCTTTTTTACTGCATCCGAACCGGCCTGCCATTCAATCCCGGCATAAATATCTTCGGTGTTCTCGCGGAAGATCACCATATTGACCAGTTCCGGGTGCTTGAGCGGGGATGGCACGCCCTGGAAATACTGTACCGGGCGCACGCACTGGTATAAATCCAGTTCCTGGCGCAGGGCGACATTGAGAGAGCGGATGCCGCCGCCGACCGGCGTGGTCATCGGTCCCTTGATGGATACCGAGTATTCTTTCAGCGCATCGAAGGTTTCCTTGGGCAGCCATTCGTCCGGGCCATATAGCCGGGTGGATTTTTCCCCCGCATACACTTCCATCCAGTGGATTTTCCTGCGCCCGGCATAGGCCTTTGCCACGGCAGCGTCGATGACCTTGATCATCACCGGGGTGATGTCGATCCCGATGCCATCCCCTTCAATGAAGGGAATGATGGGGTTGTCCGGAATGGCCTGTCCCGGAAAGATTTTCTGTCCTTCAGCCGGAACCTTGATATGGGACGCACTCATTGTTGTTCTCTCCTTGTCACAGGGTAGGGACTGCCGGGTTCAGCAGTGTTTTCCACTCACTCAGCCTAGACCTTGGCGCGGCTGTTGCAGAGAAAGATCAGACAAATTTATTGGCCGATGGTTGACGCATGGCGGCATGACAATAAAAAAGCGCCAGGAGGAATCCTGGCGCTGGTGTGGTGCTACCTACCGTGAAAGCCGGTAAGAGGACTTAGGCGTGAACGCTCTTCAGTGCGGCATTGAAGGTGCTGCTCGGGCACATCACGGCCTGGCACTTGGCAGCATCGGGCAGGTAGTAGCCGCCGATATCTGCCGGTTTGCCTTGCACGGCCTTCAGTTCGGCAATGATTTGCGCTTCCTGTTCGGCCAGTTGCTTGGCCAGCGGGGCGAACTGGGCTTGCAGCTCCAGGTCTTCGGTCTGGTTGGCCAGCGCCTCGGCCCAGTAGCTGGCCAGGTAGTACTGGCTGCCACGGTTGTCCAGCTCGCCAGTGCGGCGCGACGGGGACTTGTCGTTGTCCAGCAGCTTGCCGGTGGCGGCATCCAGCGTCTTGGCCAGAATCTTGGCCTTGTTGTTGCCGGTCTTGATGCCCAGTTCTTCCAGCGAAACGGCCAGGGCGAGGAACTCACCCAGCGAATCCCAGCGCAGGTGGTTTTCTTCCAGCAGCTGCTGGACGTGTTTCGGAGCCGAACCACCGGCACCGGTTTCGTACATGCCGCCGCCAGCCATCAGCGGTACGATGGACAGCATCTTGGCCGAGGTGCCCAGTTCCATGATGGGGAACAGGTCGGTCAGGTAGTCGCGCAGGATGTTGCCGGTGACCGAGATGGTGTCCAGACCGCGGGCAACGCGTTCCAGGGTGAAACGCATGGCGCGGACTTGCGACATAATGTGGATTTCCAGACCGCTGGTGTCGTAATCCTTCAGGTAGGTTTCTACCTTCTTGATCAGTTCCTTTTCGTGCGGACGGTACGGGTCCAGCCAGAACACTGCCGGCATGCCGGAGTTGCGGGCGCGGGTCACGGCCAGCTTCACCCAGTCGCGGATCGGTGCGTCCTTCACTTGGCACATACGCCAGATGTCACCGGCTTCCACGTTCTGGCTCAGCAGGACTTCGCCGGTGGCCAGGTCAACGATGTTGGCCACGCCGTCTTCAGCGATTTCAAAGGTCTTGTCGTGCGAACCGTATTCTTCTGCCTTTTGCGCCATCAGGCCCACGTTGGGCACGGTACCCATGGTGCGCGGGTCGAAGTTGCCGTGCCATTTGCAGAAGTTGATCATCTCCTGATAGATACGGGCAAAGGTGGATTCCGGCATCACGGCCTTGCAGTCGGCCGGCTTGCCATCGGCACCCCACATCTTGCCACCGCCACGGATCATGGCCGGCATGGAGGCATCGACAATCACGTCGTTGGGCGAGTGGAAGTTGGTGATGCCCTTGGCGGAGTCCACCATGGCCAGACGCGGACGGTGTTCCTGGCAGGCGTGCAGGTCGCGGATGATTTCTTCGCGCTTGGTGGCCGGCAGGGTCTCGATCTTTTCGTACAGATTGGCCATGCCGTTGTTCACGTTCACGCCCAGCTCTTCGAACAGCTTGCCGTGTTTCTCGAAGGCGTCCTTGTAGTAAATCTTGACGCAGTGACCGAACACGATGGGGTGGGACACCTTCATCATGGTGGCTTTCACGTGCAGCGAGAACAGGATGCCGGATTCACGGCAGTCTTCCATTTCGCGCTCGTAGAATTCGCACAGTGCCTTCTTGCTCATGAACATGGAGTCGATGATTTCACCGGCCTGCAGGGCAAGCTTGGGCTTGAGCACGATGGTCTGGCCGCTCTTGGTGGTCAGTTCCATTTTCACGTCACGGGCCTTGTCCAGGGTCATGGACTTTTCGCCGTGGTAGAAGTCGCCATGGTGCATGTGGGAAACATGGGTTTGCGACCATTGTTTCCACTCGCCCATGGAGTGCGGGTGCTTCTTGGCGTAATTCTTTACTGCCAGCGGGGCGCGGCGGTCGGAGTTGCCTTCACGCAGCACCGGGTTCACGGCCGAACCCAGACACTTGGCGTAGCGGGCCTTCAAGGCGTGATCGGCGTCGGTGGTGGGCAGTTCAGGGTAGTCCGGCAGGGCGTAGCCCTTGGATTGCAGTTCCTTGATGCAGGCAATCAGCTGCGAAACCGAAGCACTGATGTTCGGCAGCTTGATGATGTTGGTGTCCGGGTCCTGGGTCAGCTTGCCCAGTTCGCTCAGCGTATCCGGTACTTTTTGCTCGTCGGTCAGGTATTCGGGGAATTCGGCCAGTACGCGGGCGGCGACGGAGATGTCGGCAGTTTCAATATTGATGCCGGCGCTGCCGGTAAAGGTACGGATGACTGGCAGGAAGGCGCTGGTGGCCAGCGCAGGTGCTTCGTCGGTCAGGGTGTAGATGATGGTCGGCTGTTCCGAAGGCATTGCTCTATCTCCAATGATTATTTTGACGTCAGAACGACTGCGCGAGGCGGCTTTCGCACACCGGGGGATGTTCCGCTAGGCGCGTGGAAAGATACTGCATGATGCAACCGTGCTGCCCGTTGGTCGCAATGACCTTAGCGTGGCAGCATGGCCTTCAACTTGCGGCTGTCTTTTCGGAAGTGAATTATACCCCTCAAATGTTCGCACTGTTTGTAAGTATCCGAACTTTGCCCTTGCGACTGGCCAAACGCGTGTTCGAATGTGAATTTTACGCACCGGTGCTGTGAGTTGCAGTCCACAGCATAGTTCCATGTTCCGGTTTTTGCTGTCCTCCTTTGTCTCAGTGAGTGCTTTGCCTGGGGCAATGCGGCAAGTTGCGGAATGGTGGCATGACCAGTGCTGGCGCTCCTTGGTATCATCCGGGCCATGACTTCACTTTCTGCATGGTCCAGCCACAATGCCCGCGCTTTTTCTGTTCAATAAACCTTATGGCGTCATTTGCCAGTTTTCCCGGCACGAATTGCATCCGACGCTGAAGGATCATATTTCCACACCGGGCATCTATCCGGCCGGCCGCCTGGATACCGACAGCGAAGGCCTGCTGTTGCTGACCGGGGAGGGTGCCTTGCAACACCGCATCAGCGACCCGCGCTGGAAACTGCCCAAAACCTACTGGGTGCAAGTGGAAGGCCGTGCCAGCGAAGAACAATTGGCTGCGCTGCGCGCCGGGGTTGATCTGGGCGACTTTGTCACCCGACCGGCCCAGGTGCGCCAGATCGACCCGCCAACCTTGTGGGAGCGCAAGCCGCCTGTGCGTTTTCGCAAGACCGTACCGGATTGCTGGCTGGAAATCATCATCAGCGAAGGCAAGAACCGTCAGGTGCGCCGCATGACGGCCAAGGTGGGACTGCCTACCTTGCGACTGGTGCGCGCAGCCATTGGCCCGTGGCAGCTGGGTGACATGCAGCCGGGCGAGTTGCGCAGCATCGAGGTGAGTCTTGAAGATTTGCCGGCACTGTCCCATGCTGAGCGTCTGGGCAAGCCGACGCCCTTGCCCCAGGGGAAGGCGGGGGTGGGGGGCGGTCAGTCCCGAGCGCAACCATCTTTCCGTTTTGCCCGCAAAAACAAGTCCTGATTGTTGTCGTTGGGGCGGCAGGCTGGATGCGCGACAGCGATGAGGCCCCATCATGCATATTCCCGAGTACTACAACCCGGTTGCCCGCGATATCGCCCAGGCGCTTGTCGCCGGGTTCAACAAGCATTACCGCTTGTTTCGCGCCTGCAGCAAGCAGGCCAAATCCCTGTTCGAGCGTGCGGACTGGCAAGGCGTGCAGCAGGCCATCCGCGACCGCATCCAGTTTTACGACGAGCGGGTGGAAGAAACGGTTGGCCGGCTGCATCACGAATTTCATGCCGATTTGCTGGATGATGAAATCTGGCAGCAGGCCAAGCTGTACTTCATCGGCCTGCTGACCCAGCACAAGCAGCCGGAGCTGGCCGAGACCTTTTTCAACTCGGTATTCACCCGCATGCTGCACCGGGATTACTTCAACAACGATTTCATCTTTATCCGTCCGGTCATTTCCACCGAATATATCGAGTCTGATCCCCCTTGCTATCGTAGTTACTATCCGGCGGCCAGTGGTTTGCGCCAGGTGATGCGCCAGATCGTGCGAGATTTTGCCTGGGCGCTGCCTTTTGCCTGCTTGAGCCGGGACCTGGCCTGCGTGCTGGGCGCGATAGCGCAGTATTTTTCAGGCCAATGGCCAAGCCCGGAAGCCAATCTGCAAATCCAGGTATTGTCCTCGGCCTTCTATCGCAACAAGGCGGCTTATATTTTGGGCAAGGTGATCAATGGTGGCGTGAGCTATCCGTTTGCCGTACCGGTACTGCGCGATGAAAACGGCAAGCTGTATCTGGACACCGTGTTGCTGGAGCCATGGCGCATTGGTGTGCTGTTTTCCTTCAGCCGGGCTTATTTCCTGGTGGACATGGAAGTGCCGTCGGCCTATGTGCAGTTTTTGCGCAGCATGCTGCCCAGCAAGACCAAGGCCGAGCTTTACACCATGCTGGGCCTGCAAAAGCAGGGCAAGAACACCTTCTATCGCGATTTCGTGCAGCACCTGCAGCATTCGAATGATCAGTTTGTCATTGCCCCCGGTATTCGTGGCCTGGTGATGCTGGTGTTTACCCTGCCGTCCTATCCCTATGTGTTCAAACTGATCAAGGATGTCTTTGGCGGGCCCAAAGAAATGGACCGCGATACGGTCAAGCGCAAATACCGGCTGGTAAAGCGGCATGACCGGGTAGGGCGCATGGCCGATACGCTGGAGTTTTCCAATGTGGCCTTTCCACGCAGCCGCTTTACCGCGGAATTGCTGGATGAGCTGCGCAGTCAGGCGGCATCAATGATAGAAGAAAGCGGCGACAGCATTGTCATTCGCCATCTGTATATCGAGCGGCGCATGAAGCCGCTGAACATATACCTGATGCAATGCGACGAGACGGAAAAGGAGAGGGTGATTCGCGACTACGGCATGGCTATCCGCGAGTTGGCATCAGCCAATATCTTTCCGGGCGACATGTTGTTCAAGAATTTTGGTGTGACCCGCTACGGTCGGGTGATTTTTTATGATTACGATGAAATCGAATACATGACGGACTGCCATTTCCGCCGCATACCGCCTGCGCCCAATCCGGAAATGGAACTCTCCGGCGAGGTGTGGTACCCGGTTGGCCGTCATGATGTTTTTCCGGAAGAATTTGCCACCTTTTTGCTGGGTGACCCGCAGATTCGCAAGACTTTCCTCAAGTATCACCGAGACCTGCTAGATCCACGGTTCTGGCAGCAGTGTCAGCAGCGCATCAACGATGGCGTGATCGAGGACTTTTTCCCGTATCCGGTGGAAATGCGTTTTCGCCAGCCGTAGGTGTGAGCATCAATGCAGCAAGGGGAAGCTGTAGCTTCCCCTTTTTTGTGATGACAGCGGCGGCACCTGGTTTCAGTGCGAAAAATAGGCAAGTGGGCCGGCCGAGGTGAGGCCGATGCAAAAGGACATGCCTGGTACATAGCCTTTGGAGGGGGAGCAGGCATTGAGCAATTCAAACAATGCGCGTGTTTCATGAAATTGCAGCCGCAAGTCATGGCTGTTAGACAGCCACACGCGTATGGCCCTGGCTTGCGGATGCTGGCTGTGCAATTCCAGCGTGCCTTCCGCGTTGCTGATCAGGCAAATGGCTGGCGGGATGTGGATGCTGCGGGCTTTCATTTCCTGCTGGGCTTGCTGGCCAAACCTGCCCAGCAGGGTTTTGGCTTGCAATAACAGGTTTTCTGCCAGCCCAGGCTCTTGGGGTGCCAAAGGTGGGCGCTGTGACACGATGGCCGGGCGTATGGTTTCGGTGAGGGGCATGGGGTGGCTCCAGTAAAAGTGCGTACCTTGATGGTAGAAGTACTTGAGCACACGGGAGTCTGATGATTTCCTAGGAAATTTCACTTTTGCAGGTGGCTGGCCCCAGGCTATTGATCAGCTTTTACATCAGGCCCAAAAGCAAACAGGGAGACCTGAGTCTCCCTGTCGGTCAGGCGGCAGGCCTGGCGGATTACTGTTGACTGCACACGTGATCTTCAAAATAAGCAATCGGACCCGCACTGGTCAGGCCGATATGGAAGCAGGATGATTCGGGGAAGGTTTCACCTGCGTACTCAGTGGCGCGGATAATTTCAAACAGGACTTCCACTTCTTTGAACAGGCTGGAAACTTTGGCATTGCCGGCAAGCCAGGTGAGGATGTCGTCGGCCTGTGGGTGATTGTTTTCCAGTGTGAGACTGCAACCAGGACAGCTGACCAGGCTGATGGCCGGGGGCATGCTGATCTGGCGGGCAGCCAGTTCTTCTTCTGCCAGCGTGGCAAAACGTGTCAACTGCTTGGATGCTCTATCGCGAATGGCTTGAAGGGAAATGCTGCCATCTTCTCCGGCGTGACCAAACAGACGAATCAATCCCGGATTACTGGCAGTGCTCTGCGACGACATGATTAATGCTCCTGTTCTCTGGTTGTCATGATTTTTTCATCATAGAAGACGGCAGAAATTTTGCTGAATCATTTCAGCGCTTTTTTCACTTTATAGAGAAATTCAAGTGCCTGGCGTGGTGTCAGTTCGTCAGGGTCGATTTCTTCCAGCATTTCCAGTGCCGGATCAGGGGCGGTTTCCACGCTGCTTGCCGTCGCAGGCGGAGCGGAAAACAGGTCGGGTTGAACGCGGGCGGCAGACTGGTTTTCCAGCTCGGCTAGATAGCGTCTTGCCTCGCGAATCACCTTGGGAGGCACCCCGGCCAGCTGGGCCACCGCCAGGCCGTAACTCTGGCTGGCCGGGCCTTCGTCCACATGGTGCATGAACACGATGCGGTCCTTGTGCTCGACGGCAGACAGGTGAACATTGGCCACGGACGGGTATTGCTCGGCGAGGGTGGTCAGCTCGAAATAGTGGGTGGCAAACAGGGTGTAGGCACGGCTTTTTTCGATCAGGGCCTTGGCAATGGCCCAGGCCAGCGCCAGGCCGTCGAAGGTGGAAGTGCCACGGCCCACTTCGTCCATCAGCACCAGTGACTGGGCGGTGGCGTTGTTTAAGATATTCGCCGTTTCGGTCATTTCCACCATGAAGGTGGAGCGGCCGCCCGCCAGGTCGTCCGAGGCACCGATACGGGTAAAAATACGGTCGATCTGCCCGATGACGGCGCGGTTGGCCGGTACGAAGCTGCCAATATGGGCCAGCAGGGTGATCAGCGCATTCTGCCGCATATAGGTGGATTTACCGCCCATATTGGGGCCGGTGATCAGCAACAGCTTGCGGCTGTCACTCAGGCGGGTGTCGTTGGCGATGAAGCGCTCCACCTCGGCTTCCACCACCGGGTGACGGCCTTCGATGATTTCCAGCCGGGTGTCGCTGACGAATTCCGGTTCGACATAATTATTGCTGCTGGCGCGTTCGGCAAAAGCAGCCAGCACGTCCAGCCCGGCCACGGCCTGGGCGATCAGCTTGAGATCGGGAATATAGGGCGCGAGCTGGTCCAGCAGCTGTTCGTACAACTGCTTTTCCAGGGCCAGCGAACGGTCTTGCGCCGACAGTGCCTTGTCTTCGAATTCCTTCAGTTCCGGCGTGATGTAACGCTCGGCATTTTTCAGGGTCTGGCGACGGCGATAGTCGTCCGGCACCTTGTCGCCCTGAGCGCGGGAAACTTCGATATAGAAGCCGTGCACGCGATTGAATTCCACCTTGAGGGTGGTGATGCCGGTGCGCTCTTTCTCGCGTGCTTCCAGTGCCAGCAGGAAATCACCGCAATCGGTCTGGATGGCGCGCAGCTCGTCCAGGTCGGCATTCAGGCCGTGATTGATCACCCCGCCATCACGCAGGAAAGTGGCCGGTTCTGGCAGGATGGCCGCGCTCAGCAGTTGTTCGACCGGAGACTCGTCCGGCAGCACGCGCGACAGTTCACCCAGCAGCGGGGCGTCCAGGCTGGCGGCCAGCTGCTTGGCACCGGTCAGAGCCTTGAGCGAGTCGCGCAGGGCGGCCAGGTCGCGTGGACGGGCGCTGCGCAGTGCGATGCGGGCGGTAATGCGTTCGATGTCGGCCACTTCGCGCAGCTGGGCGTGGATATCCTGATGCACCGGCAGCAGCGCGCGTACCGATTCCAGTCGTCGTTGCAGCTTGCCATGCTGGCGGATGGGGTGGTGCAGCCAGTGGCGCAGCAGGCGGCTGCCCATGCTGGTGGCGCAGGTGTCCAGCATGGATGCCAGTGTGGGCGAGGGTTCACCGCGTATGGTTTCGGTCAGTTCCAGATTGCGCCGGGTGGCGGCATCCATGCGGATCAGCTCGCCCGCGTCTTCCACCGCCAGCTGGGCGATGTGGGCCGGGTTTACGCTCTGGGTGGATTTGACGTATTCCAGCAGCGCGCCGGCGGCACCTACCGCCACCGGCAGGGTGTCGGCACCAAAGCCTGCCAGATCATGCGTGCCAAAGTGGCGGGTCAGTGCCAGCTGGGCGGAGTCGTGGTCAAACTGCCAGGGTGGCAGCTTTTTGCGCGGGCAGCTGACTTGTTCGAAGATATTCAGCCCGCTGTCGTCCGGCAGGACCAGTTCTGCGGGTTTCAGCCGTTCCATTTCGCTGGCGAACTCTTCCACGCTGGTTTGCATGATTTTGAATTCGCCACTGGCCATGGACAGCCAGGCCAGGCCCAGCGTGCCCTTGATCATGTTGACCGCCAGCACCAGGTTGTCGCGCTTGTCGTCCAGCAGCGCGGCATCGGTGAGGGTGCCGGGGGTGACGATGCGCACCACCTTGCGTTCCACCGGGCCTTTGGCCAATGCCGGGTCGCCAATCTGCTCGGCAATGGCCACCGACTCACCCATTTTCACCAGCCGTGCCAGATAGCCTTCGGCAGCGTGATAGGGCACACCTGCCATCTTGATCGGGTTGCCGCCGCTGGCACCGCGGGTGGTGAGGGTGATGTCCAGCAGGCGCGCCGCCTTTTCCGCATCCTCGTAGAACAGCTCGTAAAAGTCGCCCATGCGGTAGAACAGCAGCTTGTCGGCATGCTGGCTTTTCAGGGCGAAGTACTGCTGCATCATCGGGGTGTGCTGGGGCGTGCTCATGCGCGTGGTGCTCTTTTGATATCGGGTGCAGATGACAACGCCCCACCGAGGCGGGGCGCTGACGCAAAACGCGAATTCTACCGTAGCGGGCTCTGGGTGTCAGGCCAGCATCGCGACTGTGGCGGGCTGCAAGCGCATGTTGCATCCATGGCCTGTACTGATTGGCAAGCTGTTTGATCAAGCAATCTGTGCATTGACCGGAACTAAATGATGAAAGTATGATCTTTATCAAACTTTCAGAAATTCCTGAAAATTGAGGAAGTCATGAATACCACCCCTCTTGTCCAGTCCTTTGTGGCGCATTTCGGTGAAATGGGCAGCCGCTGGGGCATCAATCGCACCGTCGGTCAGATCTATGCCCTGCTGTTTGTTTCCGAAAAGCCGCTCAATGCCGATGAAATTGCCGAAAGCCTGAGTTTCTCCCGTTCCAATGTCAGCATGGGGCTGAAGGAACTGGAGTCGTGGCGGCTGGTGAAGCTGCAGCATTATCCCGGCGACCGGCGCGAATACTTTTCCACCCCGGACGATGTCTGGGCCATCTTCAAGACCCTGGCCGATGAGCGCAAAAAGCGCGAGGTGGAACCCACCCTCACCATGCTGCGCGGGGCGATGATGGAGAAACCGGCCAGCGATGCCGAGCGTCATGCACAACAGCGCATGAGCGAGATGTACCAGTTGATCGAGCTGGTCACCACCTGGTTCTCCGACATCCAGCACATGGATGTGGAAACCCTGCAGCGGCTGATGAAGCTGGGCTCGCAGGTGCAGAAAGTACTGCAATTCACCCAGTCGCTGAGCAAGCTGACCGGGCGCGATACCGATAGGGAGTAGCCGTCATGGAACTGGATGCCCTGGCACTGGCACGTGCCCAGTTTGCCGCCAATATCAGCTTTCATATCCTGTTTCCCAGCATCAATATCGCGCTGGCCTGGGTGCTGTTGTTCTTCAAGCTGCGTTACCTGCGCACCGGCCGGCAGGCGTGGATGGATGCCTACGGGTTCTGGGTGAAGATTTTTGCACTGTCCTTTGCCCTGGGCGTGGTGAGCGGCGTCACCATGAGCTTCCAGTTCGGCACCAACTGGCCGGGCTATATGCAAACGGTGGGCAATATCGCCGGCCCTTTGCTGGCCTATGAAATCCTCACTGCGTTTTTCCTGGAGGCGGGGTTTCTCGGCATCATGCTGTTTGGCCGCAGCCGGGTGTCGGAACGGGTACATACACTGGCTACGCTACTGGTGGCCTTTGGCAACAGCCTGTCGGCGTTCTGGATCATCGCGCTGAATTCCTGGATGCAAACTCCGGCGGGTTTCGTGATGAAGGATGGCCGCGCGCATGTCACCAGCTGGCTGGAGGTGATTTTCAATCCGTCCATGCCTTACCGGCTGACACACATGTTGTTGGCCTCCGGCCTGACCGTGGCCTTTCTGGTGGCCGGGTTGTCGGCCTATCGTCTGCTGAAGGCCGACCGCAGCGCGGGCAATGCCGTGGCACTGAAAACCGGTGTTTGGCTGGCGGCGTTATTGATTCCGCTGCAAATCCTGGCGGGAGACGCGCATGGCCTGAATACCATGACGCACCAGCCGGCCAAGCTGGCCGCTATCGAAGGGGTGTGGCACACCGAGCGTGGCGCGCCCTTGCTGCTGTTTGCCCTGCCCAATGCCGATACCCAAAGCAATGACTACGCGCTGGGCATTCCGCGCCTCGCCAGCCTGATCATCAAGCACGATCCTGACGGCGAAATCCGCGGCCTGAACGAATTTGCCCAGCATCCGCCGGTGGCCAAGGTGTTCTGGAGTTTTCGCGTGATGGTGGGGGTAGGGGTGCTGATGCTGCTGGCGTCCTGGCTCACTGCCTGGCAGTTGCGTCGCCGGGATGCTGCCGGACTGGACCGTCGCCTGCTGTACTTGCTGGTGGGCATGACCTTTGCCGGCTGGGTAGCCACGCTGGCTGGCTGGTATGTGACGGAAATCGGCCGCCAGCCCTGGCTGGTGACGGGTGTACTCACTACCGCACAGGCGGCCGGGGCGGCAACCGGCAGCATGGTGGCCGGTTCGCTGCTGACTTATCTCGCCTTGTATGCCGGCCTGCTGCTGGCCTACATCTCGGTGCTGTTTCATCTGGCCGGCAAAGCCGCAGGACAGGCTGATGCTGCCGTGGCGCTTAAGGAGGTGCAAGCATGAACGCTGCATACTGGTTGCCGGTGATCTTCGCCGGACTGATGGGGCTGGCCATGCTGGTGTATGTGGTGCTGGATGGCTTTGATCTGGGCGTGGGCCTGTTGTTGCCACTGGCGGACGATGCCGGCAAGGACCGCATGGTGGCCAGCATCGGCCCGTTCTGGGATGCCAACGAAACCTGGCTGGTACTGGGCGCGGGCCTGTTGCTGGTGGCCTTCCCCATGGCGCACGGGGTGGTGTTTGGTGCCTTGTACATTCCGGTACTGCTGATGCTGGTGGGGCTGATCCTGCGCGGGGTGGCCTTCGATTTTCGCGTCAAGGCGCGTGACCCGCACCGCCCATGGTGGAATGCCATCTTTGCCTTCGGTTCCTTGCTGGCTTCGCTGGCGCAAGGCGTGATGCTTGGCCGCTATCTGACCGGTTTTGCCGATGGTGCATTGCCCTGGCTGTTTGCCTTGCTGGTGGGAGCGGGGCTGACTGCGGCCTATGCCTTGCTGGGTGCCTGCTGGCTGATCATGAAGACGGAAGGTGCCTTGCAAAGGCAGGCACTTGGCTGGGCGCGGCGCAGTGTGCCGGGCGCGGGCCTGGCCGTGCTGCTGGTGTCTATCGTGACGCCGCTGGCCAATCCGGCCATCGCCGGCAAATGGTTTGCCCTGCCGCAGCTGTTCTTGCTGCTGCCCTTGCCGCTGGGGACGCTGGCGCTGTTCGTGGTGCAATGGCTGGCCCTGCCACGGCTGGCCCGGCGTCAGGCAGCCGGCAACGACAGCTATTGCTGGCTGCCGTTTGCCACCACCGTGGGCATGGTGCTGCTGGCTTTCTGGGGGCTGGCTTATAGCGTGTTCCCGCAGGTGATACCGGGCCGCATGGATATCTGGCAGGCCGCCAGCGACCCTGAAGCCTTGTGGATCATGCTGTGGGGCGCGCTGCTGGTGCTGCCCTGCATCATCGGCTATACCGCCTTTGCCTACCGGGTGTTCTGGGGCAAGACCGGTACTTTGCGTTATCAGTGATTGTGGATGGTTCCGGCCCGGCCTGTCGCATGCAGGTCGGTTTTGTCATGTCCGGGTCACATACAGGCCAGATAATTGCAGCCTTTTGCCGGTGTAATGGACAATGCGGCCTGCTTTGGCCGCCGTTGACGAAATAGCCGCAAATCAGCACTGGCAGAGCGCCTGCCTGGCGTTACGATAGGCATGATCTGTCTTGTTCCTGCACACCCTTCCGGATGGAGAACCACATGTCGCAGCAGCACACCTCACCCTGGCCCTATCCCCGGCTGGTCGCCCATCGTGGCGGCGGCGTCATGGCTCCGGAAAACACGCTGGCCGGTTTCCGTGCCGGCGTGGCATATGGCTACCGTGCCGCCGAGTGTGATGTGAAGCTGTCTGCTGACAATGTGTGCTTTCTGTTGCACGACGATACGGTGGATCGCACCACGAATGGCCATGGTCTGGCCGCAGAGCTGAGCATGGCGCAGCTCTCGCAGCTGGATGCCGGTGGCTGGAAGGGTGCGCAGTTTGCCGGCGAGGCGCTGCCCGGCTTTGCCAATGTGGCGGCCTATTGCCGGGCACAGGGCGTGCTGCTGAACGTGGAAATCAAACCCTGTCCGGGACGCGATGATGAAACCGGCCGTCTGGTGGCGCAAGAAGCTGCACGACTGTGGGCCGGTGCGGCCGTGCCGCCGCTATTGTCATCGTTCAGTGTGGACGCTCTGCGCGCCGCACAGCTGGCCGAGCCGGATTTGCCACGCGCCTGGCTGGTGGAGGATATTCCGGCGGATTGGCAGGCCACCTTGCAGTTGCTGGGCTGCATTGCCTTGCATTGCGACCATGCCACGCTGACACCGCAGCTGGCCGCCGCCATCAAGGCCGCCGGTTACCAGTTGCTGTGCTACACAGTGAACGATGTGGCGCGGGCGTGCGAAATCATGGCCTGGGGTGTGGATAGCGTCTGCACCGACCGGCTGGATGTGCTGCAGCCTGCCCAATGGCTGACGGAGTAAGGCCGATGAACGCCGCACTGGTGGAATGGCTGGGCCTGTTGGCCGGTTGCCTGACAACCCTGTCTTTCTTGCCGCAGGTGTGGCTGGTATGGCGCAAGAAATCGGCTGGGGATATCTCGCTGGGCATGTATCTGCTGATGTGCAGCGGCGTGGCCTTGTGGCTGAGTTACGGCCTGCTGATTCACTCGCGGCCGGTGGTGCTGGCCAATGGCCTGACCTTGCTGCTGAGCATGGCGGTGCTGCTGATGAAGCTGGTGTTTGATGCACGCCGCCAGCCGCAAGCGGACAGGCCGGGCGGCTAGAAGCTGGTCATCTGCTGGGCTTCTTCGCGGTTGAAGTACTTGCTGAATATTTTCAGCAGCGTGCCATCGCGGCGCATGTCGTTGATCAGGTCACGCCAGCGCTCCTGTTGTTCAGGCGAGATGGTTTTTTTCGACATGATCAGGCCGTGGGGTGTGGGCTGGTCATTGGTTTCCACCATGCGGACCAGTTTGGCCACCTGGTATTTTTCCAGGTCGGAATAATCAAACGGCTCGATGATGATGGCCTGGGTGCGGTCCTGGCGCAGGTTCTGATACAAGGTTTCATAGTCGTAACTGCCGATCAGCCGTCCTTGCTGGTCCAGTTTGTCCACCAGCTGATTGATGGTGTTGCTGTAGCGGAAGCTCAGGATGCCACCCAGCTTCAGGTCATTGCGGGCGGCGAAATCCGCCAGCGTCTGCACGCCGCTGTCCTTGCGTACGATCAGGCTGTATTTGTCGGCAAAATACCAGGCAAACGCCGCGTAGCGTTCGCGCTGTTCATTGGTGATGCCTGACAGGCTGAAATCCAGGCTGCCCACTTCCAGCAATTTCCAGATGCGCGAGCGCGGCAGCAGGCTGACTTCCACCTTGCAGCCGCTGCGGCGGATCAGCTCGTCCGCCACGTCTTTATCAATCCCGCTGCGCGTGCCGGCGTTATACAGCAGGCCATGTTCATGCAGGGCCAGGGTGTAGCTGCGCTTGCAGTCCGGGCCGGCGGCCAGTGCCAGCAGCGGCAGGCAGCACAAGGCAGCAAGATACAAGCGCGTAAGCAACTGGGGCATGGTGGTTCTCCTGTTCAATGATAAGAGCATAGCAGATGGCTGGCGTGGCTCCGGCTCATGTGATGAAGTACTTGGTGATGAAAATTTGCAGACATATAATTAGTGAGCTAATCAAATTCAGGATGCCTCATGCCACAGTCTCATCAAGAACTTGCCGAATTGCTGGGTGCCGTCCCCAAGGCGTGGCGCGCCTTGCTGGACCAGCGACTGCGTCCCTACGGTTTTTCCCAGGCTACCTGGCAGGTATTGCTCAAACTGGGGCGTGCCGGTGAGCCCTTGTTGCAAAACGAACTCGCCGCCCGGGTGGGCATTGAACCGGCCTCGCTCGTACGGCTGCTGGATGTATTGCAGGCCGATGGCTGGATCACCCGTCAGCAGGATGAACAGGACCGCCGTGCCAAACGGGTGTTACTGACGGCCAAGGCCAGCCAGGTTTCCGGCGAGCTGCTGCAAGTGGCCGATGCGCTGAAAGCCGAACTGCTGGGCGGGCTGGATGAGGCCGAGCTGCAAACCTGCATCAAGGTGCTGGCACAAATCCGCCATGCTGCCGAACAGGCTCAGGAGCCGGGCGCTTGAGCCAGCGTGTGCTGGTGACAGTGGCGGTGATGGCGGCCACGGTGATGCAGGTGCTGGACACCACCATCGTCAACGTGGCGCTGCCACAAATGCAGGGCGAACTGGGGGCAACGTCAGACCAGATCAGCTGGGTGCTGACCAGCTATCTGGTGGCCAGCGCCATCTGCATGCCGCTGACCGGTTATCTGACTGACAAACTGGGGCGGCGACGCTATCTCTTGCTGTCCATCAGCGGCTTCGTGCTGGCCTCCATGCTGTGCGGCGTGGCGCTGAATCTGGGCCAGCTGGTGGTGTTCCGTCTGTTGCAAGGTGTGTTCGGCGCTGCGCTGGTGCCCTTGTCGCAGGCCATCATGGTGGACAACTACCCGCGCGAACAGCGTGGCAAGGCCATGGCCATCTGGGGCATGGGGGTGATGGTGGGGCCGATTGCCGGGCCCACGCTAGGCGGCTGGCTGACCGATATGTTCGATTGGCGCTGGACCTTCTTCATCAACCTGCCGGTCGGGCTGTTGTCCTTGCTGCTGGCGCGCCAGGTGCCGGATACGCCCAAGCGCGAGCGCGACATCGACTGGCTGGGCCTGTTGCTGATTTCGCTGGCTATCGGTGGCATCCAGTATGTGCTGGACCGGGGGAATGGCGACGACTGGTTTTCCAGTACCGGCATCGTGGTGGCCGGCGTGCTGGCGGTGCTGGGCGCGGTGGGTTTCATCTGGCGCGGCTTGTCCGGCAGCGCCCATCCCTTGTTCGACCTGCACATGTTCCAGGACCGCAATTTCGTGGCCGCCAGTATTGTCATTGCCGCGCTGGGCCTGTCCATGTACGGGGCCATGGTGATTCAGCCCATCATGCTGGAAGGGCTGTTTCACTACCCCACGCTGGATACCGGCCTGATCATGGCACCGCGCGGCATTGCCAGCCTGGTGAGCATGATGATTGTGGGCAAGCTGATTGGCCGGGTGGATTCGCGTTACCTGATTGGCAGTGGCTTGCTGATTGGTGCTTGCGGCACCTGGGTGTGTACCCATTACAACCTGGATACCAGTCCATTCTGGTTTGCCTGGCCGGTGCTGTTGCAGGGTTTCGGGCTGGGCATGATTTATGTGCCGTTGTCGGCCATGGCCATGTCCACTTTGCCTGCACGGCTGTCGGCCGAGGCCGCCGGGCTGTTCAGCCTGTTGCGCACCATGGGTTCCTCGGTGGGGATTGCCATTGTCAGTACCGCCTATTCGCGCGGCGAGCAGTCAGCCTGGAATGCCTTGAGCGGTTTTTTCAGTGCCGACAATCCCTGGTTGCAGGACTATCTGGCGCGCATGGGCAAGACGGTGGTGGATGGCACTACCGCAACCCAGCTGGCGGCAGAGTTGCAACGCCAGGCGCTGATGGTGTCCATCGTCGATGTGTACTGGCTGATTACCTACAGCTTTCTGGCCATGTTGCCCTTGCTGTTGTTGCTCCGGCCGCGCAAGGCTGCTGCGGATGCACCTGCGGTGGAAGTGGTGATGCACGAATAGCCGTCAGCGAGCGGCAAATAAAAAAACGGCAACCCACGGGTTGCGTTTTTGCTGCCTGCACCGAGGCAATGATTACTTGTTCAGGTGCGGCGCGATGGTCGCCAGCAGCTGGGCCAGCACCTTGGGGTTGGCGGCCACGATGTCGCCGGATTCCATCCATTCCTGTTCGCCGCTCAGGTCGGTGACGATGCCACCGGCTTCCTGCACGATCAGGCTGCCCGCAGCGATGTCCCACGGCTTCAGGTTCATTTCCCAGAAACCGTCCACGCGGCCACAGGCCACATTGCACAGGTCGAGCGAGGCAGCGCCTTCGCGACGTACGCCGGCAGTCTTGCCCAGCACGTCCTTGAGCATGCCCAGGTACTGGTCGATATAGCTTTGGTCGGATACCGGGAAACCGGTGGCGATCACGCATTCATTCATCATGAAGCGCTTGGAAACACGGATGCGGCGGTCGTTGAGGAAAGCGCCAACACCACGCGAGGCGGTAAACAGATCGTTACGGCTAGGGTCGTACACCACGGCCTGCTGCACCTGGCCCTTGTGCGCCAGTGCGATGGAGATGGCGTATTGCTGATGGCCATGCAGGAAGTTGGTGGTGCCGTCGATGGGGTCGATGATCCACTCGTATTCGGAGGAGCCCACGCCTTTGGCGCCGGACTCTTCTGCTAGAATGGCGTGCTTGGGATACGCCTCGAGAATCATGTCCACGATGGCCTGTTCGGCAGCGCGGTCCACGTCGGTCACAAAGTCATTGTGCTTTTTCTTCTCTACACGAATGGTATCGAGGTTAAGCGACGCACGCTGGATTACACTGCCAGCACGGCGGGCGGCTTTAACCGCGATATTGAGCATCGGATGCATTGACGGCCTCTAGAACGGATAGCAGATGTCAGCCAACATGGCTCGACATCTGACAGTAACAATCTGGGTTAAGGAACAAAAAAAGCCGGCGCGAGCGCGCGGGCTTTTTGATATGCCCGCCATTTTAATGTGAAACTGCTGATGAATAAACCCCAAGTACCTGATTTTCTGAAAAACATTCGCATCGTGTTGGCTCGGCCCAACCATCCGGGCAATATCGGTTCGGCCGCACGGGCGATGAAAACCATGGGGCTGACCCGCCTGTATCTGGTTGAACCCAAAGTGTTTCCCAGCGATGAAGCCAATGCCCTGGCCTCCGGTGCCGTGGATGTGCTGGAGAGCGCCACCGTGGTGGCGAGCCTCAGTGAGGCGCTCAGCGACGTCACCGTGGCCTGCGCGCTGACCAGCCGCCGCCGCGAACTCACCACGCCGCTGTCCACTCCGCGCGAAACCACGCCGGAACTGGTGGCGCGCGCGCGTGATGGCGAACAGGTGGCGCTGGTGTTCGGCAATGAAACCTTCGGCCTGTCGATTGAAGAAGTGGAGCAGTGCAACCGGCTGGTTACCATTCCGGGTAACCCGGATTACTTCTCGCTCAACCTGGCCATGGCGGTGCAGGTGATGACTTACGAGCTGTTCAGCCATACTGGCGTTGACGTGGAATACCTGCGTCCGGAAAGCGAAACCGCCAGCCTGGGCGAGGTGGAAGGCTTCTGCCAGCATCTGGACCAGACCATGGATGCCATCGGCTACTACCGCCGCCGTAACAGCGAGCGACTGATGCGCCGCATGCGCGCGCTGTTCAACCGTTCCGGCATGCTGCGCGACGAGGTGGACATCCTGCGTGGCCTGATGAAGCAGATCCAGCGCGTGGCAGACGGCCATGAGCACGGCGGCGAATCCTGATCGCGGTTTTTATCTGCCTTACACGCAGCCTGCGCTGCGTGATCTGGCTTTCCTGCTGACCGCACCTGCCCCCTGGGATAGCGGCTGCAATCTTTCGCCACAAGGCCTGCTGGGCCCGGATGGCCCGGCCTTGCTGGCCGCGCTGGAGCAAGACCCGGCACCGCTCTATGCCTGGCTGGCTGACCAGCCCTGTCGCCGTCTGGGCCACTATGCCGAGCGCTTGCTGGCTTTCTGGTTTCACCTCGCGCCCCATATCGAACTGGTGGCCGCCAATCTGCCGCTACGGGATGCCAGCGGCCGCACCATCGGCGAATTTGATTTCCTGATCCGGCTGGATGGCGAACACTGCACGTGGAAACCGCCAGCAAATTCTATCTGCAACTGGGCGAGGGGCCGGACAGTCTGGTAGGCCCCAGCCTGCGCGATGCCTGGCTGCTGAAGGCGGGTAAATTGCAGGCGCAGTTGCAGCTGTCCCGCCACCCCCTGGCCCGGCGCGTATTGCCGCCAGAGTTTGTGGCCTGCGCCAGTCAGGCCCGGCTGGCCGGCTGGTTTTTCTATTCCCGGCCGTCCCGCCCCATGCCGCCACTGGCTGCGGATCAGCTGCAAGGCTGGTTCAGCCCGCTATTGCACCCCTGGCCCAGTAGCAGCCCGGCATCACGCTGGATGTGGTTGCCACGCTTGAGCTGGCTGGCTCCGGCCCGTGTGGCTGAAGCCGAAGTGCGTGAACAGCACAGCCTGCGCCAGGAGTTGCGCCAGGCCGTGGTGCCGCAACTGGTGGCAGAGTTGCTGCCGCTGGGCGATGGCTACTGGGAGGAGGTGGCGCGCGGTTTCGTGGTGCCGCCAGGCTGGCCCGAAGCAACGCGTCTGCAGGCATTGATGGCCACGCTGCCAGGGAGTCCCGCCGCATGAAGCGCTTGCTGTTGTTGTATGCCAGCCAGACCGGCCGCACCTTGCAGCTGGTTGATGCCGTGCGCGCCAGCGTAGCGCAGCTGGCCGATGACCTGCAGTTCAACTGCCTGCCCGCCGAGCAGGCCACACTGGATGATTTGCTGACAACAGACGGCATCGTGCTGGCAACGCCGGAGAATTTTGGCTATATGGCGGGCAAGATGAAGGATTTCTTTGACCGCACCTTCTACCCCGCACAGGGCCGCACCGAAGGGCTGGCCTGCCTCTTGCTGGTGTCCGCCGGTAACGATGGCATGGGGGCTGTGCACGCCATGCGGCGCATCATCGCCGGCTATGGCTGGCACGAAGTGCTGCCCGCCGTGGTGGTACGCGGCGAGCCGGACGCCGCGCAACTGGCTGAAGTGGCGGAACGGGCCGAGCAACTGGTGGCCGGCATGCTGATCGGGCGCTGGTAATACCTTGCCCGGAAGAGTTAGTGCTTGCGGAGAATGGCGCGCCTGCCCGGATGGGCGGAAGATGCAAAAAGAGCGGTAAGGCGCATTGCGCCCACCGCCCGGATGGCTGTTACCGTGCCTGTCGGCTTATACGCCGTTGGCGTGGGTACAACCGGAGATCAGGTCCTTGAGTGCATCGGCCTTGATCAGCTGGATGTGCTTGTGGTCCACGCTCAGCCAGCCTTGCTGCTGGAACTTGGACAGCGTACGGCTGACGGTTTCCAGTTTCAGGCCGAGGAAGCTGCCGATTTCCTCGCGGCTCATGCGCAGGATGAAATCGTTGGCGGCAAAACCGCGGGTGGACAGACGCTGTGACAGGTTCAGCAGGAAGGCAGCCAGACGTTCTTCTGCCTTCATGTTGCCCAGAAGCAGCATGACGTTCTGGTCACGCACGATTTCGCGGCTCATCAGCCGGAAAAAGTGGTGTTGCAGGCTGGGAATGTCGCGCCCCAGGCTTTCCATGCGGTTGAAGGGCAGTTCGCAGACTTCGCTGTCTTCCAGGGCAATGGCGTCGCAGCCATGCACATTGGACGAGATGCCATCCAGGCCCATGAGTTCGCCGGACATCAGAAAGCCGGTGACTTGTTCACGACCATCCTGGCTTGCCACGCTGGTCTTGAAGAAACCGGTGCGCACGGCAAACAGCGACTTGAAGGCTTCGCCACTGCGGAACAGGTATTCACCGCGCTTGAGGCGGCGGCTCTGACGGATCACTGCATCCAGCTGCGTCATTTCGTCGCGGTTCAGCCCGATGGGCAGGCAGAGTTCGCGCAGACTGCAGTTGGAGCAGGACACCTTCAGTGCGTGCAGAGTGTGTTGGTGTTGGTCTGACATCGCGTGTTTTGTACAACCCTGTAAAGAAGCTTGACCCTTGTCAAAGCGGAATTCGCACGTTTTCCGCAAATTTACCAGTCCACCTGACGTTTGACTATCAATACCCGACGACATGCACACCACCCATCCGTTTTCGCCTACCCACTGTGAGTTCGACCGAGCATTGATCGAACGTCTTGATGGTTCCGGCCCAAGATACACTTCTTACCCCACCGCCGACCGGTTTACCCCGGCATTCGGTGAGAAGGACTATAAACACTGGCTGAAGCAACGCCACCTGGGCATGCATCAGAACGCCATCTCATTGTACGTACACATACCGTTCTGTAACACGGTTTGTTATTACTGCGGCTGTAACAAGATCATCACCAAGGACAAGAGCCGTGCCGACCGCTACCTCGATTACCTGGAAAAGGAAATCAAGCTGGTTGCCGCCTCGCTTGGCTGCCGGGAAAAGCTGATCCAGCTGCACTTTGGCGGCGGTACGCCAACCTTCCTCTCCGACGAGCAGCTGGACCGCCTGATGACCATGTTGCGTGCCCACTTCGAATTTTTGCCGGAGGGAGAATATTCCATCGAGATCGACCCGCGCAAGGTGGGTCGTGAAACCGTGCATCACCTGGCGCGACTGGGCTTCAACCGCATGAGCGTGGGCATCCAGGACTTCGACCCGCAGGTGCAAGCCGCGGTGAACCGGGTGCAAAGCGAGGAAGAAACGCTGGAGGTGATCGAGGCTGCGCGCGAAGCCGGTTTCAAGTCGGTCAGTGTGGATCTGATCTACGGCCTGCCGCTACAAACCCGCGAGTCGCTCAAACGCACGCTGGACAAGGTGATTGCCATTGGCCCGGACCGCCTGGCGCTGTACAACTATGCCCATTTGCCCACCGTGTTCATGCCGCAACGGCGCATCAACGAGGCTGACCTGCCAGCCGCCAGCACCAAGCTGGACATCCTGCAGGACGCGGTAAAGAGCCTGGCGGATGCAGGCTATGTATTCATTGGCATGGACCACTTTGCCAAGCCGGAGGATGACCTGGCCATTGCCTTGCGCCAGGCCCGCCTGCAGCGCAATTTCCAGGGCTATTCCACTCATGCCGACTGCGACATGATCGGCCTTGGCGTGTCGTCCATCGGCAAGGTTGGCCCCTGTTACAGCCAGAACGAGAAGGACCTGGACAGCTATTACGCCGCGCTGGACGAAGGTCGGCTGCCGGTAATGCGCGGCATGGTGCTGGATCAGGACGACATCCTGCGTCGCGGCATCATCCAGGCGCTGATGTGTCGCTTCTCCCTGTCGGTGGAAGCCATCGAGCAGGTGCACGGCATCAATTTCGCCGAGTATTTTGCTGCCGAGCTGCCAGCCATCCGCGAGTACCACAAGCTGGGCCTGCTGACCTTTGACGGCGATTTCCTGATGGTGGAGCCCAAAGGGCGCTTCCTGATCCGCAATATCGCCATGCTGTTCGACCGCCATTTGCGTGAACGGGAAACCAAGGCACGTTATTCCAAGACCATCTGATGGTTTTGTTCAGACTGTTTAAAGGGTTATCCCCTAAAAAAGCAGCAAAAAAAGCCCGCATATAGCGGGCTTTTAAAGGGTTATCCCCTAAAAAAGCAGCAAAAAAAGCCCGCATATAGCGGGCTTTTTCATTGAAAAAGTGATGGTTTTTTACAACACATCCGGTGTGGTTTTGTCGGCCGACTGCGGTCTGGGGCTGCGATGCAGGCGAATGATGGCCTCGCCGGTGGGGCTGGCAATCACGTCGCGCAGCGTGTAACTGTCCAGTGTGCTGAAAAATGCCTGCATGCCCACATCCAGCACGGCCTTGAGCTGGCAGTCCTGACGCAGCGCGCAAGGCGGTTCGGCGCAGTCAATCAGCGGCACATTGCCTTCCAGCGTGCGGATGATGCCGCCCAGGCGGTAATGCTCGGGCGGCTGGGCCAGCGCCAGCCCGCCACCCTTGCCACGGCTGTTGTTCAGCCAGCCTTGCACCCCCATGAAATGCACCACTTTCACCAGGTGATTGCGCGACACCTCGAAGCGTTCGGCAATTTCGCTGATGGTGACCGGTTGCTCCCGGTCGCGGTGCGTCAGGTACATCAGCACGCGCAGGCCAAGGTCGGTAAAGCGGTTCAGTTGCATGGCAGTAAAGTGGGCGGGGAAAGTGCCGCGCAGGATACTCCGCAGTGCGGCAGCTCACAATGCGCAGCGGCAAACAAAGCCAATTCAGGCGGTGGTCATGGCATTGGAGCCAAACACTTCCATGTGGATGCGCGTGGCTTCTACCCCGGCCTCGCGCAGCTGGCGGTGCTGTTGCTGCATGAAGCCCACCGGGCCGCACAAATAATAGTCGGCATCCGGCAGCAGGGCATGGGCACGGATGGCATCGGCATCGATACGGCCTTGCTGATGGAAGTCCACACCAAGGGTATCGTTTGCGGCCGGGGTTTCATAAAACACACGTTGCTGCAGCTGCGCATGCTGCTGCGCCAGCGTGCCGACTTCCTGCTTCATGGCGTGAACCGCCCCGTGACGTGCGGCGTGCAAATAGCGGATGGGGCGCGACTGATCACTGGCCAGCAAGTGCTGCAGCATGGACAGCAGCGGAGTCTGGCCCACCCCGGCACTGATCAGCACCACCGGGGTGTCCCGCTCCTGATGCAGCACGAAATCACCAAATGGCGGCGATACCTGCAGGATGTCCCCTTCGGCCAGTTCGGTATGCAAGATGCCGGACACCTTGCCGGCGGGAGCCTCATCGCGTGCGTCTTCCCGCTTCACCGAAATACGCAGCCACTCCTTGCCGGGTGCATCGGACAGGCTGTACTGGCGCGGCTGGCTCAGGCCCCATTCCGGAATGAAACGCTGCACCGAAATGTATTGACCGGGCTGGAAGGCAGGCAAGCTGCCACCATCCGCGGCTTGCAGATAAAACGAGGTGATTTCCTCGCTTTCTACCTGCTTCTTCACCACGCGGAACGGCCGCCAGCCGCTCCAGCCACCGGGCTGGGTGGCAGCACGCTGGTACAGGCTGTTTTCCAGCTGGATCAGCAGGTCTGCCAGTTGCTGATAGGCGGCGCCCAGGCCTCCAGCAGGCTGTCCGGTGCGGCTTCTTCTCCCAGCACCTCGCGGATGGAAGCCAGCAGATGCTTGCCCACAATCGGGTAGTGTTCGGCACGGATGCCCAGGCTGGCGTGTTTGTGTGCCACCCGTTCCAGTACCGGCAGCAGTACTTCGGGCGCATCAATGTGCTCGGCATAGGCAGCCACGGCCATGGCCAGTGCTTGCTGTTGCTGGCCGGCATGCTGGTGCCCCTGGTTGAAGATGTTTTTCAGCTCCGGGTTGTGCTGGAACATGCGTTGGTAAAAATGGCTGGTCAGCAGCACGCCATGCTGTTTCAGGATGGGGGCGGTGGCTTTGACTTGCTGGCGGATGGTGGCACTGAGCATGGATCTTCCTTTAGATGTGTGTGAAATACATTTTTTAAAAGACAGGTGTTCGGCACGGACAGCGCGTAGCATAACATTAAAATGTAAATAAAATACACCTTATAAAAAGAACGCAAATTCAAGCTGCTGCACGCGACAAAACCTATTGGCATAGGTATTTGATTTTGCAGTGCAAGAACAATGCCCCTATAACCAAAGCTGTCTTCACTCGTATAGCCACCGTGCTGTGCGCGCTTGCAAGGAGTTGTGCATGTTCCGCCAAACCGCCCGCTGGATGCAGCATCTGAGCTATCCCATCCGCTTTGCCATCATCGGTACCGTGTTTGCCGTTGCCCTGGTTTACCTCACCTACGGGCTGTACCGCAGCAATCAGGACAATGTGGACTTCTCCAGCAAGGAGAGAGTGGGTGTGCAATATGTGAAGCCCGCCATGGCCTTGCTGTTGGCGCTGGAGCAGGAACAGGCCCAGCACGCCGGCCAGGGAGCAGGTAACGCGCTGGGAAGCGCAGTGCAGCAGCAATGGCAGGCCATGCAGCAAACCCATAGCGCGCTCAACCCGGTGCTGGGCGTGGACAAGGAATGGTCTGGTTTCGACGCGAGCTGGAAAAAACTGCAGTCGGCACCACAGCCGGACAACTTCCAGGCAGCCAGCAGCAGCCTGCATGCGCTGATCAGCCAGGCCAGCGACCAATCCAACCTGACGCTGGACCCGGACATCGACACCTACTACCTGATGGACCTGCTTATCAACCACTGGGCGGACTGGCTCAGCCAAAGCATGGAGGCCAACAGTACGCTGATGGCAGCCAAGGGGCAGGTATTGAGCGGCCCCGCGCGCGACAGCTTGTTGATGCTGTTGCCGCAACTGCGCAATAACGTGGAGAGCCTGACACAGAACCTGAACAAGGCTGCCGCCTATAACCCGGCGCTCAAAGCCAGTCTGGCTGGTAGTGATGCCAGGCTGCTGGCCGTGGCTGAGCAAAACAACAGCGTGTTCCGCAAGGCCATTGACGGCCAGACCGGTGCGGCCAGCAGTCTGGCGACCGACACACTGAATGCGGCGACAGCATTCGGACAAACTGCACTCACCCAGCTGGACACGCTGCTGGAGGCGCGTATCCAGCGCATACAGTGGCAGCGCAATATGTATCTGGGCTGCGCCTTGCTGGCCTTCCTGCTGTCCATCTACCTGTTCATTGCCCTGTATCTGTCCATCACCGCGCAGTTGGGTGGTGAGCCCTTTTATGTACAGGAGGTGGTGGAGCAGATTGCCACCGGCAGGCTGGATACCAGCATTGCGCTCAACAGCCAGGACGAATCCAGCTTGCTGGCGGCCATCCGGCAAATGCGTAATCAATTGCGCGATACGGTGAGCCAGCTGGTACACACCTCGCAGCAGCTGGATGGTGCCGCCCGAGATGTGGCCGAAGGGGCGAGCCAGGTGGCGCACAGCAGCGACCGTCAGTCTGAAGCTGCCTCCAGCATGGCGGCAGCGGTGGAACAACTCAGTACCAGCCTGTCGGTGAGTGCAGAACGCTCGGTAGAGGCGCATCAGCTATCGCAGGCGGCAGTGCAGGAGTCCACATCCGGTACGGAGGTTATTCGCGGGGCGGGCTCCAGCATGCAAAGCATTGTGCGCGAGATATCCACGGTGTCTGACACCATCCAGTCCCTGAGCAAGCAGTCCGAGTCGATTGTCAGCATTGTGGATGTGATTCGTGATGTGGCCGACCAGACCAATTTGCTGGCGCTTAACGCGGCGATTGAAGCCGCCCGTGCCGGAGAGCAGGGGCGCGGCTTTGCCGTGGTGGCCGATGAAGTGCGCAAGCTGGCAGAGCGCACCGCGCAGTCCACCACCGAAATTGGCGGCATCGTGCAGCAAATCCAGCACACCGCAAAGCAGGCGGCAGGCAATATGCACACCGGCATGCAAACCGTGGAAGCAGGGCAGCAACATGCCGAGCACGCCGGTACGGCCATCGTCACCATCCAGCAGCAGATTGATCAGGTACAGCAGGTGGTGGCGGAAATCCAGACCGCGCTGAACGAGCAAAGCAATACCAGCCAGGTGCTGGCGAAGAATGTGGAGCAAGTTGCACAAATGTCGGAGGAAAACAGCCGGGCGATGAAGGGAACAGCAGAAACGGTGGGGCAGTTGAAGGGTTTGTCCGAGCAGCTTAGTGCGCTGGCGGCGCGTTTTACCGTGTAGTCAGGCAGCCAGACGGGGGTAACAAGGCAAAGGCCGCTGGGAAGCGGCCTTTGTCATGGTGGGGTGGCAGGTAAAACTGCCCGGTGTTTCGTCCTCGCTGGGGGACTCGACAGCCTGGGTTGCCGGGGAGGGGTCGATCCAGTCCAGCTCATCCAGCTCATCCAGTTCGGCCAGCATGGCCTGACGGGCATTCTGACGCAGGCCGGAGCGGCTGCTGCGGTGGGCACCGCCCTTTTTCAGCAAGGGCGAGCAGGCGTAGGGATTACGCGGTTTCAGGGTGTGCATTTTCTTCTCCAGACATGCAGCTGCGATGCAGCCGCTGTCTGGCATTGTAGAAAGTGCGGTGGCGCAGTCAAGCGCCGCATCTCCCGTCCTCACTCATCAGTGTGCGGCAGACACGCTGGCCGTCGGCCAGGGAAAATCTGCCGTGCCCATCAGCCGTACCGCTTGTTTGCCAGCGGTAAAGTAAGCAGCCTGTGAACGCGGCAGCGGCGTGCGGCCGCGAATCGCATCGGCCAGCTTTTCCGCCATCATGATGACCGGCGCATTGAGGTTGCCGGTGGTGACGCGCGGCATGATGGAAGCATCCACCACGCGCAAGCCCTCCACGCCGTGCACCAGTCCGTCCTTGTCCACCACCGCCATGTCGTCGTAGCCCATCTTGCAGGTACAGGACGGATGCAGCGCGGTTTCGGCATGTTCGCGTACGAAGGCGTCGATCTCGGCATCGCTCTGAATCTTCATGCCCGGCTTGATTTCCTCGCCACGGAATTCGTCAAACGGCTGCTGGGCGATGATTTCCCGCGTCAGCCGCACCCCGGCGCGGAACTCCTGCCAGTCCACCGCATGTGCCATGTAATTGAACTGCAGCAGCGGTTTGCGCGCGGGTCGCGGCTGGCCAGCCGCACAAAACCGGTGCTGGGCGAGCGCATGGAGCCGACATGGCACTGGAAGCCGTGCGCCTTCACCGGATTACTGCCGTCGTAATTCATGGCCAGCGGAATGAAGTGGTATTGCAGGTTGGGCCAGGCAAACTCGGTGCTGCTGCGGATGAAGCCACCGGCTTCAAAGTGATTGGTGGCGCCCAGGCCGGTGCCGTTCAGATACCACTCCACGCCGATGGGCGGCTTGTTCCACCACTGCAGCGCCGGGTAGATGGAAACCGGCTTGGTGCAGTGGTATTGCAGATACATTTCCAGATGATCTTGCAGGTTCTCGCCCACACCGGGCAGGTGTACCACGCTGCTGATGCCGTGTTGCTTCAACTGGTCGGCATTGCCCACACCAGAGCGCTGCAATAGCTGTGGGCTGGCAATGGCGCCGTTGCAGACAATGACTTCGCGCCGCGCTTCGGCCTGATGCAGGCTGCCGCCTTGCAGATAGCTCACGCCCACCGCACGGTTGCCGGCAAAGCGGATCTGGTCGGCCAGTGCGCGGGTTTTTACTGTGAGATTGGCGCGGGTGCGGGCTTGGTCCAGATAGGCCAGCGAGGTACTGCAGCGGCGGCCGGATGGCGTGGTGGTGCGGTCCATCGGCCCGAAGCCTTCCTGGCGGTAGCCGTTGAGGTCGTCGGTGCGCGGGTAACCGGCCTGCTCGCCTGCTGCAATAAAGGCCTGATACAACGGGTTGTTGTCTGGCCGTGGCGTGGTGACATGTAGCGGGCCAGTTGCACCGTGGAAGTCATTGGCACCCTTGTCGTAGCTTTCCGCCTTGCGGAAATAGGGCAGACAGTCCAGATAGCTCCAGTTTTCCAGCCCCTTGTTTTCCGCCCAGCCGTCAAAATCCAGCGCATTGCCACGGATGTACACCATGCCGTTGATCAGGGACGAACCACCCAGCCCCATGCCGCGGCCCTGGGTCATCACACGGTTGCCCATGTGCGGCTCCGGCAGCGTGGTGTAGGCCCAGTTATAGGTAGTGCCTTGCAGCGGGTAGGCCAGTGCCGCCGGCATCTGGGTGCGCCAGTCCAGCCGCCAGTCCGGCCCGCCGGCTTCCAGCAGCAGCACGCTGACATCGGCATCTTCGGTGAGGCGGGCAGCCAGCACACAACCGGCAGAACCGGCCCCGACGATGATGTAATCGAACTGTTGCGACATGGGTGCTCCTTGCTACGGATGGTTCAGACAAGACAAGGGCAGGCCGTGAGGTCTGCCGTTATCGTGTGGATGACAGGGTGAGCCGCCTGGCGTGTTAGCGCGGCGAACAAAATAGCGCAGCGTCTCTGCTGGCAGCACTCAGGCGTAAGGACTGGCCACCCCGGTCAGCTCCACATACACGCTCTTGCGCTGGGTGTAGCAGTCGATGGCGGTAAGGCTGTTTTCATAGCCCAGGCCGGATTCCTTGTAGCCACCAAACGGCATTTCAATCGGCGTGATGTTGTAGTTGTTGATCCAGCACACCCCGGCTTGCAGCTTGGCCACCACGCGGTGGGCGCGCGCCAGGTCGCGGGTGAACACCCCCGCCGCCAGCCCCAGCCGGGTGGCATTGGCCCGCTGGATGACTTCCGCCTCGTCGTCGAACACCAGTACCGACATCACCGGGCCAAAGATTTCCTCGCTGACAATGCGCATGTCGTCGCGGCACTGGTCAAAAATGGTGGGGGCAATGAACCAGCCTGCCTCGCAACCGGGCACGATCACGCGCTGGCCACCGGCGGCCAGTACCGCGCCTTCGCTCTGGCCGATGTCGATGTACTTGAGCACGCTTTGCGCATGGCTGGGCGAAACCTGTGCGCCCACCTGGGTGTCCGGGTGCATCGGGTCGCCAATCTTCAACAGTGCGGTGCGTTCTTTCAGCCGCTGCATGAAGGCAGCGTGAATGCTGCGCGCCACGAACACACGGGTACCGTTGGTGCAGATTTCACCCTGGGTGTAGAAGTTGGCCAGCATGGCGGCGGACACCGCCTGTTCGATGTCGGCATCGTCAAAGATGATCAGCGGCGACTTGCCGCCCAGCTCCATGGTGACGCGCTTGAGCGTGCCTGCCGCGTCTTTCATGATGGCCTTGCCGGTATCCACCGAGCCGGTAATCGACACCTTGGCCACGCGTTCGTCGGCAATCAGCTGGCGTGCCACGGACGAGCTGCCCTGGATCACGTTGAACACGCCATCCGGCACGCCGGCTTCGCTGTAGATTTCCGCCAGCAGGGCCGCACTCATCGGCGTCATGCCCGATGGCTTGTAAATCATGGCATTACCACAGGCCAGCGCCGGGGCGGATTTCCAGCAGGCAATCTGGATGGGGTAGTTCCACGCGCCAATGCCCAGGCACACGCCCAGTGGCTCGCGCCGGGTATAGGCAAACGCGCCTTTCAGCGGGAAATGCTCGCCGTGAATCCCGGCGGCCATGCCGGCAAAGTATTCGATGCAGTCCGCGCCGGACAGCACATCCACTACCTCGGCTTCCTGAATCGGCTTGCCGTTGTCGCGCACTTCCAGCTCGGCCAGTTCGCGGTTGCGCGCACGCAGAATGCCCACCGCCTTGTTCATGATGCGGCCGCGCTCGGCACCGGTCATCTCGCTCCACACCGCAAAACCGGCCTCGGCGCTCTTGACCGCCAGTTCGGCCTCAGCCGCGCCAGCCTGCTGCACCTTGCACAGCAGTTCGCCATTGGCCGGGTTGAAGTTGTCGGCCAGCGGCAGGGCCGGATTATCGATATAGCGACCGCCGATATAGCTTTTCAGGATGCCATCTTGCACGTTGTCTTCCTTGTATTCTGGGTGGGGCATTGCCCGTGATGCCGCTCATTGAGCCACGACGGCAGACGCCTTGCGTGTCAAAAGCCGACATGGGGGCCAATTGTGGCGACATGCCATCGCCGGGACTCGGGTGCTTTGATGATGGATGGATAGGGCGAGCGCGGTCAATGCGCGCAGCCTGCCCCGTGTTGAGCACTGGCCGGGGACGTCAGGCAGCCGGGTTGGCGCGTGGCGGTTCCGCCGCCTCTGCGCGCCACGCCTGTTTCTCCGTGCGCTTTGCCAGTTGCTGGTGGCAGGCCGCTGCCAGGCGGAGCAGCTCGCCATTGCGGCAGGCACTGCCGTCCGGCCCGGCAATGTGTTGCGCCAGTGCCTGCAAGGAGGTTGCGCTGCTGTTGAGTGCCACCAGACGGCCATGGGCATGGCGGCGCGGGTGGCTGGGGGTGTAGTTGAGGGTCAGCAGCCAATGGCTGTGTTGCCAGTCGCTGCGGTGTTCCAGCACGGCTTTGAGTACGGCATGGCTGATCTGCTGTCCGGCCTCGGCCGCCATGGCCAGCGCCTGTTCCCAGCGCGGGGCATCGGGTGGCAGTTGCTGCAGGGCAGGCAGTACCTGTTGTTGCAGCCAGTGTTGCAGTTGGCGGGCGGCGGGGCGTTTGCTTTGTTGCAGTGCGCGTTGCAAGGCGGGGGCTGGCCAGCCGCATTGCGGGCTGTCGTGTTGCGGCAGGGTGAGGGCGCAGCCGGGGTATTCGGCCAGTTGCTGTTGCAGCTGGTGGCGTAGTCGTGGTGGGGAGAGGGCGAGGATGTCGTCCGCCAGCAGGCAGCAGTGGCCGTGGTGCAGCAGCACCCGGACGGGTTTGCCTTGGTAGTACAGCGTCAGGGGCGGGGCCTGGGGGATGTTGGGGTCGGGATGCGTCATGGTTCTGCCCTCCGTTGAAGGATGAAGGCTGCCACGCACGCAAGAAAACGCGGGTGGCAGGCCAAAGCGGGGTTGGCGAACCGGAAGCACCACCATTGACCGGCAGACCGTATAGGTCTCCCCGCCTGGCCTGCCATTGGAGGAGACAGACGCAAGCAGAAAAAGCCGTTTTGACACGGCTTTCCCGGTGGGTGCAGATCAGGTCGCCAAACCTGGCTGCGTGTGAACACGCAACGGGACAAGGCTAATCAGCACCATCGGGGACAGCAAGACTAGAGGGGAGTGGAAACACTGGCAAGAGGTGCAGGTAAGGGTCTGGCATCCGCTGCGCGGATGATGTTTTGTCTTGCCGCTTCCGCGCGGTGGACGGGATACGTGTTTGCTTGGCGACGATATGGGCGCCAGCACGTAGGGCGGAAGCCCCAGCTTTACCGGGGCGTTCCGCCGTCATTCAGACCATTCCAGCACACAACAAAAAATCAATTATTCGGACTGCGGGAATCCGCTCACGCGGATGATGATTTGCATGCCGCTTCCGCGCGGGGGATGGGGAATAGAGCAGCGTCGGTGCGGTGCTTATGTGCCTCCGCGCTCGCTGTTGCCACCACAAAGTAAAAACAGGTGTTGCATCCGCTCACGCGGATGATGTTTTGTCTTGCCGCTTCCGCGCGGCGGACGGGAAAGGGATCTTTGCTTGGCCAAAGATCCCTTTCATCCCTAAAGGCCACCCAGCAAGCATGGCCTGCGGCTGCCCGACAGGCCCCGACCGGTGCGAGGCGCGCCTGAACTCGCGATTTGCTAACGTCAAATCGCTCAGACATTGCAGGCGCTTAACACCTCGCCCCGGCCACCCGTCGGCATGCTTGACGGGGCCCAAGGGGTGCGTTGGTGCGGTAGTTATTTGACTGGGGAAATGGATTTATTCGGGAGTGTTTCGCGGTGGATCGCCCCTTCGGGGCATCCACCCTACGGGGTCGGCGCGTAGGGCGGAAGCCCCGGCTTTACCGGGGCGTTCCGCCACGGTGCATCCATCGCCAGAGAAATCCCCCGAAAGCAGTACGATCATTTTCTGCTCAGAAACACCTGTCGGAGCTGGCCCGGTCCCGTCAGCGCGAGCCGACACAGACGTGCCGCTCAGGGTCTTAAGCGGTCGGCTGTCCGCAGCGGCGCGACGCTAGCGTGCCGCAAGT
>NZ_LNQV01000021.1 GCF_001515305.1 Aquitalea pelogenes
GGGCCGTCCGGCGTGTCCAGCAGCGCACCGCTCACCTTGTCCTGTTCGCGCAGCAACTGGCGCACCGGGCTGGACAGGCGCAGTTCCACCCCGGCTTGCAGGGCCGAGGCCCCCAGCGCGGCGGCCAGCGCATTGCCGTTGACCAGCCGCATGCCACGGCCATGCAGCAGGCAGTCGCGCCAGTAGGCCAGCACGCGCCGGGTGACATAGGCAAAGGAGGCGAGCGAGCGGCTGGCGTTGAGAAAATGACGCAGCTCCACACCGGAGGCAATGCCCATGCCCCATAGCGAAATCACGTCCAGCGGCTTTTTCAGCTGGTGGATGTGCGCGCCCAGCAGTCGGCCATCGAACGGTGCCGCACACACCGAACGCCCGCCGCTGGCCGCCCCGGCACTGTGGCCGTGGAAGTCCGGAATCAGGTTGCCGTCGATGAAGCGCAGCAGGCTGTGGCGCTGGAAGAAGTCCACCATGCGTGGCGCGTGGCTCAGATAGGCATCGGTCAGTGCGGGATCGAAGTCCTCTCCCAGTTCGCTGTGCAGGTACTGGCGCGGCAGGGCCGGGTCTTCGTCTATCCCGGCGGCGATGGCCAGCGGGTTGCGCGGCACCCACAGCCAGCCGCCCGACCAGGCAGTGGTGCCGCCGAATTCGGCTTCTTTTTCCGCCACCACCACCTTCAGCCCCAGCCGGGCGGCGGTGACGGCAGTGGCCAGCCCGCCGGCGCCGCTGCCCACTACCAGCAGGTCGCAGTGCAGGGTGTTGGCTTGTGCTTGCTTGTTCACGGCCAACCTCAGCGCGCCAGCGGACCCTGCGCCAGCAGGAAGTCCAGCATCAGTTCACGCACGGCGGCAAACATGTCGCCCCCCACCACGGTCTGGCAGCCCAGTGCACGGGCGCTTTCAATCAGCGGGGTGACGGCCGGGGCGGTAATCACGTCGCCGACAAACATAGTGTCGTCCAGCTTGCCGGCATCAATTGGCAGCGGGTCGCTGGCCTGCATGCCGGTGGGCGAGGCGTTGATGGCAATGGCAAAGCCGCTGGGGTCGTTGCTGCCTATGCGCAGCTGGCCGGGGAAGCTGGCGTCAAGCCGGGTAATCAACTGGTCGCGGCGGCTGGTGTCGGCGTCGTGGATGGCCAGTTCGCTGACGCCGTTTTCCAGCAGGGCCAGTGCAATGGCCGAACCCGCACCGCCAGCACCCACCAGCAGTGCGCGCTTGCCTTCCGGCTGGCAACCAGCTGCGCGCATGGCGGCTACATAACCGGCGCCGTCACACATGTCGCCGTGCCAGCTACCGTCGTCATTGCGGCGCATCACATTGACCGCGCCCAGGCGGCGCGCCCGGTCGCTGCTGCTGCTGCATTGGGCAAACATGGCGAACTTGTGCGGCACGGTGACGATGATGCCGTCCAGATTGCCCGCCAGGCTGATGCCCTTGACGTAGGCATCCAGATTGGCCGGGCTGACATGGCTGGGCACCAGAATGGCATTACGGCCTTGCTGTTGCAGGGCGGCGCTGACGCCAGCCGGGGATTTCACCTGGGCGATCGGGTCGCCCACGATGGCCAGTACGCGGGTGGCACCATCCAGTTGCAGGGTTTGGGTCATGTTGTGCTCTCCTTATTGGGTAACGGTGACGCGCGTCGGGGCGCGGGTGTGGCGTTGGCTGGCGTGGGTGGCGGCAATGCTGGCAAATACCAGCGCCGGGCCGATGGTGATGCCGGGCGCGGTATACACCCCGCCCATGATGGAATGCATGTCATTGCCCACCGCATACAGGCCGGCAATGGGCTGGCCGTCGAGGCCCAGCACCCGCGCCTGGGCGTCGGTTTGCAGGCCGGTGGCCGCGCCGATGTCGCCCGGATAGAGCCGCACCGCGTAATACGGGGCTTCGGCGAGCGGGCCGATATTGGGATTGGGCTGACCGCGTGAGGGGTCGCCCATGTTTTGCTGGTAGGCGGTTTCGCCACGGTGGAAGTCGCTGTCCACGCCGCTGGCGGCAAAGCGGTTGTTGCGCGCCACGCTGTCCTCCAGCGTGGCTGGGTCCATGCCCAGCTTGCCGGCCAGCTCGGCCAGTGTGTTGCCTGCGCTCAGGTAGCCATCGGCCAGGTAGGGTTCCAGGTTCTTGCCGCCGGGGCGCACCATGCCGATGCCGTACTGGCGCAAGGCGGCAGCATCGCAAATAAGGAAGGCCGGAATGCTGGGCGTGCTGCGGTTGGCTTCCTGCATGGCCAGGCCAAACAGGTGGTAGGAGGTGCTTTCGTTGACAAAGCGCGCGCCACGGGCATTGACGGTAATCATGCCGGGCTTGGCGCGGTCCAGCATGAAGTGCGGAAACACCGCCTGGCTGCCATCGGCACGGCGGCGCAGTGATACCGGTGCCCAGAATGCCGGGCTGAGGCTGCCTTCGGCCAGTTTTGCACCAAGGCCGCGCGCCAGCTGCTGTGCCTGACCGGTATGGCCGGGCGCGCCGGGGCACCAGTCCATCTCTATGCCCGGCAGCAGGCGGGCGCGTTGTTCCGGGTCGCGGTTGAAGCCGCCGCTGGCCAGAATCACTCCCTGATTCACCTTGATGCTGCGGCTGGTCTTGTCCTGGCGCAGGGTGAGGCCGTGCACGCCGCGCTCATCGTGCTGGATGTCGCTGGCCTGGGCTCGCAGTGCCAGCTGCACATTGCCCAGTTTCGACAGCGAATACAGCAGGCGGCCCACCAGCGCATTACCCATCACCAGCCGGGTGCGCGCGGGTAGCTCAGGCGGTCGCTGGCATGGCGCAGCAGCAGCTTGAGCGAGTGCCTGAACGAAGGCAGCGAGGACTTGAGCTTCAGCAGGTGGTTGATGTCGGTGCGGTCCACCATCATGCCGCCCAGCACGGTGAATTCGGGGATGGGCGGGCGCAGTACGGCAAACAGCTCGCCCAAGAGACGGCCATCAAAGGGTAAGGGTTCCAGCGCACGGCCATTGAGGGTGGAGCCGGGCAGGTCGGAAATGTAGTCCGGGTGTTTGGGGTAGGGGCGGAATTTCACCTCGGTGGCGGCTTCCAGCGCAGCCACCGCCGCCGGGCCGGCTTGCAGGAAGGCCTGGCGCAGTGCCGGGTCGGCCCGTTCGCCAATGGCATTGTCCAGATAGCGCGCTGCTTCGGCCAGGGTGTCTTGCGGATTCACCCGCGCGCTATGCAGGGTGCTGGGTATCCAGGTAGTGCCGCCGGACAGGGCGGTGGTGCCGCCCACGTATTCGCTGTGTTCCACCAGCAGCACTTTCTGTCCGGCAAGGCCGGCAAACAGTGCGGCAGCCAGCCCGGCACCACCGGCACCTATGACCACCACATCAAATTCACTGCCTTGTGCAGGCAGGTTTTCCAGTTGCAACAGCATGTCAGTCTCTCCGTATTGCTGTCTTGCGTCCGTTTTGTTGCATAAAAGCAACCAGTCGGTACGTTTTGAGAATTTTTTTTATGGAAGATTGTTACGTGCCAGCCGACTCAAGCGCTGCACCGTAGGTGCGCTGCAATAACTGTTGTGCAGCACTGCGTAGCAGCTTGGCCCGCTCCACGGCACGCAGATGGCCCTTGCTGTGCATCGGCACTTCCAGCGCAATCGGCAGCTCCGGCGGCAAGGCCAGCAGCAGTTCGCCCAGCGCCAGCCCGCCGTGGCCCGGTGGCATGCGCTCGGCGCGGGCCTGGTACAGCAGTTCTTCCATGCTGTCTGGTTTTGCTGCCGGGGCATCGCACAACTGCATGTAGTGCAGGCGCTGGCGCGGCACCTCGGCCAGCATGGCCGGGGCGTCCCCGGCGCGGTCAAAGTGGATGGCGTCCACCAGCAGGGCGGCATTGTCCTGGCCGGCTTGCTCCAGCAACTGCATGGCCATGGCGATGTTGCGGATGTCGGTCCAGGGCATGGGCTCGATATTCATGCTCAGGCCCAGTGGTGCGCCCAGTTCACACAGGCGGGCAAAACTGTCCGCACAGCGGGCAAAGTCCGGGTCATTACCTGCCACCAGTACCTCGTGTGCGCCTAGCCGGGCGGCACTTTCCAGCATGGGCAGATAGCTGGCGACATCCACTTCCGGTTTGAGCCTGAGTATTTCCACATCAGACACTTGCAGGCCGGTGTCCTGCAGGCGCACCAAGGTTTCGCGCAGCAGCGGGCTGTTGCCCAGCATGTCGTGTTGCGGTTCTTCGGCCGTGGCAGGCAGCAGGCGCAGACCGACATGGCTGAAGCCGGCAGCAGCGGCGCAGCTGACCATGTCGGGCGGGGATAGCTCCAGCATGCTGAGGGCAGCAAGGGCGAGCTGGCGTGGTGGCATGAGTCTCTCCTGTGTAGCTGGCGCAGGCGGGTGGGCGTGGTGGCATCCCCCGTGTTGGCCAGTCTGTTTTTCGGTGGCTGATGGCTGGGCAGTATGCAATCGCAAAAAACGGAATGCAATTCAAAAAAATAACTTTGTTTTGATTTTTTGTTTGATGTGCAGTGTCCGGCAGCCATGGCTGACAGGTGGCATGCATGCGCTTTTGCTGTCCGCTTTCAGCCGGAAAATGCAGGACTGGCCTGTATTTGTGGTGTGGCAGGACTCAGGGATTTCCCGCACTGAAACGGGGCAGGGAATGGTGTTTAACTGCTGTTTTCCGGCTGTTGTATTTTTTTAATGTGCTGATTTGGCGTAGGAAAACTACAAAATCAAGGCGCTGGTGCATGCTATGGATATCTGCACATGGATGGGGCGCAGTTATCGTAAATCGGTATAACTGATAGATTTTTTGCGGTATGTTTTGAAGATTCATGCCAAGTCAGAATGCATTCCATGCCCAAGACGCATGGACAAGCATGCCAAGCTCGGGCTGCACCAGGCAGCAAGCAGTGCACGGCCGGACCGGCCAGTCATCACAGGCAGACTCCTCCCCTCAACAGGAAAGAAGCTGGCAAGGGACAGTAGCTTCAACGGCCTGCAGCTGACCGGCAAGGGCAGGGCAGATAGCAAGAACAACAAGGCAGCGATTGATAGTCAGCGCTGCAACAGGAGACAAACAGATGAGTAACGCCAGCAATGTCATCAATGTTCGGTCATTGATCGACGATCGTCCCATCAACCGCTTTCAGTGGCTGGTGGTGTTTTTTGGTTTCTGCATTATCGCGGCCGACGGTTTTGACGTGGCCATCATGGGTTTCATCGCCCCGGAACTCAAACGCCTGTGGCATGTGACCAACCCGCAGCTGGCGCCGGTGCTCAGCGCCGCGCTGGCAGGTCTCACGCTGGGTGCGCTGTTTGCCGGCCCGCTGGCAGACTATCTGGGTCGCAAGGTGGTACTGGTGTTGTCGGTGTTCTTCTTCGGTTTCTGGACGCTGGTTACCGCCACCTCGACCGACATTACCCATCTGGTGATCTTCCGCTTCCTCACCGGCCTTGGCCTTGGTGCAGCCATGCCCAATGTCGGCACGCTGGTGTCGGAGTTTGCGCCGGAACGCCGTCGCTCCTTCCTGGTGACCGTGGTGTTCTGCGGCTTTACCGTGGGTGCAGCCGGTGGTGGCTTCCTGTCGGCGTGGATGATTCCGCACTTCGGCTGGCAAAGCGTGCTGATTTTCGGTGGTGTGCTGCCGATTGCCGTATCCATCGCGCTGTTGCTGTTCCTGCCGGAATCCGTGCGTTTCCTGGTGGTGCGTAATGCCCCGGCCGCCCGTATTGCCAAGATCGTGCAGCGACTGGCACCGGACCTGTCGATGAAGGACGCCAGCTTCACCATGGGCAATGCGGATGCCGCGCCCAAGGGCAATTCCATCCGTACCGTGCTGTCGCGTCAGTACCGCTTTGGTTCCTTCATGCTGTGGCTGGGCTATTTCATGGCGCTGTTCGTGGTGTACCTGATGGGCAGCTGGATGCCGACGCTGGTAAAGGAATCCGGTTACACCCTGGCGGATGCTGCCTTCATTGCTGCCTTCTTCCAGTTTGGCGGCCCGGCAGGTTCCCTGTTCATGGGCTGGTGCATGGACCGTGCCAATCCGCACAAGGTGCTGGCCATCACTTATGGTCTGGGTGCGGTGCTGCTGTTCGGCTTCACCTCGGTAGCTCATGAACTGCCACTGCTGTGCGCGCTTACCTTCGCCGTGGGCTTCTGCTTCAACGGTGCCAATACCGGCATGAATGCACTGTCTGCCGGCTTCTACCCCACCGCAGCACGTGCCACCGGTTCCAGCTGGATGCATGGTGTGGGCCGTATCGGTGCGGTACTCAGCGCCTTTGCCGGTGGCCAGATGCTGGCCTGGGGCTGGACCTTCTCCCAGGTCTTTGCTGCCCTGGCGGTTCCTGCCGGCATCATCGTGCTGTCGCTGCTGCTGAAAAACCTGGCCAGCAAGGGCTTGCCGGTACAGCCGGTGAGTGCTGCCAGCAAGGCCATGCACCACTGATGACAAGCTGACGGGCTGCGGACTCAGTCTGCCGTCCGCTCCAGATAGGCCAATACCGTATCAATGATGATTTGCCGGTGACGGCTGGCGTGTTCGGGCTGGGTGAGATCCCGTCCGAACAGGCTGGCAAAAGTGTGGCGGTTGGATACGCGATAGAAGCACAGCGAGCTGATCAGCATGTGGACGTCGATGGCATCGGCCCGGTCATGGAATACCTTGTCGGCAATGCCACGTGTGAGGATGCCTTCCACCACCTCGATCACACTGCGGTTGCGCTGGCGGATGATGTCCGAGTCGGCAATATGCCGCGCCTGGTGAATGTTTTCGATACTCACCAGCCGACAGAAGTCCGGATGATTGTGGTGGTAGTCGAAGGTGAAGCCGGTGAGCAGGGCCATGGCCTCGCGCGGTGGCAGGCCTTCCAGCTGCAGCTGTTTTTCGATATCGCGGATTTCACCGTATACCCGTTCCAGCACGGCGATGTACAGCTCCTTCTTGCTGTGGAAGTGGTACACCACCATGCGTTTGTTGGTATTGGACTGCTCGGCGATATTGTCCAGCCGGGCACCGCTGAAACCGTGCTGGACAAATTCGGTCTGGGCCGCTTCCAGAATGCGCTGGCGCATGCCTTCGGGGTCGTTCTTGCGTCGGGTGGGCAAGCTGGGGCTGTCTGTGGACATCAAAACCGGATACCAATGAAAGGAGAAGTGGCAATAAAGGCTGAATCTGCCCGCTTTTGATGACAGATGTCAATCTGGCGACAGCCGTCGTTCGGAGCGGGGAGCGCAGGACAGGGTGGGGCCACTTGCATGGGCCACGCCCGCATTGAGAATTAATTTTAAATAAATATGAATCTGTGAATAAACAGAACTGGAGATAATCGTGAAACACAAGACCCAATTGATGCTGCTGGCTTCCCTGTCCCCGCTGCTGGCCAATGCCGCGCTGGCGGACGATTCCACGGTCACTATTTATGGCCGCATCCATGCCGACTTTGAAAACACCAAGTCCGGCGCAGCCAGCACGGCGTTTTCCACCAACAAGGTGCAAAACGACACCTCGCGCATCGGCTTCAAGGGCAGTGAAGACCTGGGCAACGGCCTGAAAGCCATCTGGCAGGTGGAATCCGGCGTAGCCATCGATGACGGTTCCGGCACCGGCTCCAATACCTGGGCCGGTCGTGAAAGCTTCATCGGTTTGAGCTCTGCCCAGTTGGGTACGCTGAAGGCCGGTAACTTCCTGGTGGCCATTGACGACCTGCACTACATTGCCGGCAACAGCTTCCAGTACGCCACCGGCATTTCCAACGATGCCACGCTGTGGGCCAACGGCGGCAGCCTGGCCAGCGGCGGTTTTGATGTACGCGCCGGTAACTCGGTAAGCTATCAGACGCCCAAGTTCAACAATGTCACCGCCCGCATCCAGTATTCGCTCACCACGGGCACTGGCAGCTCGGAAACCACCAGCCATGGTGCAACGCTGGTATCCGGCAACCTGACGTATGACGACGGTCAGCTGCGCGTGGGTTACGGCTTCCAGCAAAACCGTGCGATGCAAGCCATGTCCAGCAACTTCTACCAGAATGGTCTGATGCACATGCTGGCTGTGGGTTACAACTTCGGCAGCATCTATGTAGGCGGCCTGGTGGAACACGACATCCTGGATAACATCAACCAGACCGGTAACAGCCGCAGCCGCAACTACGGCAGCCTGATCGGCACCTACACCAACGGCGCCAACATCTTCTCCGCCCAGTATGGCCAGGCCGCGTCGTGGAAGGGTTCGGCAGCAGTACAGGACAGTGGCGCCAAGATGGGCACGCTGGCTTACAACCGCGTACTGAGCAAGACCACCCAGGTGTATGTGCTGTTTACCGAGCTGCATAACGAAGCCAATGCCACGTATGTACTGGGCGGCAACCCCAGCGCCACGGCCGCCGGTGCCAAAACCCAGCACTCGCTGGCCGTGGGCATGTGGAAAAACTTCTGATCCTGATGCTTCCAGTTCAACTGCAGGGTGGGGACGACCCGTCCTGCGGTTTTATCTGTTTGTCTGCCCATGCGACTTGCTGACCGACCAAACCCTTCCTCGCTGATCGCCTTGCTGGTGGCGGCTGCGTTCTTCATGGAAAACCTTGATGCCACGGTCATCAATACTGCCTTGCCTGCCATGGCGGCAACTTTTGCTGTGCAGCCGGTTGACCTCAATATCGGCATCACCGCTTATCTGCTTACCCTGACCTTGCTGATACCGGCCAGCGGCTGGCTGGCCGACCGGCTGGGCTGCCGTCGCGTATTCATGGCGTCCATCGTGGTGTTCACGCTGGCGTCCTTGCTGTGTGCCATGTCGCAAAACCTGTGGCAGTTTGCCTCGGCGCGCGTGCTGCAAGGGGTGGGCGGGGCAATGATGGTGCCGGTGGGGCGGCTGGCCGTATTGCGCAATACGCCCAAGCATAAGCTGATGCAGGCCATCGCCATGATTACCTGGCCAGGTCTGGTGGCACCGGTATTGGGGCCGGCGCTGGGCGGCTTCATCGCCACTTATGCGTCCTGGCACTGGATTTTCCTGCTTAACCTGCCGCTGGGTGTGCTGGCGTTTGCTCTGGCGTGGTGGCTGATTCCACCCTCGGCGGACGGGATGGCAAGCAGCCGTTTTGACTGGACGGGCTTTTTGCTGTGCGGCACGGCCTGCCTGTTGCTGATGAGCGGTCTGGAGCAGGTGGGTGGCACGGGGCAGCTGATGCTGGCCATGCTCTGCCTGTCAGGTTCCGGGGTGCTGCTTGCGGGGCTGTGGCGACATTGCCGCCGTAGCCATGCCCCCTTGCTGGATGTGTCCATCCTGCGCATCCGCACTTACCGCACCACTATTGTTGGCGGCTCTTTGCTGCGCGCAGCCATCAACACCACGCCGTTTTTGCTGCCGCTGATGTTCCAGCTGGGCATGGGCATGGATGCCTTCCGTTCCGGCCTGCTGTTGCTCACCCTGTTTGCCGGCAACCTGGGCATGAAGGTGCTGACCAGCCGTACGCTGCGGCGCTTTGGCTTTCGTCTGACCTTGCTGCTCAGCGGCCTGGCACTGGTGGTGCTGACCCTGCTGATTGCCACCTTCGGCCCGGATACGCCGTGGCCGCGGCTGGTGCTGGTGTTGCTTCTGTCCGGCATGGCCCGTTCCATGACCTTTACCACGCTGAGCACCCTGGCTTTTGTCGACGTGCCGCCAGCACAGATGAGCCACGCCAACACCCTGTTCAACATGCTGCTGCGCATGGCCTATGGCATGGGCATCGCCATTGCTGCCGTCGGCCTGCGCATGGCTGAATCCTGGCTGCCGCAGGCCAATGCGCTGACGCATTATCATTTTGCCTTTGTCGTACTGGCTGGCCTGACGTTGTTGGCGTTATGGGATGTGTGGCAGTTACCGGGCAATGCCGGACAGTTATTAAGCCGGCAGCCGGAGTAGCGCCACTGATGTTGCCAATATCTGTTTGGACAGACGACAAGGGCAATGCCATGCTTCTGTCTTGGCCGCCGGGCCGGGACAGCATGACAGGCACCGCCTGCAGGGCGGGCAGCAATAACGACAAGAAGGTTGGGTTTATGGATTTGAAACAGTTGCAGTACTTTACCTGCGTGGCAGAGCTGGGCAGCTTCACTCGCGCATCCAATACGCTGAACATTGCCCAGCCCGCGCTCAGCCGCCAGATCCGCATGCTGGAAGTGGAACTGCGGCAGAACCTGCTGATCCGTAATGGCCGGGGTGTTTCCATGACCGAGGCCGGCAAGGTGTTGCTGGAGCATAGCCTGGGCATCCTGCATCAGGTAGAGCGGGTGAAGGAGGAGCTGGGCAAGGTGCGTGGAGCCATGGCCGGGCATGTGGTGGTGGGCCTGCCACCCAGCCTGCTCAAGGTGCTGGCGGTGCCGCTGACCAAAACCTTCCGCGCCCGGCTGCCCAATGCCTCGCTGTCCATCTGCGAGGGCCTGTCCGTCACCATGCACGAGGCGCTGGTAGCCGGGCGGCTGGACGTGGCCCTGCTGTACAACGTGATTCCGTCGGCAGAGGTGGAAACCTTCCCGCTGCTGGAGGAAGAGCTGTTCCTGATGACCGCCCGCTTTGACAATGCCCCGGACAGCATCACCCTGCGTGAAGTCGCCGGCACGCCGCTGATCATCCCCAGTCGCCCCAATTCCATCCGCATGCTGGTGGAGTCAGAGTTGGCCAATATCGGCTGCCGTCCGCATATCGAACTGGAAATCGACGGTGTGTCCGCCATTCTGGAGCTGGTGGCCGATGGCTATGGCTCGGCGGTGCTCACTCGCAGTGCGGTGGCCTCGCTGGCCGATGCCTCGCGTTTTACCGTGCGCAAGATTGTAGAACCGGTGCTGTCCAGCAAGCTGGCCATGGCCATCAGCCTGCGTCACCCCTCAACCCTCACCCAGCAGCTGTTCATCGAGCTGATACGCGAACATATCCGCGAATGGCTGGGGTATTCCTCCGAAACCTGATTGCCTCCGAACCGCTGACAAAATAGCGTAGTGTCCCTGGGGCAAAGAGGCGCAACGCAGCAGCAGGTTTTTTGTTAGCGGTTCCTGGGGCGGAAAGTTGCATTGTGCTGGCTATTGCAAGTATCACCGGACCCATCTTCATCCTGATTGCCCTTGGTTACTGGGTAACCTGGCAGCACTGGTTTGCCCAGGCCAATATTCGTGCGCTGGGGCAGTTTGTCATCACCTTTGCCTTGCCGGCGATGATATTCCGCGCGCTGACCCGGCAGTCCTTTGTCGAGGTGGTGGACCTGCACTACCTGCTGGCCTACGGATTGGGTTCCTTGCTGGCGCTGGGCCTGGGCATGCTGTTTGCCCGCGTGGTGGCAGGGCATGACTTTCGGCTCAGTGCACTGTTCGGGCTGGGCATGTCCATGTCCAACAGCGGTTTCATCGGCTTTCCCATCGTGTCGCAGCTATTGGGGGCCAAGGCAGGCATTGCACTGGCCATGACCATGCTGGTGGAAAACGCGGTGGTGTTTCCGCTGGCGCTAATCCTGCTGGAAAGCCATGATGCCAGCGGCAAGGGCTGGGGCCATCTGTTGCGCCAGGTGGGCGGGCGGCTGCTGCGCTCGCCACTGGTGATCGCCATCAGCGCCGGGGTGTTGTGTTCGCTGGCGGGCTTGCAGCTGCCGGGCGTGTTCAGCAAGGTGCTGGAATTGTTGTCGCAGGCTTCGGTGGCCTTGTCGCTGTTTGTCATCGGCGGCTCGCTGGTTGGCTTGAAAACCAGCGGCATCGTGCGCCGTATTTCGCCCATCGTGCTGGGCAAGCTGCTGTTGCACCCCTTGCTGATCTTCCTGCTGCTGCATTTCCTGCTGCCAGTACCCGCCTGGCTGCAAATGGCGGCGGTGCTGTTTGCCTGCGCGCCGATGATGAGCATCTATCCCATCATGGGGCAGAAATACGGCCACGAAGGCTTGTGCGCGGCCACCTTGCTGGCCGCTACGGTGACATCGTTCTTCTCCATCAGCGGCATGCTCTGGTTACAAGGCTGAGGGAATAAGCAATCCGGTTTTTCTTGGTTGGGAATCATGGCGTGGTTTTTTAATATCCACTCCATGTGCATGGTTATGTCCTGTCATGACAGGCCGTGTTTTCATTCCCCTTGCTTTGAGAGGCTGCCAGGATGAGCTTTTATCAGGATTACAACGACAAGCTGGCCATTGAAGGCTGGAACACCCGCGAACTGAGCCAGTACCAGACGTTCGACCTCAAACGCCTGTCCCGGCACTGGGGGCGGAAATCCGTGGTGTCGACCTCAGCCAGCCCTTGCCACCTGCGCAACTGGCGGAAATTCGCCAGGCCCTGACCGAACATCTGGTGCTGACCTTCCCCGGTCAGGCCATCAATGCCGAACAGCACAAGGCCTTTGGTCGTCTGTTTGGCAGCCTGCACCAGCACGTGCTGGGCGACAGCACCCAGCTGACCGCGCGCAGTGGCGACGCAGAAATCCTGGGCTGGAAAACCGGCCGCACCACCCGTTACACCGCGGGCGACGCCTGGCATAACGATGTGTCTTGCGACCCGCACCCCATCTGGGCGTCTTTCCTGCGCGTCACCCGCCTGCCGGAAGTCGGCGGTGGCGACACGGCGTTTGCCAACCTCTATCTGGCGTATGAATCCTTGTCCGAACCCATCAAGCAACTGCTGCTGGGGCTGACTGCCGTGCATGACGGGCGGGAAGGCTGGAGCAATGGCTATGGTGCCGAACCGAAACCCGGCCAGGTATTCAATGCCAGCGAACACCCGGTGGTGGCACGTCATCCGGTCAGCGGCCGTCCCTTCCTGTTTGTGAACGAGGCGTTTACTTCGCATATCGTGCAGCTGAGCCGTGCCGAAAGCGATGCGCTGTTGCAGCTGCTGTACCGTCATATCGAAAAGCACCAGTCCTTCCAGGCGCGCATTCACTGGCAGCCGGACATGCTGCTGCTGTGGGACAACTGGGCCACCCAGCACCACGCCATCTGGGATTACTACCCGTTCGAGCGTTGGGGCGAGCGTGTGTCGGCCTATCGGGACCACGGCCCGCAGCCTGCCGGCACCATCATCGGCCAGCAGTAAGCCGCAACAATATGCCAACAAGCGGGGCTGTCCTCACGGGCAGCCCCTTTTGCTGCATGCCCCAGGCGGCTGACCACGTTATTAGGTGCGATTGCGATGGACCCGGCACAGCCGGGCCTTTTAACCAAGGGATTGATTTCGCAGCCTTGCCATTCCATCCCGATTCCCCGTCCTTGCCCTGCCAATGGAAATAGGGAGTACCGCTTTCATTGCAGAAAGCCTGAGGGGGGGTGTCAATCATCCGGGGCTGCTTATGCAGCCTTTGCCATGCTTATCCAGCCGCCGCCTGATAAGCAACGCAGTTTTCCTTGGTTCACGGGCAGCGTGGCAGTGCTTACAGTAAGCCCATCACGCAAACACAGTACAAAGGAACCAGCATGACTCTGCGACTTGGCGACATCGCTCCGGATTTCAGCCAGCAATCCACCATTGGCGAACTGCATTTCCACCAGTGGAAGGGTGACAGCTGGGCCGTGCTGTTTTCCCATCCGGCCGACTACACCCCGGTGTGCACCACCGAACTGGGTGCCACCGCCAAATTGCAGCAGGAGTTTGCCCGCCGCAATGTCAAGGTGCTGGCGCTGTCGGTAGACCCGGTGGAAGCCCACCATGGCTGGATTGCCGATATCAATGACACCCAGCAGACCGAGGTGAATTTCCCCATCGTGGCGGACGCGGACCGCAAGGTGTCCGAGGCCTACGACCTGATTCACCCGAATGCCAGCAGCACCCATACCGTGCGCTCGCTGTTCATCATCGACCCCAGCCACAAGGTGCGCTTGATCATTACCTACCCGGCCAGTACCGGCCGCAATTTTGCCGAAATCCTGCGGGTGATCGACTCCCTGCAACTGACCGACCATCACAGCGTGGCTACTCCGGCCAACTGGCAGCAGGGTGAGGAAGTGGTGATCGTGCCATCACTGCAGGATGAAGCACTGATCCGTGAAAAGTTTCCCCAGGGCTACCGTGCCGTACGGCCCTATCTGCGCCTGACGCCGCAGCCGGTTTGATGATTTGTCCGTTGTACCGTTGTCTCTGTTTCTCCTTCTTGCATGTCTCTTCTTCTTGCCGGGTCGGCTGACCCGGCATTTTTTTTGAAACTGGCCATTGGGCCATTAAATGCCGGTGATAGCAGTGCTCAATGGTGGACTTATGCGACCAGAATGACAGATACTGCTGTAATGCATGCTTGACTTACAATAATTTCCCCAACTTCCCCCTGCAGGTATAAAGCGTTGGACGGCAAAAAACCCGATATCGATGCAATGCTGGATCTGGCTTATCAATTGGTGCTCTGTCAGCTGGAAGCGGACGTCTATCGTGCCAAAGAGGAGATTCGCGAGATGGTGGTTCCCATCAAGATTTTGCTGCTCAGGCAAATCGGAGAGGACACCGACATCTGCAATCTCGATGATTTCTAGCCTGCTTCACACTACGTCTTCCCATCCTCCCCGACATCTGATTGCGTGGGCGCATCACTGCTGTGCAGTGCGTGCCCTGGTCGCCACCATGGCCGCTTGCCTGCTGCCTTGCTTGCACCGCCTGGCCTGCCACTGAAACAGGCCACTGCCGCCCAGAATCATCAATACCACGCCGCTGACCGCCATCAGCAACTGGTGCCAGACACCACCCAGGCTGCCGGTGTGCAAGGCCTGTGCCCAGCTGCCGATTTTCCGCCAGGCTTGTGTCTGTTCCGTCCTTTCCACGCTCAATACCGTTCCCCGGTAAGGGTCCAGCCTAATCAGGGTGCTGCCGTTGGGGTGCAACTCGTCGTCCAGCCGCTTGCGCAGTTCAACCGGCTGATTGGCACGCGCGCTGATGCTGATGCTGCTCAGCCTGCCCTGTGGCAGACGGGCATTACCGCGGGCGACCAGTTCATCCAGCGCCAGTTGCGGCCCGGCCGGTGTGATGTGCTTGCCCGTGCGTGGCTGGCCGTGCTTGGCCGGGCTTAGCCATTGGCGGATGGGCTGGTTGAATGCCAGAACCAGGCCACTGAGGGTGCTGAGCAGCAAGAGCAGCAACATGCTGGCACCCAGCATGCGGTGCAGGTCGCCCAGCCATACCGCCAGGCCCTTGTCGCGCCGCAGCCGCCAGGCTTTGCGCCAGTCCTTTGGCCACCAGTGGATGATGCCGCTGAGCAGCACCAGCAGGATGGCAATACCGGCCACGCCCACCCAGGTCTTGCCATCTTCCAGCAGCAGGCGGGCATGCACTTCGTGCAGCCAGCGCCAGCCGGTGCCACGGCCTTCTGGCGTGGCCAGTGGCCGGCCAAATTGCGGGTCCAGCCATAGAAGCTGGTCTGGCTGCTGGCGCTGGCGTACCCGTACTTCGATGGCGTCTGCGGGGTTTTGCGGCAGGCGCAGGGTGAAATCAGCCTGCGGATAGCTGGCGCGCAAGCTGGCCAGTACCACCTGATAGTGCGGGCTGGCGGCATGGCTTGCCACCGGGGCGGGGTAGGTTTTGCCCTGCAGCAGCTGTTGCACGGCCAGCAGGCTGCCGCTCAGGCCCAGCAGCAAGGCAAACAGGGCGGCCAGCAAGCCCAGATAACGATGTAACAGAATGACGATGCGTTTCACTTGGTTTTCCACGGCAAAGCGCTGCGGCTGTTGATATTCAGCCGCAGCGCAGGACATGAGCCGGCCAGTGCCGGCAGGGAATCAGAAACTCAGGCTGGCCTTGACCAGCAATTCGCGTGGGTCGCCCAGCCGCACCGTGGACACGCTGCCGCTGTTGCTGGTGGTGGTTGTGCCGGTGCTGGAGGCGTAATAAGTCTTGTCGAACACGTTTTTCAGGTTGGCCTGGATTTCCAGCTTCTGGCCGTGCAGGCGGGTTTGCCAGGCAATGAAGGCATCGGTCACGAAATAGGACGGCAGCTGGAAGGAGTTGGCGGCGTCCCCCTGACGCTGGCCGACAAAGCGCGTGCCGCCACCAATGCGCCAGTTGTTGCCAAAGCTGTCCTGGCCAAGCCGGTAAGCCAGATTGACGCTGCCGCTGTGCTTGGGCACGTTATAAAGCTGCTTGCCGGCATAGACCGGGTCCTTGGTGACCATGGCATCGGTGTAGGCCCAGGCCAGGGTCATGGACAGGCGACGGGTGATTTCGCCGCTGACATCCAGCTCCACCCCCTGCGAGCGTACCTTGCCCATGGCCTTGTCGATGCCGTCGGTATCGGTGGCCACCACATTGCTCTTGTCGATGTGGAATACGGCCAGGGTGGCGCTCAGGCCGCTTTGTTCCAGCTTGATGCCTGCTTCACGAGCGCTGCCGCGTTCCGGGTCGAAGTGCTGGCCGTCGCTGGCGGTGTTGGGCACAAAGGATTCGCTGTAGCTGCCATACAGCGACCAGTGCGGGTTCAATTTGTACACCAGGCCAAACTGGGGCAGGGCGGTAGTGCCCGCGCTGCGGTCGCTGACGGCATAGGGGCGGCCCACCCCGTCTTCCTGCTGGTAATGCTGGTAGCGCAGGCCGTAGCTGGTTTGCCATTGCGGTGCCAGTTCCCAGTTGTCCATCAGCAGCAGCGACTGGGTGTCGATGGTGCTGCGGTTGTCGCTTTGTGTTGCGCTCAGGCTGGTGTTGGCCGTGCTCAGTACGCCATAAACCGGGTTGTTGACATTCAGCTGGGTGGCGCTGCTGGCGCTGCCGCGGAAGGTGTCGGAGCGCAGCTCGCGTGCGCGGGTGATGTCCAGTCCGATCACCGGCTGGTGACGCTGGCCGAACAGGCTGACATCGCCTTGCAGCTTGCTGCCCAGCACCAGTGTGCTGTTGTTTACCACATTGCCATCCAGACGGCGGGTCAGCACGCCGGTGCGGGCGTTATAGGCGGTGGCGCGGGTTTCGTAGTTGCTGTAGCTGATTTCATTCCATGCCAGGCGAGAGTCCAGTTTCCACTGGCTGTTCAGCATGTGGCTGTAACTGGCGGTGGCGGTCTGGGTGTGGCCCTGTGCCACGTCCAGTGTGTCGCCCAGCCGTGTTTCGCGTGGCACGTTCAGCGGTTTGCCGTTGTAAAACACGGTGCCGCGATCCCACGGCGTGCTGAAGTCACTGTACTGATACGACAGCAACAGGCTGTCGCGTCCGTCGCTCCAGGACAGCGAGGGTGCAATCATGTTGCGCTTGGTGCTGCCAAAGTTGCGCCAGTAGTCGGTGTCCTGCTTGTCGGCAATCAGGCGGTAGGCGAAGTTGGAATCGCCGATCTGCCCGGTGCTGTCCAGCGTGGCCGCGCCGCCGCCAAAGCTGCTGCTCTGGGCGCTGATGGTGGTTTGCGCGTCGCGTTGCGGTTTCTTGCTGATGACGTTGATGACGCCGCCGGGCTCCTGGATGCCATACAACAGCGAGGCCGGGCCTTTGAGCACCTCCACCGATTCGGTGGTGGCGTCGAAATTGCTCATCAGATAAGAGCGCACCCCGTCGCGCAAAATGCTGCCATCGTTGCGCTCGCCAAAACCACGGCGGGTAAAGCTGTCCTGGATGCCTGCCAGGGTATTGCTCTCCACCACGCCGCTGACGGTACTCACTGCTTCGGCCAGGCTTTTTACCTGTTTGTCAGCCAGGGTTTGCGGAGTGACGGACTGTACGGCCTGGGGCGTGTCCAGCGTGCTTTGCGTGTAGCCTGCCACGCTGGTTTGCCGGGTCTGGTAGCTGTGTGTGTTCTGGGTGTCGCTACTGGCACTGACCGACACCGTATCCAGGGTGGCAGTGTCTTCGGCATGGGCGGCGAGGGGGCTGAGGACCAGCAGGGATGTTGAAACGAAGGCGGCAGTATTCATGATGCATGTTGTTATAAATGAGAATCATTATCATACATGACTTGTGAACTGTCTAAAAGTACGGGTTTTCCCGAAATCCATGTGCAGAAAGCCCTCGCAGTGGCAGATGGCATGCCGCCGCAGCACCTCAGCATCCGCCCGCTAGGGGGGGCATGATGTCTGCCTTGGCAGGAATGGGGAGCGAGACGGGCTGATGCGGCTGTGACGCTGCTAGCCTTGGCAGACGGTAGCTCATTATGTTGTATTTAGAATACATATTAATGGCCTGTGCAAGGTCATTGCTCCGGATGATTGCAGTTGCACGCTTGTGCAGGAGTTTTTGCAAGTTATTGACTGTAAATGTTTAATTTCCCATCCGGTCGTGGCGGCGGGCGTCTGTCGGCGCTGTGTCAGGCTGACGGCGCTATTGCCAGATGGCATGCAAAACAATATCGTATTGCGATATTTATGCGCCAGCCGTGGCGCATAACGCCACTTGCCAAGGAATGTATGTCTGTCCCGCCTCGCACCATCCCCATCAAGCCTGTTGCGGCGACTGCCGCAGACGGGTCGGAAGTGGTATCGCTGTATGCTGCTCAAAAGAAAATCTACCCGCGCAGCGTGCATGGTCGTTTCAACAACTGGCGTATTGCCGCCGTTGTGCTTACCCAGCTGGTGTTTCTCGGCCTGCCCTGGCTGCGCTGGGATGGCCGCCAGGCAGTCAATTTCGACCTGGTGGAACGCAAGTTCTATCTGTTCGGCCTGATTTTCTGGCCACAGGATTTTATCTATCTGGCTGCCTTGCTGATCCTGTGCGCCTTTGGCTTGTTCTGGTGGACCACCATTGCCGGGCGGCTGTGGTGCGGCTATTCCTGTCCGCAGACGGTGTACACCGAAATCATGCTGTGGATCGAGCAATGGACCGAAGGCAAGCACAGCCAGCGCAGCAAGCTGGACCAGCAAGGCTGGAGCCTGCGCAAGCTGCGCATCAAGCTGTGCAAGCACGGGCTGATGCTGGCTTTTTCCCTGCTGACCGGTTTTACGCTGGTGGGTTATTTCACGCCCATCCAGCAGCTGCTGGCGGCCTTGCCCCATTTCGATTACGGGCCGTGGGAGCTGTTCTGGATTTTCTTCTACGCGGCTTGCACTTATTTGCTGGCCGGGGTGATGCGCGAGCAGGTATGCCAGTACATGTGCCCTTATGCCCGTTTCCAGAGCGTGATGTTTGATGCCGACACGCTGGTGATTTCCTACGATGCCGCCCGCGGCGAACCACGCGGCGCGCGCAAGAAGGGCAGCGACCTGCAGCAACAGCAGCTGGGGTCTTGCATCAACTGCGGCATTTGCGTACAGGTGTGCCCGGCCGGCATTGATATCCGTGATGGCCTGCAACATGAGTGCATCGGCTGCGCCGCCTGCATTGATGCCTGTGACGAGGTGATGGACAAGATGGCCTATCCGCGCGGGCTGATTCGTTACACCACGGAAAATGCGCTGAACGGCCTGTATCCGGAAAGCGCCATCCTGTCCCGGCTGCGCCGACCGCGGGTGGTGCTGTATAGCTTGCTGTTGCTGCTGGTGAGCGGTGCGGCCATCACCTCGTTCAGCTTGCGCAAGCCTTTCAAGGTGGATGTGATGCGTGATCGCGCCTCGCTGGTACAGGAAACCGGGGAGGGGCTGCTGGAAAACAGCTATCAGCTGAATGTGATCAACACCACCAGTCAGGACCAGCAGTTCATCATCAGCGTCAGCGGGCTGTCAGGCATTGCCATTGCCAAGCCGACCCTGCTGTCCATCCGCGCGGCAGACAGCAAGAGCCTGGGCGTGCGGGTGGTGGTGGACCCGCAAGCCGCCGGGCCGGGCAGTCATCCCATCGTGTTCCGTGTGCAAACCCGGACCCAGCCTGCGCTGGTGGTGGAAGAGAAATCCAGCTTTATCGGGGAGTGATGGCGTCAGCCGCCGGCCTGCGCCAGCTGGCTGATATCGCGCCTGGGTGGCAGACCGAACAGCCTGGCGTATTCGCGGCTGAATTGTGACGGGCTCTCGTAGCCCACGCGAAAAGCCGCGGTGGCGGCTTCCAGCTTGTCGCTCAGCATCAGGCGACGTGCTTCGTTCAGGCGCAGCCATTTCACGTATTGCAGCGGGCTCATGGTGGTGAGCTGGCGAAAGTGGTGATGCAGGCTGGAGCTGCTCATTTGCACCCTTGCCGCCAGTTCCTCGATGCGCAGCGGCTCGGTGTAATGGGTTTTCAGCCAGTCGATGGCGCGGGCAATGCGCTGGCTGTGGCTGCCGGTGGCCAGAATCTGCCACAGGCGCGAAGCCTGGTCGCTCATCAGCAGCCGGTAGTGGATTTCCCGTTTGATCAACGGTGCCAGCACGCCGATGTGCTGCGGTTGATCCAGCAAGTCCAGCAGGCGGCTGAAGGCATCCAGCAATGCGCTGGTGACCGTGCCCAGAGCCATGCCTGGCTGGCTGCTCTGGCTTGCCGGCGGGCAAATGCCACCCTGGGCGATCAGGTCGGCCATGATGCGCAAATCCAGCCGCAGCACCAGACCGAGGCAAGGTGCGGTCGAACTGGCCGACAGCACTTGCGAGCTGGCTGGCAAATCCACCGAATTGAGCAGGAAATGCTGCGTGTCGTAGGCGTAGCTTTGCTCTCCCACCAGCATCTGCTTTTCCCCTTGCACCACCAGCACCACGCTGGGCTCCACCATGCAGGAACAGGGATTGGTCTGTTGTTCGCGGCGGAAGAAGCTCAGCTCGGGAATGGCAGTATCGCAGTCCTCATCGCCATGGGTACGGGCGGCAATGATCTGGCACAGATGCTGCAGTACCGGGCTGCTGGCAGGTGTCTGCGGTGTGTCGGGCATGGGTCGGCTTTCTGGTTGACTGCATTCAGCCTAATGGCTGGGCGGCTGGCTGTCTGCCCGATTTTCCGGCTGACGCAGGATCAGGCAAGGATTGCGCAACATCAGGCAAGCACTCAGGCAGTATGGGCGGCCAGTGCCGCCAATGGCACATGCAAGGCAGGCGTGGCAGCAAACTGTGCCAGCAGGTAGTCGATGCAGGCCTTTACCCGGGGTGCCATCAGCGCACGGTGCGGGTATTGCAGTACCAGTTCGTAAGCGCCGGGGTCGTGCTGGCCCAGCAGCAGCACCTTGAGTTCGCCACGCTCCAGATAAGGCCAGGCGTGGTGCACGCCCACCTGGGTAATGCCGGCATGCTGGCGCGCCGCGTCAGTCAGTGCTTCCGGGGCGGACAGGGTGAGGCAGCTGCGCGAGACATCCAGCGTGGTGATCTGGCCATCGGCATCACGAAAATTCCACGGCGATACCTTGCCGCCCAGAAAGCGCCGGGTGATCAGCCGGTGCTGTGTCAGCTCGGCAGGCGAGCGTGGTATGCCAGCCTGTGCAAGATAGGTGGGCGAGGCCACCAATACCATGCGCAGATGGCAGATGGGGCGCGCAACGAGGGCTGAGTCGGCAATATGGCCGCCGCGGATCGCCAGGTCGTAGCCGCCGCCCACCAAATCCACCACCCGGTCGTCAAAATCCACCTCCACCGCCAGTTGCGGGTAGCGGGTCAGCAGGCCGGGCAGGGCGGGTAGCAGATGGTCGCGACCAAATGCCGCACTGCTGGAAATGCGCACCGGGCCGCTGATTTCCAACCGCTGGGTGGCAATGGCGTCCACTGCCGCGTCCAGCGCATCCAGCGCAATGCGGGCCTGACGCAAGAAGGCGGCACCTTCTTCGGTCAGGCTCAGGGTGCGTGTGGTGCGGTTCAGCAGGCGCACGCCCAGTGCCTGTTCCAGCCCGGCCACGTTCTTGCTGACTGCCGCATTGCTGATACCCAGCTGGCGAGCCGCAGCGGCAAAGCTGCCGGTTTCGACGGTAGTGACAAAGGACAGTACCGAAGGCACCCGTTGCGACAAGTCCATGCTGCGCTCCTGCAGTAAATCACTAGTGAATCAAGGTTAATAAATACTCAACAGGTAGTCTACTTATAGTTGCGAGTACGGGCTTGCATAATGCCTTCCATCTGCTGGCCACGCTGTTGTGACTGGCTTCAAGACAGGAGCGCAACATGTTGAATTTCGAGTATTTCAATCCTGCCCGCGTGGTGTTCGGCAAAGGCAGCATCCAGCGACTTGGCAGCTTGCTGCCGGCGGATGCCAGGGTGTTGCTGCTGTACGGCGGTGGCAGTGCCGAACGCAATGGCACGCTGGCCGAAGTGCGCCAGGCCTTGAGCGGCCATGTGGTGCATGAATTCGGTGGCATCGAACCCAATCCGCGCTATGAAACCCTGATGCGTGCCGTCGCACTGGTGCGCGAGCAGGGCATTGATTTCCTGCTGGCCGTGGGTGGTGGTTCGGTGATTGATGGCAGCAAGTTTGTGGCCGCTGCCGCGCCTTATCAGGGCGACGCCTGGGACATTCTGTCCAGCATGGGGCAAGTGGTGAAAAGCGCCTTGCCGGTGGGCGCGGTGCTCACGCTGGCAGCCACCGGTTCGGAAACCAACCACAACGCCGTGGTCACCCATGAAGCCAGCAAGACCAAGGCATTTTTTGCCTCCCCGCTGGTGTTTCCGCAGTTTGCCGTGCTGGACCCGGAAAAAACCTACTCCTTGCCCGCTCGCCAGTTGGCCAACGGGGTGGTGGATGCCTTCACCCATGTGATGGAGCAATACCTGACCTACCCGGTAGACGCCCGCGTGCAGGATCGCTATGCCGAAGGCCTGCTGCAAACGCTGATCGAGCTGGGGCCAAAGGTGGTGCTGGAGCCGGCCGATTATGATTCGCGCGCCAATTTCATGTGGACCGCCACCCAGGCGCTCAACGGCCTGATCGGTGCCGGTGTGCCACACGACTGGGCCACCCATCTGGTAGGACATGAGCTGACCATCCTGCATGGCCTCGATCATGCCCAGACACTGGCGGTACTGCTGCCTTCCATGCTGCAAGCCCGCCGGGCCGGCAAGCATGCCAAGTTGCTGCAGTACGCCAGCCGTGTGTGGCACATCAACGAAGGCAGCGAGGAAGAGCGCATCAGCCAGGCCATCGCCCGTACCCGTAACTTCTTTGAAAGCCTGGGCGTGAAAACCCGCTTGCGTGACTACGGCATCGGCCCTGGCGACATCGACGCTCTGGTGCGGCAGCTGGAAGTCCACGGCATGACGGCGCTGGGTGAGCAGGGGGACGTTAGCCTGACCCTGAGCCGTCAGGTATTCGAAGCCAGCCTGTAAGCCTGTTATCCGCAGCCGCCAGTCCCGCATGGCTGGCGTTTTGACAAGCCTGCAACCTTCATTCAACACCACGGATGGTGCTGGCCCATATTGCACAGGACTACCCGTTCAGGAGCACATCATGCAGACACCCGCTTATTTCGTTTTCAACGTCACCGCCATTCACGACCCGCAAGGCATGTTGCCGTATCAGGAAAAAGTGCTGGAAACCGTGACCGCCCATCATGGCAGCCTGCTGGTAGGCGGTGGCGAGGTGGACAGCGTGGAAGGCCCGGCCGTACAGGGCAGGTTTTTTATTGTCCGCTTTGACAGCACCGAGGCCGCCAAGGCCTGGTACCACTCGCCGGACTACCAAAGCATCATCGGCCACCGCCATGCCTCCGCCAGTTGCCAGGCCTTCCTGCTGGCCGGGCTGCCCGTCTGACATTTCATTTTTTCAATAGGACATCACATGAAAACCCTCGTCATCGTTTCTCACCCCACGCCGCAACAATCCGTCGCCATCAAGGCGCTGCAACAGGTGGCGGAAGCCCAGGACAAGGTGACCGTGCGTCACCTGGACCAGCTGTACGGCACTGACAGCAATGCAATTGATATCGCAGCCGAGCAGCAGGCACATGAAGCGGCAGACCGCATCATCTACCTGTATCCGACCCACTGGTTCAACACCACGCCCATGCTCAAGGCCTACCTGAACCAGGTGTGGACCTATGGCTGGGCATTTGGCCCGGAAGGCAAGGCACTGCATGGCAAGGAATTGCAGATTGTCACCACCGCCGGTGCCACTGAATTTACTTACAGCCATGCCGGGCTGATCGAAGCCACCATGGATGAAGTGCTGTCGCCGATGAAAGCCTCCGCATTGTATGTGGGCATGAAATACCGTGCGCCGCTGGCGTTCTACAGTGCCATGGGGCTGGATGAGGCCAGCCTTGACGCCATGCGCAGCCGTTTTGCGGCAAACCTGCAGGCTCCGCTTGGCAGCCAGCGCGCCGACTGAATGATCGTCTGATACAACAAGGCCCCCGGCATGCCGAGGGCCTTGTTGCGTCTGTTGTCAGGCTTCAGTGCAGCCCGGCATTGCGCTGCTTCACCACGGCGCAGGGGGTGCCGGCCGTGCAAAAGGCATCGTTCAGATTGGCGGACGGCCCGTTCTGCTGACTGACGGAGCTGGTTTGATCGGCCGCGGTATCGGCCCGGCTGAGCGGGCTGAGCACGAGCAGGGACAGACATAGTGCCAGGGCGTGTTTCATCATGCTTCCTTTCCTGATGTGATCTGGCAAGAGCCAGGGTGGTGTGGGTTTTGACCAGGTTTTGACCGGCGGGTGCGGTGCTGGTCTGGATAAATTGTTAATGAATACAAGGGCTTGTGTTTTTATCGGTCATGCGCTCAGAGGGCGCAGCCGCTTGCCGCCGCCTGCCAGCAAGGTCGCCATCAGCAACAGCCCGGCACTGACAAGAAAAGTGGCATGAATGGACCACTGGTCGAGCAGGACCCCGCCAACCGCACCTCCACACAGGATTGCCAGCTGGATGGCGGCCACCATCAGCCCGCCGGTGCGCTCGGCCTCACCGGCGACACCCTGTGCCATCCAGGCAGACCAGCACACCGGAATGGCAGCATTCACCAGCCCCCACAACATCAGCAGCATGGCAACCGGCCACAACAGGCTGCCGGTCAGCAGCAAGCCCACAGTCAGCAAGGCCAGCAGCAATGGCAGCAGGCCCAGCAACGGGTAAAGATGACGCTCCACCATGGCACTGGCGCTGCGAGTGCCGACAAAACCGGCCAGCCCCAGACCGCACAGCAATAGTGATAACTGCGGCAGGCTGACCCGGGTCAGCTGCTCCAGAAACGGGCGGAAATAGGTAAAGGCGGAAAATGCGCCGCCAAAGGTCAGCATCACTGCGGCCAGTGCATATCGCACATGGCGCAAGGACAGCAGGGTCAGCGGATTGGCGGCAGTTTGACCGGGCGGTGCCGGCAGGTCTGGCAGACTGCGCCACTGCCAGTACAGGTTGAGCAGCACCAGCGGAACCAGCGTCCAGAACACGCCGCGCCAGCCGATGATGCCACCCAGATAACTGCCGGCAGGGGCAGCAAAAGCGCCAGCCACCGCATTGCCCATATACAGTGTGCCCAGCGCCGCGGCCAGTTGCTCTGCAGGCACCAGTCGGCTCACCGTGGCGGTGGCCAGCGACCAGAACCCGCCAATCACCAGTCCCAGCAGGGCTCGCGCCAGCATCAGCACGGCAAAGCTGTCTGCCAGGGCTGTCAGCAGCACCGACAGTAACAGCAGCGCGGTGAGGCAGAGCAGCACCGGTTTGCGGTCATGCTGGCCGGTGAGTTTTCCCACCATCAGGCTGGCAAATACGGCAAACAGCCCGGACACGGAAATGGCCTGACCGGCCATGCCATCACTGGTGTGCAGGTCTGCGGCAATCGGGGTCAGCAGGCTGACCGGCAAGAATTCGGCGGCAATCAGCAAGCCCACGCACAGTGACATGGACAGCACGGCTGCATGGCAGGAGCGGGCGGCAAGAGGGGCTGGCAAAGACATGGCATTCCACGAATCAGAAGGTTGACGCAAGAGCAGGGCCGGCTGCTGACAGCCGGTCCGCAATGTGTGCAAAGCCTAAGGGAGGGGAGGCGGGCGACGGTAGCCCATTGCTGGCGATCTCTTGCCTGATTCGCCAGGGTGCGCTGTCAGATGATAGGGAAGCGGTGCAGCCTTACCAGCTGGCCTGGTGCGGGTCCAGCGTACCCAGTACTGCCAGCAGAGCCAGGGCCAGCAGGCACAAGGCAATTTGCAGACAGATGGCGCGCTTGAGGCAGGGCAGCCCTTGCGGCATGCGGGGCACCAGATGGTAGCGATTGTAGAGCGCCAGCACGGTCATGCCGACCACCAGCAGCAGCTTCAGGCCCAGCAGCATGGCATAGGCGGACAGTGTGTCCGGCAGCAGGCTGCCATTGATCAGGTACAGATTGCCAAGGCCGGTGGCAAACACCACCAGCACCACCGCATGACCGGTGGTAGAGAAGCGGCGCAGGATGCCGGGCAGGGTGGCATGCAGTGCAGCAGGTGGCTGACGCAGCAATTGCAGCACCAGCGGCAAGGCACCCAGCCAGGCTGCAGCGCTCAGCAGGTGCAACCAGTCATTACCCTGGTGTAGCAGCCCCGGCCAGCCCTGCTGCATGGCGGCATGTCCACTCAGGGTAAGACTGGCCAGCAGCAGGGCGCTCAGCCCTGCGGTGGCAGCCAGTGTATGGCGATGGCCCGCACGGCTTGTTACCAGCCACAGTGCCAGCGCTGCCAGCAACTGCCAGCACCAGGCATGGCCAATGCCGCTGTCACGCACCACGGCCAGCAAGCTGGCCGCTTGCCAGCTGTCGGACCAGCCATCACCCAGTATTGCGCTGTGCAAGGGCAGGGCCGACAGGGTGGCCAGCAGCAGGGCGCGAGCGGCACGCCGATTCCAGATGGCCTGCTGCTGCCAGAAGTCCTGGCGCAATGCGGCAGGCAGCAGCGCCAGCACAAACAGGCTGCTGCCCCATAGCCACATGGCTGCGCCATCAGTCAGCCAGCGGCACAGCCACAGCAAGCCTTCAGCCATGCTCACTTGCCAACGCTGAAGCTGTAAGTGCCTTTGGTTTTGTGGCCATCGGTCGACAGCACATGCCATTCCAGCTTGTAGTTGCCGGCAGGCAGCGGCTGGGCCGGTTTGACGGTCAGGGTTTTACCGCCATTGGCCAGTGTGGGTTCACCCAGCGCGATGTCCTGCTTGTCGGCATTGCTCAGCTTGATGCCGCTGAACTTCACTTCCAGTGCTTCGGAAAAGCTCAGGTTCAGGCTGGCCGGGCTGCTGACCACACTGTTGGCGGCCGGTTCGGCAGCTTTCAGATGCGCATGAGCCCAGGCTGCCGTGGTGGTGAGCAGGCTGGTGGCCAGCACCAGCAAGGTAGAGCGGATGGAAGCTTGCATGACAACTCCTGTTATCGGGTAAGTAAAACGGTTGTATATGGCACCCTGGCGCGGAGGCAGGATGCTAACGCATTGACGCTGGCACCGGTAGTCTGTTTCGTCGTCACCGGCGCTGCTGCAGCTGGCTTGTGCAGGCTGCTGGCTGCACCGTGCAGCAGTGATATCCGGTGGCCATTGTAAGAAGGTCACCGCATGCGCGACTGCGGCATATTGTCGCAGTGCTGTGGGCAAGCTGCCGGCAGTGGCGGGGTGCATATCAGTAAAGCCACAGTTGCAATAAGGTTGCTTGGTTCTGTGCACGCTTTTAGGTGAATAAACTAAGTGTTTCTACTAGAATATGTTTATTCCACATCGTGCATGTGCTGGGTGCGGTTTTCCTCGTCATTGAAATTGAATCGGGTATGGGAATGGGAATGGATCGAATCCTGTCGCAGCTGTCCTCCTCGCTGAACACGGCACAGACCATCGATCAGCTGGTACGCCCGATGCTGGAAATGCTGGCGATGATTACCAATATGGAATCCACCTACCTCACCGATGTGGACCTGGACGGCCACAGCCAGCGCATCCGCTTTGCGCGTAATAGCGGCGAGCTGGACATCGCCGAGGGACTTACCGTGCAGTGGGAGGACACCTTGTGCAAGCGTGCGCTCGATAGTGGCCAGCTGGCCTGCAGTAGCGTGCCGCAGCGCTGGGGCGATTCCACCGCTGCCGCCAGTTTGCATATCCAGTCTTATGTCAGTGCGCCGATCAGCAATACCGATGGGCAGCTGCTGGGCACCTTGTGCGCTGCCAGCACCCGGACGGTGCAGATTACCGAGCAGGTGGAAGCGCTGTTCCGCCTGTTTGCCAATATCGTCGGCAATTTCATCGAGCGCGAAGTGCTGATGGAAAAACTGCAGGCTGCCAACGACCAGCTGGCTACCCATGCGCTGACCGATTTGCTGACCGGACTGCCCAACCGCCGCGCCATGGTGGCTGAGCTGGAACGCCTGCTGGCCCAGGCCGAGCGCAGTGGTGTGTCCACTCTGGTGGGGGTGATAGATCTGGATGGTTTCAAGCAGATCAATGACCGTTATGGTCATCAGGGCGGCGACGAATTCCTGCAGGCCATTGCCCGGCGCGTGCAGGGAGGTTTGCGTGGCAGCGACCTCATTGGCAGGCTGGGTGGCGACGAATTCCTGTTCATCGGCCCCGGCCCGCAGCAGGGCGACCCACAACACGCGGCCCTGCGCACCCAGCAAAGGCTGGAGCAGCTGATTGCCGGGCACTACCAGCTGGGCGAGCATCAGCTGGATTACGCCGGTGCCAGCGTCGGTGTGGTGGCACTGCCGCCGCAACGCTGGACGGTGGAAGCCGCCATCGAGCAGGCCGACACCCTGATGTACCGCCACAAGAATGACAGACGGCAGGCGGCGGACTGAGCGGCACATTCAGCCTTGCTCCGCATCCTGTAGCGTCAATGACTGCTGCTGCCGTGCTCTGGCCTGGCTTTGCCGGCCACGCCGTTTCCTCCACCAGATAGCCACGCCAGTCACACTGAGCGAACCCACTACCAGCCCCAGCAGCATGATGAACAGCTTGTAAGGCAGGCCGCCGATTGCCGCCATGTGCAGGCTGGTGAGCCAGCTGCGGATGGTGTCGCCGCTGGCCTCTGTCGTCGGTAGCCATGCCCCGCGTTCGGCGCCGCTGTCGCCGTCAAAGTAAACCAGCGTGCTGCCCCAGCGCCGACTCACATCCAGGCTGCTGCGCGTGCTGAAGCTGTAGAGTCCGCTGCGCGCGTCGTAGCTCAGGTCATCTTCTTCCAGAATGACAAAGCCCTTGCGTGCTGCCAGCGCCGTCATCAGTGCACGGCCCCGCGTGCGGGCAGCATCCCAGCCCAGTTTTGGCGCTTGCCCGCCCGGGCGCACCGCAGCTTGCAGGCCGGGTTCCGGCTGGCTGACAAACAGCGCCTGCATCACCGGCTTGTACACGGCGGGCAGATTGAAGGACACACTGCTCCAGGCCAGCACCAGCAACATGGCCCACAGCCACAGCGAGGCGGCGCGGTGCCAGTCGAATATCAGCTTGTAACTGCCGCCGCCACGACGGATTTTCCAGGACACTGCCCAGCGTTGCCGCCAGCTTTTGCCTGCTTTTGTCGGCAGGGCGGCCGTGCTTTTGCGCTGGAGGGCCGGGAATGTCAGCCAGGCCCCGGCAAAGCAATCGACAGTCCACAACAGGGCGATGATGCCAAACACCGTGCCGGCCCAATCCCCCAGTGCCAGCGAGTAATGCAGGCGGTAAATGAAGGGAATCAGGTTTTGCTTGCCCTGGCTGATGTCGCCCCAGTGCCGTGCACCCTGAATCCGCCCGCTGTAAGGATCGACAAATATCTGGTCATTGGCAGGCTCGCTCAGCGTGCCATCGGCTTGCATCCGGCCGGACAGCCAGAAAATCACGCTTCTGCCTGCTTCCTGTGTCAGCGGCACCGTATTGGCCTGCGCGTCGGGAAATGCCTTTGCCACGTATTGGCGCAGCAGCAAGGGGTCCAGCGGCCGGGCTGCTGCAGTGGGTGCCTTGCTGTAGAACAGCTCCGGGTTCAGCCAGTGATCCAGTTCCTCGTTCCACGCCAGAACGGCACCGGTACAGCCTGCCAGCAGCAGGAAACCAGCCATGGTCAGGCCCAGCCAGCGGTGTATCAGGACCAAGTTCTGTCGGAAATGCGGTTTCATGTCTGCTGCCATCGGGGTGGGGGAGGATTGCTTGCCTGCCTGTGACGGGCGGTGATCATCGGCCTTGCCGTGGGTCATGGCCGGGTGATGGCTGCGCAGTGTATATGCAAATGCGAATCAATAGCAATAAATTCAGCGACATCCACTTGCAGCGCGGCAGAGGGTGTGAATTGCCGATGTAAAGATGATTGACAGCAGGTAAATGTCATGCAGAAAATAAAAACGAGAACCATTCGCATTTGAAGAAGCGTACTCATTTCCGTTTTTTAACATCCTGGATATTTACCCCATGCAAGTTCACCGGCCTGCTGCTGCCCGTCATTCCCGAATTCCCGGTTTTACCCTGCGTCCCTTGTGCCTGGCTGTGTGGCTGGCTGCTGCCGGTGTGGCCGGCGAGGCTCTGGCCGATGATGGAACAACGGCGGCCACATCCAGCGACAAGGCGGGCGGGCTTGCCGTTCTGCCCGCGGTGTCGGTATCGGCCGAGGCGGTCAGCACCCAGCTACCAACCGATCAGCAGGAAACCTACACCATCAAGCACAGCACCTCGGCCACCCGGCTCAACATGAGCCCGCGGGAAACCCCGCAGGCGGGTTCGGTAGTGACGCATGCCCAGATGGAAGATTTCCGGCTGGCTACCATCAACGACGTACTGGCCAATACCACCGGGGTGACGGTGGAGAAGGTGGAAACCAACCGGACGTATTACACCGCCCGCGGTTTTGACATCACCAATTTCCAGATGGACGGCATTGGCGTACCGATGACCTATGGCCTGCAATATGGCGACATCGACATGGCCATGTTCGACCGGGTGGAAATCGTGCGCGGTGCCAATGGCCTGTCCAGCTCCACCGGTAATCCGTCCGCCACGGTCAATTTCATCCGCAAGCGCCCGACTGACGACTTCCAGGCCTCGGCCGGCCTCACCATTGGTTCGTGGGACACCAAACGGCTGGACGTGGACGTGTCCGGCCCGCTGAACGAGGCAGCTACGGTCAGCGGCCGGGTAGTGGCGGCGCATGAGGATGGCCATTCCTATCTGGACCGCTACCAGCCGTCCCGTGATGTGTTTTACGGTGTGCTGGCCAACAAGCTGAGCGACAAGACCACGCTGACCGTGGGCTACAGCTATCAGAAACAGGAAGGCAAGGGCGCCATGTGGGGTGCGCTGCCCATGGCGTACAGCGACGGCACACCGACCAATTACCCGGTAGGCACCAGCACCTCGGCCAGCTGGTCCTATCTGAACACCACGGATCAACGGGTGTTTGCCGAGCTGGCGCATGCGCTGGACAACGGCTGGCAGTGGAAGAGCACGCTGGGCTACAACCAGGCAGATACCGACAGTGCGTTGTTCTATGTATACGGCACGCCCAACAAGAGCAGCGGTGGCGGGCTATATGCCTATCCCTCGCTGTATGACAGCAGTAACAAGCAGGTGTATTTCGACAGCAATCTGGGTGGCAAGTACGCACTGGCCGGACGTCAGCATGACTTCAATTTCGGGGTGAACCTGTCACGCTCACGCATGACGGACATCAGTCATTACGGCGAAGGCATCGGTACCGAACTGTTTGGCAACAGTGCATTCAATGGCAGCTATGCCACGCCCAGCTTTGACGCCAGTGTGGATGGCAGCAGCTATGTGGACACCCGCAAGACCGTTTACGCGGCAACACGCCTGAACCTGGCCGACCCGGTCAAGCTGCTGCTGGGTGCCAATTACACCCAGGCCAGCTCCACTGGTGCCAGCTATGGCGTGGCCCATGCGCTGGAGCAGTCGGCCACCTCGCCCTATGTCGGTCTGGTGGTGGATCTGAGCAGCGAGATTTCCGCCTACGGTAGCCTGTCGAAGATTTTCAATCCGCAAACCCAGACCGATGCCAGCGGTGCCACTCTGGCCGCTGCCCGTGGCACGGGCAAGGAAATCGGCCTCAAGGGTGAATTCCTGCAACGCCGACTGAACACTGCCTTGTCGCTGTTTGAAGTGGAGCAGGACAATATTGCCGAACAGGCCGGTTATGTTGGCAGCAGGGCTTACTACCGTGGCATCTCGGCCAAGTCGCGCGGAGTGGAGTTTGATTTGTCCGGCGAGCTGGCCCACAACTGGCAGGCCAGCCTGGGTGTGGTGGCGCAGCAGATTACCGGCCAGAACGGCGAGGATGTGCGCCTGTATGTCCCGCGCCGTCAGCTAAGGCTGTCCACCATCTGGCGCGTACCGCAGCTGGAGCAGCTGAAACTGGGTGCCAGCCTGAACTACCAGAGCGAAACGCGTTACAGCAGCACGTCCGCCGCTTATCAGGGCGGGTATTCGGTATGGAACCTGATGGCCAGCTACGACGTGGACAAACACCTGACCGTGGCGGCAAACCTGTACAACGTGCTGAACCGCAAATACCTGACCAGCGTGTACTGGGACCAGTCCTACTATGCTGCGCCGGTCAATGCCAGTGTCGCCGTAAAGTGGAAATACTGATTTGGAAGTACAGAAATGGAAATACTGAGTTAACGCTGTAACGGAGCCTGCAGCCCCTGGCTGCCTGCCGGTCGGTCTGGTGCCGACCGGCTTTTTTTATGGCTGTCCGGTTTGGGCTAATTGTTAAGCAGTATTGCAGCGCGGGATGACGACAAGAATTGGCGTTGACAGTTCAATTGATAATGATCATGATTCGCATTTACATGAATCAGCAAAGACATCATCATGCTTATCCCGTTTCTCATCATGCTGCGCGAAGGCATGGAAGCCGCACTGATTGTCGGCATCATCGCCAGCTATCTGCGTCAGTCCGGTCAGCAGCGTTTCATGCCTGCGGTATGGCTGGGGGTGGTGCTGGCCTGCCTGCTCAGCCTTGGCGTGGGCGTGGTGCTGGAGTTGACCGAGCAGGAATTCCCGCAAAAGCAGCAGGAGCTGTTTGAAGCTGTCGTCGCGTTGATTGCGGTAGGCATTCTCACTTCCATGGTGTTCTGGATGAAGCAGGCCGCCCGCTCCATCAAGGGCCAGCTGCAGGACTCCATTGATGCGGCACTCAGCCGTGGCCGCGGCCAGGCTTATGCGCTGGTAGGCATGGCCTTTTTTGCCGTGGCGCGGGAAGGGCTGGAGTCGGTGTTCTTCCTGCTGGCCACCGTGCAGCAGCAAAGCAGCAATCCGCTGGCCTGGCTGGCCGCCTTGCTGGGCTTGCTGGTGGCCACGGCCATGGGCTGGGGTATTTACCAGGGCGGGGTGCGCATCAATCTGCGCCGTTTTTTCCGCCTGACCGGCTTGTTCATCATCCTGGTGGCCGCCGGGCTGCTGGCCGGTGCCGTCAAGGCCTTGCACGAAGCCGGGCTGTGGAACCAGCTGCAAGCAGTGGTGATCGACCTGAGCCGTGTGCTGCCGGTGGATACACCGCTGGGCGTCATCCTCTCTGGCATGTTCGGCTATGACGACACCCCCACGGTCAGCGAGCTGCTGGCCTGGGTACTCTACCTGCTGCCGGCACTGTTTCTGTTCCTGCGTGATGGCAAGCCGGTGGCCGGCGTGTCGTCCGCCTCGCTGTCCTCCCGTTGAAATCCCCGTTTATCCATCCTGAAGAAAGTTGACTGATGAAAAAGACTTCCTTGTGCAAGCTGTCCGTTCTGGCCTTGCTGCTGTCCACGCTGGCGGCATGCGGTAAAACCGGGGATGCGCCGGCGGCTGATGCTGCAGGCAGCGCCCCTGTGGCAGAGGCCGCGGCTTCGGCGGCAGCGGCCTCCGCTCCTGCCGTGGATTACAGCGCACAACTGGCAGCCCCCATTGCTGAATACAAGAAATATGTCAGCAGCGAACTGGAAGGCCTGCTGACCCAGTCCAAGGCCTTTGCCGCCGCCATCAAGGCCGGTGATCTTAAAAAGGCGCAAGGCCTGTACGCCATCACCCGCCAGCATTACGAACGTATCGAGCCGATTGCCGAGCTGTTCTCCGACATGGACTCTGCCATCGACGCCCGTGAAGACGACTTCAAGCAAAAAGCGGCCGACCCCAAGTTCACCGGCTTCCATCGCCTGGAAAAAGCCCTGTTTGGTGACCACACCACCAAGGGCCAGGCCCAGTATGCCGACAAGCTGGTGGCTGACATCACCGAACTGAACAAGCGCGTGGCCACACTGGACATTCCGCCGGCCAAGATGGTGGGTGGCGCTGCAGGCCTGATCGAAGAAGTAGCGAAGACCAAGGTAAGCGGAGAAGAAGACCGCTACAGCTATACCGACCTGTGGGACTTCCAGGCCAATGTGGACGGTGCGCAGAAAATTGTCGAACTGCTGCGCCCGCTGCTGCAACAAGCCAGCCCGGACCTGCTGGCCAAGGTGGATGAAAACTTCAAGACAGTAGACGCACTGCTGGACAAATACCGTAGCGAGGACAAAAAGGGCTTTGTCAGCTACGACAAGGTGACCGACGCCGACCGCACCGCGATGAAGGGCCCGATCACGGCACTGGCCGAAGATCTGTCCAAGCTGCGTGGCGTGCTGGCTCTGGATTGATTCAACTGTCGCCGCAGTGACCTGACCCACGGCGGCAATCAGCCATGCCGGGCAGCCAGCAGTAAGCCGGCTGCCACTAGCAAGCATTGCAAGCATTCAGGAAATACTCATGCTCAAAACCCTGGCACCGTGTGTGCTGCTGGTATTGCTGGCGGCCTGCGGCAAGCAAGGCGCAGCCCCTGCTGCTGCCCCTGCAGCCCCTGTACCGGCCATTCCCGTGGTGAATGTCGGCATCAACGATGAAGCCTGCGAACCCATGCAACTGACCGTCAAGCGCGGCAAAACCCAGTTCCTGATCAAGAACAACAGCGCGCGCGCCGTGGAGTGGGAAATCCTCAAAGGCGTGTATGTGGTGGAGGAGCGGGAAAACATCGCGCCCGGCTTCAGCCAGAAGCTGACGGCAAAACTGGAACCCGGCAAATACGAAATGACCTGCGGCCTGCTGAGCAATCCGCATGGCGTGCTGATCGTCGAGTAAGCATCGAACAAGCATCATCGGGACTGATTTCACTCATGACAGAACAAGTCAATAACCATACCCTGTCCGCATCCGGCAGCCAGCCAGACAGGCAGCGGCGCAATCTGCTGCGTGGTGCCGGCCTGTTTGGCGGCGGTGTGCTGGCGGGGGCAGTGGGGGCGGGCGGCTGGTTGAAGCTGCAGGCATCACCGGACCCTGCAGCGCAGCGCGTGCCGTTTGCCGGTGTGCATCAGGCCGGGGTGACAACCCCGACGCCGCAAGAAGCCATTTTCATCGCCTTTGACGTCCTGGCCCGCGACCGCAAGGGCCTGCAGGAAACCCTGCAATTGCTGACCCGGCGCATTGCCTTCCTGACCCAGGGAGGCCCGGCCCTGGTGGATGCGCCCAAACTGCCGCCGCCGGACTCCGGCCTGCTGGGCGATACCGTGTCGCCGGACGCGCTCACCATCACCGTGGCGCTGGGCGCTTCATTGTTTGATGGGCGCTTCGGACTGCAGGCACTGCGCCCCAGACACCTGACGGCCATGCCTGCCTTCCCCAACGACGCGCTGGATGCCGCCTGGTGTGATGGCGACCTGCTGCTGCAATGCTGTGCCAACTCCCGCGAAACCGTGATTCACGCCGTGCGTGACATCATCAAGCATTGCCCGGACAAACTGGCCGCGCGCTGGAAAATGGATGGCTTCCAGCCAGCCGCAGCGGTACGGCATGCCAGCACGCCGATCAATCTGTTCGGCTTCAAGGATGGTACGGGGAATCCCACGACGTCGGACAAACAACAGATGGATGCGCTGGTGTGGGTGGGCGACAAGGACCAGGAACCCGCCTGGGCCAGAGGCGGCAGTTATGCCGTGGTACGGCTGATTCGTTTCACCATGGAGCAGTGGGACCGCACGCCCCTGGGTGAGCAGCAGGGCATCTTTGGCCGCGACAAGCACAGCGGTGCGCCGCTGGGCAAAAAACAGGAGTTTGACGACCCGCAGTTTGCTGCCGACCCGCATGGCCAGCAGGTTCCGCTGGATTCCCACATGCGCCGCGCCGAACCGCGCCTGCATGGCCGCCACGATGCCAGGTTGCTGCGCCGCAGCTACAGCTATTCGCTGGGGCTGACCAAGTCCGGCCAGCTGGACATGGGGCTGGTGTTTGTTTCCTTCCAGGCCAATTTGCAGACCGGATTCATTGCCACCCAGCAGCGCCTGAATGGCGAGCCGCTGGAGGAATACATCAAGCCCTTTGGCGGTGGCTACTTCTTTGCCTTGCCCGGGGTGGAAGGCAATGGCTGGCTGGGCCAGTCCTTGCTGGCCGCTGCGGGCTAGTGCGCTTTCCCTGCCAAACTGAAAGCCGGTGCGTGCGCCGGCTTTTTTGCGCTTTGTCTCCTTGCTGCCCCAGCGGGCTGCTATGCCTGCAATGACATATTCCCCGGTCGAACAACTGATTTTGCTATATCAGTTAGAGCGATTTTGCTGTTGGATGCCCCGGCCAAACAGCCCATGATGCAGCCATGTCACGGGACGGTTTGATCCCGCCGGATGCAAGCGCATCTCGATAGCAAAACGATTGGAGACATGTGTGATTAGTGGCAAGACAACGCTGATTGCCCATCTGGGTTATCCCACCGAGAGCTTCAAGGCTCCGATGATTTACAACCCCTGGTTTGACAGCAAGGGTATTGATGCCGTGGTGATGCCCATCGGCGTCAGGCCGGAAGACTATGTGGCGGCGATCGCCAGCATCCGCAAGTTCACCAATCTGCGCGGCGCACTGGTCACCATGCCGCACAAGGTCACCACCCTGGGCCTGATGGACGAAATCACCCCCACCGCCGCCATTGCCGGTGCCTGCAACGCCATCCTGGTACGTCCGGACGGCACGCTGCTGGGCGACCAGTTTGACGGTGCCGGCTTTGTGCGTGGCGTGGAGCGCAAGGGCTTTGCGCTCAAGGGCCGCAAGGTGCTGGTATCCGGCAATGGTGGCGTAGGCTGTGCCATTGCCGCTTCGCTGGCGGCTGCCGGTGTGGCCGAAATGGCCTTGTTCGACAGCAATACCGTTTCGTCTGAAGCACTGGCCGGACGCTTGCGTCAGCATTACCCGCAACTGATCGTCAGTGTGGGCAGCAACGACCCGGCCGGTTCGAGCTGATCGTCAACGCCACCCCGCTGGGCATGAAGGACGACGACCCGCTGCCCTTTGACATGGACCGCGTCAGCCCGGACACCTTTGTTGGCGAAGTGGTGATGAAAAAGGAAATCACCCCGCTGCTGGCGGCGGCACGGGCCAAGGGCTGTCAGATCCAGCTGGGTACCGACATGCTGTTTGAAATGATTCCGGCTTACCTGGAATTCTTTGGCTTTGGCAGCGCCACGCCGGAAGAACTGCGTGCCGTGGCCACGCTGAACTACTGAGGGTTGGCATCATGAAGAAAATGCTGATGCTGCACGGCATCAACCACAATATGTTCGGCAAGCGCGACCCGAAGCAGTACGGCACGGTGACGCTGGCTGAAATTGACGCGCGCCTGCAGGCGCTGGGCCGTGAGCTGGGTGTGGAAGTGGAAAGCTTCCAGACCAATCACGAAGGGGAAATGTGCGAGCGCATCCATCAGGCCTATGCCGATGGTGTGGATGCGGTGCTGATCAACGCCGGAGCCTGGACCCACTACAGCTATGGTATTCGCGATGCGCTGGCCATTCTTACCGTGCCCATCGTGGAAATCCATATGTCCAACATCCACGCCCGCGAGCCATTCCGCCACCAGTCGGTGTTTGCCGACATTGCCAAGGGGCAGATCTGCGGCTTTGGCACTGAAAGCTATCTGTTGGGACTGCGCGCAGCTATCGCGGCTACCGCAGCGCAGTAGGTTTTTCTCTGTAGCAATCCGAAACTGACTCAGTCAGTGTTTGACGGGGGAGCCTGGCTCCTCCGTATTTTTTTGTGCGACGCGCTCAGGCCTTGGTATCCACTGTATTACCCAGATGACTGGGATTGCTGGTGGCGTATTCGTAAATGCCCACCCCCAGCGCCACGCCCGCCAGCAGCGGGTGCGCTTCGACAATGGAGGCCGCTTCGGTCACCACGGAGGAGCCTGCCTTGAGCAGGGCCCCGCCCGAAGTGCTGATGAATGAACCGACTGCGCCCAGAAACATGGTTGGATTCCTTATTGCATTTATAAGAACTATCGGTGAAATTCCGGCTTGCTTGAGCTGCTTTACCGGTATTTACATCAATTGACATCGCCATGAAAAACGGCTGGCAAGGGCCAGTCCTCATTTTTGACAAACCCTTCTCGCTTGCTGAAATGAAAGCGAAGCTGCCTTATTCAAATGGCAGGGTAAGGGCAGGGAGATCGGGATTGAATGGAATGGCTGCCGAGTAAACTGCCTGGGAGGTGTCAGCTGTCGGGCTTGGCCGTGCTGGCCTGCCCGGCGCTGAAAGCCTGTTGCAGGTAGCGTTCCAGCGCTGCGGCATCCAGTGGCTTGGCGTAGTAATAGCCCTGAATGGTGTCGCAGCCGTTGTCGCGCAGAAACTCCACCTGCGCGCTTTCCTCCACCCCTTCGGCGGTGATGCCCAGCATCAGGCTACGTGCCAGCATGATGATGGCCTTGCATACGGCGGCATCCTGCGTCTGAGCCGGTGTATTGCAAATGAAGGAGCGGTCGATCTTCAGCCGGTCCACCGCCAGGTCTTTCAGTACTGCCATGGACGAGTAGCCGGTGCCAAAGTCGTCAATCGCCACCGATACACCAATGCGCTTGAGGTCTTTCAGGATGCGCTTGCTGTTTTCCAGTGACTGCAACACGCTCTCGGTGATTTCCAGTTCCAGCAAGTGCGGCTGCAGGCCGCTGTGTTGCAGTTCGCGGGCCACGCCCTCCAGGAAGTCTGATTCGACAAACTGCATCACCGATACATTCACCGCCACTTTCAGCGGATAGTGAAAGCGCTCATTCCAGCGCTGCGCTTCAATGCAGGCCTGTTGCAGCACCCAGCTGCCCAGCTCCTGGATCAGCCCGCATTCTTCCGCCACCGGAATGAACAGGTCGGGCGGAATGTTCACCCCTTCGTCCTGCCAGCGCAGCAGGGCTTCAAAGCCGATCAGGCTGGCGTCATCCACCCGGATCAAGGGCTGGTAGTGCAGGGTGAAGCTGCGCTGTTTCACTGCCTGGCGCAGGCGCTGTTCCAGCCGCAGTCGTTCGTGCACTTTTTCCGCCATGGACTCATTAAAGGTGCAGTAGCGCCGCTTGCCGGCCAGCTTGGCCTGATACATGGCGCTGTCGGCGGCACTGAGCAGTTTTTCGGCGCTGCTGCCATGTTGCGGATACAGGGCAATGCCGATGCTGGCGGTCACCACGATATTGTCCTTGCCCGCCGGCATGGGTTGTTCCAGTTTTTCCAGCAGGCGGCTGGCCATGCTGGTGCAGTCCTGCTCGCTGCTGTGCGGGCAGATGATGAAGAACTCATCGCCGCCAAAACGCACCGGGATGTCTGCCCGGCGGATGGTGTCGCGGATGCGCTGTGCCACCACCTTCAGCAGCTGGTCGCCGGTGGCATGACCCAGGCCGTCGTTGATCAGCTTGAAGCCATCCAGGTCGATGAACACCAGTCCCATCTGGCTGCCATCCCCGGCTGCCCGCGTCAGTTCGATGGCCAGCTGTTCGTTCAGCAAGTGGCGATTGCCAAGGTCGGTGAGGGCGTCATGAAACGCCATGCGGTTCAGTTCGATCTCGGCCTTCTTGATGGAGCTGACATCAGTACAGCCGATGATGTAATGGGCGGGCAGCTCCAGGTCGTAGGACACCAGGCAGATATGCTCCCAGGCGGGAAAGGTTTCGCCATTCTTGCGGCGGCACATCACCTCGCCATGCCAGCCTGCTTCGCCCAGCTGGCTCAGCCCCTGGTAGAAGTCCGGCGTGTGCTTTTTGACATGCAATACCTCGTCGATGTCCTGTCCCAGGATTTCCATCAGGCTGAAGCCGGTCAGGCGCAGAAAAGCCGGGTTGGCCGACTTCACCAGCCGGTCGCTGTCCACCACCACAATGCCTTCGGCGGTGGACTGGAATACCGCACCGGCCTGTTGCAACAGCTGTTCGGACTTGATGCGTTCGGTAATGTCACGCAGCACGCCAATCTGCTTGGCGCTTTCCTGCCATTGCGGCTCGTATTCCTGCACCGACATTTCCACCCATACCGAATCGCCATCGTCCGGGGTGATGGTGGTGATCATGTCCACCCGGCCACGGTCTTTCAGCAGCTGGTTCAGCCGGCTTTGGTCGGCATGTTCCAGCAGGCGCAGGAAGGGCGGCACTTTTTCCTGGCGCGGTGCCATGTCAAGGCCGGTAATCTTGCCGAAGTAGCCCTGGCCGGTGAACAGCGATTGTTGCTGGTCCCATTCCCAGATGCCCAGCTGGGCGGTTTCCACTGCCAGCATCAGCAGTCTTTGCTGTTTGTGGACTTCTATCTCGGCCATGCGGCAGGCCAGCGCCATGCGGATGGTGGCATTGAGTTCGCGCAGCTCGAAGGGCTTGAGCAGATAGCCATAGGGCGCACTTTTTTCTGCCTGCTGCAGGATGTTTTCCTCGGCAAAGGCAGTCAGGTAGATCACCGGGATGTCCAGCGTCTGGCGGATGATGAGCGCGGCTTCGGTACCCGGCATGCTTCCTTCCAGATGAATGTCCATCAGGATGAGGTCAGGCTTGAGTTCCCCGGCACGTGCGATGGCTTCCTCACCGGACGCGCAACTGGCGACCACATCAAAACCCAGGCTTTGCAGCGCCATTTTCAGGTCCAGCGCGACAATGCGTTCGTCTTCGACAATCTGGATGCGGTAAGCCATGCCTTTACTCCCGGATAAGGTCTGGAATGGTCAAGGTGAAACAGCAGCCTTGATCCGGTGCGGTTTCCAGTGTCAATGTGGCTTTCAGCTGTTCGGTCAGCATGGGCAATAACTGAAAGCCAAGCGTGTTGGCATGCCCCAGTGACACGCCGGGCGGGCAGCCGCGCCCGTTGTCACGAATCTGCAGCTGTACCTGCTGTTCGGTATTCATGTGGATTTTCACCTGACCGGGCTGGCCGTGCGTGAAGGCGTGCTTGCAGGCATTGACCACGATTTCATTGAGGATCAGGCCAAAGGGAATGCTGTTTTGCAGTTCCAGAAAGGCCTCGGGGCCGGTGCGCTCGAACACGAAGGCAATATGGTTGCCGTAGCCGGTGCTGACGTCGCGCAGCAGATGGGTCAGTCTTTCTATGTAGACCGACATCGGAATCCGTGAAAAATCATTGCGCTCATACAGCAATTGGTGAATCAGCGCCATCGATCGCACATGGTTCTGGCTGTCCAGCAAGGCCTTGTTGGCATCCGGGGTGGCGGTGCGTGCTTGCAGGTTCAGCAGGCTGGAAATCACCTGCAGATTATTCTTCACCCGGTGATGCACTTCGCCCAGCAGCACGGTTTTTTCCTGCAGGGCCTTTTCCAGTTCCAGCTTGGCATAGTAGCGCTCGGAAACGTCGGAAATGCAGGCCAGCGTCAGCACTTCATCGCCCACCCGCATCGGGTTGAGGCCGATTTCACAGGGAAACTGCGAACCGTCACGCCGCAGGGCAAAGAGGGGTTTGCGATTGGCCATGCCGCGGGCTTGTGGTGCGGTAAAGAACTGCGTGACATAGCTGTTGTGAGTGGCGCGAAAATCATCCGGCAGAAGGCTGGACAGTTGTTCCCCCACCAGCTCGCGCCGGCTGTAACCGAACAGCTGCTCCATGCGGGTGTTGATCAGGCGGATGACGCCGTGCTGATCCACCATCATCAGTCCGTCCGGCGTGGATTCCACCACCTCACGGAAATAGGTTTCACTGATTTGCAGCGCCAGTTCGTTTTGCTTGCGCGCGGTAATGTCGATGCCGGAGGCAATCAGGTTGCTGATGACGCCGTTTTCATCCTGCAAGGGGCGCAGCATGAAGTCGATGACCATGCGGCTGTCGTTTTTCATGCGCACCACCACGTCGTAGCGCACGGTTTCGCCTCCGGCAGCACGGGTAATGGCCTGTTGCAGCTCGCTTTGCACCAAAGGGTCGTGGTTCCACCAGTAACACTCCCAGAACAGTTTGCCCTGTACGTCGGCCAGTTCCAGCCCGGCCTGTTCCAGCGGCGCACGGTTGGCTTCCTCCAGTACGCCATCGGTACTCAGTACCCCGACAAAGGTGAACAAGGCATCCAGCACCTTGCGGATGCGCTCGTTGCTGGCACGGATGGCCAGTTCGGCCCGCTTTTTCAGCGAGACATCCTCCACCATGGCGATGATGCCGCAAGGCTCGCCCTGCTTGTCAAAGCGCGGGTGGTAGCTGGCATTCCAGTAGGTGATGCAGCCCGAACCGGGGGGGATTTCGGCGCTGGCTTCGAAATTGCACTCGGCAAGGCCGCTGGCCATCACCGTGCGCATGATGTCTTCCAGCCCGGGGCCGACATCGGGCAGCACGTCACGCGGGGTGCGGCCGATATGCTCTTCCGGGCTCAGGCCATTGGAATCGGCCAGCTGGCGGTTGATGTGGACATAGCGCAGCTGGCTGTCCAGCACCGCAATGCCGATGGGAGAGGTTTGCAGTAAATCCGCGAGCAGTTTTTCCATACGTCGGGTCCGCCCTGCCTGGGGTTGCGAGCAATTATCCATTATGGGTAACGAAAATGCGTATTGAAAGTAATAACTCGCAAAGCCAGACCACCTTGCTGTGGCGCAGCATCGCAAAGGCCGCTGCGGGAGCTGTCATGGCAAGCAGGGCGTGAGGTGGAGCAGGGCAGGAATGCCACTGTGCAAGCGGCCAGTTTGTCTGGTGACATGTAAATTTTGTTGGTGAGCTTATTTATGCATTTGCGACATGATTAATCATTTGGCTGATATTAATTGTTTGTTTGTTGCGAATTGGTATTCGAATAACCGAATAAATACCGTTTTTGTTGTTCGGGTTTCCGAATTGCAAATTTTCCCTTGTTTTAAAGGGGATTCCCTTTATTGCGACAGTGAAATGAAGGGTTTAGCATTGTCCCGTAGTCAGATCAAAGAATAAGCAATCCGCGTTTGTCAGAATAAGCGTCAGGATTGGATATTCGATAAATATGTGAAACCAACGGGAATAAAAATCGTGTCAGAAAATCAGAGTGACAAAAAGCTGCAGCGCGGGCTTGAGGCACGACATATCGAACTGATTGCCCTTGGCGGGACAATCGGTGTCGGTCTGTTCATGGGCTCGGCCAGCACGCTGAAATGGACGGGGCCTTCGGTCTTGCTGGCGTATGCCATTGCCGGGGTCTTCATTTTCTTCATCATGCGCACCATGGGCGAGATGCTGCACACCGAGCCGGTGGCAGGCTCCTTTGCCCATTACGCTTACAAATACCTCAGCCCCTACTGGGGCTACCTCACTGCCTGGGCTTACTGGCTGATGTGGATTGCCGTGGGCATTTCGGAAATCACCGCAGCCGGGGTGTATGTGCAGTACTGGTTCCCCACCGTGCCGCAGTGGGTGCCGGCCATTGCCTTTGTCGCCATTCTGGCGGCCTCCAACCTGCTGGCGGTACGTTTGTACGGCGAGTTCGAGTTCTGGTTCGGCCTGATCAAGATCTCCACCATCGTGGTGATGATTCTGGTGGGCCTGAAGCTGATCCTGGTGGGTGGCGGTGACATGCCGGCAGTCGGCTTTGGCAACCTTACCGCGCATGACGGCTTCTTTGCCGGTGGGGCCAAGGGCTTTTTGTTTGCGCTCTGTCTGGTGGTGGCCGCATATCAGGGTGTGGAACTGGTCGGCATTACCGCTGGTGAAGCCAAGGACCCGCAAGTCACCCTCAAGCGTGCCATCAACAACATCATCTGGCGCATCCTGATTTTCTATGTCGGTGCCATCTTCGTGATCGTGGCCATTTATCCGTGGAACCAGATCGGCACCAGCGGCAGCCCCTTCGTGCTGACCTTTGCCAAGGTGGGCATTGCCGCCGCAGCGGGTGTCATCAACTTCGTGGTGCTGACTGCCGCGCTGTCCGGCTGCAATAGCGGCATCTACAGCTGTGGCCGCATGCTGTATACCCTGGCGCAGAACAAGCAGTTGCCGTCTTTCCTGGGCAAGGTGTCCAAGGGTGGGGTGCCGGTCAACGCCATCTGGGTGACCATTGCCTGCATCGGCCTGGGTTCCGCACTCAACTACATCATCCCGAATCCGGAACGTGTATTCGTGTACGTGTACAGCGCCAGCGTATTGCCGGGCATGGTGCCCTGGTTTGTTGTCCTGCTGTGTCAGGCCCGTTTCCGCCTGGCGCACAGCGAAAAGATGCACAGCCACCCGTTCAAGTCCATCCTGTTCCCCTTCACCAACTGGCTGACCATTGCCTTCCTGGTGTGCGTGCTGTTCGGCATGCTGGTGAACCCGGATACCCGCGTATCGCTGTTTGTCGGTACCGGCCTGTTGCTGGCGGTGTCGGTGGTGTACAAGATGTTCAATCTCGGCCGTCATCACCAGCCTGCATTGGCGACAGTGAAGCGTGACTGATTGAGAATATTGCAGTTCCAGCAAAAAGGCGTGCGCAAGCACGCCTTTTTTAATGCGCAAGAAAATTGTGCATTTCGGCAAAAAAATGCCATTCAGCCGAGACATGCTGCCATGCCGGATGATGCACGCTTGATCCTGATCAGCCAGCTGTCTGCGGCCTGCTTGGAAAATGCACTGGTCAGTATCGATGACATGCGGAATACTGTGCGCAAATTCGTGCGGTGACACGAATGCAAACATAATAAATGGAGGTGGTATGGCAGTGTCAGCATTGTTTGGCGGAGGAATCAGGAAAAAACTGTTCCTTACCTCGGCAGCCTTGGTCATTGTTCCCATTATCAGCATTATCATGCTGATCAATTATTCGGTTACCCAGAAATCGGAGCAGGACTTCCTGGCCCGTGCCGACGGCGAGTTGCATCAGGTGGACAACGTCATTTCCATCCTGCTGGATAATGCCACGCTCAACCTGGAAATGATGAGCCAGCCGGCAGTACACAAGGTGGATGCCAGCATCACGTCCTATGCCGACAAAAGCGCGGTCACCGAACTGAAAACCCTGAGCCGTGCGCCGCTGGAGCAGGGCCTGTTCAACCACTTCAGCCTGATCAGCGCCACCCACCCGGACTATGTCGAGCTATACATGGGCACCAGGTTTGGCGGCTTCATCACCAGCGACACCGGCACGGTGAAGGCCGGTTACGACCCGCGCAAGCGCCCCTGGTACGCCGATGCGGTGTACAACAAGGGCAAGGCCACCATCGCCAAGGCTTATCGCTCCACCAGTGGTGAGAATGTCACTGCCGTGGTGAAGGCCTATACCGATACCGCCGGTAATGTGGAGTTCGCCAGCGGCATCGACATTTCCCTCAAGCATCTGTCGGAAATCATGGATGCCATCAGGATTGGCGACACCGGTTATATCTTTCTGGTGGAACGCGATGGCACGGTGCTGACCCATCCCAAGCTGAAAGACCTGATTGCCAAGAATGTCGACAGCCTGAACATTCCGGAGTTGACCGAGGCGGTCAAGAACAACAAGGAAACCTTCCGCTACACCCTGAACGGGGTGGAAAAAGAGGGCAAGGTACTGGCCGCTTCGCGTGGCGGCTGGAAGATCGTGGCAGTGATCGAGCGCAGCGAAATCCTGTCCAGTGCCCATCAGCTGATGCTGCAAGTGGGCCTGGTTGGCCTGGCCTTTACCGTGTTGGCCATTATCCTGGCCTATGCCATGTCCAATGGCATTACCTCGGGTATTCGCCGCATCAATGTGCTGATGCAGGAAATAGCTCAGGGTGGCGGTGACCTGACCCGTCGCATCCAGCTGGATGGCAATGATGAAATCAGCGAAACCGCAGCGCATTTCAATACCTTCCTGGAAAACCTGCGCCGCCTGTTCCTGGATATCCGTACCGAAGCGGCCCGGCTGACGGACGGCGTGCACAGCGTCAACCAGGTGCTGGCCACCATGTCCGATGATTTCCGTGCGCTGGCCGACCAAAGCTCCAGCAATGCCGCCACCATCGAACAGATCACCGTCAGCATTTCGCACATTGCCGACAACGCCAACGAAGCGGACAACCTGGTGAAGGATACCAACCAGTTGTCCGGTGAATCTGCCGAGACCGTAGCCGAAGTGGCACAGAAGGCCGGCCAGTCCGCGCGCGATGTGGAAAGCCTGTCCACCCTGCTGGAAGAACTCAGCAAGAGCTCGCAGCAGATCAGCGGCATCACCGGTGTGATCAAGGATATTTCCGACCAGACCAATCTGCTGGCCTTGAATGCGGCTATCGAGGCAGCACGTGCCGGCGAACAGGGCCGCGGCTTTGCCGTGGTGGCCGACGAGGTGCGCAAGCTGGCCGAGCGCACCAGGCAGCGCCACCCAGCAGATTGCCCGGATGACCGAAAGCATGCAGGCGCAAACCAATGCCGCGGTCAGCGACATGAAGCAGACGCTGGAATCCACCCACGCCGGTTCGACTTGCTCCGAGCAGGCGGCGCTGAAGATTGCCTCCATCCAGCAGAACATGGAAACGGTAAGGCGTAAGATGGAAGAAATTGCCCTGTCCACCAGCGAAGAGCAATCGGCCACCACGTCCATGGCACAAAGTGCCGAGCAAATGACCGGCCGCATGCAAAAGTCCGAGGCCGACCTGCAGAATGCTACGGATACGCTGGCCGAGCTGGACCGGCTGGCCGCCGGTTTGCAGGACAAGTTCCGCTCCTTCCAGATGTAAGCCTGCACGGCCCCTTGTCCTGCAAGGGGTTGCGTCTTCAGCACTGAAGACGCGTCAAGCAGTCCTGTCTGGCAAAGCCAGTCCCTTGTGGGCTGGCTTTTTTCATCTCTTGCTCCCTCTTGGCCCCGCTGACCATGCGCGGTTTTACGGCAAAGCATATCTGCATTTTCCATAAGCATTTTTGCTGATAACAAGTTCGTTTTTTCTTGCTTATGGATATAAAACAGCTCTGCTAAGGTGCAGTCCATTGCCATGACGCACTGCGGAAAACCCACCCATGACCGTTCTCGCCATTCTCGGCAGCCCCAGTAAAACCTCGCGCACAGCGCGCCTGATCGAGCGCAGCCGCGTTGCGCTGACTGCACTGGATATCGAGCTGCAAACCATCAGCATTCACGACTTTCCGGCCGATGCACTATTGCATGGCCAGTTTTCCCATCCGCAAATCCAGGAATTCCAGCAGCGGGTCGGTGCGGCCAGCGGGCTGATCATCGCCACCCCGGTGTACAAGGCGGCTTATGCCGGTGCGCTCAAGGTGCTGCTGGACCTGATTCCCGAAGGCGGCCTCGCCGGCAAGCCGGTGTTGCCGCTGGTAAGCGGCGGCAGCCCCGGCCATTTGCTGGCGGTGGATTACTCCATCAAGCCGGTACTGGCAGCGCTCAAGGCCAGCGCCATCCATCAGGGCGTGTATGCGGTGGAGTCGCAGATTGGAGCCAATGCCAATGGCGAGGCCGAACTGGCCGAGGAGCTGGAACAGCGCCTGCAAACCGCCGTGCATGAGTTTGCCGCCCTGCTGGGGGTGAATGCCCCGGCCCCGCATGCCCCGCGCTATGCCAACGATTTCATTTCCCGGCTGATCAGCCTGTAATTCCGGACTTCATCATGACTGTATCTATCCTGAAAAAAACGCTGGGCCTTGCCGTGCTGGCGGGCTGGTCGCTGGCAGCCCTCGCGCTGGACCTGAACGTGGGCTACCAGAAAAGCGCTATCAATCTGGTTTCGCTCAAAGCACAAGGCACGCTGGAAAAACAGCTGGCACCGCTGGGCGTGACGGTGAAATGGTATGAGTTCCAGGCCGGCCCGCCGATTCTGGAAGCCATGAATGCCGGCAGTGTCAGCATCGGCATGACCGGCGATTCGCCGCCGGTATTCGCCCAGGCTGCCGGGGCCAATATCGTGTATATCGGCCAGGAACCTTCCAAGCCGGAATCCTCCGCCATCCTGCTGCCCGCCGGATCGCCCATCAAGAAGCTGGCCGATCTCAAGGGCAAGCGTGTGGCCTTTACCAAGGGCTCCAGTGCGCACTACCTGACGGTGGCTGCACTGAAAAAGACCGGCTTGCAGTACAGCGACATCACCCCGGTTTACCTGACACCGTCCGAGGCGCGTGCCGCCTTCGAGCGTGGCAGCGTGGATGCCTGGAGCATCTGGGACCCGTACTACGCCGCGGCCACCCGCGCGGTGGTGTGCGGGTGCTGTCCACCGGCAAGGGCCTGAGTGCCAACAACACCTTCTATCTGGCGGCACGTGACTTTGCCCAGGCCAACCCCAAGGTGATTGCCATCGTGTTCAAGGCGCTGACCGACAACAACAAACAGCTGCGTGGCGATGTGCAGCAAGTAGCCAAAACCCTGTCCGGCTACACCGGACTGGAAGCGGAAACCTATGCCGCCATGCTCAGCCGTCACCCGGACTACAGCGTCAGCTATGTCAACGCCAAAACCATCCAGCAGCAACAGCAAGTGGCCGATACCTTCCACGCACTGGGCCTGATTCCCAAGGCCATCAAGGTGCAGGACGCGGTGTGGAAGCCCTGAGCGCAATTCAAGAACAAGCAAAGAACAAGACAGGAATAATGGACATGCAGATTTTCTGGTTTTTCCCCACCCATGGTGACGGACGTTATCTGGGCAGCCCGGAAGGGGCACGCACCGTGGACCTGGACTACCTCACCCAGATTGCCCGCGCGGCAGACAGCCTGGGTTTTGATGGCGCGCTGATTCCCACCGGCCGTTCTTGCGAAGACCCGTGGGTGACCGCCGCCACGCTGATTCCGGCCACGCGCAAGCTGAAATTCCTGGTGGCAGTGCGCCCCGGCATCATGTCGCCCACGGTGGCCGCGCGCATGGCCTCCAGCTTTGACCGCCTGTCGCAAGGCCGCTTGCTGGTGAATGTGGTGGCCGGGGGCGACCCGGTGGAGCTGGCCGGTGATGGCAGCTGGCTCAGTCACGACGAGCGCTACGAAGCCGCCAGCGAATTCCTACATATCTGGAAGGGTGTGCTGGCCGGTGACAAGGTGAATCTGGACGGCAAGCACATCAAGGTGAACGATGCCCAGTTGCTGTATCCGCCGGTGAGCAAGCCTTATCCGCCACTGTACTTTGGCGCTCGTCCGATGCCGCGCATGATCTGGCGGCCGAGCATGTGGATGTCTACCTCAGCTGGGGCGAGCCGCCAGCGGAAGTGGCCAAGAAGATTGCCGATGTGCGGGCGCGGGCCGCAAAACTGGGCCGCACGGTGCGCTTTGGCATCCGCCTGCACATCATCGTGCGCGAAACCAATGAGGAAGCCTGGGCTGCAGCCGACCGGCTGATCAGCCGTCTGGATGACGCCACCATTGCCAATGCGCAGAAAACCCTGGCACGTGCCGATTCGGAAGGCCAGCGCCGCATGGCTGCGCTGCATGGCGGCAGCCGCGACAAGCTGGAAATCTCGCCCAATCTGTGGGCGGGCATCGGTCTGGTGCGCGGCGGCGCAGGCACGGCGCTGGTGGGCGATGGCCCCACCGTGGCAGCACGCATGCAGGAATACGCCGAGCTGGGCATCGAAACCTTCGTGTTCTCCGGTTACCCGCATCTGGACGAGGCCTACCGTGTGGCCGAGCTGCTGTTCCCGCATCTGCCGGACCGTCTCAAGGCCAGTATCGGCCAGCAACCGGCAGGCGAGGTGATGGCCAACCAGCTGTTGCCCAATGAAATCCGCCAGGCGGCGGCCTCCTGAGGAGCATGCCCATGTCACGTACACATGCATTGGCACAAGGCCTGTGGCAGCGTTTGCTGCCCTGGCTGGTGCCCATCCTGTTGCTGCTGTTCTGGCAGCTGGCCTCGTGGCCGGCTGGCTGAACCACCGGGTTCTGCCCGCACCCACCGAAGTGCTGGTGGCCTTCTGGCAATTACTCAGCAGTGGCGACCTGTTCCGTCATCTGGCGGTCAGTTTTGGCCGCGTGGCCAGTGGTTTTGTCATCGGTGCCGGCCTTGGTCTGGCATTCGGCCTGCTGGCCGGGGTATCCCGGCTGGGCGAGGCATTGTTCGATACCACCTTGCAGATGCTGCGCAATATCCCGCCGCTGGCCATCCTGCCCTTGGTGATTCTGTGGTTCGGCATTGATGAGTCCGCCAAGGTGTTCCTGGTGGCCTTCGGGGTATTGTTCCCGGTCTACCTGAACACCTATCACGGCATTCGCTCGCTGGACCCGCAGCTGCTGGAAATGGCGCGCAGCTATGGACTGAGCGGTAATGCCCTGTTCCGTCAGGTGGTGCTACCCGGTGCCTTGCCGTCCATTCTGGTGGGCATCCGCTACGCACTGGGCATTGCCTGGATCATCCTGATCGTGGCGGAAACCCTGTCTGCCACCAGCGGCATCGGTTATCTGGCATCCAATGCGCGGGAATTCCTGCAAACCGACATCGTGGTGCTGTCCATCCTGCTGTATGCCGCACTGGGCAAGGTGGTGGATGTGGCCGCCCGGGCGCTGGAAAAGCGCTGGTTGCGCTGGCATCCGTCCTATTTCAAGGCTGCCTGAGGAGAACATGATGAAACTGGATGATCTCAAGACGGCCAGCCCCATCGTGCTGCAAGGCCTTATCCGCCGCTTTGGCGAGCGCGTGGTGCTGGATGCGCTGGACCTGCACATTCCGCAAGGTCAGTTCCTGGCCATTGTCGGCCGCTCCGGTTGCGGCAAGAGCACCTTGCTGCGTTTGCTGGCCGGGCTGGATCAGGCCGATGGCGGCCTGTTGCAGCAGCCGGCCGGGCAAAGCGTGCGGGTGATGTTCCAGGAAGCCCGCCTGCTGCCGTGGAAGAGCGTGCTGGACAATGTGGCACTGGGTTTGCCGGCCAGCCGCCGTGGCGAAGCCGAGCAGGCCTTGGCCGAAGTAGGGCTGGCTGACCGGGCGCAGGAATGGCCGGCCAGGCTGTCCGGCGGTCAGCGCCAGCGGGTGGCACTGGCGCGGGCGCTGGTGCATCAGCCCTCGCTACTGTTGCTGGACGAACCCCTGGGCGCGCTGGATGCGCTCACCCGGCTGGAAATGCAGGGCCTGATCGAGCGCTTGTGGCAGCAGCATGGCTGCACCACGGTGCTGGTGACGCACGATGTCAGCGAAGCCGTGACCCTGGCCGACCGCGTGGTGCTGCTGGAAGAGGGCCGGGTGGCGCTGGATTTGCCGGTGGAGCTGCCACGCAGCCGCGACCCGGCTGATAGCCGCTTTGTCGCGCTGGAGCAGCACATCCTGCAACGCGTGCTGCAAGGGCCTTCCTTCAATGCGCCGCTTATCAATGAAACACCGCTCGCGTCGCTGCATTTCTCGCAGCTGCACTGGGCCTTGTAACTCCATTACACAGAAAGCAGATCATGAGCATTCAATCCATCAATGTCCGCAACCAGTTCAAGGGCGTGATCAAGGAAATCATCGAAGGACCGGTATTGTCCGAAGTTGACGTGGAAACTGCCTCCGGCATTGTCACCTCGGTGATCACCACCCGTTCGGTGCGCGAATTGCAGCTCAAGGTGGGCTCGCCGGTGGTGGCCTTCGTCAAATCCACTGAAGTGTCGATCGCCACGCTGGCCTGATCTGACACCTGTCTTCCGCCGCAAGCTGGCTGCGCGCTGGCGTGCGGCGGAGGATGAGCGCATGCAGTTTTCTGTATCCAATATTCTCCAAAACGATATACAACGAAATTTTTATTATTTTTGGTTTGTGCTTGCAGCCGCTAGACTTGCCACTCCTGACGGGTTATCCCCCGTCGCTCACCCGCTTTCTGCCCGATCAGGGCAGGGGATAGAACGCAGACGGTATGATAGAAGTACGCAATCTCAGCAAGCATTTCAGCCATGAAGGTCGCCGCATTGCCGCACTGGACGATGTTAGCCTGCAAGTGGCTGCCGGAGAAATCTACGGCATCATCGGCCGCTCGGGGGCCGGTAAAAGTACCCTGATTCGTTGCCTCAACCTGCTGGAGCGTCCGGATAGCGGCACCGTGACACTGGGCGAGCAGGAACTCACCGCCTTGCCGGAAGCCGAGCTGCAGCTGCGCCGCCAGCGCATCGGCATGGTGTTCCAGCATTTCAATCTGCTGCGCTCGCGCACCGTGGGTGGCAATGTGCGCTTCCCGCTGGAGCTGGCAGGTACCCTGAGTCCGGCACAAATGGACGCGCGGGTGGACGAATTGCTGCAACTGGTGGGCCTGGCCGATCACAAGGACAAACGTCCGTCGCAATTGTCCGGTGGGCAAAAGCAGCGCGTGGGCATTGCCCGTGCACTGGCCAATCATCCGGACCTGCTGCTGTGTGACGAAGCAACGTCAGCACTGGACCCGGAAACCACCGATTCGATCCTGGCCCTGCTGGCCGACATCAACCGTCAGCTCAATCTCACCATCGTGCTGATTACCCACGACATGCGCGTGATTCGCCAGCTGTGCGATCACGTGTCGGTGATGGATCACGGCAAGGTGGTGGAAAAGGGCAGCGTGCTGGACGTGTTCCTGCAACCGCAGCATGCCGTTACCCGCAGCCTGCTGGCCGAAACCGGTTTTGGTCAGGGCGAGCGGGTGGAGGCCTGGCGTGCGCGCATCGGCGTGCCGCTGCTCAAGCTCACCTTTGTCGGTGAACCCACGCTCAGCCCGGTACTGGACAAGGTGGGCCGCGAAACCGGCCTGCGCGTCAACCTGCTCAGCGGCACCTTGAGCGAAATCCGAGACACGCCTTGCGGCCAGCTGCTGGTGGGCGTGGTGGCGTCTGATGTGGAACTGCCGGCCTTGCCGGAGATTTTTGCCCGCGAGGGTGTACGTTGCGAGGTGCTGGCATGAGCGGATTCGACCCAAGCCTGTTGTTGACGGTGGACTGGCCGGAAATCGGCACCGCCACCCTGGATACCCTGACCATGCTGGGCGTGTCCCTGCTGTTTACCATCGTTTTCGGCCTGCCGCTGGGCGTACTGCTGTACATCAGCGCACCGGGCCAGCTGCGCGCCCGCCCGCGTCTGTATGCGGTGCTGTCTTTCCTGGTGAACGTGCTGCGCTCGCTGCCGTTTGTCATTTTGCTGATTGTGCTGATTCCGCTCACCCTGTTGCTGGTGGGTACCTCCATCGGCGTGGCCGGTGCCATCGTGCCGCTGGTGGTGGGGGCCATTCCCTTCTTTGGCCGCCTGGTGGAAAACGTGCTGCGCGAAATCGACCGTGGCGTGATTGAAGCCAGCCAGTCCATGGGGGCCAAGCTGCCGCAGATCGTGTTCAAGGTACTGCTGCCCGAAGCCATGCCCGGTCTGATTGGCGCGGCTACCGTCACCGCCGTGGCGCTGGTGGGTTATACCGCCATGTCCGGTGTGATCGGCGGCGGCGGTCTGGGCGATCTGGCCATCCGCTACGGCTATCAGCGCTTCCAGACCGAGGTGATGATCGTCACCGTGGCCCTGCTGCTGGTGCTGGTACAAGCCCTGCAAACCGCAGGCGACGCCCTGGTGCGCCGCTGTCGCTTCGGCTGATTCAGCCGCCAGCACATTACTGTATTCCCTTTGTTGTGAATCCCTGTGCAGCCGGATCTGACCGGCTGTATGGACCCCCTTTGCCCATTGATCTGGAGAAATAAACGATGAAACGCATTTCCAAGCTGTTTGCTGCACTGAGCCTGAGCGTGGCCGCCCTGGCCGTACACGCCGAGAATGTAAAACTGGTTGTTGCTGCTTCCCCGGTACCGCATGCCGAGCTGCTGGAAGCCCTGAAGCCCACCCTGGCCAAGCAAGGTGTGGATCTGCAAGTCAAGGTGTTCAACGACTACGTGCTGCCTAACACCCAGGTAGAAGAAAAGCAGCTGGATGCCAACTTCTTCCAGCACATTCCGTACCTGGACAAGTTCAACAAGGACCGTGGCACCCATCTGGTGGTGGCTTCCAAGCCGGTACACATCGAGCCGTTTGCCGCTTACTCCAGCAAGTACAAGAAAGTGGCTGACCTGCCGCAGGGTGCTACCGTGGCCATCCCGAATGACCCGACCAATGCCGGCCGTGCGCTGCTGCTGCTGGATCAGGGCGGTGTGATCAAGCTGAAGGACCGCAAGAACATCTACCCGACCACCAAGGACATCGTGTCCAACCCGAAGAACATCAAGATCAAGGAACTGGAAGCTGCTACCCTGCCGCGCGTGCTGAATCAGGTTGATGTTGCGCTGATCAACGCCAACTACGCGCTGGAAGCCAAGCTGAACCCGAAGAAGGATGGCCTGTTCACCGAAACCACCTCGCCGTATGCCAACCTGCTGGTAGCCCGTCCGGACAACAAGGACAGCGCCGCCATCAAGAAACTGGCTGCTGCGCTGAACAGCCCGGAAGCCAAGAAGTTCATCGAAACCAAGTACCAGGGTGCGGTGATTCCGGCTTTCTAAGCCTGAAGCGCACGATCTGACTGCCCCGGACGGGATGGCTACGGCCATCCCGTTTTTGTTTTTTCAAGCCATGCATTACCTGCTTTCAATCGTTTTGTAAGCACCTGCCTGCTCAGAACATGAAGATTCTTTTTGTTATGCCAGAAAATGCCATAAGAGCGGCATGGTTATCTATTTTCTTCATAATCACTGCAGTTTTTCTTGCTTAGTCAGCGGCACGCTGCCGCGTATATTGGTCTGCAAGCCAGATGGCACCAGTCAGGGAGACCAAGATGACGCAACTGCACACCAACACCACCTCCAGCATCACCCCGAATACCAACCAGGCCGGGCCTAGCGGCCATCAGCTCAGTGCCACCGACGCAGTCAGTGCCAGCGAAGAGCTGCTGGAAATTGCCCGCCTGCGTGCGGCAGACAGCGGCCTTGCCTATACCGGCGCGCTTTACCCGCTGGAAGCCTGGTCGCTAGTGGAGGCCGGTGTGGCCACGCTGGTGGATGTGCGTACCGCAGAAGAACGCAAATTCGTTGGCCAGGTACCAGGCTCGCTGCATGTGGCCTGGCAGACCGGTACGGCGCTGATCAAGAATCCGCGCTTCCTGCGCGAGCTGGAAAGCAAGACCGGGGGCAAGGACAGCATCGTGGTGCTGCTGTGCCGCAGTGGCAAGCGTTCCGCCGCCGCGGCCGAGGCAGCTGCCAAGGCTGGCTTTACCCAGGTGTACAACGTGCTGGAAGGTTTCGAAGGGGACCTCGACAGCCAGAACCAGCGTGGTGACGTGGGTGGCTGGCGCTACTGGAACCTGCCTTGGCAGCAAGACTGAAACCCGGCACAGGCCCGACTGACGATAGAGCGAGTACAGCCATGAATGATCTGGTCCGCCCCTTTGGTCCCTCCCAGCCGGTGGTACATGACTGGCATCTGGACAGCGTAGTCAGCGCCCTGCATGCGGCGCGTGCCGACTGGCGGCAAAGCCAGGGCCGCTTGCGGGATTTTTCCACCAGAGAATTTCCGTCTCGTGCCGCCTTGCGCGACATCGTGGCTACGCTGGCTGCCGCGCTGTTTCCGATGCGGCTGGGTCCGCCGGGACTGCGTGACAGCAGCGAAGACTTTTTTGTCGGTCACAGCCTCGCGGTGGCGCTGGATGCGCTGGCGGCGCAAGTGGTGCTGGAGCTGCGCTACAGCGCCCGCTTGAACGGTTTGTCGGCAGATGACAGCGAGGCGCAGTCGGTGGCAATTGTTCAGCAGTTTGCTGCCGCCTTGCCCGATCAGCGCCGCCTGCTGGATGCCGACATCACCGCCGCCTGGCAAGGCGATCCGGCAGCGCGCAGTGTGGATGAAGTCCTGCTGTGCTACCCCGGCATCAACGCCATCCTGCATCACCGCCTGGCGCACCTGCTGTATCGCGCAGGCCTGCCGCTGATAGCGCGCATCATCGCCGAAATCGCGCATGGTGAAACCGGTATCGACATTCACCCTGGGGCGCAGATCGGTGCCGGCTTCTTCATCGATCACGGCACTGGCGTGGTGATAGGCGAAACCGCTGTCATCGGTGAGCGGGTGCGGCTGTATCAGGCCGTCACCCTGGGTGCCAAACGCTTCGAACAGGGCGAGGATGGCAGCCTGCTCAAGGGCCAGCCGCGCCATCCCATCGTGGAAGACGATGTGGTGATTTACGCCGGGGCCACTGTGCTGGGGCGCATCACCATCGGGCGTGGTTCCAGCATAGGCGGCAATGTCTGGCTTACCCGCAGTGTGCCGCCGGGCAGTCAGATTACCCAGGCCAGCTTGCAAGGCTGATTCAGGCCCTCTCTTTTACTCATTTAAGACAATTCCGATGAATTACCCCACCGCGCTACGGCATGCTGCCGGGCTGGGCGGAGTATTGCCTGCAGGTTGCCGGCAAGGGGTTTGTGCAGCCTGCAGATTGATTTTTTAACCACCTTATGGAGCAGACATGTCTCAACATCAGGACGTCAAACAGGCACTGGGCGACAACGCAGCGCGCCAGCTAGCCAATTCCACCAAAACCGTACCGCAGTTGTCCACCATCAGCCCGCGCTGGCTGGTGCACCTGCTGCAATGGTCGCCGGTAGAAGCGGGCATTTTCCGTCTGAACCGGGTGAAAAATGCCGCTGGCGTGCAGGTGGCCTGCTCGCAGCGCGACGAATCCGAACTGCCGCAAACCTTTGTCGATTACGAAGAACAGCCGCGTGAACTGTTCCTCAATGCGGTGACCACCGTGCTGGACGTGCACACCCGTGTGTCCGACCTGTACAGCAGCCCGCACGACCAGATCAAGGAACAGCTGCGCCTGACCATTGAAACCATCAAGGAACGTCAGGAATCCGAGCTGATCAACAACCCGGAATACGGCTTGCTGGCCAATGTGGACGATACCCAGCGCATCTCCACCCTGACCGGCGCACCGACCCCGGACGATCTGGACGAGCTGTTGACCAAGGTATGGAAAGAACCGGGCTTCTTCCTGGCTCACCCGCTGGCCATTGCCGCCTTCGGTCGCGAATGCACCCGTCGTGGCGTACCGCCGCCGACCGTAAGCCTGTTCGGTTCGCAGTTCATCACCTGGCGCGGTGTTCCCATCATCCCGTCGGACAAGCTGCCTATCGACGAAGACGGCAAGACCAAGATCCTGCTGCTGCGCGTGGGTGAAAAGCGCCAGGGTGTGATCGGCCTTTACCAGCCGGGTGTGGCTGGCGAACAGAGCCCGGGCCTGTCGGTGCGCTTCATGGGCATCAACCGCAACGCCATCGCGTCCTACCTGATTTCGCTGTATTGCTCGCTGGCCGTGCTGACCGAAGATGCGCTGGCCGTGCTCGAAGACGTGGAGATTGGCAAGTACCATGACTACCCAGATACCTACAAGTAAGCCTTCCGGCCTGCCAGACGGCCTGCCGGATGTCGCCCAGCTGGCGAATCTGGCCAATGCCTTCTTCAGCGCCTTGCCGGGTCAGGTGCCGGGCAGTGCGCCAGCGGCATCCAATGGGCTGAATCTGGATGTCGCCGGTCCGCAGCTGTCGCCGCAACCGGCCGCTGCCGCCGCGCATACGCCGGAACCGGCGGCGCTGGATGGCTTTGGCCGTGGTGGTCCGCATGCCTATGCCGTGCCGGAGGGCTATGGCGCGGCCATTCCGCAACTGGCCGCAGCCCAGCCTTCGGCCCCGTCCTTTGCCGGAGCAGCCGTACCGTCCTCGCCGTATTACTTTATCGGTGAGTCTGCCGGTTATCCTTCCGCAGCGCCGGATGTGGCGGTGGATGACCGCGTGACGGCACAGTCCTTCGGCCTGCCGGGGGCGGATGAACTGCGCGCCTTGCTGGCCGGTGACAGTCGCCAGCCGGTGGTGGCAACTCCGGCGCAGGGTAACAGCCATGGCTATTACTTTGTCGAGGAGTGGCCGCAGCATGGCAAGGCACCGGATTTCGACCGCAAGGTGGCCAGTCGCGGCCATGGCTTCGATGTCAATGCCGTGCGACGTGACTTCCCCATCCTGGCCGAACGGGTGAACGGCAAGCCGCTGATCTGGCTGGATAACGCCGCCACCACGCACAAGCCGCAAGCGGTGATCGACCGGCTGGCCTATTTCTACCAGCACGAAAACTCCAACATCCACCGTGCCGCCCATGAACTGGCGCGCGGGCGACGGATGCCTACGAAGCGGCCCGTAACAAGGTGGCCCGTTTCATTGGCTCTCCCAGCCCGGATCAGGTGATTTTCGTGCGCGGAGCCACCGAGGCCATCAATCTGGTAGCCAATACCTGGGGGCGTCAGAATATCGGCGCTGGCGATGAAATCGTGGTGTCGCAGCTGGAGCACCACGCCAACATCGTGCCCTGGCAGATGCTGGCAGCTGCCAGCGGAGCCAAAATCCGGGTGATTCCGGTGGATGACAGCGGCCAGATCCTGCTCGACGAATACCGCAAGCTGCTGAACAGCCGCACCAGGCTGGTGGCCATCACCCAGGTATCCAATGCGCTGGGCACGGTGACACCGGTGCAGGAAATCGTGGCGCTGGCGCATGCCGCCGGGGCGCGGGTGCTGGTGGACGGGGCGCAGTCGGTGTCGCACATGCGGGTGAACGTGCAGGCGCTGGATGCAGACTTCTTTGTGTTCTCCGGGCACAAGGTGTTTGCACCCACCGGCATTGGCGTGGTGTACGGCAAGAAGGAATTGCTGGACAGCATGCGCCGTGGCAAGGGGGTGGCAACATGATTGCCGATGTCACCTTCGAGAAAACGCTGTATCAGCCGGCACCCAACAAGTTCGAGGCAGGCACTGGCAATATCGCGGACGCGGTGGGCCTGGGCGCAGCCATCGACTATGTCGAGCGTATCGGGCTGGAAGCCATTGCCCACTACGAGCACGACCTGCTGGTATATGCCACCCACGGCCTGCAATCGGTACCGGGTTTGCGCCTGGTCGGCACGGCAGCCAACAAGGCCAGCGTGCTGTCCTTCGTGCTGCCGGGCTATCGCACCGAGGAAGTGGGCAAGGCGCTGAATCAGGAAGGCATTGCGGTGCGCTCCGGCCACCACTGCGCCCAACCGATTCTGCGGCGCTTCGGGCTGGAAGCCACGGTACGGCCTTCGCTGGCTTTCTATAACACCTGCGAGGAAGTCGATACCCTGGTAGCGGTATTGCAGCGTCTGGCACGGCGGCATTAAGCCGGTGTCACCGGCTGATGGCTGGCCCGAAACCCCTTTCGCTTCCTGAATAGAAAGCGAGGCTTGCTGCTGCAATTGGCAGGGTAAGAGCAGGGGGCAGGGAATGGATGGGGTGACTGCGCAATCAGTCGCCTCATCCATGGGGCGGCTATGCCGGGTCTGTTGAAGTTGCGGCAACTCACTTTGTCAGTAGCCTGAGGGCCGGTGCATTTGCACCGGCCTTTTCTGACTGCGGCCTTCGGGCATAACATGATGCGTGTGCCTCAAGGAAAGGACTGTCATGCCTGTCATACGTTTGATGACGCTGGATGATTACCCCACCGTACTGCAACTGATGCAGCAAACCCCTGGTATTTCCATCCGCGATGCAGATTCGGCAGAAGCCACCGCGCGTTATCTGGCGCGCAATCCCGGCCTGAGCTTTGTGGCCGAGTGCGACGGACAGATCGTGGGCTGTGTGATGTCCGGCCACGATGGTCGGCGTGGTTATCTGCAGCATCTGCTGGTGCTGCCCGCCTACCGCCGTCAGGGGTTGGCGCGGCGTCTGGTGGATGCCTGCATTGCCGAACTGGCACGCCAGGGTATCGCCAAGACCCATCTTGATGTTTTCCGCAGCAATACGGCTGCGCAAAGTTTCTGGGACAAGCAGGGCTGGCAGCGGCGCGAGGATATTTGCCGCTATTCCTATATTTCCAGCGGTAACAGCCAGGCCTGATACACTGCCCGCGCGACTACGTCTCCTTGCCCGGACTGGCGGTAAACCACCTCTTGCGCTTACAATGCGGCCCTTTTTTTCTTGTCCGGGGGCTGTCATCCAAATGCTTTATGCCGTGCAACGTTATGCCGCCACGCGGCCTTGGGCCAGACGTGTCGGGCAACTCTATACCCAGGCGGTGCAAGCCGAAGCAGTTCAACAGGAAGGCATGGCGCTGGTGGTGCGCGAACTGGAACGCGCAGCCCAGGTGTATCCGGCTGCATCTGCACGCATTGCCACCGAACAGCGGCTGGCCGATGCCTATGGCCAGTTTTGCCGGCATGGCCGGGTCATGGCGCATCTGGACTCCGGCCTGATGCAGGCGCTGTCGCATACCCGCTTGCCAGGCAATATGCCTGATCGCCTTACCCTGCCTGCCGAAGCCTTCTTCTTGCATGCCGGTGAGCAAGGTGCTGCCTTTGTCATGCATCTGCCGGATAGCCGCGCGGTGGCCTTGCTGCTGATTGCGGCCGATTTCTCCCTGCCGGGAAGTGACTGGCTGGCGGATACCGAACAAAGCCTGGCCTTGCTGGTGAATTATCCCGGCGAACTGGCCGCACCAATGGCGACGGTGGCACCGGAGTGGCATGCGTTGTTGAGCACGGTATTGGGTGGACTGGCCGTCATGACCCAGCCCAGGCTGGAAATGGTGCGTGGCTGGGAGGAGTCTGCCCCGGCAGATGCGGTGGCGCTGGCCAGTCATCCGACTTGCTTCAAGTCGCGCAAGAAGGGCCGTAGCCAATTGTTGCAGGCAGGTTTTCAGGAAGTCAGCTATTGCCGCATGGCTGGGGTGGCCGAGGCCGCTACGGAATATACCAGCCAGGGCTACTGGCGACGCAGGCGCTGAGCGACGCACAGGGCGGCTCGCGCCTGGTGTGGGTGATGCCGCGCTGATCAGCGCTGTGCCAGCTGGGTGCGCAGAATCTGGCGCACCGCCGATGTTTCGAAGGGTTTGCCCATGATGGCCGATACGCCGGCAGCTTCGGCGGCGGCCAGTTTCTCCATGTTTTCCTCGCTGGAAATCATGATGACCGGCACCGAGCTTTGCATGCTGTTGGTGCGGATATAGCGGGTCAGCTCGCAACCGTCCATCATCGGCATGTTGTAGTCGGTCAGCACCAGGTCAAACAGTGTGCTGTCTATCAGCGGCAGGGCATCCTTGCCGCTCCAGGATTCGGTGATCTTCTCGAAGCCCAGCCGCTCCAGCACTGTACGGATATGGCGGCGTGCCATCACGCTGTCATCCACCAGCAGGATGTTCAGGTCGGCGTAGTCAATATCGCTGTCGTTGTCACTCTGGTTGACGGACAGGAAATCCATGGTGTCGTTGATGACCTTGCGCAGCTGGGGCAGGTCGAAGGGCTTGGGCAGAATACCCATCAGCCCGGCCTGGCGCATAGGGTCGATCAGTTCCGGATTGGTCTCGCTGGACACCAGAATGAAGGGGATGTCACGCAATTCCAGATGGCCGCGCATGCGGAAAATCATTTCGCCCGCCGTCATGTCCGGCAGGTGGAAGGCACTCATCACCACATCAGGCTTGTACTGGCTGATGTAGTCCAGCAAGTCTGCGCCGGTTTCAAATACCTCCATGCGCGTAATGCCCAGCTCGCCCAGCGCGTTGCGAATGATCTGCGCTTGCACGGAAGAGCTTTCTGCCAGAGCGACAATCAGGTGTTGGGTAGACAGCATGCGCGGTATCCGTTATCTGATAAACGTTGATTCACTATAGGCTGCTTGGAGCAACTGTCAGTATTGGCAATAAAAAAACCCTGCCGCAAGCGACAGGGTTGATTTGATTACTGTTCCTGATGGTAGCGGGTAATGCGCTCAACTTCTTCCTTGGAACCCAGGAACACGGCCACGCGTTCGTGCAGGCCTTGCGGCTGGATATCCATGATGCGTTGATAACCATTGGTGGCTGCGCCACCGGCCTGTTCAATGATGAAGGCCATCGGATTGCCTTCGTACATGATGCGCAGCTTGCCGGCCTTGCCCGGGTCGCGGGCATCTTTCGGATACATGAAAATGCCGCCGCGGGTGATGATGCGATGCACTTCGGCCACCATGGAAGCCACCCAGCGCATGTTGTAGTCCTTGCCCAGCGGGCCGGTCTTGCCTGCCAGCATTTCGTCGACATAGCGTTTTACCGGGGCTTCCCAGTGGCGCATATTGGACATGTTGATGGCAAATTCCTGTGTGCTTTCCGGAACCTGCATGTCGGAGTGGGTCAGCACGAAGGAGCCGTGTTCGCGATCCAGCGTAAAGCCGTGCACGCCGCTGCCAAAGGTCAGTACCAGCATGGTTTGCGGGCCGTAAACGGTGTAACCGGCGGCAACCTGTTTGGTGCCCGGTTGCAAGAAGGCTTCTTCAGTCGGGTGATCAATGCCTTCCGGGCAGCGCAGGATGGAGAAGATGGTACCAACCGAAATGTTGACGTCGATGTTGGACGAACCATCCAGCGGGTCGAACATCAGCAGGTATTCGCCCTTCGGGTATTCGCCCGGAATGTGATAGGGCAGTTCCATTTCTTCCGATGCCATGGCGGCCAGGCTGCCACCCCATTCATTGGCATCCAGCAGGAAGTCGTTGGCAATCACGTCCAGTTTCTTTTGTGCCTCGCCCTGGATGTTGCCGGTGCCGGCCTCACCCAGAATGCCGGCCAATGCCCCCTTGTTCACGGAGTAGCTGATGGCTTTACAAGCGCGGCCAACGGTTTCGATCAGCAGGCGCAGTTCCGGCGGCAGGGTGCCCGCCTTGCGCTGTTGTTCGATCAGAAAGCGGGAAAGGGTGATGCGGCTCATGTCGTTCCTTGCGTGCGGTGGATGTGCAAAACAGACCTGGTTCTGGCACAGCGAATTTCATGTCAGGCGGCCATTATAACGAATATGCCTGCATCGTCATGCGCAAACAGCTATCAATAAAAGATGATTTCGTGACGAGAGCTCCCATGCGCCTGATTCTGCTACTGATCCTGTTGCTGAATACGCTGCCTGCCGTTGCACTGTCCATCTATACGGAAGAGTGGCCGCCAATCACCTTTTCGCGGCATGGCGTGGCCGATGGCATGGCGGTGGAAGTGGTCAGGGAGATCCAGAGCCGCATCCATGACAATAGCGGTATCGATGTCGTGCCCTGGGTGCGTGGCTACCGCGAACTGGAAACCACGCCCAATGTCATGCTGTTTACCGTGGGGCGCAGCGATGCGCGCGAAAAAATCATGACGCTGGTCGGGCCGGTAGCCATTTCGCAAACCGTGCTGCTGTGTCGCAAGGGCGAAGCAGCAGGGCTGCTGGCCTCGGGAACCGCGCTGTACAGCAGGCCGGTGGGTGCATACCGCGGCAGCATATTTGCCGACGCCGCTGCAGCGGCAGGATTTGTGGAGGTGGATCTGGCGCCCACGCCACAGGTAACGGCGCAAAAACTGCTGGGCGGACGTTATGACTTGTGGGTGGAGGGCAGTTTTGTGGTGGGGGCAGTGCTGAAAGATATCCGTCAGCCACCAGACGCAGTGGAAGTTGTGAAGGTGCTGGAGTCGCTGGAGCTGTATCTGGCATTTTCCCGTGGCACTTCGGGAAAGGTCATCCAGCGCTGGTACGACGCGCTGGCCGCCATGAAAAAGGATGGCAGCTTCCGCCGCATCTACAACAAGTGGCTGCCGCGTGAAGTCGCCCCGGCCGAAATACGGGAAATCGGCCTGACTCCTGCGCCCTGATTCCCGCACCGGCCAGGGCAGGTGCAGGGCAGGGTCAATCCGCCGGGAAGGCGTGGGCAATCATGTTGGCATTCAGCCCGGCCGCGGGAAAGGGCCGCATCTGGCCGGCTTCCTGCTCCAGCCAGCGGCAGAACGAAGCTACGGTGGAATCGCCCGATGCCGTGCGCGGCACGATCCAGCAATAATCCCGCACCGGCACCACCGGGCTGGAAAGCGGCGCCACCAGCTGGCCGGAATCCACCAGCGCCTGCGCCATCGGTAACGGCCCCAGTGCCACGCCCAGGCCATCCAGCGCTGCTTGCAAGGCGAGCGAGAAACGGTCGAAATGCAAGCCGCAGGCCGGTTTCAGCTCGGGTACGCCAGCCAGGGTGAGCCAGCGCTGCCAGGCGGTGGGGCGTGTGTCGGCGTACAGTAGGGTGTGCTGCGCCAGATCGGCCGGACTTTCAATCGGAAAACGCTTGAGCAGCGCCGGCGAACACAAGGGCAGCTCGCATTCTTCCAGAAACGGTTTGGCAATATGGCCGGGCCAGTCGCCGGGGCCGCGACGGATGGCAATGTCAAACGGGCTGTCCAGCCGGCTGATGTCGCGGTCGGATGTCACCAGATGCAGTTCTACATCCGGGTAGCTTTCGCGAAATACATGCAGGCGCGGCATCAGCCAGTGCATGGCCATGGTGGGGGTGGAGTTGATGGTCAGCCGGCGCTGGTTGTCCGGTTGCAGCAACTGCGAGGTGGCATTGGCGATCAGGTCCAGTCCGTCCTGCACCTGGATCAGGTAGCGCCAGCCGGTGTCGGTCAGCTTCACCCGTCCGCCGGCGCGCTCGAACAGGCGTACGCCCAACCATTCTTCCAGCTGCTTGATCTGCTTGCTCACAGCACCGTGGGTGACAAACAGTTCGTCTGCCGCCGAGGAAAAGCTTTCCAGCCTTGCTGCGGCCTCGAATATCCGCAGTGCATTAAGAGGGGGGTAAGTGCTCATGGTGTGAGTATAACTCACAGACGATGTTTCGATTACTCGTTTGTAACTGGCATGCAGAGAGCGTAATCTTCCAGCAATCAAAACGGGGTAGAAGGAAATCTCCCCGGACGGTTGCCGCCAGTTGATCCCGCGCTGGCGGCTGACTCATTGCAAACAACCCAAGCAAAAAGGTCCCAAGCTATGCTCGAAGCCTACCGTCAGCATGTTGCAGAGCGCGCTGCACTGGGCATTCCGCCCCTGCCGCTGAACGCCAAGCAAACCGAACAACTGGTCGAACTCCTGAAAAACCCGCCCAAGGGCGAGGAAGATCTGCTGGTCGAGCTGATCACCTTCCGCGTGCCGCCGGGCGTGGATGATGCCGCCAAGGTCAAGGCATCCTTCCTGGCTGCCGTTGCCGAAGGCAGCGTGGCTTCGCCGCTGGTTTCCCGCGCCAAGGCTACCGAACTCTTGGGCACCATGCTGGGTGGCTACAACGTCAAGCCGCTGATCGACCTGCTGGCTGACGCCGAAGTGGGCGCCATCGCCGCCGAAGGCCTGAAGAAAACCCTGCTGGTATTCGACTTCTTCCACGACGTGCAAGTGCTGGCCGATGGTGGCAACGCTAACGCCAAGGGCGTGCTGCAAAGCTGGGCCGATGCCGAATGGTTCACCAGCCGTCCGGAAGTGGAAAAGAAAATCACCGTTACCGTATTCAAGGTGCCGGGCGAAACCAATACCGACGACCTGTCGCCGGCACCGGATGCCTGGAGCCGCCCGGACATCCCGCTGCACTACCTGGCCATGCTGAAGAACACCCGTCCGGGTGCTGCCTTCGTGCCGGAAGAAGATGGCAAGCGCGGTCCGATGCAGTTCATCGAAGACCTGAAGAAAAAAGGCCACCTGGTTGCCTACGTGGGCGACGTGGTGGGTACCGGTTCTTCCCGCAAGTCCGCTACCAACTCGGTGGTATGGGCGACCGGCCAGGACATCCCGTTTGTACCGAACAAACGCTTTGGCGGTGTAACCCTGGGCGGCAAGATTGCGCCTATCTTCTTCAACACCCAGGAAGACTCCGGCTCGCTGCCGATCGAAGTGGACGTATCCGCGCTGGAAATGGGCGATGTGATCGACATCTACCCGTACGACGGCAAGATCGAAAAGAACGGTGCCACCGTTGCCAACTTCCAGCTGAAGTCCGACGTGCTGCTGGACGAAGTGCGCGCAGGCGGCCGTATCAACCTGATCATTGGTCGTGGCCTGACTTCCAAGGCGCGTGAAGCGCTGGGTCTGGCGCCGTCCACCGTATTCCGTCTGCCCAAGGATCCGGCCAATTCCGGCAAGGGCTTCTCGCTGGCGCAGAAGATGGTAGGCCGCGCCTGTGGTCTGCCGGAAGGCCAGGGCGTCCGTCCGGGTACCTACTGCGAACCGAAGATGACCACCGTGGGTTCGCAAGACACCACCGGCCCGATGACCCGCGACGAGCTGAAAGACCTGGCTTGCCTGGGCTTCTCCGCCGATCTGGTGATGCAGTCCTTCTGTCACACCGCTGCTTATCCGAAGCCGGTGGACGTGAAGATGCACAAGGAACTGCCGGCCTTCATCTCCACCCGTGGCGGCGTTGCGCTGCGTCCGGGCGATGGCGTGATCCACAGCTGGCTGAACCGTCTGCTGCTGCCGGATACCGTGGGTACCGGTGGTGACTCCCACACCCGTTTCCCGATCGGCATTTCCTTCCCGGCCGGTTCCGGTCTGGTGGCTTTTGCCGCTGCTACCGGCGTAATGCCGCTGGACATGCCGGAATCCGTTCTGGTGCGTTTCAAGGGCGAACTGCAACCGGGCGTCACCCTGCGTGACCTGGTAAATGCCATCCCGCTGTACGCCATCAAGCAAGGTCTGCTGACCGTGGCCAAGGCCGGCAAGAAGAACATCTTCTCCGGTCGCGTCCTGGAAATCGAAGGTCTGCCGGACCTGAAGGTTGAACAGGCATTCGAACTGTCCGACGCTTCTGCCGAACGTTCCGCTGCTGGTTGCACCGTGCATCTGAACAAGGAACCCATCGTCGAATACATGCGCTCCAACATCACCCTGATGAAGACCATGATCGCCGACGGCTACGCTGATGCCCGTACCCTGGAACGCCGCATCAAGAAGATGGAAGAGTGGATTGCCAATGGCGAACTGCTGAAGGCTGATGCCGACGCCGAATACGCAGCCGTGATCGAAATCGATCTGGCCGACGTGAAAGAGCCTATCGTGGCCTGCCCGAACGACCCGGACGATGTGAAGTTCATGTCCGAAGTGGCCGGCACCCCGATCGACGAAGTGTTCATCGGTTCCTGCATGACCAACATCGGTCACTTCCGTGCCGCTTCCAAGCTGCTGGAAGGCAAGCGCGACCTGCCGGTGAAACTGTGGCTGGCTCCGCCGACCAAGATGGATGCCCAGCAGCTGACCGACGAAGGTCACTACGGCGTGTTCGGCATGGCCGGTGCCCGTACCGAAATGCCGGGCTGCTCGCTGTGCATGGGTAACCAGGCACAGGTTCGCGAAGGTGCTACCGTGATGTCCACTTCCACCCGTAACTTCCCCAACCGTCTGGGCAAGAACACCAATGTGTTCCTGGGTTCGGCTGAACTGGCCGCCATCTGCTCCAAGCTGGGCAAGATTCCGACCGTGGAAGAGTACAAGGCCAATATCGGCATCATCAACGAGAAGGGTGCTGAAGTGTACAAGTACCTGAACTTCGACCAGATCAAGGACTATCAGGACATCGCCGCTACCGTGGCTGTGAACTGATCCTGCCCGTGATCGACAAGAACCCCGCCTGGTGCGGGGTTTTTTCATGCTTGCCAGTAAGCTGCCGCCATGCAGTTTGCTGGCAAATAAGGGTACAATCGACGGTTTGAATTGCTCTGTTCTGCTTGGTAGCCTGCATGCCGCTGGCGGCAGGCGGTGATGAATGACGAAAGAGGTTGCAGATCGTGTGGTTTGTGCTGGCACTGATGGGTTTGGGTGTGGTGGGTGGTTTTGCCTGGCGCAAGCGGGGAGGGCAATGGCCTTCGGTCAAGGACCTGCTGCAACAGCGGGGGCGCTTGCTGGGCAGGCTCGATCACCTGCTGGGCGCCAGTCATGATGAAGAGCTGGATATCACCCCGGCTGCGTTTCGCGAACGCAGGCGCGAACCGGTAGCCATTCGCTTCGATCTGCCGCAAGAGCAGCCCGCCACGCCACCGCTGGAAGATACGCCTGTTGCACCGGTGCTGGCTGACCGTGCGCCAGCAGCAATGGCCCAGGCCACTACGTCGCCGGTGAGTCGGCCTCAGCCTGAAGTTTCGCCCCGCCCGCAAACAGTGCCAACGCGTGCCGCTCCGCCGGCTGACCTGCCCCATGTAGAACTGGAACGTACCTACCGTCGCAGCAAGCCACAGCCCAAGCCAGCGACGGCTCCGGTCAGCGGCAATCTGCCGGTCATCGGTCTGGATGAGCTGCAACACAATATGCACCATGGCACGCGTCGTCGGCAGGCCGAGCGCAAGGCTGGTGCCATGCCGCAGTCTGAAAGCCGTGCGCTGCCGGTGATCGACCCGCATGAAGTGCGCGCCCAGGTCAGTGCCTTGCACAGCAAGCGTCGCAACGCCGAGCCGTCAACGCCCAAACCGCAAGTCATCTTGCAGCCGGTGCGTTCGGCCCCGCTCAAGATCAAGACCCAGACCCCGCCGCCACGGCGCGAAACTCCGCCGGTGGAGCCGCCCATCGTGCGGCACGAGCAGCAGGCCAGAAGCAAGGCCTACGAAGGCTGGATTCGCCCGCCGGAAAGCCGTCCGCCGCAAGCCAAACCCGTCGCGTCTGCCCCGCAGCCAAGCCCTGTGCATGCGCCGGGCTTGTCGCTGGCCGATATCCCGGATGCACCGTCTGCCAGCATGCCCTTGCCTGGCCTCGCCGGGCGCTTGCTGGAGCAGCCGGAGATCTCGCTGGCGATTGAGCCGGATGTCGTCTTGCCGGAAGCTGCCAGCGTCTTTGCCGAGGCAACAGATGTTGCTGCTGATCAAGCACCTGTCGTCGACGCAGCCATGCCCCCAGAGTTTGCACCGCATGCCGTGGAAGAGGTGAGTGCGGCGCTTGACCAGGTTGATGCTGACCTGGCAGAGCCATTACCGGCGGAGCCGGCAGTAACCCTGTCTGAGCCGACGCTGGCCCAGCCTGACGCTGCGCCCATGCTCCATGTCACACCGGTCGTTTCGTCGGCAGTACTGCCGTCAGAGCCGGTAATCCAGCCAGTTTCCCAGCCAGTTATCCAGTCCGCGGCTCAACCTGCCCCGCAGCCAGAGCGGCAGCCCTGGCGCTGGCCGGAGCAAAGACAGCAGGCAGCGCTTGCCGGTACGGCTGCAGCGCTTGGCAGCAGCGCAGCAGCCAGCAGTGCAAGCAGTTTGCCGTGGGCAATGATCAGCGAGCGCACCCCGCAAACCCAGCCTGCAGCGCCGCGTCCGGACAGCACGCTGGTCTGGCACTTGCTGGACGATTCCTCGTCAGCGACTCCGGTTGCAGGGCAGGTTATTGAGTCTGCTGCTGTCGCTGCCGAGAGCACCGTGCAAGTAGAAAACCAGCCAGACTCCATCGCCAGCATTCCGCTTGATGATGCGGCTTCGCCGTCGCCGCTGGGCACGCAGGCCGATGCGGCCTTGCCCTGGGCGCTGCCAGCCCCGGCAGCGGCACATCGTTCCAGCCTGCCGGTGATTTACGGCGAAGACTGCCTGCCGGGGCTGGATTTGCTGCGCCCGGCCGAAGAAGCCACCACCGTGGTGTCGGAAGACGAATTGCTGGAACGCGGCATCCTGATCGAGGAAAAGCTGGCCGAGTTCAAGGTCAAGGTCAGCGTGGTGGATGCCTATGCCGGGCCGGTAATCACCCGTTACGAAGTAGAACCCGCTGTCGGTGTGCGCGGCAATCAGGTGGTCAACCTGATGAAAGACCTGTCGCGCGCGCTCGGTCTGGCGTCCATCCGGGTGGTGGAAACCATTCCCGGCAAAACCTGCATGGGCTTGGAGCTGCCCAATGCCAAGCGCCAGATGATCCGCCTGTCGGAAATCTTCTCGGCCGATGTGTTCCAGCAGCCTTCATCACGCCTGACCATGGCGCTGGGCAAGGACATTACCGGTCAGCCGGTGGCCATTGACCTGGCCAAGGCGCCGCACCTGCTGGTAGCCGGTACTACCGGTTCCGGCAAGTCGGTGGGCGTGAATGCGATGATTCTGTCCATGCTGTACAAGGCCACGCCGGACGAAGTGCGCTTCATCATGATCGACCCCAAGATGCTGGAACTGTCGGTGTACAACGATATTCCGCATTTGCTGGCCCCGGTGGTGACCGACATGAAACTGGCCGCCAATGCGCTTAACTGGTGCGTGGGCGAGATGGAACGCCGTTACCGCCTGATGAGTGCGCTCGGCGTGCGTAATCTGGCCGGTTACAACGACAAGGTGCGCGAAGCCGAGGAGGCGGGTCGTCGCCTCACCAACCCGTTCAGCCTGACGCCGGAAACGCCGGAGCCGTTGCACAAGCTGCCCTTTATCGTGGTGGTGGTAGATGAATTTGCCGACCTGATGATGGTGGCCGGCAAGAAGATTGAAGAGCTGATTGCCCGTCTGGCACAGAAAGCCCGCGCTGCTGGCATTCACTTGATTCTGGCCACCCAGCGCCCGTCGGTGGACGTGATTACCGGTCTGATCAAGGCCAATATCCCCACACGGATTGCCTTCCAGGTGTCCAGCAAGATAGACAGCCGGACCATTCTGGACCAGATGGGGGCCGAAAGCCTGCTGGGCCAGGGTGATATGTTGTTCCTGCCGCCGGGTTCAGGCTATCCGCAGCGGGTGCATGGTGCCTTTGTCACCGATGACGAAGTGCATGCCGTGGTGGATTTCCTCAAGCAATGGGGCGAGCCGGACTACGTGGAAGGCTTGCTGACTGGCGAAACCGAGGCGGATGAAGAATCCGCCGCGGCCACAGCCAAGGTGCAGGCCGCTACCGAAAGCGACCCTTTGTACGACGAAGCGGTGGAAATTGTGCTGAAAACCCGCAAGCCTTCCATCTCTGCCGTGCAACGCCATTTGCGTATCGGCTATAACCGGGCGGCGCGACTGATCGAACAAATGGAAGCGGCCGGCATTGTCAGTGCCATGGAAAGCAACGGCAACCGTACCGTGCTGGTGCCGCAGCGTGAGTTCTGATTGCACTCAGGAGAACTGGCCAGATCAAGCCGGATAACAAAAAAGGCAGCCTGAGCTGCCTTTTTTCTGCTTGCCTGACCCTGATCAGTAACGACGCTGGCGGGAGCGGGGCTGTTCTTCATCGCGACGGATGCGGATGGGAACCAGCTCGCGTTTTTTCTCCAGCGGGCTGACGAGCATGCCCAGCACAACGGCAAAGGCGGCGATCAGTGCGATCATCAAAATGGTTTCCATGACGTTGCTCCTTTGGCAGTGTGGGGCATGTTGTGCTGAAGGCTTGATTCATTGTCGACATAAGCTGCCGATTGCTCAAGCAGAATTTGTGGCAATCTGCGATTTTTTCAAGCATTTCCTGATTATTTCTCGGTATCGGCAGTAACACTCCATACATCATCTATAAAGTAGGGCATGAAATCGAATTCTGAGTGCCGGAGACACCTTTGACCGCGCCATCACAAGCACAGCCAGATCAATCCGCCGGATTGTTTTCCAATGTATTCCACCAGGTGGAAGCGGCGCTATTGGTACTGGATGAGGCCGGTGTCATCACCCTGAGCAACCCGGCGGCCGAAAGACTGCTGGGCATCGCTGGCGATGTCCTGTGCGGCCATCACATCAGCACGGTATTGCTGTGCGAGGCGAAGGCAATGGCATCCGGCGGGCTGCAGCCTGAATGTTCCAGTCAGGCCCGGGATTTGCTGGCGCTGTTTGATGCCGGGCTGATGCCGGGACATGGCCTGCCACGTGAATGGGTGGTGGCGGACAAGGACGGCAGCCGGCACATGGTGAGCATTTCTGCAGCGCCACTGGCCCAGGGCAATGCCACCGGCCATGTGCTGGTGATTCAGGATCTGACAGAAATGAAACGCATGCAGCAATTGCTGCATCGCCAGCATGCGCTGTTTGCCAACGGGCCGATGGTGGCCTTCTCCTGTAGCCCGTCCAAACCGCATGAGGTGCAGGAAGTCAGCCCCAATGTGGCGGAAATCCTGGGTTACTTCCCCGAAGACATCCTGCTGGACCCGCGATGGTGGCAACAAAGACTGCATCCGGATGATCAGGTCGCCCTGGCCGATGGCCGCTGGCGGCTGGCGCAAAGTGAAGGGTTTGCCACTTGTCGCTACCGCTTTTTGCATGGCAGTGGCCGCTGGTGCTGGCTGGAAGAGCATGTGCAGCTGTTGCCCGACGATGTGGTGCAAGGCTACTGGATTGATGTCAGCAAGCAGGTGGAAGGCGAAGACCGGCTTGCCAAGATAGCCAGCAATATTCCCGGCATGCTGTTCAAGTACACCATCAACCCCTACGGGGTGGGGCACTTTGTCTATGTCAGTGAGGGCGTGCGCAATCTGTTCGGCATTTCACCGCAGCAGGCCCGTGACAATGCCGAACTGGTAGCACAGCGGATATTTCCGGACGACTTGCAACGGGTGCGGGAAGAGGGTGAAGCCGCCTTGCGCTATCACCTGCCCTGGATATGCGAGTTCCGCATCCTGTTGTCAGATGGCCGCATGATCTGGGTGGAAGGGCGTGCCACGCCAGAATTGCAGGATGACCAGTCCGTGCGCTGGCACGGGCTGATTTCCGAGATTACCCAGCGCAAACGCACGGAAGAGGCCTTGCGGGAAAGCCAGGAGCGGCTGGACATGGCCATGCGCGGGGCCAATATCGGCTTGTGGGACTGGCATGTGGCGCTGGGTAAGCTGGACTTCAATCAGCAACTGGTGAACATGCTGGGGTACGACTATCACACCCTGCATGACAACCCGTCGCAGTGGCAGGCATTGGTACATCATGAAGACTTGCCCATGGTCCGGCGCAATATCAGTGCCTTGCTCCGGCGCGAGGCCAGTCAGTACCGCATTGAATACCGCGTGATACGCCGTAGCGGCGAGGTGATCTGGGTGCTGGACAAGGGCCAGGCCACCGAGGTGGATGGCAATGGCAATGTCTGCCGCATTGTCGGCACGGTGCAGGACATCACCACCCACAAGCAGGCGCAACGGCTGCTGGAGGATAGCGAAGCGCATTTCCGCATGCTGTTCCAGAACCATGGCGCGGTGATGATCCTGATCGACCCGGAGCAGGGCTGCATTGTCGATGCCAACCCCTCAGCCGAGCGCTTTTATGGCTATTCCCATCAGGAACTGGTAGGCATGCCGCTGGGCCGCATCAACCAGATGGCCGAGGAGCGCATCCACGGCACCATTGGCGTTGCCTTGCTGCAGGCGCATAACCATTTCACCTTTACTCACCGACTGGCCAGCGGGGAATTGCGCACGGTCGATGTGCATTCCTCACCGGTTGAATCTGGTGGACGCACCCTGCTGTTTTCCATCATTCACGACATCACCGCGCGGCGCGAGGCCGAGGAAGCGCTGGCCACCCTGCAGCGGCAGTTGCTGGCCATCATCGAGCACTTTCATGGCGCCATGCTGCTGGAGGATCAGTCTGGCGATGTGGTGCTGGTCAACCACCAGTACTGCGAAATGTTCATGCCTGACATGACGCCGGAGCAGCTGAAAAAGGAAAATCGCCTGCGGGTGGCAGCCCGTGCTGCTTCCTGTTTTGCCCAGCCGCAGCTATTGTTGCAGCGGCTGGAGGAGTTGCAACAGACGCGACAGGTAGTGCTGGGTGAGGAGTGGGCACTGAAAGACGGGCGCATGCTGGAGCGCGACCACGTGCCCATTTATGTGGAGGGCAGGCTGCGCAGTGTGCTGTGGGTGTACCGCGACATCACCAGCCGCAAGCAGCTGGAAGAAACCCTGCGCCAACTGGCCACCACCGATGCGCTCACTGGCATTGCCAACCGGCGCAGCTTCATGGAAAAACTGGCCGATGAATTTGCCCGCTTCCAGCGTTTCAGCAATCCGGTTGCCGTGCTGATGCTGGATATCGACCATTTCAAGCGGGTAAACGATACCTGGGGCCATGCTGTGGGTGACAAGGTGCTGCACGACTTTGCCGCCATCTGTCAGCAAGTGGTGCGCAAGGTGGATGTGGTGGGGCGTCTGGGCGGGGAGGAGTTTGCCGTCCTGCTGCCCGGCTGCGGCATGGCCGGAGCGCTGGCGCTGGCCGAACGGCTGCGCGA
>NZ_LNQV01000022.1 GCF_001515305.1 Aquitalea pelogenes
TATCAGCGTGACCGCGGCCCGTCCGGCCGCAAACCGCTGAACAGCCAGCCGGATCGCCAGATCGAACACAAACCTCATGTGCCGCGTCATGTGGAACGCGACACACCAGCGGCGGCACCGACCATTCCGGCGGCAGAGCAAGGCCCGCGCAAGCTGTTCTCCAAGCCGGCCGAGCGCCGTGAAGACAGCGCGCCGCGAGATAACCGCTTCCGCCGTGACGAGCCGCCACGGGAACAGGCTCCGCGCCGTTTCGAGCGCAATGATGCCGCCCGTCACTACGATCCGGAAATCCTGCCGGCACCGACTGCTGAACGGGAAAACCGCTTCCGCCGCGACGAACCGGCGCAGGAAAACGCACCACGCAAGCTGTTCTCCAAACCGGCAGATCGCCGGGAAGACAGCGCACCGCGTGAGCGTTTCCAGCGCGAGGACCGCCCGCGTCGCGATGCCCGTCATGAACGCAGCTGGGAACCGCGCGAGCGCGGCAACTCCCCGGCCAGCCTCAAGCCCTTCGACAACAAACACCGCATGGAGCGCGACCCGCGCCAGCACGATAGCCGCCAAGCCAGAAGTACCGACAAACCGGCATGGAACGACAAGCTGGCCGCGCAAGCGGTGTATGCGCTGACCGGCCTGCGCGACAAGCAACTGGCCTTGTTCGCTCCCTGCCCGCGCGGCCTGGAAATGACGCTGGTGGCCGAACTGAACGCACTGGGTGCCAACGATGTCAGCAAGGTGGACGGCGGGGTAGCCTTCCGTGGCGACGCCGACATCATGATGAAGGCCAACCTCTACAGCCGCACCGCCAGCCGTGTGCTGTTGAAGCTGGCCGAAGGCGGTTACCAGCAAGAAAGCGATATCTACCAGTTGGCCATGCAGATCGACTGGCCGCGCTGGTTCGATGTATCGCGCAGCATCAAGGTAAAAACCGATGCCATCGGCGCACAGCTGCGCAGCCTGGATTTTGTCTCGCTCAAGGTAAAGGACGCCGTGTGCGACCGCTTCCGTCAGGCCAATGCCGGTCGCCCCAATGTGGACACCCGCACGCCGGACATGCGCATCCACGCTTTCCTCACCCGCGACCATGCCACCATTTATCTGGATACCAGCGGCGAACCGCTGTTCAAGCGCGGCTGGCGTGAAGAAACCGGTGAAGCCCCGCTGCGGGAAAACCTGGCAGCCGGCATTCTGCTGATTGCCGGTTACGATGGCAGCAGCCCTTGCTGGACCCGATGTGCGGCAGCGGCACCTTCCTGGTGGAAGCGGCCGACATCGCACTCAAACGCGCGCCGGGCCGCAACCGCCGCTTTGGTTTCCAGCGCCTGCGCGAATTTGACGCCCTGTCCTGGGAAGCACTGCTGAGCGAAGCGCGCGCGGCAGAACTGCCGGTGCGCAATCTGGCGATCAAGGGCAGCGACCGCGCCCGCAACATGCTGCCGGTAGCCCGTGCCAACCTGCAACGCGCCGGTCTGGCCGATGCCATCGAGCTGCAGGCACAAGACGTGCTGCAAGCACGCCCGTTTGCCGATAGCGGCTTCATTGTCACCAACCCGCCTTATGGCGTGCGCATGGACGAGCAGGACGCCCTGGCCGAGCTGTACCCGCAGCTGGGTGACTGGCTGAAGGCCCACTTTGCCGGCTGGACTGCCCACTTCTTTACCGGCGATTTGCGCCTGTCCGACCTGATCCACCTGTCGGTCAAACGCCGCACCCCGCTGTTCAACGGCTCGCTGCCCTGCCGTCTGTTTGCCATCCCCATGGTGGCTGGCAGCGCTCGCCGGGAAAAGCCGGCAGCAGATGATGAGGCAAACGGCGTTGCCGACGCCGAATAAACTGCGATCGCCAAATCTGACAAGCCGCTTCTCGCTTTCGCCAGTCTCAGCCATTGGCAGGGCAAGCGCGTGGGGCAGGCAAATCGATAGGAAGGTTGTGGACGAATTAACTTAGTCGAATGGCCCGGCGGTGCCGGGCCCTGCGCATTCACACCAGTGACTTTGTCAGCAGCCGGACAAGCCCGGCATTCCCGGGCTTGTTTGCTTTACTGCCCGCATCCCTTTGCAGGCAGCAACTAAAATAAAATCTGCCGCCGGCAGAATGTTTCACAGACCAACACGTCGACACCACCATGCAAACATCTTTCATTTCCGCCACGGTCTTGCTGATCCTGATTACCGATCCGCTGGGCAATATTCCGCTGTTCATCTCCGCACTCAAACAAGTCAAACCGGAGCGCCGCAAGAAAGTGGTGTACCGCGAATGCCTGATCGCTTTTCTGGTGCTGCTGACTTTCATGTTTTTCGGGCGGAATTTTCTGGACGTGATGCACCTGACCGATCAGTCCATGCAGGTGGCAGGCGGGGTAATCCTGTTCCTGATTGCGCTGAAGATGATTTTCCCCAGCGAGGGCGGCAGCGTGTTTGGCAGCGACAAGATGCACGGCGAGCCCTTCATCGTGCCGATTGCCATTCCGCTGATTGCCGGCCCTTCGGCCATGGCCACGGTATTGCTGATGTCCACCCGCGAACCGGCGCGCATGCTGGAATGGATAGGCGCGCTCACCATCTGCATGCTGGTGACTACCGTGGTGTTCCTGTTTTCCGGGCGCTTGCAAAAGCTGCTGGGGGAGCAGGCCATTACTGCACTGGAACGCCTGATGGGACTAGTGCTGACCGCGATTTCGATTGAAATGCTATTGGGCGGGGTGGCGTCTTATATTCGTCAGTTCCATTGAGTGGCAAGAAGCGCTGGTGCCACCAACGGGCACCAGTTCTTGCTCTCAGCGTGAACGGACGATCAGGTCAGCCGCACGCGAGGATGTGGCCAAGCGGCTGCTAACCGACTGACCATAGGCTGCCGCTTCGAGTTCAGTGGCTTCCTTCACATCGGCCACCGCTTCCTGCGCACTGGCGGGGGGTGCCGGGCTTCCGCCACTAGCAGATTGCAACTGCTGACGCAGACTGGCCACGGCACGATGTGCACTTTCCTTGTCGGAACGCTGTACCCGCAGCTCTTCTTGCAACTCTGCCTGCTGCTTGCGCAAGTTGTCGCACTCCTTGCGCAACTCGTCACATTGCTGACGCAGCGCGCGTACATCGTCGTAGGATTGCGCCAGCTTGTCATGGGTTTCACCCAGCTCGCGCTCCACTGCGACCAGCCGCGACTCGGTTTCCCCCAGTCGATTGGCAGACTCATCCAGCCGTGGTGCCGCCCGCTCCAGCTCCTGTTGCTGGCGGGCATTGAGTGCCAGCACCATACTCAGTTGCTGACTGGTAGCTTCCAGTTCGGCAGCCTGCCGCTCGAAGGCCTCGGCCAACTCGGCGCGCAGCGCATCCAGCTCTTCACGCTCGGTTTGCCAGCCTGCCTGGGCGGCTCGCAGATGCTGATTGGCAAATTGCTGGGCATGCTGCCAGACGGCATCAATTGCTGCCAGGCCAGCCTCTTCGACCGGCGTGGGCAGCTTGCTACCCAGTGGCGTGGGGCTGACCGGCTGAATCTTGCGCCATTCCTTGAGCACCAGACTGGCCACATTCATGTCGACATTGGCACATTTGCGAACCTCATCCAGCGCGGGCAGTGCGTGGTAGCCTGACTTGGCATACAGCTCGGTAGCAACGCGATGGATACGCTCGCGTACTTCGGCAGGAATCGTGTCGGCCTTTACCATGAAATCATCCTTTAACGGTCTGCGGACAACAGTCCACCGATAACACCAGCATTCATTCATCACGCCTGCTTGCGGCACAGTGCAGCAAGCAGGCTGTCCGCCATACCCTCGTTCCGGTAAGGCGAAATGCTGATAAAGGGAAGATTCTTTCCTGCTCACGCCAAATGAACAATCCGAAAAAGCTGTCAGAAGTGACGGCAGCATGCGCATTGGTTGCAAGAATTTTCTGAACTTCCAAACACCCTGCACATGAATCTGCATTTTCCGCTACAGCTTAGGGATATCAGCAATTAGCCAAAAACCCAGCGCTTGCTAGGATGTGCCCAACAACAGGATCCATCAGGATCCGGAACAACGCTCAACCTCTGAATATCCGAGAACAAGAGACCAGACATGCAAGCCAAAACACCGCTCCACTCGCGCCTGTATTTCCAGGTGCTGGTTGCCATCTCCATCGGCGTACTGATGGGGGCTTTCTATCCGGAAGCCGCCGCCAAGATGAAGCCGCTGGGTGATGCATTCATCAAGCTGATCAAGATGATGATCGCCCCCATCATTTTCTCCACCGTGGTGGTGGGCATTGCCAAGATGGGCGACATGAAGGAAGTGGGCCGCGTCGGCGTCAAGGCGCTGTTTTACTTTGAAGTCGTGACCACGCTTGCACTGGTGATTGGCCTGGTGGTGGTGAACCTGCTGCAGCCAGGTGCCGGCCTGAATGTGGACCCGCACACGCTGGATGCCAAGTCGGTGGCCAAGTTTGCCGCCGGTGCCAAGGACATGAATACCGTCGACTTCCTGCTGCACATCATTCCGGATACCGTGGTGGGCGCGTTTGCCACCGGTGAAATCCTGCAGGTATTGCTGTTCTCGGTATTGCTGGGCCTGGCACTCACCCGCATGGGCAGCAGCGGCAAAACTGTCATTTCCATGCTGGACGAGTTCTCACATGCGCTGTTCGGCGTGATCAACATGCTGATGAAGCTGGCCCCGATCGGTGCGTTCGGTGCCATGGCCTTCACCATCGGCAAATACGGTGTCGGTTCGCTCAAACAGCTGGGCTTCCTGATGGCATGCGTTTACCTCACCTGCTTTGCCTTCGTCTTCATCGTGCTGGGTGCCATCGCCCGCTTCAATGGCTTCAGCATCTTCAAGTTCCTGGCCTTCATCAAGGAAGAAATCGTGCTGGTGCTGGGCACGTCTTCGTCCGAATCGGCCCTACCGGGCATGATGAAAAAAATGGAACACCTGGGCTGCGCCAAACCGGTGGTGGGCATGGTGATTCCGACCGGTTACTCCTTCAACCTGGACGGTACTTCCATCTACCTGACCATGGCAGCCATCTTCATTGCCCAGGCTACCAATGTGCAGCTGAGCCTGGGTGAAGAGCTGGGCATCATCGGCGTATTGCTGCTCACTTCCAAGGGCGCAGCAGCCGTTACCGGCGGTGGTTTCATCACCCTGGCAGCCACGCTGGCCACACTGGGCGGCAAGCTGCCGGTGGAAGGCCTGGCGCTGCTGATTGGTGTGGACCGTTTCATGTCCGAAGCGCGCGCCATCACCAATCTGATCGGCAATGGCGTGGCCACCGTGGTGGTAGCCAAGTGGGAAAAGGCGCTGGATACCGACCGCATGCAGCGCGTGCTCAATGGTGAAGTGCTGCCGGAACCGGATGCAGCACCCGCCAAGCACTGATTAATGTTGTACCTCGTTCGACCTTTCAGTCAGCTTATGGCCCGTCATACGACGGGCTGTTTTTTTGCTGGGCAAAGAAGTCGACCAGAAAATCCACAAATACCCTTACCTTGCCCGGCACATGGCGACGAACCGGGTACACGGCGGATACGTCCAGGCAGGACCAGCGGTAGTCATCCAGAATGGTTTGCAGCTGTCCGGACTCCAGCGCCTGCTGGAGCAGGAATTCCGGCTGACGGGTGATACCCATGCCATGGACGGCGGCGTCGGTGAGGATGTCGCCATTATTGGCGCGCAGGCTGCCCTTGATACGCACCTTGCCCGGCTGGCCATCCGGCCCCTGGTATTCCCACAAATGGGGCTGGTTGATCAGGGTGTAGATCAGGCAGTCATGCTGGGCCAGTTCGTCCGGATGCTGCGGCACGCCGTGGCGCAACAGATAGTCCGGTGACGCGCACAGACGGTCTCGCACCTTGGCCAGTGGCCGGGCAATCAGGCTGGAATCGTCCAGATTGGACACGCGGATTGCCAGGTCAAAGCCTTCATCCACCAGATCCACCTTGCGGTCATTCAGCGACAGTTCCACCTCCACCTGCGGATGCTGGCGCTGGAAACCGGCAATCGCCCGTCCCAGAAAGCGCATGCCGAAAGAAACCGGCGCCGTCACCCGCAAGCGGCCGCTGGCCTTGCTGGCACCTTGCGATAGCAGCGCGTCCAGGTCTTCCAGTTCGGCCAGCAGTGCACCGCCTTGCGCCAGATAGGTTTCACCCGCTTCGGTCAGCGACAGGCGGCGGGTGGTACGATGCATCAGCCGCACGCCCAGCCGGGCCTCCAGTGCCGACACCAGCTTGGTTACCATGGCACGCGACAGGTCTAGCCTGTCTGCTGCAGCGGCAAAGCTGCCTTGCTCGGCCACGGTGACAAAGGCGCGGATTTCCGAGAATCTGTCCATACAATTTCCAATTAGTAAATAATTTCTTCATTTATAGCATGTTTATCAAGCGATAAGTGCATGGTCAAATACTCCCACTGCCACCGCCCATCCACACACGGGCTTTAACCGCTACAGGAGTCTTGCCATGAACACCACCTCTCCCGCACTTTCCGCCCTGATTCTGCGCGTATCCCTGGGCCTGATGTATCTGGCACATGGTGCTACCAAGCTGTTTGTCTTCGGCCCGGCCGGTACTGCACAGTTCTTCTCCAGCCTCGGCCTGCCCGGCTTTGTCGGCTATCTGTCGATGGCCGCTGAAATCGGTGGTGGCCTGCTGCTGATCCTGGGACTGAAAGCACGCTGGGTTGCCCTGGCGCTGGTGCCGCTGCTGGCCGGCACCATCGTACTGGTGCATGGTGCCAATGGCTGGATGTTCACCAATCAGGGCGGCGGCTGGGAATATTCCGCCTTCCTGATCACCAGCTCGCTGGCACTGTTCTTTTTGGGTGAACCTGCTGGCCGTCAACAGCAGTAAACCCATCTCTCCCATCCCTCACGCGGCACGCCAGCTCTGGCGTGCCGCGTTTTTGCGTTCCGGCCCGGTCACTGCGGTCTTGCCAGCCCACGCCATCCCGCTATGCTGAACGCATGGCTGCCATACTCAGCCGGACATCGCGGTTCAGGGGTGTGGCATTGCGGTTGCACTCACCCGCCATTTTGTTGACGGCCATCAAGCCAGTTTCACATCCTTGCTGTAGCTAAATTACAATATTGGCATGATGCAGACAGTTGCAAACTGCCTACACATTCAGCAGAAAACCGGGTTTAATCCTGCAATAACAACATTCTTGCGTTTAACAGGCTGATTAGGCACTTGCCTTACGCGCCGAGTTGCGGCTTAATCCTGCCCCAACAATCGCTCGTAATAAAATAACTGTTGCAATCAACTCCTGAGGAGTTTCACATGGGCTCTCCCGCGCCACGACTGGACATTCTCGCCCCCCTTTCCGGGTGGCTGGTCGCTCTGGATACCGTCCCCGACCCGGTTTTGCCGCAAATGGTGGGTGACGGCATTTCCCTGGACCCGACCTCCTGCTCGCTGCTGGCTCCGGTCAGCGGTACCGTAAGCAATATTCATACTGCGCATCATGCACTGACCATCACCTCGGACAATGGCGTCGAAGTGCTGGTGCATATCGGCATCGACACCGTCATGCTCAAGGGCGAAGGCTTTGTGCCGCTGGTGGAGCAAGGCCAGCAGGTGAAGGCCGGTCAAGCCTTGATCGACTTCGACCTCGACCTGGTCGCCTGCACCGCCCCCAGCCTGCTCACCCAGATCATCATCACCAATGGTGAAGTGGTGGAGAAGCTCACCTGCGCCAGCGGTCTGGTCGAAGCGGGCAAGAGCATCATCATGACGCTGGACCTGCAAGGCAGCGCTGAAGCCGCCAGCCAGGCCGAAGGCGAAACCCTGAGTTCGGAAACCATCACCCTGACCAACCCGGCCGGCCTGCATGCCCGTCCGGCTGCTGTATTTGCCAGCGCCGCCAAACGCTTTGCAGCGGATATCCAGCTGCAACTGGGCGAGAAGGTGGCCAATGCCAAATCCGTGGTCGGCATCATGGGCCTGGCTACCGTCAATGGCGATCAGGTGCGGGTACTGGCCACCGGGCCGGATGCCGCCGCTGCCATTGCCGAACTGTCCCAACTGCTGCTGGACCGCTGCGGCGAGAGCCTGGACGAAGCGCCGGCCGCAGCTGCCCCGGCTGCTGCCCAGCCAGTGCAACAGGACAGCGCTGGCGTACTGGCTGGCGTAGGTGCTTCGCCCGGCATCGCCATTGGCCGCATCTTCCACCACCGCCTGCAAGAGTTTGACGTGGTGGAAGCCGGTGCCGCTGGCGTGGTGGAGCAGCAAAACTTCACCCGTGCAACCGAAGAAGCTGCCGAGCAGATTGAAACCATCAAGGCCCAGCTGCAAGACCAGGCCAAGCGCGCCATCCTGTCCATGCATCAGGAGCTGCTGCAAGACCCGGACCTGCTGGCCCTGACCTATGCAGGCCTTGCCGATGGCAAATCCGCCGCCTGGGCCTGGCGTGCCGCCTTCAGCGCCTACTCTGCCCGTCTGGAAGCGCAGGACAACGCCCTGCTGCGTGAGCGTGCCAACGACATCCGCGATGTAGGCCGCCGCGTGCTGGCCTTGCTGGCTGGCGTCAAGCAAGCCGAGCTGGACGTACCGGCCGGTTCCATCCTGATTGCCGAAGACCTGGCACCGTCCGACACTGCTGCGCTGGACCCGGGCAAGGTACTGGGGTTCTGCACCCGCACCGGCGGAGCCACCAGCCATGTGGCCATTCTGGCCCGCTCGCTGGGCATTCCGGCCATTTGCGGCATCTCGCAAGCTGCGCTGGCTCTGCAAGATGGCCGTGAAGTGATTCTGGACGGCACCGCCGGTACCCTGAACATTGCCCCACCGCCACCGAGAAGGCCGAGGCGGAAGCCGCCATCGCCCGTCTGGCTGAACGTCGCGCCGCCGAACAGGCCATGTCGCAACAGCCGGGCCAGACCAGCGATGGCAGCCGTATCGAAGTAGTAGCCAATATCCGCAATGCCGCCGATGCCCGTGATGCCGTGAAAGCCGGTGCCGAAGGCGTGGGCCTGTTGCGCTCGGAATTCCTGTTCGATAACCGCGACACCGCACCATCCGAAGCCGAACAGGCTGCCGAATACTGCGCGGTGGCCCGCGAGCTGGGCAGCGATCGCCCACTGGTAGTGCGCACGCTGGACGTAGGTGGCGACAAGCCGCTGTCCTACCTGCCCCTGCCCAAGGAAGACAACCCCTTCCTCGGCCTGCGCGGCATCCGCGTCAGCCTGGACCGCCCCGACCTGCTGCGCACCCAGTTGCGTGCCATTCTGCAAGCCGCTCCGCTCACCCGCCTGCACATCATGTTCCCCATGGTGGCATCCCTGGACGAACTGCGCGCCGCCAAGGCCATTCTGGCCGAAGAGCAGGCCAGCAGCGGCCATGCCGACGTCAAGGTAGGCATCATGGTGGAAGTACCGTCTGCCGCCATCCTGGCTGCGCGTTTTGCGCCGGAAGTGGATTTCTTCTCCATCGGCACCAACGACCTCACCCAGTACGTACTGGCGATGGACCGTGGCCATCCGCAGCTGGCCAAGCAGGCCGATGCCTTGCATCCGGGCGTGCTGGCCATGATTGCCATGACTTGCGACGGCGCCCGTGCCCACGGCAAGTGGGTGGGCGTGTGCGGTGGCCTGGCGTCCGACGAACGTGCGGCCCCGGTGCTGGTAGGCCTGGGCGTGACCGAGCTGTCGGTCAGCACACCGGCCGTGGCCAGCGTCAAGGCCACACTGGCGCGCTGGAGCATGGACGAATGCCGTACGCTGGCCCAGCAGGTGCTGGCACTGGGCACGGTGGCCGAAGTGCGCGCCCATCTGGCACAACAGGCGCGCTAAGCGCGACGAACCTGCCGTCCGGCTTTGCCCGGACGGTGCTGGCTCCTCGCCTGCTGATGCAGGCGGGAGCATTACGCAGGAATCACTATCATGTTTGATCAATCCTTCGCTTTCTGCAGAAAATCGGCAAGGCACTGATGCTGCCCGTTGCCGTACTGCCGGTAGCCGGCCTGTTGCTGGGCATTGGCGCAACCGACTTCCACACCCAGAGCACCGTGCTGCTGGCCATCCTGTCGCTGATGAAAAACGCCGGTGACGTGATTTTCGGCAACCTGCCGCTGATCTTTGCCGTGGGCGTGGCGCTGGGCTTTACTGAAAACGACGGTGTGGCCGCCATTGCCGCCACCATCGGCTTCCTGGTGATGACCACCACGCTGGGCGTGATGGCCGGGCTGCTGGGCGTGAAACCCGACACCATCATGGGCATGCCGTCCATCCAGACCGGTGTGTTCGGCGGCATTCTGGCCGGTGGTCTGGCGGCTTACATGTTCAACAAGTACTACCGCATCAGCCTGCCGCAGTATCTGGGCTTCTTTGCCGGCAAGCGCTTTGTGCCTATCGTCACCGCCGTGGCTGCCATCGTGCTGGGTGCGGTACTGTCCTTCGTCTGGCCGCCCATCGGTGGTGCCATCAAGACCTTCTCGCAATGGGCAGCCGTGAGCGACCCGCGCACTGCCGCCACCGTGTACGGTTTCGTCGAGCGTCTGCTGATTCCGTTTGGCCTGCACCACATCTGGAACGTGCCCTTCTTCTTTGAAATGGGCGATTTTGTCGATGCCAGCGGCAAGCACATCCACGGCGACATCAACCGCTTCTTTGCCGGTGATCCGACCGCAGGCGTGCTGTCCGGTGCCTTCCTGTTCAAGATGTTCGGCCTGCCGGCTGCTGCCATCGCCATCTGGCATACCGCCAAGCCGGAAAACCGGGTGAAAGTGGGCGGCATCATGATTTCCGCCGCACTGACTTCCTTCCTGACCGGTATTACCGAACCCATCGAATTCGCCTTCCTGTTCGTGGCTCCGGTGCTGTATTTCATCCATGCCTGCCTGGCAGCATCGGCCCAGTTCGTGGCCAACTCGCTGGACATGCACATGGGCTTCACTTTCTCGCAAGGTGGCATCGACTTTTTGATGTTCAACCTGATCGGCAACAAATCGCACCATGCCTGGTATGTGTTCATCCTGGGGCCGATCTACGCCGTCATCTACTACAGCGTGTTCCGCTTCGTCATCCTGAAGTTCAACCTGAAAACACCGGGTCGTGAAGACGAAGACAGCAGCAGCGAAGGTGCGGTAAGCGAAGACCAGCGCGCCCGCGCCCTGGTACTGGCCTTTGGCGGCCGCAGCAACATCACCAATCTGGATGCCTGCATCACCCGTCTGCGCATTGCCGTGAAAAACCCAGCACAGGTAGACCAGGCCAAGCTCAAGGCCATGGGTGCATCCGGCGTGGTACAGGTAGGTAGCGGCATTCAAGCCATTTTCGGGCCGCAATCGGAAAACCTGAAAACCGATATGGAGATCTACCTGAAAACCGCTGGTGACGATGCCGAACTGCCTGCGGCAGCAGCAGCCAGTGCAGCCACTGCAACAGCCCATGCTCCGGCAGCAGTCAGCAGCACCCCGGCCGACCCGCAACTGGCAGCAACTGCCGCCGCCATCCTGGCCGCACTGGGTGGCCATGGCAATGTGCAGCAGGTGGAAGCCATTGCCCACACCCGCCTGCGCGTGCAGCTGAAACAGGCGGCCAGCCTGAATGAAGCAGCGGCCCGCGAAGCCGGCGTCATGGCCTGCGTGCAGACCCAGCCGGGCACCTGGCATCTGATTGTTGGTGACAAGGCCGGTGCGCTGGCGCAAGCCTTGCAGGGCTGATCAGGCTCACCAGAAACGACAAGGGCTGCCACTGGCAGCCTCAGGCTGCTGCCACAGTAATTTGGTGCGATGGTATGGGACCCGGCAAAGCCGGGCCTTTCGATTCACTGCTTGATTCCGCAGCCTTCCCATCGATTCCCAATCCCCCCGCCCTTTCCCTGAAAGGGAGCCTCGCTTTCTCGCAAGAAAGCGAGATGCCAAGTATCAACAATCAAAATGGCTGCCGATGGCAGCCATTTTTCATTGCGTGCGGAACAACGCCCGGCGGCTACAAGGCGAATAACTGGCGCAGATGCAGGGCCACGCCGGACTGTGCATTGCTGGCCACGGTTTGTGCCTGCGGCAGCTGCGATGCAAGCCTCGGGTGGGCATTGGCCATCACCCGCGGGTGGCCCACGGTTTGCAGCAGTTCGATATCGTTCTGGCCATCACCAAACGCCAGGCAATCAGCCGTATCGATAGCCAGCTCGTCCAGCACCAGTTGCAGCGCATGGCCCTTGGAGACGCCGGGTGCCATCACCTCCAGACAATTGTCCGCCGAGAAGGTGATATAGGCACGGTCGCCCAGCGCTGCATGTAGCTTGGCCTCAACCGTCAGCAAATGGGCATGGTCCGCAATGTAGAGAACCTTGGCCACCCCTGCTCCATCATGCTGATGCAAGGGCGCAATCTGGTAGTGCAGGCCGGAGTCGGCATGCAGATCCAGCAGATACTGGTAGGGTTGGTCGATCAGCCAGGCATCATCCAGATAGAAATTCAGCACCGTCCCGGCAGCAAATTCCGGCTGGGCAATCTGGTGCACGATGGCGGGGTCCAGATTGCTGCTGTGGATCAGGCGGTTGTCCGGGTCGTGCACCCGCGCGCCATTGGAGCTGATCAGGTAGGCGGCAATACCCAGCGCATCCCGGATGCCTTTTACATCCAGATAATGACGGCCGGTAGCCAGCGCAAAACGCAGGCCGCGTGCTTCCAGTTGTTGCAGGGTTTGCGCAGTCAGCGCGTTGACGCAGTGGTGTTCATCCAGCAAGGTGCCGTCCAGGTCGGAGGCAATGAAACGGTACACGGCAGGACTCCGCATGAGTGTGGGAGCAAGCGATTTTACACCCCCTGCCATGTAGCTGCAGGACTACACTGCATACGCCTACTTTGGATATGCAATTAAGGTTACTGATTTTTACCGACCCTTTAGAACAATATATCCAATACAATTAACTCACTATTTTTATCACAAACTGTCAAGGTAACATAGTTTTAAAAAGCACACATCAAGACAAATAACAGCCACAAATTAATAGCTACACTTTAACTATTTCATAGGAATTAACGAATACGATTTTTTCCCCAAAAAATAAGGACTCTCAGACGTATATAGCGAATTCGATGAACGCCCGGAAATCACTTTATACATACAAGTGCCCTGATTATTTTTTGCAAAAAAATTACCTACATGACTTTCAATATCGCCTGGATCCGTAACATGCAACATATTATTTGACACAAGAAAATTCACCATCCCCTGGGAAGCCACGCCAGTACTCCACTGGCTATATGCAATGAATACATTCGAAGACATCAACGCAATCAAAAACAGAAATGAAATAGATTTTACTTTCAACAACTCAGCATTAACAATCAAGTAAATAAATGGAAGAACAAACAGAAGATAGCGCTGAGCGGGCCTTGTAAATGACAAAACAAGTAAAAATACAATAACACCCACAACCATCAAAATCTTTGTTTTTTCGGATTCACCGATTTTTATTTGCGTATATAAAGAGAAAACCCCGGCAAAAACAAACATCGACAGAAGCCCAGAAGCAACTTGCGGTGAAAGCCATCGATCGAGAGGTCCAAAATCAAGCTCACCTGTATTTTTAAGGAAAAAATACCCACTCAAAAAGCAAATAAAACAGAATAAAATTAAAATACCATATACGCTAGCAGTTTTTTTCTTAAATGCACGCAAATTCGGTAAAAATGAAAAAGGAACTGCCAGAAGCAATAAAAACCCTGCATATCCAAAAAAATTATTCAATGGATTATTAATTGACATCCCATGAATTTGTTGATACATCGGAGGAGCCAAAAAAAACCCATACTTTTTGAAAACAAAAAATATGAAAAGAGAAACTACCGATATCGCAGAAATTGCAAATACACAGAAATAAATTAAAATTTCACGCCATTTTTTCTCACTACAAAGCAGCAAAAAAATTAATGGCATTAAAACTATTGAATGATATTTCAACGAGCATGCCAATCCAAACAACATGCCAGAGACTAATCCTCGATACCATCTTGCGCTCTGACAACAACAGATAGAAATTGAAAGCAATGCAATTGACGCTGGGAATATATCAGCAGTCGCTCGCCCAGCGTAAGTCCATACAAGCGGATTTAGCATTAACACAAGATACAATGCCAAACTCAAATTTAATTTTAAGAAAATTGCAATTTTTCTAACGGACAAAACAATCAGATACAAACCAAGCGTTGACAGCAAGCGCAAAGCATAAATCGGCTCAACATCAAGAACTTTACTAACTAAATATCCCAAATACGGAAGTGCGATTGTATTTGCTTGATACTTAAAATACTGATCCAATAACTTGCCATCACCATTAATAAAATATTTGGATGCATCAGCAAATGCAAACTCCAAATTGACCGAGGGCAAACCAAGTGTCAAAAGATGTAGCGCAGCCACACCAAAAAAAATATAAGGCAAAAAATCCACCTGCCTGTTCATGAAAATCTTCATCTGCATCTAGCGCCCCACCCTCTTATGATTTTTTACAAAAACTTACTTTTATTTCAAAGTAGCAAATTCAACGTAGGCTAAGGTTTAAAATTAGCAACTCTTCGATAAGTTCTCTGCTAAACAATTCTGACTACATACTTAGTGGGAAAATCTTGTCCGCCACCCGTTATCCAACCATACTCGAACAGTTCTTACTCTGTTTTTTATTCTTCAATACATTAATTAACTAAAATTTTTATTTGCAGCTCAAGACAACCTCTTCTCAAAATAGCATCACTGAATTTCTTCCCCTTCTTCAGGCATTCTTTGCAGCATAAAGACATCCACCGCTCCCTAGACTACAGAGCAAACTCCAAAATCTCTCTTACTTGAAATGAGCCCTCCCCCTAGTGGTAACTCACAACATATTCAGGACAACACAGATCAAACGCTAAATAGCAAAAAACCCGCTTCGAGGCGGGTTTAATAATTCTCAATATATACAGTATATGGTTTGGTGGCCAGTCGCGGAATCGAACCACGGACACGCGGATTTTCAATCCGCTGCTCTACCAACTGAGCTAACTGGCCATCGCTGCTACGCTTTCGCGTCATCAGAGCCACGCATTAAATCAGAGCAGACCAGCTGCGTCAAGACATTTTTCAAAAAGGCTGAAAAAGACGCAGGATTCCGGCAAGCCGCCCGGTTTTCAACATCAAACCGGCGGCGCATCCGCCTGCCGTGCCGGATGTGCCGCAGCAAAGGCCGGCAGGCTGGCCAAGGCGGCATCAATGTGCACGATGTGCGGATACGGCGTCAGATCCAGCCCGAAGCGCCGCGCGGCAAAGACCTGTGGCACCAGGCAGACATCCAGCAGGCCGGGGGCATCGCCGCAGGCGAAGGGCTGTGGCTTGGCCGCCAATTGCTGTTCCAGTGCCTCAAATCCAGTGGCAATCCAGTGGCGTATCCATTGCACCCGGGCGGCTTCCGGCTGCTCCAGTTCGCCTTCCAGATATTTCAGGACACGGGCATTGTGCAGCGGGTGGATGTCGGCGCAAATGCTCAAGGCCAGCGCCCGCACCCTTGCCCGTTCGTGCAAGTCGCGCGGCAGCAGCGCTGGCGTATCCGGATAGGCTTCGTCCAGATACTCGCAGATGGCCAGCGACTGGGTCAGCAACTGGCCGCCATCCAGCAAGGCCGGCACCAGCCCTTGCGGGTTGAGCGCCAGATAGGCCGGATCGCGCTGCTCACCCTTGAGCAGGTTGACCGCCTGCTGCCGGTAGGAGAGGCCCTTGAGATTCAGCGCAATGCGTACCCGGTAAGCGGCACTGGAGCGGTAGTAGCCATACAGCACGCGCTCAGTCATGGGCAGCTACCTGCTGATCGATGCAACCGAAGATGGATTGACCGGCTGCATCCAGCATCTCGATACGGATGCGGTCACCCGGCTGCATGAAGGGCGTGACGGGTGCGCCTTGCTCGATGATCTCGATCATGCGCTGCTCGGCCAGGCAGCAGGAGCCGGTGGCACGGTCATGATTGGAAATGGTGCCGGAACCGACAATGGAGCCTGCCGCCAGCGCACGGGTCTTGGCCACATGCGCCACCAGCTGGGCGAAGTTGAACTGCATTTCCACGCCGCACTGTGGCTGGCCATACAGCTTGCCGTTGTATTCCACCCGCAGCGGCAGGTGTATCTTGCTGTCCTGCCAGGCCTGGCCCAGCTCGTCCGGCGTTACCGCCACCGGCGAGAAGGCCGTGGCCGGCTTGCTCTGGAAAAAGCCGAAACCCTTGGCCAGCTCGGCCGGAATCAGGTTGCGCAGGGTGACATCGTTCACCAGCATCAGCAGACGGATATGTGCGGCGCAGTCTCCAGGCAGGGTGCCCAGCGGCACATCGTCGGTAATCACCGCCACTTCGCCTTCAAAATCCAGCCCCCAGCTGACATCGGCCAGCGGAATGTCGGCATGTGGCGGCAGGAAGGTGTCCGAGCCGCCCTGATACATCAGCGGGTCCTGGTAGAAACTGGCCGGTACTTCGGCGCCACGCGCCTTGCGTACCAGTTCCACATGGTTCAGGTAAGCACTGCCATCTGCCCACTGATAGGCACGTGGCAGCGGACTGTGGCAGGCGGACTGGTCAAAGCTGACGGCACCGTTGACCGTCCCCTGGTTCAGGGCGGCATAAATCTCCTGCAAGGCAGGCTCGCAACGGCTCCAGTCATCCAGCGCAGCCTGCAGGCTGGCGGCGATATGCGGTACGGCAAGGGCTTGGCTGAGGTCTCGGCTGACAACCATCAGCTGGCCATCGCGGGTGTGATTGCGGTAGGTGGCAAGTTTCATCGGTGTGCTTTCCTTGACGGGCGGTATGGCTCATCACGCCAGCCGCCCGGTGTCTGGTTCAGGTCTTGGGCTTCCAGCTGTCCACATAGCCCGTCCACTCCACGGCAGGCAGGCCGGGCCCCTGCTCCAGCGCGTTGCGGGTATCGATCATCACCGCCACTTCGTCGGTGAACTTTTTCGGCTCGCTCATTGCCTTGGCAAAGGCTTTGGGGTGCGGACCATGGGTGAAGCCGGCGGGGTGGAAGGTGAGCATGCCGGGCTTGATATTGTCGCGGCTGAAAAAGTCGCCTGCGTGGTAGAAGATGACTTCGTCGTAGTCGTCGTTGTTGTGATAGAACGGCACCTTGAGCGCACCGGGGTCGGATTCGATCGGACGCGGTACAAAGGTGCAGATGACAAAGCCGTCGGCCACAAAGGTGCTGTGTGCCGAGGGCGGCAGATGATAACGATGGCTCATCAGCGGCCGGATATCGCGCCAGTTGATGCGCGCCACCGCGATATTGCCATGCCAGCCGATGGCATCCAGCGGATTGAACGGGTAGGTGACGGTGGACAGCACATTGTGCCGCTTGATCACCACCTGCCATTCGTCTTCCGTCTGCTGCGCCCTGAAGGCATCGTCGATGGCCGGGACATCCAGCATGGCTTCGTCGAAAATCGCATGCGGGCCGACAATGCCCTTGTCCGGCAGCTGATATGCCCCGTTGCTGGCTTCAATCAGCAGCATGGTGGTGGTTTCGGCCGGTTCGATGCGCCAGTTGGTGGAGCGCGGAATCAGGATGTAATCGCCATCGCGGTAGCTCAGGTGGCCGTAGTCGCAAAACAGCTCGCCGCTACCGGCATGGATGAACAGCATGTCATCGCCATCACCATTGCGGTACAGCTGGGTCATGGCCTGGGAGCAGGTCCAGATGCGCAGCTGGCACTGGCTGTTGTGCAACACCAGCGGGGCGGACCAGGGAGCTGCCACGTCCTTGGGCAGTTCGTTCAGGTCGAAGGCGCGCGGCTTGAGCGGCCCTTCCCATGCCGACCAGCCAGTGGGCGGGTGCTTGTGATGCAGATGGGTGGCAGGGCCAAAAAAACCGCTGCGCCCGACTTCACGTTCATAAATGCCTTCCGCCGGCAAATCGGCGTGGGCCTGACGGGAAATTGTCCCTTCCCGGTGCGGGAATCCTATCCATTTACGCATGGGGCATTCCTTGCCTGCATGGCTGGCCGCCATGCAGGGAGAGCTGTGCACAGAGGCAGACGGTGCCACCATCTGCTCGTTTGTCCTGCTTTGCCTTAATCCGCCTTCAGCACGCCGCGGCGGATCTGGTCTTCTTCGATGGATTCAAACAAGGCACGGAAGTTGCCCTCGCCAAAGCCCTCGTTGCCCTTGCGCTGGATGATTTCGAAGAAAATCGGCCCGATGACGGTTTCGGTGAAGATCTGCAACAGGATGCCCGCGCCTTCCACCGGTGCACCGTCGATCAGGATGCTGTTCTTGCGCAGGCGGGCCAGGTCTTCGCCATGGCCGGCCACACGGCTGTCCACCTTGTCGTAATAGGTGTCCGGCGTATCCAGGAAGCGGGTGCCGGCGGCCTTCAGCGTTTCCACCGTCTGGTAGATGTCGCGGGTGGTCAGTGCAATGTGCTGGATGCCTTCGCCGTGGTATTCACGCAGGAATTCCTCGATCTGGCTCTTGTCGTCGGAGGACTCATTGATGGGAATGCGGATCTTGCCGCAAGGGCTGGTCATGGCCTTGGACACTAGGCCGGTGAGCTTGCCTTCGATGTCGAAATAGCGGATTTCGCGGAAATTGCCGATGTTTTCGTAGAAACCGGCCCACTTGGCCATATTGCCGCGGAAAACATTGTGGGTCAGGTGGTCGATCTCATACAGGCCGACACCAGCCGGGTGCTGCTCCACGCCGTCCAGCGGCAGGAAATCCACATCGTAGATATTGTGCGCCGGGCCGTAACGGTCGACAAAGTACAGTGCCGAGCCACCAATCCCCTCCACCGCCGGGATGTTCAGTTCCATCATGCCGATGGGGCGCACATAGGGTTTGGCACCGTGCGCCAGCGCATATTCATACGCCTTGGCCGCATCCTTCACCCGCCAGGCCATGGCACAGGCGGACGGGCCATGTACCTTGCCGAATTCGTTGGCCGGCTGGGTAGGTTCACCGTTGAGGATGAAGTTGATGTCACCCTGACGGTACAGGCTGACATTCTTGCTGCGATGCCGTGCCACTTCGACAAAGCCCAGCGACAGGAACAGCTGGCGCAAATCGGCAATACCTTCGGCAGTGGGGGCCGTGTATTCGACAAACTCAAAGCCGTCGGTGGCCAGCGGGTTATGCAGCGGTGTTTCCATTTTCATTTTCTCTCCTCTTTCCTTTGCACATGCCCGGTTGCTGCACATGGCAAGAAACCGGACGGTCAGACCAGGTGTGGTGGTGGCAAGCAAGGCCAGCGAACCAACGCGGTGGCAATCGGCAAAAGCAAGGGAGGGGAATGGCGCAGACAGACCCGGCAGCTACCGCGCACGGGATGCGGGTTGATGGCTGCGTGTTGCCGTACGTGCAGGCGCACACCGGATACGCAGTGTGCTGCGATCAGGGGTGGCGCTGTCTTTGCCCCGGCGGCACGATTTTGTGTGTCTCACCGGGCTTCTCCTCCATCGTTGCCGACATTATCCAGTGATCTGTTGCCACCGTGTAAAATGTCCGGGCTAGGCTTTTTATTCTAGGGAAAAGGCCGGGCAATTTTCTTGCTAACATCCCCCAGATACATAATAACTAGAAATATAATTTCAAAAATTTCAAATCAGAGGAGTTTATATGCCAAGTCTTACGCTAGATAAGACAGACTTGCGCATCCTGTCCGAGCTTCAGCTCAATGGCAGGTTGACCAATGTGGAACTTGCGGAAAGAGTAGCGCTCTCGCCATCACCTTGCCTGAGACGCTTGAAACAGCTGGAAGAATCCGGCGTGATTCGACAGTACGTCGCGCTGCTGGACCCGGCCAAAATCGGCCTCGGCTTGCAGGCCTATGTCCGTGTCGTGCTGGAGAAGCGCGGCAATACCCATGTGCAAAGTTTTATTGATGCCGTGCAACGCTGGCCGGAAGTTATCAATTGCTTTGCAATGACCGGCGAAATGGACTACCTCTTGCAAGTTTATTTTGAAGATCTGGAACATTTCTCGCGCTTTGTCATGGATGAGCTGCTGCAGCAGCAAGGCGTTGAGGATGTGAAGTCCAGCTTCGTCCTGAAAGAGATCAAGCGTACGACTTCATTGCCGCTCAGCCAGCTCAGAAGTATTTGAGCCACTTGCGCTGCAGAAGTCCTTGCCAAGTCCGATAATGAACGCAGGAGGATTGAATAAAGGCCCCGGCATGCAGGTGATCCACGCGATCCGGCTTCTTGTCCTGGTTGTTGCAATAATGTTGCACAACCAGGCAGTGGCATTTACGGTCACATTCATTTCGCCGGGGCACCAGAATGAAGCCTTCTGGCTGAGCGCGGTCCGTGCGATGCAGGCTGCTGCCGATCAGCTCGACATCCAGCTGGAAGTGCTGTCCGCCGAGCGCGACCCCGTGCAGATGGTAAAGCTGGTGCAGGCCGTCACCGAGCGTCGTCGCAAGCCGGACTACCTGCTGCTGGTCAATGAAAAACTGGCCGGACCAGCCATGCTGTCGCTGGCCGATCAGGCCGGCATCCCCTGTTTTCTCAGCTTCAACCCCTTGACTCCCGCCCAACTGCAAACCAGCGGCCTGCCACGACAACGGCTCAAATACTGGCTGGGTTCACTGACACCGGATAACGCCATGGCCGGCAGCCAGACCATGAAAGCCTTGCTGGAAGAAGCCTCCCGTCGCTTTCCGCCCGGAACGCCACTCCATGTGCTGATGATGGCGGGAGATCGCTCCACGCCAGCATCTACCTTACGGATAGAAGGCGCACGCCAGATTCTGGCCACGACACCCAATGCCACCTTGACCCAGCTGGTTTATGGCGAGTGGGAAAGCAAACGTGCCATGCAGCAAGGCATATGGTTGTTGCAGCGCTATCCGCAGATCAATCTGGTATGGGCGGCCAATGATGAAATGGCGTTCGGCATGGAAGAAGCCATCCGCCAAAGTGGCAAGCAGGCCGGAAAGACGGTATTGCTCAGTGCCATCAACAATTCGCCGCGCGCCATGCAGGAAAGACGTGACGACAAGCTTGCAGCCCTGGCCGCCGGCCATTTCATGACTGGTGCATGGAGCCTGGTGCTGCTGTACGATTACCATCACGGTCATGACTTTGCCAGCGAGGGACTACAGCTGCACCCCACCATTTTCAGCACGGTCTCCCGTCAACAAGCGCAACGCTTTTTACAGTTATTCGCCGATAATGATTACAAGGGCATCCGTTTCAGGCAATTCAGCAAATTCGCCAATCCGGCATTGCAACGCTATGCCTTTGGCTTCAGCACACTGCTGAACTAGGAGTTTGTTCATGCCCACCCGCCGACTCACCCGCCAGCTGATATGGCAGTTACTGCTGTATACCCTGCTGTTTGGCGTGGCCGTCATCACGCTCAAGGCCGTGGTGGTATGGCGCGACGGGCAGCGGGAGATGAATGCCATTCCCGACACGGTTTCCCGTCTTTACCTACCACTGCTGGGACAAAGCGCCTGGGATGTGGACATTCCGGCCATTCAGTTGCAACTGCGGCTGATTGGGCAGATTCCGGGTGTGCAAAGCGTGGAAGTGCGTACCGAACTGGGTCAGTCACTGCGCTACGATAATCCGGCCCTGCAAGACCAGTACAACCGTGAGGAATATCACCTGCCGCTGGCCTCCCCGCATGGCAAGGACAGCATTGGCACCTTGCAACTGCTGGTTTCGCGCCAACCGGTCTACCAGGCCATGTGGCATGAAGTGCTCAGTGCCACCTTGCAGTTTCTGCTGGGCTTCTTCGGCCTTGCCCTCTTGTTGTGGTGGCTGTTCAACCGCCAGTTGGTGAAGCCGCTGCAGGACATGGCGCAAACAGTACGCAATTATCAACCGGGCCAGGCATTGCCCCCCTTGCTGCCCGGCTCACCCGACCAGGTGGTGGATAATGAGCTGAGCGAACTGGCACGTGCCTTTCGCAGCATGAGCGACAATATCAACCGCCATCTGGCCGAACGCAGCGGAATTGAAAACGAGCTGGCCAGCCATCGCGACGAACTGGCAAGGCTGGTGGCCGAACGCACCCGGGAGCTGGACCAGCTACTGCGCTTTCAGCAGCTGATTGCCGGTATCTCCACCCGCTTCATCAATATCCCGTTACACGATATTGATCAGGCCACCGACATGGCGCTGGGAGAAATCGGCCAGTTCATGCAGGTGGAGCGCTGCTATCTGGTGAGCTTCTCCGACGCCTGGCTGGTCGACACCGTGCATGAATGGTGCGCCTCCGGCATTTCCCCCACTACCCACACCTTGCTGGGAGAAAGCCTGCAACAGCGCAGCTTCGCCTGGCAGCAATTGCAGCAGTTCGGCGTGCTGTCACTGGATGCCTTGTCTGCCCTTCCCGCCAGCGCCACCCTGGAACGCCATGAGCTGGAAAGCCATCAGGTGCAAAGCCTGTTCATGCTGCGCATCGACCATATGGGCCGGCCGATCGGTTTGTTCGGCTGCGATATGGTAAGCCGCCAACGCCAGTGGCAGGGCAAGGAGCAGCAGCAAGCCCGTCTACTGGGTGAAACACTGGCCAATACCATCATCCGCCGCCAGCAATTGCAAACCCTGAGCAGCACCCAGCAACAATTACGCAATGCCAATGCCGACCTGGCACGCATGGCCTTCAGTGACGGCCTCACCGGTATTGCCAACCGGCGCTATTTTGATGAGCAGTTGCTGGAGTGTTTCACCCAGGCACGCAGTCAACACCAGAGCCTGAGCGTGATGCAGATCGACATCGATTACTTCAAGCAATTCAACGACAGCTACGGGCATCTGGCGGGCGACCAGTGCCTGCGTCAGGTTGCGCAGTGCATACAGTCGCAGCTGGCTGGCACGACAGCGCTGGCCGCACGGGTGGGAGGTGAGGAATTCGGCGTCCTGTTACCCGGCTATCACGCTGCTGACAGCCTGGCACTGGCCGAGGTCCTGCGTCAGGCCATCTGGCAACTGGCCATTGCCCATCGCAACAGCTCGGTTGGCGACCGGGTCACCATCAGCATTGGCGTTGCCACCTTGCAGGACAATCACTACGCCAGCCAGCAACTGATGCGGGATGCCGACCTGGCGCTGTATCGCGCCAAGAACCTGGGTCGGAATCAGGTGGTACAAGCCCAGACGCCACCTCATATATTGGCCTGAGCCGCAGTGGACAAAAAAAGCCCGGTTATAAACCGGGCTTTTTCCGATGGTGCGACTATGCGGCCATTACAGGCCCAGACGCTGCCATACCGTGGACACCAGGCCAGCCTGGTTCAGGGTGTAGAAGTGCAGGCCCGGCGCACCATTGGCCAGCAGGCGGTCGCACAGCTCGGTCACCACATCCAGACCCAGGGCACGAATGGAGGCCGCATCATCGTAATAGGATTGCATGCGCTGACGCAGCCAGCGCGGCACTTCGGCCCCGCACATATCGGAGAAGCGGCACAGCTGACCGAAGTTGGCAATCGGCATGATGCCCGGCACGATGGGAATGTCCACACCGCGCGCCTGCGCTTCGTCGACAAAGCGGAAGTAGGCATCCGCATTGAAGAAATACTGGGTCATGGCCGAATTGGCACCGGCTTTTACCTTGCGCACGAAATTGTTCAGGTCATCCTCGGCCGACTTGGCCTGCGGGTGGAATTCCGGATAGGCAGCCACTTCAATATGAAAATGTTCGCCATGCTCGCTGCGGATGAACTCGACCAGCTCATTGGCATAGCGGAATTCACCGGCAGCCACCATGCCGGACGGCATGTCACCACGCAGCGCCACAATGTGACGGATGCCGTGATTGCGGTATTCGTTGAGGATGGCGCTGATGTTTTCCCGTGTCGAGCCGATACACGACAGGTGCGGTGCCGCGGCATGCCCTTCGCTGCGGATCTCCAGCACGGTGGACAGGGTGCCATCGCGGGTGGTGCCACCAGCACCGAAGGTCACCGAGAAAAACTGCGGCTTGAACTGGGCCAGTTGCTGGCGGGTAGTACGCAGCTTGGCCACGCCCTCGGGGGTCTTGGGCGGGAAAAACTCGAAGCTGAAGGTTTTTTTCTGTTCGTTCATGATCGTCTCTGTCCCTGCTCGGGGCGGCAGGCTTTAGTTTTTATACTGCAGCGTGTCGAAGCGGTAGTGGCCCGCAGATAGAAAAACGGACAGGTGCATCATACCCTGCCCTGTCCGTTTGCCTTACAGCCCGCTATCAATAACGATAGTGCGCCGGCTTATAAGGGCCCTGCTTCGGTACGCTGATGTAGGCGGCCTGCTCGTCGGACAGCTCGGTCAGGTTGGCACCGATACGCTTCAGGTGCAGGCGGGCCACCTTCTCGTCCAGATGCTTGGGCAGCACATACACTTCCTTGCCGTACTTTTCACCGTGCTGGAAGATTTCCATCTGCGCCAGCACCTGGTTGGTGAAGGAGTTGGACATCACGAAGCTGGGGTGGCCGGTAGCGCAGCCCAGGTTCACCAGACGGCCTTCGGCCAGCAGGATGATGCGCTTGCCATCCGGGAAGATGATGTGGTCAACCTGCGGCTTGATGTTGTCCCACTGGTACTGGCGCAGGCTGGCGACTTCGATTTCGCTGTCGAAGTGGCCGATATTGCACACGATGGCGTTATTGCGCATTTTGACCATGTGCTCATGGGTAATCACCGATACATTGCCGGTGGTGGTAACGAAGATGTCGCCCTGATCGGCCACGTCATCCATCCGCACCACGCGGTAGCCTTCCATCGCGGCTTGCAGCGCGCAGATCGGGTCTACCTCGGTTACCCATACGGTGGCACCCAGGCCACGCAGGCTTTGGGCGCAGCCCTTGCCCACGTCACCGTAGCCCAATACCACGGCGACCTTACCGGCGATCATCACGTCGGTAGCACGCTTGATGCCATCCACCAGCGATTCGCGGCAGCCGTACAGGTTGTCGAACTTGGACTTGGTCACCGAGTCGTTGACGTTGAAGGCCGGGAACGGCAGACGGCCTTCTTTTTGCATCTGGTACAGACGATGCACGCCGGTGGTGGTTTCTTCGGTCACGCCCTTGATATGCGGCAGACGCTTGGAATACCAGTGCGGGTCTACTTCCAGGTAACGGGCAATGGCAGCAAACAGCGCGGTTTCTTCTTCGTTGGACGGATGGCTGATGACGCTGCGGTCTTGCTCGGCCTTGCTGCCCAGCATCAGCAGCAAGGTGGCATCGCCACCGTCATCCAGAATCATGTTGGCTTCCTGACCTTCCGGCCATTCGAAGATCTTGTGGGAGAACTCCCAGTATTCATCCAGGCTTTCACCCTTGAAGGCAAATACCGGGATATTGGCTGCGGCAATGGCGGCAGCGGCGTGGTCTTGCGTGGAGAAGATATTGCAGGAAGCCCAGCGTACATCGGCACCCAGTTCCACCAGGGTTTCGATCAGCACGCCAGTCTGAATGGTCATGTGCAGCGAACCGGCAATGCGGGCACCGCGCAGCGCTTCTGGTGCGCGTATTCTTCACGCAGCGCCATCAGGCCGGGCATTTCGGTTTCGGCGATTGCAAGTTCCTTGCGGCCCCAGGCTGCAAGATTGATGTCAGCTACGTGAAAATCGGAGAATTCAGCCATCGTGCAAAGTCCTTTCACACGCCGGCCGGAACGCGGCTCACCCGCTATTCCGGCATCGGCACGGAGATTAGTCAGGTGAGCGCCGTTTGCAAGAAGCCCGAGCCTGGGGATTGACCTCGCAGCGCTCCTCGGGAATGCCGTAATTATACCTAGAGACACAAAAATGTGAATGAAACTTGCACAACAGGGGTTAAACTAAAACGTTGCGGTAAATATAGTCACTTTGCATAGCGGGTCTCATGTCTCTTGTTTTTACCTCCATTTCAGCCATTTCCGGGTTAGCCGCCCTCAGTGCTGCCACCATCGGCATCCTGGCTTGGGAAAGGCGCAAGGTAAGCGGAGCCCGCTATCTGGCCTGGCTGATGCTGGCTGTCACGGTCTGGGCCGGCGCGGCCACCATAGAGCTGTCCTCCACCCTGCTGCGCGACAAGATTTTCTGGTCCAAGGTGGAATACCTGGGCACCCTGAGTGTGCCGGTACTGTTTTTCCTGCTGGCCGCCGATTACAACCAGCTGGAACGCGCACTACGTCCACGCACCATCATGCAGTTATTGCTGATTCCCCTGTTCAGCCTGGCACTTGCGCTTAGCAATGAAAAGCATGGCTTGATCTGGCGCAGCTTTCAGCCTTCTCCCTCCGGACACAATCTGCTGATTTTCAATCACGGGCCTTTGTTCTGGTTACTGGTTGCCGGGTATTCCTATCTGATGATGCTGCTTGGCTCACTGCTCTTGCTGCGTACCCTGCACTTTTACTCGCCTCATTACCGCGGCCAGTCGCTCATCCTGATGCTGGGCGCCATTGTCCCGTGGATAGGCAATCTGCTGTACCTGTCAGGCAATATCAGCTGGCAAGGACTGGACCCCACACCGCTGTGCTTTGCCGCCACCGGTGCCATTTTTGCCTTCGACCTGCTTTACCTGCGCATGTTGTATGTGGTGCCCATCGCGCGCGGTACGCCTTCAATGCCATGGGTGACGGCATTGTGGTGATAGACAATGAAAAAACCATTCTGGATATCAATCCGGCAGCTGCCAACCTGTTTGGCAAACCGGCAGGTGTGCTGTGCGGACAGCAATTGCAGATTGCCGCCCTGGTTGCAGTGGCAGATCAGGATGGCTCGCATCAGGTGGAACTGAACGGGCCAGGCTCGCGTCCATTCTGGAAGTGCGCGCCTTTCCCATCCGTGAAAGCGGCGTTACCCTGGGTGGGCGCATGCTGGTGCTGCGTGATATTTCGCGGCAGCGTCTGGCGGAGGAGGCCTTGCATCAGGCCTATCTGCAACTGAAAACCCGTATCGACGAAATCGAAACCTTGCAGGACACACTGCGGGAGCAGGCCCTGCACGATCCGCTCACCGGCCTGTACAACCGTCGTTATCTGGAAGAAACCCTGGGCCGGGAAATCAGCCGGGCTGGCAGGGAACAGCGCTCGCTGACTTTTGCGCTGATTGATCTGGACAACTTCAAAAGCATCAATGACCGCTTTGGTCACATCATTGGCGACACCGTGCTGTGCGCACTGGCCGACTTGCTGCGCGCCCATTGCCGGCAGGCGGATATTGTCTGTCGCCTGGGTGGCGAGGAGTTCATCGTGGTGCTGCCTTCGGCAGACCAGCGCAATGGCTGGATGCGCATGGAGCTACTGCGACAACGCTTCTCCGAGTTACAGTTCCAGGCCGAGGAGCAGCGCTTTCAAACCAGCTTCTCTTGCGGCATTGCCTGCTTTCCGCAGGATGGCAATAATTTTGCCCGCCTGTACCAGCTGGCGGACATGGCGTTGTATCAGGCCAAGGCCAAGGGCAAGAACCAGGTTTTACTGCACGCCCCCACTCCGGCAGTCGCGGAGGACTCCAGCCCGACGGAAAACAGTCCGCACACCCCGACGCAAAACGCAGGCAGTGAATGAAAAAGGCCGGGAATATATCCCGGCCTTGTTTGACATCACACGCCTTACTTCACGATACGCAGGCTGGGACGACCACCCGCACGCGGCGGGGTTTCCGGTGCCGGGCTGTCTGCGTCGGCATCAGCCACCGGCTCAGTGGCCGCACTGACCGGCTGCAAGGCAGGTTTGCCTGGTGTCTGACCCAGTTCAACCTCGAAGCCCATTCCTTCGCCGGTTTCCCGCGCGAAAATCGACATCACATTGCCAACCGGCACCCAGATATCACGCGATACACCGGCAAAGCGGGCGGAGAACGACAACCACTCGTTGTCGATGCGCAGATTATGGGTTGCACTGGCGGCAATATTGAGCACGATTTCGTTGTTCTTCACGTATTCGCGCGGGACATCGGTATGCTCATCCACCCACACCACCACAAAGGGGGTGTGACCATTATCCGTACACCATTCATACAGTGCGCGGAGCATATATGGCTTGGTACTGGCGCTCATGGTCATCCTTACTTGCGCATGGCCTTTTCGGACGGGGTCAGCGAATCAATGAAAGACTGACGCTGGAAAATGCGTTCGGCGTATTTCAGGATGGGAGCAGCATGCTTGCCCAGGTCGATGTTGTAATGCTCCAGGCGCCACATCAGCGGAGCGATGGCCACATCGATCATGGAGAACTCTTCACCCAGCATGAACTTTTGCTTGGCAAATACCGGTGCAATGGTGGTCAGGCCATCACGGATGGCTTCACGCGCCTTGGTGGCTTCCTTGCCGGAAGCGCCGGCTTCCAGCACTTTCACGTGGCAGAACAGTTCGTTTTCGAAACGGTGCAGGAACAGGCGGGCACGCGCACGCATCACCGGGTCGGCCGGCATCAGTTGCGGGTGCGGGAAACGCTCGTCAATGTATTCATTGATGATGTTGGATTCGTGCAGGATCAGGTCACGCTCCACCAGTACCGGCACTTCGTTGTAGGGATTCATCACAGCCAGATCTTCCGGCTTGTTGTGAATGTCTACATCGATGATCTCGAAATCCATGCCCTTTTCATACAACACGATACGGCAACGTTGGCTGAAGGGGCAGGTAATTCCAGAATAAAGAGTCATCATGGCTTGCGGATATCCTTGACAGGAGCTGTCGATTTCGATCAAAGAAGGGATTTTACCATTTTCGGGATGGCAATTTCCACAACTAGATCACAACACCATGATTACAAAAGAAAAAAGGCGGAAATATCCGCCTTTTTCTTTGAACTGCACCAGTACTTAGTGCACGTCTTTCCAGTATTCCTTCTTCAGGAAGTAGGTCAGTGGCAGCAGCAGCACACCCAGGAACAGCAGCACAATGTAGCCGATCTGATGGCGCTTCACCTGAGCCGGCTCACCAATGTACACAAGGTAATTGGTCAGGTCAGCCATACGCTTGTCAAACTCGGCGGTATTGGCCTTGCCGTTTTCCAGCTTGGTGAGGGTACCGGCCTTGACCAGTTCGAGCTTGTGCTCTTCATGGCCTTCAGCATTTTTCTCGGTCTTCAGTACTTGCTCACCTTGCATTTCCCACAGCACGTGCGGCATGCCAACCTTGTCGAACACCAGATTGTTCCAGCCGGTCGGACGGGACGGATCACGGTAGAAGCCACGCAGGTAGGCGTACAGATAGTCTGCACCACGGGAACGGGCAATCAGCGAGAGGTCCGGCGGCGCCGCACCCAGCCACAGTTTGGCGTCCTTCTTGTCCATGGAAACATTCATCTGGTCGCCGATCTTGGCACCTTCCGGCAACAGGTTGGCCTTGATCTGCTCTTCAGTCAGGCCAATGTCTTCCAGACGGTTGTAGCGCATGGCGCTGGCCGAGTGGCAGGACAGGCAGTAGTTGCTGAACAGCTGGGCACCACGTTGCAGGCTTTCGGTGTCCTGAATGTCGATCGGAGCCTTTTCCAGCTTCGGCCCTTCATTGGCCAGAACCGTGCCGCTTACCGGCAACACCAGCGCCATGGCAGCGATCAGGTGGCGGATTTTGCTTTTCATATGTCCTTTCCCCTTGCTTACACGTTGGTGGCGAACAGGTAGGCCGCAATCACGGTCACTGCCACCAGCACCAGGAACTGCAGCTGACGCTTGCCATTGGTGTCCGTCACGCGGGTCGGTACCGGTACGGTGCCAACGTCGTTCTTGGTGTAGAACGGCATGCCCAGGAAGAAGGCGAAGTAGACGAACGACAGGATCTGCGAGATCAGGGTTCGACCAGCTGTCGGCGGCATGGCACCCAGGATGCCCAGGCCGATGAAGGCGATGATGAACAGCACCAGCATGAACTTGAACTTGGGACCGCGATAACGGATGGACTTGATCGGGGAACGATCCAGCCACGGCAGGAAGGCAATCACCACTACGGCAGCACCCATGCCGATCACACCCCAAACCTGGGTACCCAGGAAGGACGGAATGGCACGCAAGATGGCGTAGAACGGGGTGAAGTACCATACCGGCGCAATGTGCGGCGGGGTCTTCAGCGGGTCAGCCTGGTCGAAGTTCGGGTGTTCCAGGAAGTAGCCACCCATTTCCGGCAGGAAGAACACGATGATGGAGAACACGATCAGGAACACGGCCACACCGAAGATATCCTTCACGGTGTAGTAAGGATGGAAAGGAATGCCATCCAGCGGGATGCCCTTTTCGTCCTTCAGTTTCTTGATTTCCACGCCATCCGGGTTGTTGGAACCCACTTCGTGCAGCGCGATCAGGTGAGCCACCACCAGGGCCAGCAGCACCAGCGGCACGGCAATCACGTGCAGGGCGAAGAAGCGGTTCAGCGTGGCATCGGACACCACGAAGTCACCACGGATCCACACCGACAGGTCCGGGCCGATTACCGGGATGGAACCGAACAGGTTCACGATCACCTGCGCACCCCAGAAGGACATCTGGCCCCAAGGCAGCAGATAACCCATGAAGGCTTCAGCCATCAGGCACAGGAAAATCAGGCAACCAAACACCCATACCAGTTCGCGCGGCTGCTTGTACGAGCCGTAGATCAGGCCACGGAACATGTGCAGGTAAACCACCACGAAGAACATGGAAGCACCGGTGGAGTGCATGTAGCGGATGATCCAGCCACCTGCCACATCACGCATGATGTATTCCACCGAGGCAAACGCTACCGGGATGCCGGCTGCGTTCAGGTTGCCATCCGGCTTGTAGTTCATGGTGAGGAAGATGCCGGTCACGATCTGGATAACCAGAACCAGCATGGCCAGCGAGCCGAAGAAGTACCAGAAGTTGAAGTTCTTCGGTGCGTAATACTCGGTAACGTGCTCTTTCAGCATCGATGACAGCGGGAAGCGGTCGTCAATCCAGTTCAGCAGCTTTTGTCCTTTGCTCATTTTTCCCCCTCAGCTTATTTGTCGTCGCCAATCAGCAGGCGGGTATCGGACAGATACTTATGCGGCGGAATTTCCAGGTTCTTCGGCGCCGGCACACCCTTGAACACGCGGGCAGCCAGGTCGAACTTGGAACCGTGGCACGGGCAGTAGAAACCACCCAGCCATTCCGGACCCAGATCGGCAGGTGCCAGATCAGGACGGAAAGTCGGCGAACAGCCCAGATGGGTACAGATGCCCACGGCAACCAGCAGTTCCGGCTTGATGGAACGGCCTTCGTTCTGGCAGTACTTGGGTTGTTGCTCTACTTCGGACTTGGGGTCCACCAGCTTGGGGTCGTTCTTCGGCAGATCGGCAATCTGCTGCTTGGTGCGGGACAACAGCCATACCGGCTTGCCGCGCCATTCAACGTTGATCTTCTGGCCCGGCTCCAGCTTGCTGATATCCACCTCAACCGGTGCGCCAGCAGCTTTTGCCCGTTCAGACGGGAAGAAACTCATCAGAAACGGCGTTGCCACCCCGGCAACCGCCACACCCCCAACAGCGCTGGTTGCTACCGTCAGAAACCGACGGCGCCCCGTATCGACTTGTTGTTCACTCATTACAGTCATCCTCAAACGTGGAAACCGAGCTTAAACTTCAAACCAGACGATTTTACCTGATTAGCAGTAGGGACATGAAGCGCCTATGCAAATAAATTGACCTATGTCGGCCGGATTTGTCTAAACCGGATTGAAAAGATCGACAAATTCCACATTTATGCCGTGTAAATGAGAAATTTTCTCACCCAGCGCCTGCACTCCGTAACGCTCGGTGGCATGATGTCCGGCAGCAATGAATGCCACACCGTATTCGTTGGCCAGATGAAAACACTGCTCGGACACTTCGCCCGTCACAAAGGCCTGTACACCCAGAGCGATTGCCTCTTCAAAGAAACCCTGCGCCCCGCCGGTACACCAGGCAACCTTGCTTACTCTTTGATTTTCATCACCCAACAGCTGGGCAGGGCGCCCCAGCAGCATGCTGACATGATCGGCAAAATCCCGTGCACTACCCGCCGTGGGCCAGCTGCCATGCCACAGTAATCCCTGCTCACCACTCTGGCCGGCCACATCCAGCCCCAGCACGGCAGCCAGCCTGGCATTGTTGCCAAGCTCGGGATGAGCATCCAGCGGCAGGTGGTAAGCCAGCAGGCTGATGTCATGTTGCAGCAATTTGGCCACACGCTGCCGCTTCATGCCCACCAGCCGGGCATCTTCGCCCTTCCAGAAGTAACCATGGTGCACCAGGATGGCATCCGCCTGGCGCGCAATGGCCACATCAATCAGCGCCTGCGAAGCAGTCACGCCGCAGACAATGCGCGCTACTTCCGCCCTACCCTCCACTTGCAGGCCATTGGGCGCATAGTCCTTGTAGCGCCACGGTTCCAGCCATTGATCGATGCTGTTCAACAATTGCATTAATTGCATGGGACACCTTTGCCTGGTTCTGAATGCGCTTATTGTGCCAGAGATAAGACGCGCTACCTGTTTGCGATCCAAAAACAAAAACCCCGCACAAGTGCGGGGTTTTCAGGTTCAGCGAGAGGCCAAAGCAGCTTACATCATGCCGCCCATGCCGCCCATGCCACCCATGTCCGGCATGCCGCCAGCAGCCGGCTTGTCTTCCGGCAGTTCTGCGATCATGCAGTCGGTGGTCAGCATCAGGCCGGCAACGGAAGCAGCGTGTTGCAGGGCAGAGCGGGTTACCTTGGCCGGATCCAGCACGCCCATTTCCAGCATGTCGCCGTATTCGCCGGTAGCAGCGTTGTAACCGAAGTTACCCTTGCCTTCCAGTACCTTGTTCACCACAACGGACGGCTCGTCGCCAGCGTTCTTGACGATCTGACGCAGCGGAGCTTCGATGGCCTTCAGTACGATCTTCACGCCAGCATCCTGATCGACATTGTCAGTCTTCAGGCTGTCCAGGGTGGAGCGAGCGCGCAGCAGGGCCACGCCACCGCCAGCGACAACGCCTTCTTCCACAGCGGCGCGGGTAGCGTGCAGCGCGTCTTCAACGCGAGCCTTCTTCTCTTTCATTTCCACTTCGGTGGCAGCGCCAACCTTGATCACGGCAACACCGCCAGCCAGCTTGGCCACGCGCTCTTGCAGTTTTTCGCGGTCGTAATCGGAAGAAGCTTCTTCGATCTGGCGACGGATTTCACCAACGCGAGCCTGGATGGCATCAGCCTGACCAGCGCCGTCGATGATGATGGTGTTTTCCTTGCCCACTTCGATGCGCTTGGCTTGGCCCAGCATGTCCAGAGTGGCTTTTTCCAGGGTCAGGCCCAGTTCTTCGGCAATCACGGTACCGCCGGTCAGGATGGCGATATCCTGCAGCATGGCCTTGCGACGGTCGCCAAAGCCCGGAGCCTTGACAGCAACCACCTTCAGGATGCCGCGGATGGTGTTGACCACCAGGGTAGCCAGTGCTTCGCCTTCAACATCTTCGGCGATGATCAGCAGCGGACGACCGGATTTGGCCACTTGCTCCAGTACCGGCAGCAGGTCGCGGATGTTGGAAACCTTCTTGTCGAACAGCAGGACGAACGGATTGTCCAGAGCGGCAATCTGTTTTTCCTGGTTGTTGATGAAGTACGGGGACAGGTAGCCGCGATCGAACTGCATGCCTTCCACCACGTCCAGTTCGTTGCTCAGGCTCTTGCCGTCTTCAACGGTGATCACGCCTTCCTTGCCCACTTTTTCCATGGCGGTGGCGATGATTTCACCGATGTCGGAATCGGAGTTGGCGGAAATGGAACCAACCTGAGCGATTTCCTTGGTGGTGGCACATGGCTTGGCGATCTTGGCGATTTCACCTACCAGGGAAACCACAGCCTTGTCGATGCCGCGCTTCAGGTCCATCGGGTTCATGCCGGCGGCAACAAACTTCATGCCTTCCTGCACGATGGCCTGGGCCAGAACGGTAGCGGTAGTGGTACCGTCGCCAGCCACGTCGGAAGTCTTGGAAGCAACTTCCTTCACCATCTGTGCGCCCATGTTTTCGAACTTGTCTTTCAGTTCGATTTCCTTGGCAACGGATACACCATCCTTGGTGATGGTCGGCGCGCCAAAGGAGCGGTCCAGCACGACATTGCGGCCTTTCGGGCCCAGGGTAACCTTGACGGCGTCAGCCAGAATGTTGACACCAACCACCATCTTGGCGCGTGCGGAATCACCAAACTTTACGTCTTTTGCAGCCATGCTCAAATCTCCAGAATTCTATGTAAAGGATCGTAGAAGGGTGTATGGGTCGGAATTACTCGACGATGCCCATCACATCTTCCTCGCGCATCACGAGGACTTCTTCGCCATCAACCTTGACGGACTGGCCGGAGTACTTGCCGAAGATGACCTTGTCACCAACCTTCAGCTCCAGCGGACGACGTTCGCCATTGTCCAGAACCTTGCCGTTACCGACAGCCAGCACCTCGCCCATGTCGGGCTTTTCAGCTGCAGCGCCCGGCAGAACGATGCCGGATGCGGTTTTTTCTTCAGCCTCAAGGCGCTTGATAACAACACGATCGTGCAGCGGACGAATTGCCATTGATCTCTCCTAAATACAATTGGCTGTTGAAAGCAAAAATGATCTGCCTGGATGGCAGCACGGGGCGGGAATTAGCACTCGCCCCTGACGAGTGCTAATAATAGGGACGGCTCAAGGAGGTTTCAAGTGGGGGGGCTGCAAAAACTTTGCTGCTCACCCGGACAGGCAGGGCTCAGGAATCGTCGCGACGCAACACCAGCCAGCTGGGTACTTTAAAGCGCACGATCATGCGATACAGACGCAAATAGCCAAGCACAAACAACAGGCAGAACAGCATCAGCACCCAGGTATGGTTCCAGAACAACATGGCCGGCACCACCGAAAACGAGGTCAGCAACCACAGGTAAGGTGAGGTCATGCTGTTGCGCTGGGTCAGGTGACGTGCGTCCTTGGAGCCCACCATCCACAGCACCATGCGCTTGTAGATCATCTGATGCAGATGCAGCGCATCCGGATAGCCCACCGCCCTGCCCTGCAGGAATTTGCGCCGGTAGATGGAAAAGATGGTTTCAAAAACAGGGTAGATCACGCACAGCAAGGGAAACCAGGGCGACACTGCCGGATTGCGCGCCACCAGCAAAACCGACATTTCAGCAATCATGAAGCCAATCAGATAAGCCCCGCCATCGCCGGCAAAAATCAGCCCGCGCGGGAAGTTCCAGAACAGGAAACCCAGCACCGCGCCAACCATGGCAAAGCACACACTCATCAATACGATGTCATGCACTTTGAAGCAGACATAAATGATGGACAGGAAAATGAACACCGCTACCATGCCGGACAAACCGTTATAGCCATCAATGATGTTGACGGCATGCGCGACACCTCCGACCGCCACCATGGTGAGCAGCAAGGACAGCCACCAGTAGGAAGCCAGCAGCTGATCTACACCTGGAATGGACAGCCGGGCCAGCCCGGCACCCAGCAGGAAATAACCCAGTGCAGCAGCCACAAAGGTGGCAAGCAAGCGAGGCAAGGGGCCGATTTTCTTGGTGAGGTCTTCAATAAACCCAGCTGCAAATGCCGGAAAAGCCGACAGCAACAGCAACAACACCCATACCGATGTGTTGAGGTAGCCAGACAGCGCACAGCCGGCAATCAGGCCCAGCATGATGGGCAGGCCACCAATGCGAGGCACCGGGGTGGCATGGAATTTCTGCACGCCGGTGACGTCACCATCGGTCGAAAAGCGTGCATGCAAGTGTGCATACCGAATCAGCAACAGCCCGGTAGTGAAAGAAGCAATCAGTGCAAGCAAGAGAATCTGCAACATGGGGCATCAAGGCCTGAATGGGCGTGGAAACGGAATAATCGGGCCTGCCCGCCGCAGTCGCAAGACTGTACAACGAGAAGCCGGGCAATTTTGTCTTATAATGTCGGCCTTGCAGGCGAGCACAATGTACTTGCCCACGGTGGGCTACTTTACCATGGCCCCGCGCCAAGCAAAAACCACTTACTTATTGGAATTGTTAAATGATATTGGTGACTGGCGGTGCCGGCTTCATTGGAGCCAACTTTGTTCTGGACTGGCTGAATGGCAATGACGAAGGTGTGATCAACCTGGACAAGCTGACCTACGCTGGCAATCTGCAAACCCTCGCCAGCCTGGAAAACGACCCGCGCCATATATTTGTTCAGGGCGATATCGGTGATCGCGAGCTGGTGAGCCGACTGCTGCAACAACATCAGGTGCGCGCTGTCATCAACTTCGCGGCAGAAAGCCATGTTGATCGTTCCATCCACGGCCCGGGTGAATTCATCCAGACCAATGTGGTAGGCACCTTCAACCTGCTGGAAGCCGTGCGGGCTTACTGGAATGCCCTGGAAGGCGAAGCCAAGGCGGGCTTCCGCTTCCTGCACGTCTCCACCGACGAGGTGTACGGCACGCTGTCCGCCACTGACGCCCCGTTCAGCGAGACCAATCGTTACGAACCCAACAGTCCCTACTCGGCCAGCAAGGCCGCGTCGGACCACCTGGTGCGTGCCTGGCACCATACTTACGGCTTGCCCGTCCTCACCACCAACTGCAGCAACAACTACGGCCCCTATCATTTCCCGGAAAAACTGATTCCCCTGGTCATCCTGAATGCGCTGGCGGGCAAGCCCTTGCCCATTTACGGTGACGGCCAGCAAATCCGCGACTGGCTGTATGTGAAAGACCATTGCAGCGCCATCCGCACCGTGCTGGCCCAAGGTCGCCTGGGTGAAACATATAATGTTGGCGGCTGGAACGAAAAGGCCAATCTGGATGTGGTGCACACCATTTGCGCCATTCTGGATACACTGCGCCCCAAGGCCGATGGCACAGGCTATGCCGAGCAGATCACCTATGTGCAGGACCGCCCTGGCCATGACCGCCGCTATGCGATTGATGCACGCAAGCTGGAACGTGAGCTGGGCTGGAAACCGGCAGAAACCTTTGAGAGCGGCATCCGCAAGACCGTAGAGTGGTACCTGGACAATCAGGACTGGGTCAGCAACGTCACCAGCGGCAATTATCGCCAATGGCTGGAACAACACTACGGGAACAAGGCATGAGCCGCATCCTGATTACCGGCATCAATGGCCAGCTGGGCTTCGAGCTGCGTCGCTCGCTGGCCATGCTGGGCGAGTGCATCTGTCTGGATCGCCAGCAACTGGACCTGTCCCGCCCGACGGACATTGCCGCGGTGCTGGAACAATACCAACCAGACATCATCGTCAACCCGGCCGCCTACACCGCCGTGGACAAGGCCGAGACTGACGCCGAACTGGCCCATACCGTGAACTCAGCCGCACCGGCCGCGATGGCTGACTGGGCCGCAGCAAAAAATGCCCTGCTGCTGCACTACTCCACCGACTATGTGTTTGATGGTGACAAGACCACGCCTTATGAAGAGAGCGATGCCACCAACCCGCAGTCTATATATGGCTTGAGCAAATGCCAGGGTGAACAGGCCATCCGTGCCAGTGGTGCAGACCACATCATCCTGCGCACCAGCTGGGTGGTGGGCGCTCATGGCGGCAACTTCCTCAAGACCATCATGCGTCTGGCGCGTGAACGCGACAGCCTGAATGTGGTGGCCGACCAGATTGGCGCACCCACACCCGCTGCGCTGATTGCCGATGTGACCGCCCACATCATCAAACAATGGCAAACCAGCAAGGACAAGCAGTTGCTTGGCACCTATCACCTGACCAGCAGCGGCAGCACCAGCTGGCATGGCTACAGCCAATACCTGCTGACACTGGCGGAACGTTACGGTGTCGCACTGCAACTGAAGCCGGAAAACCTGCACGCCATTCCCGGTAGCGCCTATCCGACCCCGGCGAAACGCCCCGGCAACTCCAGGCTAAATTGCAGTAAAATCCAGGACGCGTTCGGCCTGAACATGCCAACATGGCAGAGCGGCGTGGAACAGGTGTTCCAGCAGATCTTCAATTCCTGATACAGGATGAAAGCAGATGAAACGTAAAGGCATCATCCTGGCGGGAGGCAGCGGCACCCGTCTGTACCCTGCCACACTGGCAGTCAGCAAACAATTGCTGCCCATCTACGACAAGCCGATGATCTACTACCCGCTCAGCACGCTGATGCTGGCCGGGATTCGCGACATCCTGATCATCTCCACCCCACAGGACACTCCACGCTTCGAGCAATTGCTGGGCGATGGCAGCCAGTGGGGCATCAGCCTGCAATACGCGGTACAACCCAGTCCGGATGGCCTGGCACAGGCCTTCATCATTGGCGAAGACTTCCTGGCAGGCGCACCTTCGGCACTGGTACTGGGTGACAACATCTTCCATGGCCATGATTTCCCCAAACTGCTGAAGGCGGCCAACGCCAAGCAGCAAGGCGCCAGCGTGTTTGCCTATCATGTGCAGGACCCGGAGCGCTATGGCGTGGTGGAATTCGATGCCGAGGGCAAGGCCTTGTCCATTGAGGAAAAACCGGCTGTACCGAAATCCAACTATGCTGTCACCGGCCTGTACTTCTACGACAATCAGGTTGTCGACATCGCCAAGTCCATCCGCCCCTCACCGCGCGGCGAACTGGAAATCACCGATGTCAACAACCACTACCTGCAGCAAGGCCAGCTGGATGTGCAGACCATGGGGCGTGGCTATGCCTGGCTGGATACGGGCACCCACGAATCCATGCTGGAAGCCAGCCAGTTCATTGCCACCGTGGAAAACCGCCAGGGTCTGAAAGTGGCCTGTCTGGAAGAAATTGCCTACGTGCAGCAGTGGATTGATGCAGCCAGAATGGAACAGTTGGCACAACCGCTGAAGAAAAATGCCTACGGGCAATACCTGCTGCAGCTGCTGAAGTAAGAAAGCAAGCCATTCATGAAAATCATCGATACCGCCATTGCGGACGTCAAAATCATTGAACCTGCCGTATTCGGCGACGACCGCGGGTTTTCTTCGAAAGTTTCAACCAGAAGCGCTTTGAAGAAGCCATTGGCCGCAAGGTTGAATTTGTCCAGGACAACCACAGCCGCTCCGGCAAGGGTGTGCTGCGCGGGCTTCACTACCAGTTGCCTCCGTTTGCCCAAGGCAAGCTGGTGCGCTGCTCGCTGGGCGAAGTGTATGACATTGCCGTGGATATCCGCCGCAGCTCGCCCACATTCGGTCAATGGGTGGGGGTAATGCTATCAGCAGACAACAAACGCCAGTTGTGGATTCCGGAAGGCTTTGCCCACGGTTTTGTCACTGTGTCCGAGCATGCCGAGTTTCTGTACAAGACCACCAACTACTACGCCCCGGACCATGAGCGCAGCATCATCTGGAACGATGCCGAGTTAGACATCGACTGGATGCTGGACAGCACACCTTCCCTGTCGGGCAAAGACATGCAAGCCTGCGCCTTCAACACCGCGCAGCTTTTTGATTGAACGGAACACATCATGAAAGCAGTCATTCTGGCAGGCGGGCTCGGCACACGTCTCAGCGAAGAAACCTCAGTCCGCCCAAAGCCCATGGTTGAAATCGGCGGCAAACCCATTCTGTGGCACATCATGAAAATGTACTCCCACCACGGGATCAACGATTTCATCATCTGCTGCGGCTACAAGGGTTACTTCATCAAGGAATATTTCGCCAATTACTTTCTGCACATGTCGGACATCACCTTCGACATGCAGAAAAACGAGATGCATGTCCACCAGCGACGTGCGGAACCGTGGAAGGTTACTTTGGTGGATACTGGCGACAACTCGATGACTGGCGGCAGGCTGGGACGTGTGGCCGATTACGTCAAGGATGAAGATGCGTTCTGTCTCACCTACGGTGACGGCGTCAGCGATATCGACATTGCGGCCACCATCGAATTCCACAAATCCCATGGCAAGGCAGCCACCCTGACAGCGACATACCCGCCCGCACGGTTTGGCGCGCTGGAGATCGATAACAAACACGTCAGGAGCTTTCAGGAAAAACCCAAAGGCGATGGGGCCATGATCAATGGCGGCTTCTTCGTTCTCTCACCGCAAGTTCTTCAATACATCAAGAGTGATGCCACCATCTGGGAACAAGAGCCGCTGATGCAACTGGCACAATCCGGAGAGCTGATGGCCTATGAACACCAAGGCTTCTGGCAACCAATGGACACCCTGCGCGACAAGCACCTGCTTGAAGAACTGTGGGCCACTGGCAATGCTCCTTGGAAAAAGTGGGACTGAAATGAGCAAGCAGCACCTTAGCCCTGCGTTCTGGAAAGGCAAGCGAGTCCTGCTCACTGGCCATACCGGCTTCAAGGGCAGCTGGCTGAGCCTGTGGCTGCAAGCCATGGGAAGCGAAATTCGGGGCATTGCCCTGCCGCCTCCAACAGAACCATCGCTGTTTGAGTGCGCAGATGTTGCCCGCGGCCTGGACCACCAGATCTGCGACATCCGCGATTACGACCGGCTGCACGTCCTGTTTAGCGAATTTGCTCCCGAAATCGTCATCCACATGGCGGCCCAGCCACTGGTCAGGCTTTCCTACCAGCAGCCGATGGAAACCTATGCCACCAATGTCATGGGCACGGTGCATGTGCTGGAGGCAGCCAGAAAGGCTGGAACAGTCAAGGCTATCGTCAACGTCACCACCGACAAATGCTACGAGAACCGCGAATGGCCCTGGGGCTATCGCGAAAACGAGCCGATGGGCGGGTTTGACCCCTACTCCAACAGCAAGGGCTGTGCCGAACTGGTCAGCAGCGCTTACCGCCAGTCTTTTCTGCAATCCGAAGGCATTGCCCTGGCCACTGCACGCGCAGGCAACGTGATTGGCGGTGGCGACTGGGCCGCAGACCGGCTAGTGCCGGACATTCTGCGTGCGCTGGAGCAAAACCAGCCCGTACAGATACGCAACCCTCACGCCATACGCCCTTGGCAGCACGTTCTGGAACCCTTGTCAGGTTATCTGCTTCTTGCCCAACACCTCTATGAGCATGGCCAGGTCTATGCAGAGGGCTGGAACTTCGGCCCCAGGGACGAAGATGCCAAACCAGTACAATGGATAGTCGAGCGGCTATGCCAAGCATGGGGCAATGGTGCCAGCTGGAACTTGCAGCCGGGCACCCATCCGCACGAAGCCAATTTTCTCAAACTGGATATTTCCAAGGCTCGCCAACACCTTAACTGGGCACCGCGCTGGACGCTTGCAACCGCGCTGTCCCAAATCGTGGACTGGCATCAGGCCTGGCGGCAGGGGGGCGATATGCGCGCCCACTGCCTTGATCAAATTACTCAATACCAAACAATACAATGACAACCAGCCCAATCAATTTCCAGCCCAAGCTTGATGAACTGCGCAGCCAGATCAACGAACTGGTACGCCAATATGCCGAGCTTGCCCATGCTCCCAAAGCTTTTGTTCCAGGACAAAGTGCTGTTCCTGTTTCCGGCAAAGTAATCGGCACCCGCGAACTGCAACTGATGGTGGAAGCCTCGCTGGATGGCTGGCTGACCACAGGTCGCTTCAATGCGATGTTTGAAGAAAAGCTCGCCCGTTTTCTGGGTGTAAAGCATCTGATCACCGTCAACTCCGGCTCATCAGCCAACTTGGTGGCGTTTTCCACCTTAACCAGCCCCAAACTGGGTGACAAGGCCATCAAACCCGGTGATGAAGTGATTGGCGTGGCGGCAGGCTTTCCTACCACGGTTAACCCCATCCTGCAGTTTGGTGCAGTCCCGGTTTTTGTCGATGTCGATCTGGCGACTCACAATATTGATGCCAGCAAGATTGAAGCTGCCATCAGCCCCAAGACCAAGGCCATCATGCTGGCGCACAGCCTGGGCAATCCTTTCAATCTGGAAATCGTCACCGGCCTGTGCAAAAAGTACAATCTGTGGCTGGTAGAAGATTGCTGCGATGCCTTGGGTGCAACCTACAACGGCCAGTTAGTTGGTACATTTGGTGATATTGCCACCCTCAGTTTCTACCCTGCCCATCACATCACCATGGGTGAAGGCGGCGCGGTTTTCACTAATGACAGCGAGCTGAAAAAAATCGCCGAATCCTTCCGCGACTGGGGACGTGACTGCTACTGCCCGCCCGGCAAAGACAATACCTGCAACAACCGTTTCTGCTGGACCAAGAAACAGCTGGGTGGGGACCTGCCAGATGGCTACGATCACAAATACACCTACAGCCATCTGGGCTACAACCTGAAAATTACCGACATGCAGGCCGCCTGTGCGTTGGCACAACTGGACCGGCTGGAGGAATTCATTGCAAAACGCCGAGCCAATTTCGCCTATCTCAAGGCTCGTCTGGCAAGCGTTGAGGAATACCTGCATCTGCCGGAAGCCACCCCCAATTCAGAACCAAGCTGGTTCGGCTTTCCACTCATTCTCAAGGAAAGCGCCGGAGTACAGCGCGGAGTGCTAATTGACTACCTGGAGCAAAACAAAATTGGTACCCGCCTGCTGTTTGCCGGCAATCTGACCAAGCAACCCTATATGGCAGGGCGCAACTTCCGCGTGAGCGGAGAATTGACCAATACGGACGTAGTAATGAATCAGACCTTCTGGCTTGGCACATTCCCAGGACTGGGTAAAGAACAACTGGACTACATTGCCGACAAGCTTGAAGCGTTTTTTGGGGTTAACTTCTAAGTGGAAAACCCCATGCTTGCCCCGCTAAAGCTGCCGCAAGAGGATCTGGATCATATCCTCCGCGCTGTTGGACCCCATTGGGAGCAACTGCGCGGTCAACGCATCCTGCTCACGGGTGGAACCGGCTTCATCGGCAAATGGTTGCTGGGCAGTTTTATTCATGCCAACAACCAATTGGGGCTGGATGCACAGATTCGAGTACTCAGCCGTTCACCGGAGAGTTTTATCGACTCTTTTCCGGCACTGCGGCAAAGCACCGGGGTGGAGTGGCTAAAAGGCGACGTCCGTAATTTGTCCACAGACGCAGCAAGCGACTGTCGCTTCGCCATTCATGCAGCCACCGATGTGGTTGCCACCAGCACGCCAGCCGACATACTGGACACCTGCATCCGTGGCACACAGAGGATAGTGGATGCCATGTCGATCGGGACACAGGCACGACGCCTCCTGCTGCTCAGTTCCGGAGCCATTTATGGCAGGACAAATGGCAACACCATAACTGAAGAATGCACCACAGCACCGGATCCCCTGGCATCGGCATCCACGTACGGCGAAGGCAAACGCGTCAGCGAAATGCTTTGCAGCATGGCCGCTGCAGCACGCCCCGGACTGGAAGTCTCCATTGCCCGGTGTTTTGCCTTTGTTGGACCCCATTTGCCTCTTGACAAGCACTTCGCCATTGGCAATTTCATACAGGCAGCCATACAGGATGCCGACATCCAGATTCTGGGCGACGGAACACCACTGCGCAGCTATCTGTATGCGGCAGACCTTGCAATCTGGCTGTGGACCATGCTGTTCACTGCGCCGAATAATCGGGCATTCAATATCGGTGGACAAGAGGCCATTTCGATTGGCGACCTGGCTCACCGGGTCAATCAAGTACTGAATGCCAAGGGCAAGGTCTGTATTGCGCAAACACCGGCCCCGGGTGCGAAACCCCAAGCCTATGTTCCCTCCGTGGAACGCATTGCCAGCGAACTGGGTCTGGTTGTCACAACCAGCCTGGATGATGCCATCCGGCGTACTGCGAAATGGGCACGCCTGATATCCTGAGAACGAAATGAACAGTCTCGAACTAGACAGCTACGATCTGGCCCGCAGAATGCGGATCCAGGCTCTGCAAATGGTACATCGTGCCCGTGCTTCCCATATCGGTTCAGCACTTTCAATCTGCGATATCGTTGCAACACTCTACGGCCAGGTAATGCACCTGCAGCCGGACCAGCCTGCTGCGACGCAGCGCGATCGTTTCATTCTGAGCAAGGGGCATGCATGCGTTGCCGTGTATGCAGCACTGGCTGAAACCGGCTTCTTCCCCAAAGAAAACCTGTTTCGCTACGGTCAGGATCACTCCGAACTGATGAACCACATCAGCCACAAGGTGCCAGGAGTCGAATTCTCCACGGGCTCACTGGGACATGGTCTGCCATTTGGCACGGGTAAAGCATTAGCCGCAAAAATGCAGGCACAAAACTGGCGCACCTTTGTATTGCTCAGTGATGGAGAATTGGGCGAAGGCTCCAATTGGGAAGCCATGATGTTTGCCGCACATCATCAGTTGGATAATCTGGTAGCGATTGTCGACTACAACAAGCTGCAAAGCCTGACTACAGTAGACCAGACACTACGTATCGAACCCCTAGCCGACAAAGCCCACGCCTTTGGCTGGGCAGTACGGGAGGTGGACGGCCATGACCATGTCAAACTGGCGGAACTGCTGGGCACATTGCCATGGGAAGCCGGAAAGCCCTCCTTCCTGATTGCCCACACCACCAAAGGTAAAGGGGTGAGCTTTATGGAAAATAAAGTGGAATGGCACTACAAATCGCCATCACAGGAACAACTAGATCAGGCACTGGAAGAACTGAATCATGCGTAACGCCTTCATTCAAGAACTGGTTGCCTTGGCGCGTCAGCACCCCCACATTGCTCTGATCGTGGGAGACTTGGGCTATTCGGTCATAGAACCATTTGCCGAGGAGTTTCCCGACCGCTTTATCAACGCTGGCGTAGCTGAACAGAACATGACCGGTCTGGCTGCTGGCATGGCATCAGAGGGCTATCATGTATTTACCTACTCGATTGCCAATTTCCCGACCTTCCGTTGTGCCGAGCAAATCCGTAATGATGTTGCTTATCACAAGCTGCCGGTAACTGTAGTCGCAGTTGGAGGGGGCTTGGCGTATGGTGCGCTGGGATACTCCCACCATGCGGTACAGGATTACGCATTGATGCGCACCATGCCCAATATGCAGATTGCCGCTCCTGGCGATCCGATGGAAACCCGGGCATGCATGCGCTATCTGGTTGAGCATCCCGGCCCTTCATATCTCCGCCTGGGCAAGGCAGGCGAACCCTGTTTTCATGAAGTACCGCCAGAAGTTAACCCTGGCCAGTGGCTAAAAATCCGGGAAGGAGATGAGGAACACGTCCTGCTTAGTACCGGTGCTTGTCTGCAAATGGCAATGGAGTGGGCAAATGAAGGCAAGCTGGGTAATCGTTCCATCTATTCTTTGCCACTCTGGTCCATGAAAGACAAAGATATCCAGATAAAAAATCTGCAGTCCAGAAAGGAAGTAACCACACTGGAAGACCATCTGCAGGATGCTGGTTTTGGTTCATGGTTGCTAGAAGCGAGAGTTCAGGACCCTAAAATTGCATGCACTATAAATCTTATGGCACTAAATCATACGGTATGCGGCACAGTAGGATCACAAACAACTCTTAATAGAATTGGCGGACTAACAATTTGAAATGGTTTTAAATTTTCATATCTATAATCTTTCACAAAACATTTATGACCAATCCATCTCGGCATGACAATAAAATGATGGATTTGATTAGAAATACCATTCAACAGAATATGTGGCGCGCAGGAGCGATTGCCATATTACGTTTAATTTCAGTCGCACTGGGTCTCCTTTATGTAAAATACTATACATCGACTCTATCAATCGAGGAAGTCGGTAAATTTTTCTACCTTGGTACGATGAGTTATATATTGAATGCGTTGGTGTTCGTTCCAGTAGATTCATACATGCAAGCCAGGCTATCAAGCTTGAAGTCGTTGCCATGGCCGGCATTACGACGCTTGGTAACAGCTACACTGCTAATAGCATTAATAGCATGTATCATACTGAGCACACCATTTATATCAATGAATTTACTATCGCGCCAAGATATTCCGCTCTTATACGGGCTGGCCTCCATGCTATACCTATGCAGCAGCATACGTAATCTACTTAATATTAGAGGGCAGGCTAACTTTTCTGCCAGTATGGTTGTTTTGGAGTCAGGTGCACGGTTATTGGCCTTTGTACTGGCTTCCTTGATGTGGAAAGCAACTGCTCAGACCTTATTGTCATCATCAATTGTAGCATTGGCCGTAGAATTCGCGATATTGATATGGCAGGCCCGTCGAAGCTTGCCGTTTACGCAAGAGGTTGCCCCACTTGACAACTCATTTCATATTATAAGGACAAGTGCGGCACTCGCTGGTGGTGCGGCATCCAATACCGTACAGTTACAAGGCTACCGGGTACTATTCCCAGCACTTGGGCATTCAAATACATCTGCGGTATTAGGTGTAACAGCGAATATCGGCGCTGTCGCGATGAGTGCATGCGCACAAGTTTTTTCTCAGCTTTATTTGCCACGGCTGTATCAGAGTCAAGGAAGATCAATCCAGCAGTATGCATTATTGGCAACTGCCATGATTGGTATATTACTTATATTGGCGATGCCAATATCAACATTTCTAGTTAAGCATTTAACACACTCAGAATACATACCATACGCCCCGGCTATTGGGATTGGAATTTTAATTGAAGGATGCAACTTACTTATTGGAGCGTATTCCATCTTTCTCACGTTGCGACAAAAAGTAGGAGTCTTGTTTCGTACCCAATTACTAGGCGCTGCGTTATCATTAACTGCTTGTCTGATATTAGTAAAATTTAACCCACAAACTCCCCTATTACTTGGAATGGGAATTGCGCTGTCACAGCTACTAGCAACAGCACTACTAGGCATTTATGTTTATCGCCTAAAAAAACTGGAATATTGATGCGATCCAATCTTATTACTTTTGTGCTTTTCATGTTCAACGAGGAAAAGCGCATTGAGCGTGCCGTTCGGAATTTCCTCCCCTACGGGCAAGTTCTTGTTGTCGATAATTATAGCAGTGACAGAACTGTCGAAATAGCCAAGGCATTAGGTGCCGATGTATTACAACACAAAAATCCTGGTTGGGTTGAAGATGAGAATACCACATCCGTTGTAAAAGAATATGTGAAGACGCCTTGGATTTATTGGGGATTTTCCGATGAAATAGTCGATGCACCGACAATGGAAGCCATGTTTGAGGCGATTGAAAGTGGCACTTGCTCAATCGTGAATATTGCCCGAAAAAATTATTACTATGGCAAATTCACACATGATGCATATCAGAACATACAAAGCCGTGCATTTATAAAAGAAGCTATCGATTTCCGGGAAAACAAAATACATCATTTTGGCAAGCATACCGTTCCTGCATCTGAAGTAACAACATTAAACCCAAAAAAATATTACATTCATCACTTCATTTCAAATACAGCAAAATCATACCTCTCATCAATTGATAGATATACAGACATTGAATCGAGACACACCAAGCCGCAGCACCCGTTAAAGATGATATTAAGCATAACAAAAAGCTTTATACTTCACTACTTTATCAGAGGTGGAATCAGAGCCGGGCGTGCAGGATTTTACCTGGAAATTCAAATGGCCTTTTATCATGCACTACTTACAATGAAAGCATTTGAAATATCCAGTAATTTAAATAGTGATGCGATAGAGAATATCAACAATAAATCAAGAGATAAAATTCTCTTTGGAATTGAAAAAAAAATGGAATATAAAAAATGAAATCCGTAAGATATTATTTAGAAAAAATAAAAATCATGGATTTCCATGACTACCTAAACCACCTTCAGTGTTTTTTAGCAAAAATTAAAGGATTACTTTTTTACAGCTTTATTTTTGGAAAATTTGGAAGAGGAAGCTGGATAAAAAAACCAGATCAAATATTTGGCGCAACACAAATATTTATTGATGAAAATGTCCGAATTGAAAAAGGAGCAGTCCTCTACTCAATACGAAAGTATGCTGAGAATAAATACAGTGGCACGATAAAAATCGGAAAACGAACATTCATAAATCGATATTTCAATGCAAGTTCTGCCATAGGTATTTATATCGGAGAAGGAGTAGCATTTGGTAGCAATGTATTTTTGTGTGACTTTGATCACAGCTACAAGGATCCACTAATCAGTCGAATAGATACTCCACTTACAACAAAAGGGCCTATTAACATCCATGATTATTGCTGGCTTGGGGCAAACGTATATGTAACAAGCGGGGTTACTCTTGGAAAAGGTTGTGTGGTTGGTGCAAATAGCGTCGTGACCTCGAGTTTTCCACCATACACAATGATTGCCGGCATACCAGCACGGGCGATCAAGCGTTATGATTTCTCTAGAAATCAATGGGTTCGCATCAGGGAAGCCAAACCCACTACTGAATGCTGATAAGCAATTCTAAAATTAGGTTAAAACTACTATGAAAATCCTTATCACAGGTGGCGCAGGTTTCATCGGTGCCAATCTTGTAACACGACTGCATAAAGATGGCCATAATATCCGCGTACTCGATACGCTATCGCCGCAAATTCATGGCAGTGACCCATCCCAATCGCCTTTACGTCAGCAAATTGAAGGGAAATGTGAGTTTATTCATGGCGATGTAACGGATGCCGCTACTGTTTCACGTGCAATTGACGGTTGCGATGCTGTTGTTCACCTTGCAGCAGAAACCGGCACTGGACAATCCATGTATGAGGTTGCTCGCTACAGCCATACCAATGTGCAAGGCACTGCCGTGCTGCTGGAAGCCATTGCAGAACGGAAAGACTCGATTCACCGAGTAGTGGTTGCTTCTTCGCGTGCGATTTATGGTGAGGGACGCTATGAGATTGATGGTAAATATGTTTACCCGGTGACACGCCATCAAGAGGATCTGGCCAATGGAAAATTTGAGCCACTATGCCCCGATACAGGTCGACCACTAAAAGTAGTCGCCACAGATGAGAACTCCAGAATTCAGCCAAATTCGATCTATGGTCTGACCAAGTACACACAAGAACACATGACCTTGTTGAATTGCAATGCTCTGGATATTCCAGCTGTAGCATTACGCTTTCAGAATGTTTATGGACCAGGGCAATCACTGTCCAACCCTTACACAGGCATCCTTTCCATCTTCTCCACCCGAATTCGTCACGGTCATGGAATTGATATTTACGAGGATGGAGAAGAAAGTCGCGACTTTGTCTATATCGATGATGTTGTTGAATCGCTAGTACTTTCGCTCACCAACCCAAATGCTGCTGGCCACGCATTTGGCATTGGCACAGGTATTGGAACTAGCGTGATGGATGTAGCTAAAACACTTGTTGACCTATATGGAATTTCTGTTCCACTCACAGTAACAGGTGCATACCGTGTGGGTGATATCCGTCACAATTTTGCAGATACGACAAAAGCAAGCAATTTACTTGGATTCACTTCCAAAGTTACGTTCCGAGAAGGAATTGAGCATTTTGTCAAATGGGTATTAGAACAACCTATACAAGCAGATACCTATGCAGAAAGTGTAGAGTCATTAAAAAAACGAGGGCTTTTCAAATGAAAATGCCTGCCGACCAAATTATTGGAATTGTAACAGTTTTATATAATAGCAATGACGTTCTACCGGGTTTCTTCTCAAGTCTTGGATCTCAACAGGGTATTAACTACCGCCTATATGTAATTGACAATAGCCCAAATGATAGTGGCACTCGTATTAGCGAAGAAGCTGCAAAATTGTTGAAAATTAATGCCGTTTGCATTTTTAATAATGAAAATGTTGGCGTTGCAAAAGGAAATAACCAAGGCATTGAACTTGCCCTCAAAGATGGCTGCTCACATATTTTATTAGCCAATAATGATACAGAGTTCGCCCCTACTACCATTTTTAAACTGTGGGAAGACATGGTGAAAAATGGTGAATACGCCTCAACACCGAAATTAATGTATTACGACACGCCTGATATTATCTGGTATGCGGGTGGCCATATTAATCCATGGACAATGCGGACACCACACTACGGATTGAATGAGAAAGATAATGGTCAGTTCGACATGAAATGTCACGTAAACTATGCACCGACCTGCTTTATGTTGGTGGATTCTACGGTATTTGAAAAAGTCGGGCGTATGGATGAACGCTATTTTGTGTATAGTGATGATACCGACTTTGTCTGGCGCATGAATATATTAGGCATGAATATATCTTATAATCCAGAGGCAGTGGTTCTGCACAAAGTGAGCACATCAACGGGAGGAGCCTCATCTCCATTTACCCAGTACTATTCAAATAGAAATAGAATTTTCTTTATCCGGAAAAATTTACACGGGTTGCAAAAAGCAATTGCATTGATTTATGTTCTCACAACCAGAATACTGCGCTTAGGCATCGTAAAAACCAACAAGAGCGGCTGGAAAGGTATACGAGACGGTTTATCCATGCAAGTTTAAAAAGCCGTAATTAATATCAATATAGTTCGCACTAGAAATAACAAGAAGCACACCTAATAATCTAACTTTAGGCAATTACCGAATAAACATGCAAACAATCTGTATAATTTCCGCTAGAAATCTGGGTGATGCAGCAATGCATGCCCTCCAGCTAAAACAGATTGAGTCATGCAATCCACACATACAACTCATCATCTGGACTTTCCCACAGGCCGCATTTCTATTTGACGATTTACCCAATAGTGAAACTATCTGCTCAGACTTCCCAATGGGCGCCAGCTTGACTAGTTTCATCAAAGGCGGATGGCGTGGTTTTTTCTCTGCGGCCAGAAAGATTCGTAGAAAAAGGCCAACAATGGCTATCGACTTTATTGGCGACATACGTGAACTATTAGTATTGAAAATGACAGGTGCTTCCAAGTTGTACTATCCAGTATGGTTGGATGGTCATCCGTTCCGCATGCACATCCGAACATTAGGCATCCGTTGCCCGCAGCACATAAAAATACCTAACACCGTCATTAATATCTATCACGCACAAAAAAAAGTGCTTGAAGCAACTCAATTACGGCTCAAGTGCTCTACACATTCAGCCTCATCCAACGGTCAGTCAGGACCATTTCACTTTGGGATTCATCCATCAGCATCACTACCATTTAAGCTATGGCCATCACAAAACTGGAGTGAACTGATTACCCAATTGCATTCAAGGTACCCAGACTCATTTTTTACAATATTTGGTTCACCAAGTGAGATGGAAACCCTTGAGTCGATTTCCAGAAAAATTGGTTGCCCACACAAAATTTTCGCATCATCATTATCCGGCTTCAGAGAATACCTAAGTGATATAGACTTTCTAATTGGCCTGGACAGTTTCTCAGTTCATCTTGCTCATAGTCTAGAAGTTCCTAGTGCTGTACTGGTTGGGGCCAATAACCCCCAAGTGTTTACACCACCGTCTGCTGTTGCCATCACGCACCCTGGACGATGCCCAGATCAGCCTTGTGGAGGAAAACCAAAATGTATTGGCACTACACATCAATATAGCTGCATGCTTGATATCACACCTCAAGAGGTGATCAGTGTGGTTGAACAATCACTCCATAGAGTGATTCATTAAAAAATGATGAGTCAAAATACTGAACTGTAAACAACATCATCAGACAAATTCTTATCCAAGAATGTAGAAACCAATGAGCGCAGATATTTGTTTTTCCGTAATCAGCCATGGGCACGGGCAGCTGCTCGATAGACTACTTTGCCAGTTAAACAGTCAGCCTCAGCTGAAGGGTATTAAAATTATCACTACGCTAAACTTGTTTGATGAAATTTTTGATGAAACGCGTTATGAAAATTTGAATCTGCTTGTCATCCGTAATCATACCCCAAAGGGTTTTGGAGCAAATCATAATGCGGCCTTCAAGCATTGCACAGCAACGTGGTTTTGCATTCTGAATCCCGATCTGATGCTATTAGATGATGAGCCGTTTACTCAAATGATAGATAGGGCTAAGAGCTCGTACGAAGCTGACTTCTCCAAAATTGCGATAATTGCACCCCGTGTGGTTGCAACAGATCTTTCTTTGGAAGACTCGGTACGAGAAAATCTCACACCATGGTCACTTCTGCGAAGAATACTGGGACGACGTAAACCACTGCATGTGAGTATAGATGCCCAACTCGGCTTCCCGTTTTATTGGCTTGCCGGCATGTGCTTATTGGTCAAAGCAGAGTTTTTTCAAAAAATAAATGGATTTGATGAGCGCTTCTTCCTTTATTGCGAAGATTATGATTTGTGCGCACGGCTCTATAATGCAGGGGGAATACTTCGCCTAGATCAACAAGCACAAATTATTCACGAAGCACAACGAGATAGCCACCGCAGCCGGCGTCATCTGGCCATGCATTTAACCAGTCTTTTCAAAGTTTGGTCCTCAAGCGCATTCTGGCGCATAACACTCAAATCGCATTAGTGCTTGTCCGGTATTCGATCAGTATTATTGCCACCATCCCCAGCAAGACGGCAAACCACATGGTGGCAAAGCGGATGCCCACGGCAGCCAGGACAGCTGTCGGCATCGAAGCACCTTGCCACAGCAGGCTGGCCACAATGACCGATTCGGTGGAGCCAATGCCACCAGGCAACATGGAGGCAGCGCCTGCCAGCATGGCCAGTGGATAACTGGAGAATAGCGGCCACCAGGCCATGCTGGGGGATAAGGACTGCACCAGCCAGACAAAGGCCGTGGCAGTGAGTGACCAGGCCGCCAGGCCGGCTACGGCGGCAACGAGCATGTCTTGCCAGCCCAACCAGCGTAATCCACCGCGCATGCCACGCTGCAGCAAGCGCATAAGCCGGTACAGCCTGCGGCATCGATACAGGCGCAACCTTGCATGCAAGCGTCCCAGCCAGCGCGGTTGCCGCATCAGGATGGCCAGCACCAGCAACACTGCACCAACAAACAGGGCCAGTAGCGGAAACAGTGGTGCAGCCAGCATGCCTGGCATGGCCAGCAGCAACACCACCAGTAAATCCCAGCCACGTTCGTAGATGAAGGCCGACAGCACCTGCTCGTGCGCAATGCCTAGTCGCTGCAGGTAGCGAATGCGGATCAGCTCCCCTACTTTGCCGGGCGTTGCGGTATAAGCGAAGCCGGACAGGTAAATGCAAAAACCCAGGCCAAATGGCTGCCCATGCCCGGTACGCCGCAGCAGGTAATACCAGCGCAGATAGCGCAGGAAAAAAGACAGGAAGGCCATGCCCATCAGCGCAGGCATGATACTGGCCAGTGCAGGCAATCGGGCAAACATGTCATGCCGGGCATCCGAAATCAGCAAGGCTGCCAGATAACAGGCAGTCAGTGCGGCAAATGCCAGTAGAGGTCGATTCAGCTTCATGCCTGTGTCAGCGGAAGGACCAGCGTTTGTGTCCCAGATAACTGGTGAAAACCGGGGCTGCCACGCCGATGGCGTGGGCGATCTCCCGGCTGAAGTGCGTCACGCCGAGCATGGGCAACAGGTAAAGTGCCAGACCCATGCTGATCAGCCAGGTCTGTATCACCGCAACCAGGTTGACCAGGGTGAAATACAGCGCTGAGCGGTGCATGGACTGGCTGCTTTGTTTGAAAACAAACATTCTGGCCAGCACAAAGGCGGTCACCATCCCGGTGAGATAAGCCAGAATCACGGCGGTGGAGAAGTCACACCACTGGTTGTAGACAATGCGTGAGCCAAAGTTGACCGCAGCCGCCAATCCCCCGGTCAGCAGGAACACCAGAAACTGGCGCGACATGAAATGACGGATCATCCCACCGCCTTTTGCGCCAGTGCACGGCCGTAGCCGATACTCTCGGAAATACCACGGTCTTCCGGGTAGTAATACGAGGTATCCGCCACCCACAGGCCCTGAACCGGCAATGCTGCCGGCGGCAGCTGCTCCAGATAACCCGGATCGCAGATCGGCTGTGCATGACGATAACGGCTGGCCCGCATGGCGATGAAGTCGTCGTCCTGCAGCGCCGGATTAATCTTCTTGAGATAGCGCTTCACTTTGCCCAGGAACACTTCATCCGGCTCGGCATACTTGGCATGCTCGCCCGGCATGTAAAACGGCACATAAACAATATGCTGGTCTAGCGGGCGCAAATTGCTGTATTCCACCAGACCGGGAATATCCATTTCATTATCATTGGTGTTGAGCCAGAAATTTTCCGTTACCGGCTTTTTCAGCTTGGCGATGACACAGACGACGGCAATGTTCTTGATCTGCTGGAACTTCTGCAGCACATCTGCGGGCAAGTCCGGCATGATTCTGGGGATAAATGGCAGCGGGACCGTGCTGATGACCTTGTCAAAGGTTTCGATCCCGGAGGCGGTTTCCACGCCTCGCACTTTGCCTTCGGCCATCACCACCCGCTTGACCGGCGTGCTCAGACGGATTTCACCGCCATGTGCGGTGATATCGTCACGCATGCCTTGCAGCAAGGTTGCCGAGCCCCCCTCCAGATAGCCCAGCTTTTCGCGGAACAGGCTGTAGCGCGAGCGACCGATACGGCGGATGCGGCTCCAGATCCAGGCCGCAGACAGGTTGGAGCTGTAGTCGTAAAACTTGTAATCAAACAGGCGACGCCACAGCACTTCATAAGCCTCTTCGCCTACCCAGCGGCGGATCCAGCCAGTCGCCTCGACATGATCCAGCGGCTTCCAGTCGTCACGCTTGGTTGAGAGAAAGGCATGTAGGCCGTAACGGAATTTGGCCACCAGCCCCAGCCCCTTGAACCGCAGCAGCGCCAGGGGATTGCCCCACGGTTGCAAACGGTTCTGGTACCAGTAGCCCATTTTGGTTTCCACCCATTTCATCTTGCTGCCCAAGTTCAACTCTTCCAGCATCTGCAGGAAGGCATGGTCGGAGATGCAATGAAAATGGTAATAGCGTTCGATATCCATGCCATCAAAATCAAAAGTGGCGGTCATGCCACCCACCCGGTCATCTGCTTCGAACAGGACCGGCTCATGTCCATCCCGCGCCAGCTGATAGGCCACGGCCAGCCCCATGGGCCCGGCACCCAGTACTGCAATGCGTTGTTTGTTCATGCTCAGAAATCCAGTACTACCCGGCTGTATTGCGGGTCGTTGAAAGTTGCGTCTACAGCCTTGCTGAAAGGCGTTGGTGTCACCTGGAAAATGTCTGGCCAGTCAATGACCTCGAATTCGTCATGCGCCACCAGTGCCTTGAGTTGATCTGCCGTAAAGGGAGGATTGCGGTCAAACAGGGCCCAGATTTTGAGCAGGACATAAAACAGGCCATAAGGAATGTGCAGCAGCATGGTCTTGGCTGCGACAGCCTGGCGGATGGCGCGAATGATATCCACGTAGTCGATCTTTTCCCGGCCACTGATATTGAAAACCTGACCGTGGATACCCGACTTCAGGCAGCTGACGATAATGCTGGCAAAATCGCCAACATACAGCGGCTGACGCATATAGCGGCCATCACCGGGAATGGGGAACACCGGCACCTTCTGCATGAAGCGCGACAACCAGCCCAGATGCTTGCGGTCAAACCAGCCAAACATCAGGGTCGGGCGCAGCACCACGCAATTGATGCCACTGGCCAGCACCATTTCTTCCTGCTCTTTCTTGGTGTTGGTGTAATCATCATTCGCCACCGACTCCACTACCGATGAACTGATATGTACGGTGTAAGGAATGTTGTAGCGCTTGATGGCTGCCAGTACATGCTTGGTGGAGGTGATGTTGTTGCGGACAAAGGGCTCCAGCGTGGGGGCACCGATTTGTGCCTGTAACATCACCAGCGCGGCTGCACCTTCAAAATGGCGTTCCCATTCACCAGGTTCTGCCAGATCGGCATATTCAACAGTAATGTCCGGATGCAGGCTGCGCAGGATCTCCAGATTGGTCTTGTGCTTGTCCAGCACCACCAGATTGGTATAGCCCGCTCTTTTCAGGTGAACCACCAGATTCTGACCGACCAGACCGGCACCGCCGGGCAATACTATTTTTTCTTGCATATCAACTAGACCAGAATATAAAATATTTTTCTTAATATACTATTTAAGCTTAAGCAAACATGGAGGATTACTTCCTAAAGCAATCATGGAATCAGTCAACAAACTTCTTTTAATATACCCACCAAAACCAGAATACTGAGCACTCTCGCCATACTGCAAAGCAACATCATCACGTCGCCTCCCAACCTCCAAATAGCCAGAGACAATATTTTTCGAATTCACAACAGTAACTAATAAAGGAGATTTTTTATCTACTGCGTAATAAATCCACCCATCCACTCTGATATAGTCAGGATCATCACGAATCAAAGATACATGATCCACAGCACCAATACACATACCCTTAACGACCGTATCAACAGGTCTTCCCAAACTATTCTTCATACCGACTAACGGAGGCTGAGAAAAAATTGTTATCCCATTTACTTCTGCCTGCCTTGCATAGTTCATCGTATACTCGACATCTGAAAACAAACTATGAATATAGTCAGAATCCTTGACATTCAACGCCAGTGCCAATGCAGCCTGATTCCTAACAAACATTTCATCTCGCACAGACTTCAATGCTTTAATTTGAAAACCAAACATCAATACGGTTAAAATAACAACTGCACAACTCAAAGCAGAACTGGCTGTTCTATTTTTATTGACATATACATCTCTGACAGAAATAGCCAGCGCAGCCCATGCCATAATAGAAGGAGTTGTGTACCTAGAAGATAAAGCCTGCTCCACTCCAAATACAACACGCCCCCCAGCAGTTCCAATAGCAGTAGCTATAATATAACCAACAAAAAAGAGAAGGGCCATCACATAAGGCGACCTTGTTGATTTAGTGAATTCTTTTAATAGAAGATATGACCACAAGACAACAAAAAAAGCACCAAACAGAATAGCCGCCTGATTACCAAAAACACCCTTACCAAGCAGATAATGGAATGGACTGCCCAAGTACATTAGCACATAGCAAAGATACTGCCGAGGCATTCCAATCAATGAAGAAATGACATGACCATGCCCTTCCGGCACATGGAAATCATAAAAATAAATCAAGGGAAAAAAAACTGATGCAAAAAGCAAAGATCCAACCTTTAAAAGACCGGATCTAAATATAAGCACATAAGCAAACATTACAGGAAAGCAAAGAACTCCATTAGCCATTGCACCAACAGAGAAAACCCCAAAAATAAATGCAAAAACAAAATATTTACAATCATCGATATCAATTGATTTAGCCAGTGCATACAAACCCACAAGCGGCAACATTTGTGCAAAAATAAACTGCGATTGAAATGCCCAATGCAAATTCTCCGACTGCACCCACAAGAATACCCATGAAATTAACGTAAATATGAAAATATAATACTTACGGCACCCAACAACCTCCCTATAGTTTAATGCATTCATAAATAAAACAAGAACAACACCAGTCAACGCAACCAAAACATAATTTACAAAAACTGAAAAATAGTTCAATCCATTAAAAAATTTACTATCAATATAAAAAACAATCCGCGCAAGAACAATTCTATGCTCATTAAAGAGACTCCACCATATGGAATGGTCTCCTTCTTTAACTTTCAAAAGAAAACCAACAACACCCCCCCACATATCCCAGTATGGGATTGCAGAATAGTTCCTGACACCACCGACAATTGCAAAAACAATCATCAAAGCCGCCACCACACCTGACGCAACAACAGGAACGGAGCAGGAATTTTTTCCAAATTTAATCAAAAAATATCTCCTGAAGTTAACTCTAAGGTCAGATATCAAGTTTATTAAAAACAAAACCCGGCAAATGCCGGATGATAAGCATGATCAACTGCCACTTGGCCGGTGCATAAATCACGGACTTGCCACGTGACACACCGGATACGATATTGCCGGCCACCTGCTCCACGCTCGCCAGTTTTGCTCCGCTGCTCTTGAGGTGAGCGGTCATCGGGGTATCGGTGGGGCCTGGCTTGACCAGCACTACTTGAATCCGGCTGCCGGCAAAGCGATGCTGCAGGCCTTGTGCATAACGCGTCACCAGGCCTTTGGCGGCGCCATACACATAGTTGGACTTGCGGCCGCGATCCCCGGCTACCGAGCCAATCAATACCAGCTTGCCCTGCCCTGCCTGTTCCAGATGCGTGGCAAAGGCTTCGGCAAACAGCACCGGCGAAATGGCATTCACTTCCAGTGCGGTACGGTTGTCCTGCAGGTCTTGCTGGCAAACCTCCTGCTCAGGCAGGGAGCCATGGGCAATCAGCACAATGTCCGGACTGATGGTGGCGCAGGCCTGCTCTACCGTACTGGCAATGGCCTCCGGCTGTAGAAAGTCGCTGCAGATGGTCTGGATCCGGCACTGCGGAGCACGCACACGCAAATCCGCGGCAACACGGTCGGTACGCTGCATGTCGCGGCCGATCAGCACCATTTCGTCCACACCTTGTTGCAGCCACAGGCGGGCACAATGCTCGGCCATGGCAGAGGTGGCACCCACAATCACAATTTTACGCATGCTAGACATCAGTATCCGATCAGACGGCGTGACAGGGCGGAACTGAGGCCCGGATCACGATAGTTGAGGAATTCGGCAAGCCGGGGATAGCCGGCCTCGAACAAATCGCGCGGCATGCGCGCATCCTTGGCCATGTACAGGCGGCCACCGGCTTCGCGCACGATGGCATCAAGCCTCTCGAACAAGGCCAGGGTCGGAGCGCCCTTGTTGGGGAAATCCAGTGCCAGCGTCACGCCCGGCTGTGGAAAGCTCATCATGCCCAAGGCTTGGCGGTTACCGAAAGTTTTCAGCACAGCCAGGAAGGAACCTGCACCGGAGCGGGTAATTTCTTTCAACATGGCAGCGACGGCATCCTGACCTACGTGCCGTGGCACCACACTCTGGTATTGGTAAAAGCCGCGCGGGCCATAGATGCGGTTCCACTCCAGCAGATTGTCCAGCGGATAAAAATAGCTGGCATAGTGCTGGATACGGCGCCCGGTTTTACGTGCATGTGCATGGAAGTAAGCCGTATTGAAGGGGCGCAAGGACAGCGGATTGATGAGTGAAACCGGCGGCACCAGGGGAACCGTCAATGCCTTGGCCGCGGGTTCCGGTTGTCGGTTGTCTGCCGTGGCAGGATTGCCGCGCATGAAGATGCCACGACTGTGACTGCCAGACATGCAGTCGATCCAGGACACGGTATGTTCCCATTGTGCCTCGGAGGCATCGGCCAGCTCAAAAAAGTCATCCAGCGAATGGTAAGGACGGGTTTCCGTCTCCATCCACGGCCCGGCTACCGGCCGCAATTGCAGGCAAGCCTGGGTAATGACACCGGTCAGCCCCAGGCCACCCACGGTGGCGGCAAACCAGTCTGCATTCTCTGTCGGGCCGCACTCGATGACGCTGCCGTCGGTGCGCAGCAGGCGCAGCTGGCGGACATGGTCGCCAAATGAGCCGTGTACATGATGATTCTTGCCGTGTACATCGTTGGCGATGGCACCACCTACGGTCACCAGCTGGGTGCCGGGAGTGACCGGCAGGATCCAGCCCCGGGGAATGAAAGTGCGCTGGATGTCCCGCAGCAGGATGCCGGCTTCGCACACCAGCAGGCCAGTCTCAGGGTCGAATGAAACGTAGTGATCCAGCGCGGTGGTTTTCCACAGTGCACCCTGTGGATTCAGGCAGCTGTCGCCATAGCTGCGGCCCATGCCGTGTGGCAATGCACGTTGCCCATCGGCTAGCGGGGGCAATCTGCGGGTACTGGCAAGCATGCTTACTGCATGTGGCTCACCACTGAGCCGGCCCCATGAATACACCTTCATGTCATGCCTCCTACCGAACCGGCTAGCAGCAACAGGGCAAACAGCAGTCCGGCCATCAGGCTTGCCTTGTCCTTGACGGCAAACACCAGCGGGTCGTCATGCATTTCGCCGCGTGCCGCGCGCAGCCACATCCAGCTGATCCAGAACAGCATCACCGGCACCGTTCCCCAGATCCACTCCGGTTGACGGTACAACAACAGCACTTCCTTGCTGTTCAAATACATCGCTAGCACCAGTACGGCGGAAAATCCTGAAGCAACCCCCAGCATTTGCACCAAGGGCGCATCTGTTGAGTAATAACCACGGCCATGGGCCTTGTGCTTGTTGTGCAGGATCTGCATTTGCAGTTCGGCAAAGCGTTTGACAAAGGACAGCGACAGGAACAGGAAACCGGAAAAAGCCAGCAACCAGAATGACATGCTGATGGATACTGCTGCCGCCCCGGACAGTATGCGCAAGGTGTACAGAATGGCAAGCGTGAGGCAATCCACCAGCGCAAGTTGCTTGAGCTTGAGCGAGTACAGGCAGGTCAGCAGAAAATAGCCCACCAGCCAAGGCAGGAAACTGCCACCCACCTGGCAGGCAATGCCAAAGCTGGCCAGCAGCAACAAAGGTGCGGTAATACAGCCCTGCCAGACCGGGACCGAACCCGAAGCAAACGGACGCTGGCATTTACGCGGATGGGCGCGATCGCTTTCCAGGTCCAGCAAGTCATTAGCGATATACACCGACGACGCACACAAGCTGAAGGCGAGGAAACCCAGTAGCAAGGACAGCCATGCATCCATGTCGGCAATGCGATGGGCGGCAATCAAGGGAATAAACAGCAGGATGTTCTTCAGCCACTGGTGCATGCGCAATACGCGCCGCCAAACGGCAATGCCCTTGCAAGGACCGGCGAATACTTTTTCGACCTCTACGCAACTTTCAGCATCTTGCTGCACGGTAGCTGATGCATTCACCACGACACCCTTGCGTGCGCGCTCCCAGACTGCAATATCGGCAGTGGAGTTGCCAGCGTAATCGAAACCCTTTTCACCAAAGCGCTGCACCAGCGCATCAGCCTTGTTGGCTCCCGCCAGATTGACGGCCCCTTCGCTAGCCATCACCTCGTCAAACACCTGCAGGTGTTCGGCAATGCGCTGGGCAATTTTCTGGTCGGATGCAGTACACAGGATCAGCCTGCGCCCCTGGGCATGTTGCGCGCGCAGCCAGTCCAAAAAAGGCTGGTTATAAGGCAGGCTTGCAGGATTGAAATCACCCGCGGCAGCCACTTTTTCTTTTAGCACGGCCTTGCCTTGCAGTAACCAGCCCGGCAGGCAAAACGCGGCAAGCGGCTTGGACTTCAACATGCTCAGCGTGGACTCATGCAGCATGTCGGAGTAAATCAGCGTTCCGTCCAGATCGACACACAAGGGGGGATGAATATTCATTGTCAATTGTTACATCCTGAACAGCAAACACGGGGTAATGCATTGCAAGCTGCATGGGTAAAGTAAATGGACCGGTTCTGCCCAAACGCCAAGGGCCACCACCAACGGTGGCGGCTCAACATCCATCGCCTTGATCCGTCTTGGCCATGGCAATCATCTCCGCCAGCAAAGCACCGGCCACAAACAACAACAGCTGCAACATGTGATCACGGAAGATACTCTCGTTGAGCATGCGCCCCAGGAAACCACACACCATCAGCATCAGCATCAATCCGCGTACATCCTGCTGGTAACGAAAGCGTCGATAGCCGGTGACAAACAGGCTGGCACAAAACAGTAACCACAGCACAATGCCCGGCACACCCAGTGCCAGCCCAAGGTCGATGAAGCCGCTATGGGCATGCCCCAGATTATTCTTGATGCCCAAGCTAGTAGCAGCCTGGGCAAATACTTCGCGCATGAAGCCGAATCCAAGGGGATGGCTGGCAATCATGTCCAGACCACTGTGAATCCAGGCCACGCGTTTGAAGGCCGAGTCATCCACCGGTTCGCCGTTTGACATCAGCGGCAGGGGGCCGATCTGCGTCCAGCTGGGGTGATGCTGGTAGTCCCAGCCTGCAGCCACCGATTCGGTAAACGCCAGATTGCGACTGTCTTGCTTGATGGCATACACCACCAGTCCGCTCAGCGTTCCAATCACCACCAGCCAGATCAGCAATAACTTGGCCCAGCCATGCTTCACCCCCTGGAAAATGGAATATAACAGCAGCATGGAAAAGCTGAGGTAGACCATGCCTATCATGCCGTTGCGCGCAGCAGCATGCAGGCTGACGAACACGAACAAGGCCAGAATGGCCAGCAGCCATGGTTTGCTGATGCGGCTGACCCGTTGCCTGCCCCAATGACCAAAACACAGGGTGGCGACAACAAATGCCAACACGAAGTTGATCAGGAAGGTGAACTCAAGATACGTAGGTGTAGAAAATGTTTCTCGGTACGGCCAGGTACCTGTTGTAAGGTATTTGTAGGCTTCGATGCAAAACTCGGCCATCGCCAGAGCTATCCCACCGGCAATCACGACATCAATGATGGAAAACCTGCGCCATACCCGAAACAAAACCATTCCGATGAAAAACCACAATACAGCGATACCCAACTGGCTTCGTAATTCTGCCCTCGAGATATCTGGCCAGTGACTCAGAAACAAAGTATGTAAGGTTGCATACGCCATGAATAGGCCAAGAAACAGGATGGGATATTTGGCCATACGCACAACAGGCATACTACCGGCAATCAAGGGTAGCGCAAGTAATAGCAAACAGGCTTGCAATACATAGCGCAATGCGATGGTGTGTGAAACACTACAAGTGGCAACAAACAGGAACGATAAAAGAATAACCAATGAGCCATGCCATCGAGAATTCATCCAAGTATTGGCATTGAAATGACTAAACATGCAATCCTCTTAATTCTTTGTTTCAGCCATATCATGTGAAATTTCTTTCTCATTGATATGTGGAAAATTATTATTCATGAGCCGGGCCAGCCCCTCGACCAAAGCTGGCAATGGGATTGAGTACACCGAAAACTCGCCTGACTGAACAACAACGGCATTAGGATTATTGGGCCCCCAAGCTCGGCTATTCAAGTAAGTTGATGTTCTGTCCTTTTCATACAGACCCAACAGCGGCTTGTCGAATGCAGCTGCAGCATGAACGATGGATGTATCTGGCGATATAACCACATCAGCATGCTTTACCAAGGCCACCGCAGCAAAATAGGTTTTAAATGGAGATTTATGCATGCCAACTGTAATGATGCCAGCCAGATCCTCCTGTTTTGCGGTCAGTACAATATTCCAGTCAGGATAATTCTCCTGCATGTAGGCAAGAATAGTATCCAGTTGCGCTTGCTCCAACCGGCGGTATGGACCTTCACCTTTCAGATTGATTAGCAAGGTTCGCTGTTTAGGCAGACTTTTAAGATAGGTTTGTACTTTGTCTTCTTCAACAGCATCAATATGAACATCATAATGTTTGTTGCAATCCTTGCAATCAATCTGCAATGCCTCCAGCAAAGCAAAGTTCCGCCATGCAGCATGCTGATTCAAGCTGAAATCTTCTTTCAAATTGACATCAAATACCGGGTATGATTCACGATTAAACCCAATAACATGTCGAACCTTGCTCCAACTCATCAGGACAATATCCTTGTAAGTTGGAACTTCATTTCTGAGGTCGATCAGCAGATCATACTTTTCCTTACGCAATTGCAAGGCCAGTTTGATTACCGAGAACAGCTTGTCGTTATGTACATGCAGTTGATCTACATGTGGATTCAATTTCAGCAACTCGGCATTGCGCAAACCTGCTATCACATCGACCTGCTTCCCCGCCAGTTTGAGTTCCCGAATGGCGATGGTGGATACGATCAGATCACCAAACTTGTCATTGTCTCTCAGAAAGAGGACTTTCCTGATGGATTCCGGCTTGAATACCGGAGCTGGGGCACGCTTCAACAGCCATAAGGCCAATTTGCCAAACATGGCTCTACGCTTTGCATGCAGGGGGCCTAATCTGATTTTCATATGGTTTCGGAGCCTGGAGGTTCAGCCGATATCTATGCAGCTGGCAATTATCGCATGATTCATGAAAAAAGCCCGCCAGACGGCGGGCTTCTTTACTCAAGCTATCAGGCAGTCCCTGCTTACCACACCTGCAGGTAGCTCAGGATGCCTTCTGCCGCCTGACGGCCTTCGAACACGGCACGCACCACCAGGTCGGCACCGCGTACCTGGTCGCCGCCAGCGAAGATCTTGGCGTGGCTGGTCTGGTACTTGAACCTGGACTTTTCCGAGGCGATGGTGCGGCCATTGGGCTGGCTGCTGATGCCGGCGCGGTCGAACCAGCTGGCTGCTTCCACCTGGAAGCCGAAGGCGATAATGACGTGGTCGCACTCGATGCGCTCTTCGCTGCCCGGTACGATTTCGGCATTGCGACGGCCTTTGGCATCCGGCTCTCCCAGGCGGGTTTCGGCCAGGATTACCGCCAGCGCGCCATTGGGCAGTTGCTCGATGCCCACCGGCTGGCTGTTCCAGCGGAATTCCACGCCCTCTTCCTTGGCATTGGCCACTTCGCGCTTGGAGCCCGGCATGTTTGCTTCGTCACGGCGGTAGGCGCAGGTGACGCGCTTGGCACCCTGACGGATGGCGGTGCGGTTGCAGTCCATGGCGGTGTCGCCACCACCCAGCACCACCACGCGCTTGCCGGCCATGGAGATGGCAGGCTCGCCTGCGGGCAGGGTTTCCATGCACTGGCGCACGTTGTTGACCAGATACGGCAGTGCTTCCAGCACGCCTGGCAGGTCTTCACCGGCAAAGCCACCCTTCATGTACTTGTAAGCACCCATGCCCATGAATACGGCGTCGTATTGTTCCAGCAGGGCTTCGATTTCGATGTCCTTGCCGATTTCGGTATTCAGCACGAATTCCACGCCCATGCCTTGCATGATTTCGCGGCGGCGCTGAACGACTGCCTTCTCCAGCTTGAATTCCGGGATGCCGAAGGTGAGCAGGCCACCGATTTCTTCGTAGCGATCGTATACCACCGGCTTCACGCCGTTGCGTACCAGCACGTCGGCACAGGCAAGGCCTGCCGGGCCGGCACCGATGACGGCGACTTTCTTGTCGCTCCAGATCACCTTGGACATGTCCGGACGCCAGCCAGCTTTATAGGCTTCGTCGGTGATGTATTTTTCGATGCTGCCAATGGTAACGGCACCGAAACCACCCTGGTTCAGCGTGCAAGAGCCTTCACACAGGCGGTCTTGCGGGCATACACGGCCACAGATTTCCGGCAGGCTGTTGGTCTTGTGCGACATTTCGGCCGCTTCGAACAGCTTGCCTTCGGTCACCAGCTTCAGCCAGTTGGGAATGTAGTTGTGTACCGGGCATTCCCATTCGCAATAGGGGTTGCCACAGGACAGGCAGCGCCCGGCCTGGTCGGCGGCGTCCACCTTGTGCAGCGGTTGATAGATTTCCTTGAACTCAATCTTGCGCACCGCGGCTTCGACTTTTTCGCCGGGGTTGCGGGAGAGCTTCATGAACTGGAATACGTCACCCATGATCGTTTCCTGACTGCGGGCCCGGCCTTGTAGATGGCAGCAGACCCTTTGTTTCCATTGCGGCGGGGCAGCAAGCCCCGCCCTTGATCGTCAATCCTTGAGCAGGCTGTCCAACGTGGCGGCCTTCGGCTTCACCAGCCAGAAGTAGTCCACGTAGTCGTCGAAGTTTTGCAGCATGGCGCGGCCGGTTTCAGAGCCGGTCAGCTCGACATGTTGGCAATCTTCTCCAGCAGGAAGGCACGGTACATGCCCATTGCTTCGCCGTTGATCAGGTGAATGTCGACCAGTTCATTGTTGTAGCGGTAGGCAAAGCGCTCGCCCGGGTCGTAGACGAAGGCGAAGCCACCGGTCATGCCGGCACCGAAGTTGTAGCCGGTTTCGCCCAGCACGATGACGGTACCGCCGGTCATGTATTCGCAGCAGTGGTCGCCCGCACCTTCGATAACCGCCAGCGCGCCGGAGTTACGCACGCCGAAACGCTCGCCGGCCACACCGGCGGCAAACAGCTGGCCACCGGTGGCGCCGTACAGGCAGGTGTTACCGATGATGATGGCTTCGCCGCTTTCATACGCCGCATTCTTCGGCGGGTAGATGGTGACGCGGCCACCGGCCATGCCCTTGCCCACGTAGTCGTTGGCATCGCCTTCCAGTTCCAGGTGCAGGCCAGGCGCGTTCCACACGCCAAAGCTCTGACCGGCGCTGCCGGTGAACTTGACCTTGAGACAGCCGAACGGCAGGCCAGCCGCACCGTGTACACGGGCGATTTCGCCGGACAGGCGGGCACCGATGGAACGGTGGATGTTCTCGATCGGGTAGGACAGTTCCAGCATCTGCTTGTTATGGATGGCAGGCAGTGCATCGGCCAGGATCTGCTCGGCCAGCTCGCCCTTGTCGAAGGACGGGTTGCTGTCGCTGATGCAGAAGCGCGGCACATCGTCCGGCACCGTGCCTTGCGACAGCAGCGGAGACAGGTCCAGCTTGGCTTGCTTGGTGGTTTCGCCTTCCAGCAGTTCCATCAGGTCCATGCGGCCGATCAGCTCTTCCATGCTGCGTACGCCCAGCTTGGCCATCCATTCGCGGGTTTCGCGGGCGATGAACAGGAAGTAGTTCATCACCATTTCCGGCAGGCCGAGGAAGTACTTGGAGCGCAACTTGATTTCCTGGGTGGCCACGCCGGTGGCGCAGTTGTTCAGGTGGCAGATACGCAGGTATTTACAGCCCAGCGCCACCATCGGGCCGGTACCGAAGCCGAAGCTTTCCGCACCGAGGATGGCTGCCTTGATCACGTCCAGACCGGTTTTCAGACCACCGTCGGTCTGCACCCGTACCCGGCCACGCAGGCCGTTGGCACGCAGTACTTGCTGTGCTTCGGACAGGCCCAGTTCCCACGGCGAGCCGGCATATTTCACCGAGGTCAGCGGCGACGCACCAGTACCACCGTCGTAACCGGAGATGGTGATCAGGTCGGCATAGGCCTTGGCCACACCGGCGGCAATGGTGCCCACGCCGGGCTCAGCTACCAGTTTTACTGACACCAGCGCGGTCGGGTTGACCTGCTTCAGGTCGAAGATCAGCTGGGCCAGGTCTTCGATGGAGTAAATATCGTGGTGCGGCGGCGGCGAAATCAGGCTGATGCCTTCCTTGGCATGACGCAGGCGGGCAATCAGGCCGGTGACCTTGTCGCCGGGCAGCTGGCCACCCTCACCCGGCTTGGCGCCCTGGGCCACCTTGATCTGCAGCACTTCGGCATTCACCAGGTAATGCGGGGTGACGCCAAAGCGGCCGGAGGCCACCTGCTTGATCTTGGACATCTTTTCGGTGCCGTAGCGGGCGGCGTCTTCACCACCTTCACCGGAGTTGGAACGGCCACCCAGACGGTTCATGGCGGTTGCCAGTGCCTCGTGGGCTTCCGGCGACAGCGCGCCCAGCGACATGCCGGCGGAGTCGAAACGCTTGAGAATGGCTTCGATCGGCTCGACTTCGTCGATGGAGATCGGCTGTTCGGCCAGTTTCACCTTCATCAGGTCGCGCAGCATGGCCACCGGACGGGTGTTCACCGTGTCGGCGTATTGCTGGTAGGCCTGGTAGTCGTCGTTCTGTACCGCTTTTTGCAGCAGCTGCACCACGTCCGGGTTGTAGGCGTGGTATTCCTCGCCGTGCACGTACTTGAGCAGGCCGCCTTGCGAAATCGGGCGCATCGGGTTGAAGGCGAAACGCAGCAGTTGTTGCTGGTCGTCCTCGAAGTCCTCGAAGCTGGCACCGGATACGCGCGACACGGTGCCCTTCAGGCACAGGTCCACCACGTCCTTGTGGATGCCCACGGCCTCAAACAGCTGGGCGCCGCGATAGGAGGCGATGGTGGAAATACCCATCTTGGACAGCACTTTGAGCAGGCCCTTGTTGATGCCCTTGCGGTAGTGCTGCAGTGCTTCGTTGATCTTGCAGTTGACCACGCCGCTGTTCACCAGGTCGATGATGCTCTGGTAAGCGAGGTAAGGATAAACCGCGGTGGCACCATAACCGATGACACAGGCCATCTGGTGCGCGTCGCGCACAGTGCCGGTTTCCAGCAGGATGTTGGTCTTGCAGCGCAGGCCGCTTTCAATCAGCGCATGGTGTACCGCACCGGTGGCAAACAGCGCATGGATAGGCAGACGGCCCTGGGTGATGATGCGGTCGGACAGCACCACGATCACCGTCCCTTCCTGGACGGCTTCGATCACGTGCTGGCACAGCTTTTCGATGGCTTGCTTGAGCGAGCTTTCGTTCGGGTCGTAGCACAGGTCGAAGGTGGTGGCCTTCAGGTACGGTTCCGGACGGGTGGTGACGCGGATGAATTTTTCGTGTGACAGCACCGGCGAACGTACTTCCAGACGCTTGGCGTGCTCGGCGCTCTCCTCGAACATATTGCGTTCCGGGCCAAACACGCTGTTGAGCGACATCACCACCGCTTCGCGGATGGGGTCGATCGGCGGGTTGGTCACCTGGGCAAACTGCTGGCGCAGGTAGTCGAAGGGCGAGCGCACTTTCTGGCTCAGCACCGCCATCGGGGTGTCATCACCCATGGAGCCGACAGCTTCCTGACCGTCTTCGGCCAATACACGCAGGATCTGGTCGCGCTCTTCAAAGCTGAAGTTGTACAGCTTTTGCAGACGGGACAGTTCTTCCTTGCTCACCGCCTCGATGCCGGCATCGTCCTCGATCGACAGTTCCAGATACTTGGCGCTGTCCTTGATCCACTGGCGATACGGCTTGGCGCTCTTGAGCATGGCATCGATGTCTTCCGGCATCAGCAGCTCGCCGGTAGCCAGGTCGGCAGCAAACAGTTGGCCCGGTTTCACGCGGCCCTTGCGCAGTACGTCTTCCGGCTTGTAATCCCACACGCCCACTTCGGAGGCGATGGTGAGGATATTATCCTTGGTCAGCACCCAGCGCGCCGGGCGCAGACCGTTGCGGTCCAGCATACAGGCGGCGTAGCGGCCATCGGTCAGCACGATGCCGGCCGGGCCGTCCCACGGCTCCATGTGCATGGAGTTGTATTCGTAGAAGGCGCGCAGGTCCTTGTCGGTGGAGTCGACGTTCTGCCAGGCCGGCGGCACCAGCAGGCGCAGCGCACGGAACAGCGGAATGCCGCCCATCAGCAGGCCTTCCAGCATATTGTCCAGGCTCATGGAGTCCGAACCGTCGGTCTGCACGATAGGGCGCACGGCGTCCATGTCGAGGTGCGGCGAGGCCATGATGCGCTCGCGGGCACGCGCCCAGTAACGGTTGCCCTGTACGGTGTTGATTTCACCGTTGTGTGCCAGGAAGCGGAAGGGCTGTGCCAACTTCCATTGCGGCCAGGTATTGGTGGAGAAGCGCTGGTGGAATACCGCCAGGCTGGATTCAAAACGCGGGTCGTTCAGGTCCAGGAAGAACTTGGGCAGGTTTTCCGGGGTCACCAGGCCTTTGTAGGACAGGGTGTGCGGCGACAGCGTGGGCAGGTAGAAGGACGGATCGTCCACCTTGTTGGCTTTTTCGGCCTGACGACGGCCCATGTACAGACGACGCTGGAAAGTCAGCTCGTCCATACCGAAAGGACAGTTCACGAAGACCTGGGAAATGGCAGGCAGGCTGGCCAGTGCGGCTTCGCCACAGGCGCTGACATCGGTCGGTACCACGCGGAAACCGGCAACTTCCAGTTGCTGGGCTTCCAGGAATTCCTTGAGGCGACGCAAGCTGCGTGCACCGATTTCACTGTCGGGGTGGTGGAATACCAGACCGGCGGCGTACACTGCCTTCAGCGCGATGTCGGCCTCGGCGGCCACTTCACGCAGGAAACCGTCCGGCTTGCGAAACAGCAAGCCACAGCCGTCGCCCGACTTGCCGTCTGCCGCCACCGCTCCACGGTGTGTCAGTTTGGCCAGCGAGGAGATGGCGGTTTCCACCAGCCAGTGGCTGGGTTTGTCGTCCAGTTGGGTGATAAGGCCGAATCCGCAGCTGTCCTGCTCGAAATCCGGGTGGTACAGGGTACCCTGCAACCAGCGCTGTCTGTCCATTGCTCTGTCCTGCTTATAATTGTGAATCGAATGAATTGATTCTAAGGGCAACTTGCTTGACCTTGCAACCAGTTATTGCCAATTTTCTCGCAACGCAATAACCTTTATTTATCAAAGACTTGATTTAAATTTTCGCCAAAAAAATCAGGGAAAACCCGTAAAAAAAGTCCATTTTTCTTCCAGTTTTGTGACACCCATATTCAAAATTACGACCCATTCTGGTGCACGACTGGCAAATCCAAAATGGCCAAAACCGCCAATTAATGAATATTGTAGGACAACATACATCTCTCACCATGCGTAGCGACAGCACTACAGCCCCCGCTCAGGATTTCGTGCGCCAGCTGGCCGACCAGGCCTTCTCGCGTTCGGCCGGAGCACCGCTGATTGCCGGCAATCAGGTCAGGCTGCTGTACGACAGTACGGACAACTTTCCGGCCTGGAAACAGGCCATTGCCGCAGCAGAAGAGTCGGTGTTCATCGAGATGTATATCGTGGCCAACGACGCGTTTGGCCGTGAAATCCGCCAGTTGCTGGCCGACAAGGCCGCGGCTGGCGTCAAGGTATGCCTGCTTTATGACTGGCTGGGCAGCTGGCGGCCATGGCTCACCGGCTTTTTCCGCCCGCTGCTGGCCGCCGGTGTCGAGGTGCGGGCCTACAATCCTCCCACGCTGACTGGCGGCCTGAGCCTGCTAGGGCGCAATCATCGCAAGCTGATCGTGGTGGACCGGCAGGAGGCCTTCATTTCCGGCTTGTGCATCAGTTCCAGCTGGGAAGGCCGGCCGCAAGACGGCATTGCCCCGTGGCGCGACACCGGCCTGTCCTTGCGTGGCCCGCTGCTGAGCGAGGCCATGGCGGCGTTTGCTGACAGCTGGGCCAGTTGTGGCCCGGCGCTGGACGCGCAATGGCTGGATTTTCCCACTCCCGTCGCGGACAGCGGCACCATTGCCGCCCGCCTGATTGCCACCACCCCGTCCACCGCCCACATGATGCGGCTGGATTTGCTGATTGCCAGTTTTGCCCGCCGTACCCTGTGGCTGACCGATGCCTATTTCATGGGCACCAGCACCTATCTGTCCGCGCTGAAACAGGCGGCGCGCGATGGCGTGGATGTGCGGCTGCTGGTGCCCCGCTCCAGCGACATCCGCTGGATTGCCACCGTGTCGCGCACCATGTACCGGCCACTGCTGGAATCCGGCGTGCGGGTATTCGAGTGGAACGGCCCGATGATTCATGCCAAGACCGCCGTGGCGGATGGCCGCTGGGCGCGTATCGGTTCGACCAACCTGAACATTTCCAGCTGGCTGGCCAATCGCGAAATCGATGTCGCCATCGAGGACGAATGCGTGGCTGGCGAACTGGCAGCCCGCTTTTTGCAGGATCTGGAACAATCCACCGAAGTGGTGCTCAGCGGTCACAAGCGCACACCGGTATTGACCCACCCGCGCCAGCGCCAGCAAGCCTCCTTCCTGTTTCCCAGTGCCGGGCATGCAGCGCGCAGCGGGGCCAGTGCGGCCGCCCGGCAGGCC
>NZ_LNQV01000023.1 GCF_001515305.1 Aquitalea pelogenes
CAACGTGGAAATCACCGTAGAACTGATCGCCCCGATCGCTATGGAAGAAGGTCTGCGTTTCGCGATCCGTGAAGGTGGCCGTACTGTTGGCGCCGGCGTTGTTGCCAAGATCATCGCCTAATCGGAGCAGATAACATGCAAAGCCAGAAAATCCGCATCCGCCTGAAGGCCTTCGATTACAACCTGATCGATCGTTCCGCCCAGGAAATCGTTGAAACTGCCAAGCGTACCGGCGCTGTTGTTAAGGGCCCGGTTCCGCTGCCGACCAAAATCGAGCGTTTCAACGTTCTGCGTTCCCCGCACGTGAACAAGACTTCCCGCGACCAGCTGGAAATCCGCACTCACCTGCGCCTGATGGACATCGTAGATCCGACCGACAAGACTGTTGATGCTCTGATGAAGCTCGACCTGCCGGCCGGTGTGGATGTGGAAATCAAGCTGCAGTAATGACAGGAAATGCAGCGCTCGCAGGTTAAGTGCTTGCGATTGCTGAAAATCTTGTGATACATTAGCGGACTCGCAATTTTGCGAGTCCGCTTTTGTTTTTTATGCCGGTCAATCGTAATCGGCGCCTGCAAAAGGATATAAACATGAGTTTAGGTCTTGTCGGTCGCAAAGTCGGCATGACCCGCATTTTTGCCGAAGATGGTGCATCCATCCCGGTAACTGTGCTGGACATGTCCGCTAACCGCGTCACGCAAATCAAAACTGCCGAAGTTGACGGCTACTCTGCCGTTCAAGTTACTTTCGGTGCCCGTAAAGCTAGCCGCGTTAACAAGGCGGCAGCTGGTCACTTTGCCAAGGCTGGCGTTGAAGCAGGTCTGGGTCTGAACGAATTCGTTCTGTCCGCAGAAGCTCTCTCCTCCCTGAAGCCGGGTGATGCACTGTCCGTTGAAATCTTCACCGTAGGTCAACTGGTTGATGTAACCGGTACCTCCAAGGGTAAGGGTTTCTCCGGTGTGATCAAGCGTCACAACTTCTCTTCCAACCGCGCTTCGCACGGTAACTCCCGCTCGCATAACACGCCGGGTTCTATCGGTCAGGCACAGGATCCGGGTCGTATTTTCCCGGGTAAGCGCATGGCTGGTCAGTACGGCAACGTCAAGAGCACTGTTCAGTGCCTGGAAGTTGTTCGTGTTGACGCCGAGCGTCAGCTGCTTCTGGTTAAGGGTGCCGTTCCTGGTGCCAAGAACGGCGATGTTGTCGTTCGTCCTAGCGTGAAGGCAGGTGCGTGATGGAATTGAAAGTAATCAATAGCCAAGGTCAGGCTGCTGGCAGCCTGCAGGCATCCGAGACTCTGTTCGGTCGCGAATACAACGAAGCACTGGTTCACCAGGTTGTGACTGCATTCCTGGCGAATGCTCGCAGCGGTAACCGCGCTCAGCTGACTCGTGCCGAAGTAAACCACTCCACCAAGAAGCCGTTCAAGCAGAAGGGTACTGGTAACGCACGTGCCGGTATGACTTCCACTCCGAACCGTCGTGGTGGTGGTCGTGCTTTCCCGAACAGCCCGGACGAGAATTTCTCTCAGAAGGTTAACCGCAAGATGTTCCGCGCTGGCATGGCAGCTATCCTGTCCCAGCTGGTTCGCGACGAGCGTCTGATCGTGGTTGATTCGCTGTCGGTTGAATCGCCGAAAACCAAGGAATTCGTAGGTGTGGTTAAGTCCATGGGTCTGGAACAGGCTCTGTTCATTACCCGTGAACTGGACGAAAACCTCTATCTGTCTTCGCGCAATCTGCCGAACGTGCTGGTGATCGAAGCGCAACAAGCTGACCCGTACAGCCTGCTGCGTTTCAAGAAGATCGTCATCACCCGTGAGGCGGTGCAGCATCTGGAGGAGCAGTGGGCATGAATCAAGAACGTCTGTTGCAAGTAATTCTGGCCCCGGTTGTTTCCGAAAAGAGCACCATGGTTGCTGAGAAGTATCAGCAAGTTGTTTTCCGTGTTGCTACCGATGCTACCAAGCCGGAGATCAAGGCTGCAGTTGAAATGCTGTTCAACGTAAAAGTTGAAGGCGTATCCACTGTTAACGTAAAGGGCAAAGTTAAGCGCTTTGGCCGTACCTTTGGCCGTCGTAAAGACTGGAAAAAGGCTTACGTTAGCCTGGTTCAGGGTCAGGAAATCGATCTGACCGCCACCCCGGCCGCTGCGGAGTAAGGAGATAGAGCATGCCTATCGTTAAAGTAAAACCGACTTCCGCGGGTCGTCGTGCTGTTGTCAAGGTGGTTCACCCTGATCTGCACAAAGGCGCTCCGCACGCCGCTCTGGTAGAGAAAAAGTCTGCCACTGCCGGTCGTAACAACAATGGCCACATTACTACCCGTCATATGGGTGGTGGTCACAAGAAGCACTACCGTCTGATCGACTTCCGTCGCAACAAGGATGGCATTCCGGCAAAAGTGGAACGTATCGAATACGATCCGAACCGCACTGCCCACATCGCCCTGTTGTGCTACGCCGATGGCGAACGCCGCTACATCATCGCTCCGCGCGGTGTTAAGGCTGGTGCAGTTCTGCTGTCCGGTGCCGAGGCTCCGATCAAGGCTGGTAACGCTTTGCCGATCCGCAACATCCCGGTGGGTACTACCATCCACTGCGTAGAGCTGCAACCTGGCAAGGGTGCCCAAATGGTCCGTTCGGCTGGCGGTTCCGCCATGCTGCTGGCCCGTGAAGGTGTCTACGCTCAGCTGCGTCTGCGTTCCGGCGAAATTCGTCTGGTGCATGTTGACTGCCGCGCTACTGTTGGCGAAGTGAGCAACGAAGAGCATTCCCTGCGCAAGCTGGGTAAGGCTGGTGCTAGCCGCTGGCGTGGTATTCGTCCGACCGTTCGCGGTACTGCGATGAACCCGATTGATCACCCGCATGGTGGTGGTGAAGGCCGTACTGGTGAAGGCCGTGTGCCGGTTAGCCCATGGGGCACTCCGACTAAGGGCTTCCGTACCCGTCGCAACAAGCGTACCGACAACATGATCGTACGCCGCCGCTATTCTACTAAAGGGTAATTGACAATGGCACGTTCGCAGAAAAAAGGCCCGTTCGTTGATCTGCACCTTCTGAAGAAGGTCGACGCGGCGCGTGCAACCAATGACAAGCGTCCGATCAAGACCTGGTCGCGTCGTTCGACCGTCCTGCCGGACTTCATTGGTTTGACCATCGCGGTACACAACGGTCGCACCCATGTGCCTGTTTATGTTTCCGAAAACATGGTCGGTCATAAACTGGGCGAATTCTCGCTGACTCGTACCTTCAAAGGCCACGCGGCCGATAAGAAGGCGAAGAAGAGATAAGGTGAAGCGATGAGAGTATCTGCAAATCTGAAAAGCGTCCGCCTGTCGGCACAAAAGTGCCGCCTGGTGGCCGATCTGATCCGCGGTCAATCCGTTGGTCAGGCTCTGAATATCCTGGCCTTCTCCCCGAAGAAGGGCGCGGTTATTGTGAAGAAAGTGCTGGAATCTGCCATCGCTAACGCCGAGCACAACGAAGGCGCTGACATCGACACCCTGCGTGTCACCAGCATCTTTGTTGACAAAGGCGCTAGTCTGAAGCGTTTCACTGCCCGTGCTAAGGGTCGTGGCAATCGCATCGAAAAGCAGACCTGCCACATCTCGTTGACCGTTGGCAATTAAGGGGTAAGAAATGGGTCAGAAGATTCATCCGACGGGATTCCGTCTTGCCGTTAACAAAAACTGGTCTTCCAAGTGGTTCGCCAACTCGAAGAATTTCCCGGAAATGCTCATGCAAGACCTGGAAGTTCGCGAATACCTGAAGAAGCGCCTGGGTCATGCGGCTGTTGGTCGTGTCACCATCGAGCGTCCGGCCAAGTCCGCACGCATTACCATTCACAGTGCCCGTCCGGGTGTTGTGATCGGTAAAAAGGGTGAGGACATCGAAGTTCTGAAGCGCGAATTGCAAGCTCGTCTGGGCGTGCCGGTTCACGTGAATATCGAAGAAGTTCGCAAGCCGGAACTGGACGCGCAAATCATTGCTGATGGCATCGCCTCCCAGCTGGAAAAGCGTGTAATGTTCCGCCGTGCCATGAAGCGATCCATGCAGAACGCCATGCGCATGGGCGCCCAGGGCATCAAGATCATGTCCTCCGGTCGTCTGAACGGCATCGATATCGCTCGTAGCGAATGGTATCGCGAAGGCCGTGTGCCGCTGCATACCCTGCGTGCCGATGTTGACTACGCTACCTCTGAAGCCAAGACCACCTACGGTATCATCGGCATCAAGGTATGGGTTTACAAAGGTGAGCTGAAGCCGGGTCAAGTAGCACCGGCTCCGGTTGCGACCGAGAAGAAAACGAGAAAGGGCCCGCGCAATGCTGCAGCCAACTAGACTCAAGTACCGTAAACAGCATAAAGGCCGCAACACTGGTATCGCTACCCGTGGCAACAAGGTGAGCTTTGGTGATTTCGGTTTGAAGGCTGTTGGTCGCGGTCGTCTGACCGCGCGTCAGATCGAAGCGGCCCGTCGTGCCATGACCCGTCACATCAAGCGTGGCGGTCGTATCTGGATCCGTATTTTCCCGGACAAGCCGATCACTTCCAAGCCTGCTGAAGTGCGTATGGGTGGGGGTAAGGGTTCTCCGGAATACTACGTGGCCGAAATCCAGCCTGGCAAGATGCTGTACGAAATGGACGGTGTTAACGAGGAACTCGCTCGTGAAGCTTTCCGTCTGGCCGCAGCCAAGTTGCCGATCGCCACTGTGTTTGTAACTAGACAGGTAGGTCAGTAATGAAAGCGTCCGAACTGAAAGCCAAAACTGTTGACGAGCTGAAAGCGGAACTGCTGAGCCTCCTGAAGGCCCAGTTTGCCCTGCGTATGCAGCACGCTACTCAGCAACTCGCCAAGACCTCTGAACTGAAGAAAGTGCGTCGCGACATCGCTCGTGTTCGCACCGTTCTGAAAGAAAAGGCAGTTTAAGATGAGCGAAACCAAAGTGGTACGTACGCTGACCGGTACCGTTGTCAGCGACAAGATGGATAAGACTGTAACCGTTCTGGTCGAGCGCAAGGTTAAGCACCCGATCTACGGCAAGATTATCCGTCGTTCTAAGAAGTTCCACGCACACGACGAGAACAACGAGTTCAAGGCCGGCGACATCGTAGTAATCAGCGAGTCCCGTCCTCTCTCGAAGACCAAATCGTGGGTGGTGACTGCCCTGGTCGAGAAATCTCGCCAGGTATAAGACTTGCAAGGGACGAAAGTCCCTTGTATAATGGCCATCTTCTTATCCGTGTCGGATAGGAATTCCGCCCTTACGGGGTCCAAAACTGGCCGTTTGATACGCCACAGCTTGATCTGTGGCGTTTCGTCTGTTTGGTCTTGCTCTTATGCGAGAAACCGGCAGGTGAAAGTGACGGATAAAGTTGGATTAGAAAGGTAATCATCAAATGATCCAAATGCAGACCATGCTTGAGGTCGCTGACAATACTGGTGCGCGTCACGTTATGTGCATCAAGGTATTGGGCGGTTCCAAGCGTCGCTATGCAAGCGTTGGCGACATCATCAAGGTGAGCATCAAGGATGCTGCTCCGCGCGGTCGCGTCAAAAAAGGCGACGTGTACAACGCAGTAGTAGTACGCACCGCCAAAGGCGTGCGTCGTCCGGACGGCTCGTTGATCAAGTTTGATAGCAATGCTGCCGTTCTGCTCAACAACAAGCTTGAGCCGATTGGCACTCGTATCTTCGGACCCGTGACGCGTGAACTGCGTACCGAGCGTTTCATGAAGATCGTGTCGCTTGCTCCTGAAGTGCTGTAAGGAGGTCGCATGCGCAAAATTCGTAAAGGTGATGAAGTCGTAGTAATCACCGGTAAAGACAAGGGTAAACGCGGCACCGTTCTGCGCGTCCTGGATGAAAAACTGGTTGTTGAAGGCGTGAATGTTGCCAAGAAACACCAGAAGCCGAATCCGGTGCGTGGCGTTGCTGGTGGTATCGTTGAAAAGGTTATGCCTGTTGACGCTTCCAACGTTGCTATTTTCAACCCGGCTAGCCAGAAGGCTGACCGCGTAGGCTTCAAGACTCTTGAAGACGGCCGCAAGGTACGCGTGTTCAAGTCCAGTGGCGAAGTTATCGGCGCGTAAGGAAAAGCAAACATGGCACGTTTCTACGATTTCTACAAAGACAGCGTAGTGCCGGAACTGATGAAACAGTTCGGCTACAAGTCGATCATGGAAGTTCCGCGCATCGAGAAGATCACCGTCAACATGGGTGTTGGTGAAGCTGTTGCCGATAAAAAGGTAATGGAATTCGCCGTGGGCGACATGGAAAAGATTGCTGGCCAGAAGCCGGTAGTTACCACCGCTCGCAAATCCATCGCCGGCTTCAAGATTCGTGATGACTATCCGGTTGGTTGCAAGGTTACCCTGCGCCGTGAACGCATGTACGAATTCCTGGACCGTCTGGTAACCATCGCGTTGCCGCGTGTTCGTGACTTCCGTGGTGTTTCCGCCAAGTCTTTTGACGGCCGCGGCAACTACAACATGGGTGTCAAGGAACAGATCATCTTCCCGGAAATCGAGTACGACAAGATCGATGCTCTGCGTGGTATGAACATTACTGTTACCACTACGGCGAAGACTGACGAAGAGGCCCGCGCTCTGCTGGCTGCGTTCAAGTTCCCGTTCAAGGGTTAAGCACATGGCAAAACTTGCACTGATCAAGCGTGAAGAGAAGCGCGTTAAGGTGGCTGAAAAATTTGCCGCTAAGCGCGAAGCCCTCATCGCTACCATCAACAATCAAAGCCTCTCGGAAGAAGAACGCTTCGCCGCTCGCCTGCAACTGCAGCAGCTGCCGCGCAATGCTTCCCCGGTACGCCAGCGTCGTCGCTGCGCCATTACCGGTCGTCCGCGTGGCGTGTTCCGTAAATTCGGTCTGGGTCGTAACAAACTCCGTGAAATCGCCATGAAGGGCGAAATTCCGGGTGTTGTTAAGGCCAGCTGGTAATAGGAGAACCATAAATGAGCATGCACGATCCTATTTCCGATATGTTGACCCGCATCCGTAACGGCCAAATGGCTTCCAAGGTGGCTGTTGCTATGCCGTCTTCCAAGCTGAAAGTTGCGCTGGCACAGGTGCTGAAAGAAGAAGGCTACATCGAAGACTTCGCCGTTGCCGGCGAAGCCAAGAAGCCTGTTCTTGATATCCAGCTCAAGTACTACGCTGGCCGTCCGGTGATCGAGCGCATTGACCGCGTTTCCCGTCCTGGCCTGCGCGTGTACAAGGGCTCCACCGAAATCCCGAAGGTAATGAATGGTCTGGGCGTAGCTATCCTGTCTACTTCCAAGGGCATCATGACCGATCGCAAAGCACGCGCTGCCGGTATCGGCGGTGAGCTGCTGTGCGTAGTGGCATAAGGGGGTCAAATGTCTCGCGTAGCTAAGAATCCCGTAGCCATTCCGGCTGGCGTCGAAGTTAAATTCGGTGCTGCAGAAGTGACCGTAAAGGGTGCCCTGGGCTCCCTGAGCGCCGCTCTGTGCAATGACGTTGAAATCAAGTTCGACAACAACGAACTGACTTTCGCGGCTAAAAACGACAGCAAGTTCGCACGTGCCATGTCCGGTACCCTGCGCGCCCTGCTGAACAATATGGTGATTGGTGTATCCAAGGGCTTCGAGAAGAAGCTGCAGCTGGTTGGCGTGGGTTACCGTGCCCAGGCTCAAGGCGACACCCTGAACCTGTCTCTGGGTTTCTCCCATCCGGTAGCTCACCAGATGCCTGCTGGCATCAAGGCTGAGACTCCGACTCAGACCGAGATCCTGATCAAGGGTGCTGACAAGCAACTCGTTGGCCAGATCGCTGCCGAAATCCGCGCTTATCGTTCCCCGGAACCCTACAAGGGCAAGGGCGTTCGTTACGCTGATGAGGTTGTGGTTCTGAAAGAAACCAAGAAGAAGTAACTGAGGCACTGACATGGACAAGAAACAAGCTCGACTCCGCCGTGCACGTAAAACCCGTGCTCGGATTGCGGAGCTCAAGATGGTGCGTCTCACTGTTTACCGCACCAACAGCCACATTTATGCCCAGATCATTGATGAAACTGGCAGCAAGGTACTGGCAAGCGCTTCCACTCTGGAAGCCGAAGTACGCGCTGACGTTTCCAATGGTGGCAATGTGGCCGCTGCAGCCGTAGTCGGTAAGCGCATCGCTGAAAAAGCCAAGGCAGCCGGTATTTCGACCGTGGCATTTGACCGTTCCGGTTTCAAATACCACGGCCGTATGAAGGCTGTGGCAGACGCAGCCCGTGAACACGGTCTCGTATTCTAATTCGGAGTGAAGAATGGCTAAGCACGAAATGGAAGATCGTGGCGACGGTCTGGTCGAGAAGATGATCAGCGTCAACCGCGTCACCAAAGTGGTTAAGGGCGGCCGTATCATGGCTTTCTCCGCCTTGACCGTCGTTGGTGATGGCGATGGCGGCATCGGTATGGGCAAGGGTCGTTCCAAGGAAGTTCCTGTTGCCGTACAGAAGGCAATGGAACAAGCCCGCCGCAATCTGGTAAAGATCCCGCTGCGTAATGGTACGCTGCATCACACCGTAACCGGCAAGCATGGTGCTACCACCGTGTTCATCCAGCCGGCCAAGGAAGGTACTGGCGTTAAGGCCGGTGGCCCGATGCGCGCAATCTTCGACGCAATGGGTGTTCACAATGTTTCGGCCAAGATTCATGGTTCCACCAACCCGTACAACGTGGTTCGTGCAACTCTGGACGGCCTGAACAAGATTAACACCGCTTCTCAGGTTGCCGCCAAGCGTGGTCTGACCGTAGAAGAGATCCTGGGGGTTGATCATGAGTAACACCAACACTGTTAAGGTAACTCTGGTAAAGAGCCTGATCGGTCGTCTGGAATCCCACAAGGCTTGCGCCCGTGGCCTGGGTCTGAAAAAGATCCGCCAGACTGTGGAAGTGCTCGATACCCCTGAAAACCGTGGCATGATCAACAAGATCAGCTACCTGTTGAAATTCGAGGGCTAAGAGATGCTGCTGAACACCATTCAACCCGGTGCCGGCGCCAAGCATGCCAAGCGTCGTGTAGGTCGCGGCATTGGTAGCGGCCTGGGCAAGACTTCCGGTCGTGGCCACAAGGGTCAAAAGAGCCGTGCAGGTGGTTTCCACAAGGTTGGTTTTGAAGGCGGTCAAATGCCGCTGCAACGTCGCTTGCCGAAACGTGGCTTCAAGTCGCTGACCGCACGCTTCAATGCAGAAGTACGCCTGTCCGAACTGAACCTGCTGCCGGTTGACGAAATCGATCTGTTGGCACTGAAGCAAGCTGGTCTGGTTGACGCTCAGGCTCTGGTAGCCAAGGTTGTCCTGTCCGGCAAGATCGAACGTGCCGTTAAGCTGCGTGGCATTGCTGCGACTGCTGGCGCTCGCGCTGCTATCGAAGCTGCCGGCGGCAGTATTGAATAAGGCGCACTTACGTGTCGAATACTTCTCTAGTTGGAAATGCCAATAAATTTGGTGATTTGAAGCGCCGTATCATGTTCTTGATCGGAGCTTTGATTGTTTACCGTATTGGTGCGCATATTCCGGTGCCTGGTATCAATCCTGCCGAACTAGCGAAGTTGTTCCACACGTCGCAGACGGGCCTGCTCGACATGTTCAACATGTTCTCGGGCGGCGCCCTCTCGAGGTTTACGGTATTTGCCCTGGGCATCATGCCGTACATCTCTGCTTCCATCATTCTTCAGCTTGCCTCTGAGGTTCTTCCGAGCCTGAAGCAGCTGAAGAAGGAAGGCGACGCTGGACGTCGTAAGGTAACTCAGTACACACGTTATGCAACCGTTTTGCTGGCCTCTTTCCAGAGTTTCAGTATTGCGGTGATGCTGTTTAAGCAGCCTAACCTGGTGGTGACTGCCCAGTGGGAGTTCTACCTGACAACCGTGGTATCTCTGGTAACCGGCACCATGTTCCTCATGTGGCTGGGTGAACAGATTACCGAGCGTGGTATCGGTAACGGTATCTCGCTGATCATCTGTGCAGGTATTGCATCAGGTGTTCCGGCTGCCATTGGCAAGACGCTCACGCTGACCAGTCAAGGCTCGCTGCCCATCCTGTTTACCATCGTGCTGTTTGTTGGTGTTGCACTGATGACCTACGTAGTCGTGTTCGCAGAACGCGGCCAGCGCAAGGTTCTGGTCAACTACGCCAAGCGTCAGGTTGGTAATCGTGTCATGCAGGGCCAGAGCACGCACATGCCGCTCAAGCTCAACATGGCAGGGGTGATCCCGCCGATTTTTGCATCCAGCATCATCCTGTTCCCTGCCACCATTCTTGGCTGGCTTGGTAACAATGAAAGCCTGGGTTGGCTCAAGGGCGTGGCTGACAAGCTGCATCCGGGTCAGCCGATCTATGTGCTGCTGTATGCAACGGCCATCATTTTCTTCTGTTACTTCTACACCGCGCTCGTTTTCAATCCGAAAGAGACGGCAGATAACCTGAAGAAAAGTGGTGCTTTCATCCCAGGTATCCGTCCAGGTGAGCAGACTTCGCGTTATATCGAGAAGATCATTCTGCGGCTGACATTGATCGGTGCAATCTACATTACGCTGGTTTGTCTGTTGCCGGAATTCCTCATCCTGAAGTGGAATGTACCGTTCTACTTCGGTGGCACATCACTGCTGATCATTGTAGTGGTCACCATGGATTTCATGGCTCAGGTACAGTCCTACGTTCTGTCGCATCAGTACGAAAGCTTGCTCAAGAAGGCTAACTTCAAAGGCAATGCGCTCGGCCGGTGACATACGTGTTCTCGCTGGGTTATATGGCTAGGTAAGAAACCATCCAGATGCAGGGTGAGATTTGGCAGTAGAGCAGCTGCCCTACTGCTGGATCAAACTTGAGAATGGACACGTCGTACTTGGGCATGATCAGCAAGCTTGTTTCAAAGCACGCTTATTGATTACAAGGTCAGGGTGGCTAAAACCGCCTGGACAGACCGCTGCCCGTATCGTGTTCCGTGCGAAATTACGCACTCGCTCTTTTAGAGTAACGAAAGGAACTGACATGCGAGTACAGCCTTCGGTAAAGAAGATTTGCCGTAACTGCAAAATTATCCGTCGCAATCGCGTTGTACGCGTGATCTGCACGGACCCGCGTCACAAGCAAAAACAAGGCTAACATTTGTTAGACCTGACTTTGCGTGTTACAATCGCAAACTTTTCAAGGTCTTAAGGCTTAAGGAAAGAGTATGGCCCGTATTGCAGGGGTAAACATCCCCAATCATGCGCATGCCGTTATTGGCCTGCAGGCAATTTTCGGCATCGGTCAAACTCGCGCCCAGCAGATTTGTGCTGCTGCCAGCGTGAACCCCTCCACCAAGGTGAAGGATCTGACTGACGCTGAGATGGAAACTCTGCGTGAAGAAGTAGCGAAGTTCACCGTTGAAGGTGACCTGCGCCGCGAAATCACGATGAGCATCAAACGTCTGATGGACATGGGCTGCTATCGCGGCATGCGCCATCGTCGTGGCCTGCCGTGCCGCGGTCAGCGCACTCGCACTAACGCGCGTACCCGTAAGGGACCGCGTAAGGCGATCGCCGGCAAGAAGTAACTAAAGGAACACAGAAATGGCTAAAGCAAACACAGCTGTCCGTGTACGCAAAAAAGTGCGCAAGTCTGTTAGCGAAGGTATCGTGCATGTTCACGCTTCGTTCAACAACACCATCATCACTATCACCGACCGTCAAGGCAATGCACTGTCTTGGGCTACCTCTGGCGGCGCTGGTTTTAAGGGCTCGCGCAAAAGTACACCCTTTGCTGCACAGGTAGCAGCAGAGCATGCTGGTAAAGTTGCCCAAGAATACGGTGTGAAGAACCTCGAAGTTCGTATCAAGGGCCCGGGTCCGGGTCGTGAATCCGCTGTTCGCGCACTCAACGCGCTGGGTTTCAAGATCACCAGCATCTCCGACGTGACGCCGGTACCGCACAACGGTTGCCGTCCGCCCAAAAAACGTCGTATCTAATTCGGAGAGTGTGAGAACATGGCACGTTATATCGGCCCAAAATGTAAGCTCGCTCGTCGTGAAGGCACCGACCTTTTCCTGAAGAGCGCGCGTCGTGCACTGGATTCCAAGTGCAAACTGGATACCCCGCCTGGTCAACACGGCGCCCGTAAGGGTCGTCTGTCCGACTACGGTGTCCAACTGCGTGAAAAGCAGAAAATCCGCCGTATCTATGGCGTACTCGAGCGTCAGTTCCGCAATTACTTTGCGGAAGCTGTACGTCGTAAAGGCTCCACTGGTGAAAACCTGCTGAAGCTGCTCGAAGCACGTCTGGACAACGTTGTATATCGCATGGGCTTTGGCTCCACTCGTGCAGAAGCACGTCAGCTGGTAAGCCACAAGGCTATCGTTGTGAACGGCCAGGTAGTTAACATTCCGTCTTTCCAGGTTAAAGCTGGTGACGTAGTGTCTGTCCGCGAAAAAGCCAAGAAGCAAGCCCGTATCGTAGAGGGTCTGGCTCTGGCTGAGCAAGGTGGTTTCCCTTCCTGGGTGTCTGTTGACTCCAAGAAGATGGAAGGCGTCTTCAAATCTGCTCCGGAACGTTCCGAACTGTCTAGCGATATCAACGAACAGCTCGTTGTGGAATTCTACTCCAAGTAATCGCTAGCTCTTAGGGAATGACTATGCAAAACAGCGCTTCGGAATTTTTGAAACCTCGTCTGATTGACGTGCAGCCGGTATCTGCTACCCATGCACGCGTTTCGATGGAGCCGTTCGAGCGTGGCTATGCTCACACTCTTGGCAACTCGCTGCGCCGTATCCTGCTGTCGTCGATGCCGGGCTTTGCTCCTACCGAAGTGACTATCGCTGGCGTTTTGCATGAGTATTCCGCACTTGATGGCGTGCGCGAGGATGTCGTAGACATCCTCCTCAACCTCAAGGGCGTAGTGCTTAAGCTGCATGGTCGTGACAGTGTCGTGCTGACCTTGAAAAAGGAAGGTGAAGGTGCTGTCTTGGCTGGCGATATCGAGTTGCCGCATGATGTTGAAGTGATCAATCCGGAACACGTGATTGCCCACCTCTCTGTTGGCGGCAAAATCGACATGGAGATCAAGGTCGAAAAAGGCCGTGGCTATCAGCCTGTGTCTGCTCGTTCCATTCATGAAGAAAACCGTTCCATCGGTACCATTCAACTGGATGCTTCCTTCTCGCCGGTTCGCCGTGTGAGCTTTGCTGTGGAAAGCGCCCGTGTTGAACAACGTACCGACCTCGACCGCCTGGTTCTCGATATCGAAACCAATGGCGTGATCGAACCGGAACAGGCCGTGCGCAATGCTGCACGTATTCTGATGGATCAGCTGTCGATCTTTGCTGACCTCCAAGGCACAGCGGTTGAAGAAGTCGTTGAAAAGGCGCCGCCGATCGATCCGATCCTGCTGCGTCCGGTAGACGATCTTGAACTGACGGTTCGTTCGGCCAACTGCCTGAAGGCTGAGAACATTTATTACATCGGCGATCTGATTCAGCGTACTGAAACCGAGCTTCTGAAGACTCCGAACCTCGGTCGCAAATCGCTGAACGAGATCAAAGAAGTTCTCGCTTCCAAGGGTCTGACTCTCGGCATGAAGCTTGAGAATTGGCCTCCGGCTGGTCTGGAAAAGCCGTAAGTTTGAGACTAAAGGACATTAACAATGCGTCATCGTTACAGTAATCGTAAACTGAACCGCACGACCAGCCATCGTCTGGCGATGCTGCGCAACATGGCGAATTCGCTGCTGAAGCACGAAGTTATCGTGACCACGCTGCCGAAAGCCAAGGAACTGCGTCGTGTGGCCGAGCCGCTGATTACGCTCGGCAAAAAGCCGTCTCTCGCCAACCGTCGTCTGGCGTTTGACCGCACTCGTGACCGCGATATCGTGGTTAAACTCTTCGACGTTCTCGGCCCGCGCTTCTCCGCCCGCAATGGTGGTTATGTGCGTATCCTGAAGTACGGTTTCCGTAAGGGCGACAATGCCCCGCTGGCTCTGGTTGAGCTGGTAGACCGTGCTGAAGATGCCGTTGCCGTTGTAGATGACTCCGCTGAATAATATTCGGTGAAGTTATGAAAGAAGCCAGCGAAAGCTGGCTTTTTTCATTTCTGCTGCAATCTGTGGTACGGACGTCTGGTGCTACTCAGAATTCATACCTGGATTCAAGCACCCGCATGGGCGCACCAAGTTCCAGCATTCCTTCGTTCCGTGCCACCAGATTCATGCCAAAGCAAATTCCCTCCGCCAGTTGCCTGGTTTTGCTGAGTGTCCGCATCGGTTCGTTGTCAGCATCTACTTCTGCACTGATCGGGTCGGTGGTAATCATCTGGCAGCGGGTGCAAGGCTTGGCTACATCAAACACGATGTCCCCGATCTGAATCACCTTCCAGTCATCCTCCTCATATGGCAGTGCGCCACTGACCAGCAAATTGGGTCTGAAATGTTGCACCGTCACCGGTTTGCGCAATTCTTGATTCAGTGTGTCCAGCGAGGCCTGATTCACCAGCAGATAGGGATAGCCATCCGCAAATGACATGGGGGTCTGTGCTCCATCCAGCACGCGTGTGGACTGCATGCCCAGCCATAGCAAACGGCAGTCCCTACCCATGTAATCAGACAGCCAGGCATCCACGTGTTCGTCCCCATGCCAGGCAGTGAAGTTCGCACGCCATACGGTTGTTGCCACCTTTTGCTTGTAGACCTGGGTCATGGCAAGGATCGGTGAGCGTCCCGGAGCACTCAGCAACAATCCACCAGGTATCAGGGCTGTTGTAATTTGCAACATCTGTGGATATTGCCGTGCGGTCAGGAACTGACCATCCGCCGTGCTGAGCAACCACTCCCTGTCATGCAGCAAGCCTTGTGCACTGGCAAAAGCCCTGTCGTAGGCAATCCCTCGTGCGGATTTCATTGGGTGCACAAACATTTGTGTCAGTTTCATGTGTGCTCTTTCTGGCAATGTCCGAGCCATGATCCTAGCATTGTTGTACTACCTTCGGTGACCGCCTTGTCGAAGAGGGGTGGTATCGGCATGCAGTCTGCACTTTGTATATGACGATATCTTTGGCGCTGTTGTATCAGATCAGTATTTGTAGCTTGCATTCTTGCTAGGCTATCCGGTTGTCTTGCAGCTGATCGCCCATTGCAGATTTCCAGCTGGCATCTGCTGAATGTACTGGCTACTTTTAAATGGCGCATGGGTAAACCCGGCTATATCTTTGTCTATAAAGATGTAGAATGACAAAAACTGACAAATAGAGCAGTTGCTTGCTAGAGACTGACAACGGGAACAGAGAGAAAAAAATGAACACAACTGCCGGAATGTCATTACGCAGCCGCCTTATCGCCTGGCTGTTGCTGGTGGCCTTGCTGATTTGCTGTCTGAGTGGGCTGGCTCTGTACAACCAGCGCAATAGCCTGCTACAGGACAGACAGGACAAGACACGGAACCTGGTTGAATCCGCCATGGGCATCATCAGCAGCTATGAGGCCCTGGAGGCGAGTGGCAAGCTGAGTGAAGCCCAGGCCAAGCAAATGGCCGCTGCCGCGCTGATGGCCAGCCATTACGACGGCAAGGAGTACTTCTTCGGTTACGACCAGAACTGGAACTATGTCATTCATGGTGCCAAGGCAGCCATGCTGGGCAAGAATGTTCAGGGCTTGAAGACGCCGACCGGTGTCGATCTGGGTCAATTGTTCATCGATACCGTCACCAAGGGCAATGGACAAGGTTTTGCCGCCTATGTGTGGGACAAGCCCGGCTTCGACCAGCCGCAACCCAAGATTTCCTACCTGATGACCAGCCAGCGCTGGCACTGGATTATCGGTACCGGCATTTATCTGGACGATGTCCAGGCCGCGTTCATGAAGCAACTATGGCTGACCCTGGCCGAAGTGGGCGCCATTCTGGTGTTGTTGCTGATTGCCGGGCTGTTCCTGATGCGCAGCGTCCTGGGGCAACTGGGGGCGGATCCTGGCGAAACCATGCAAGTGGTCCGTCGCATTGCGGATGGTCATCTGGATACCCAGGTAAACGTGGTTGCAGGTGACACAAGCAGCGTGATGGCAGCGATTCAGCAAATGCAGCAGCACCTGAAGTCGCTGGTGCGGGAAATTTCTGATGAAGCCGTGCGTTTGTCCGGCATGAGTTCTGATGTGGCGCGCCGATCCGATGCAGTTGTCAAAGGTTCTGATCAGCAAAGTGAGGCAGCTGCCGCCATGGCAGCTTCCATCGAGCAGCTGACGGTCAGCATCAATCATATTTCTAGCCATGCGCATGATGCGCGGAATCTGTCGCAAGAGTCCGGCCGCCTGTCGCGTGAAGGTGGCGAGGTGATCTCCAGCGCAGTCAATGAAATGCACCGTATCAACGAGTCGGTTGATCAGGCGGCAGAAACCATTGCTGATCTGGCCAGCAAGACCCAGACCATTTCCAGCATCATGCAGGTGATCAAGGATATTGCCGACCAGACCAACTTGCTGGCACTTAATGCCGCCATTGAGGCTGCGCGTGCGGGTGAGATGGGGCGCGGTTTTGCCGTGGTAGCAGATGAAGTGCGCAAACTGTCGGAGCGTACCGGCCAGGCTACGCAGGAAATCGCCGGCATGATCCAGGAAATCCAGAGCAGCTCCGATCAGTCACGTGCCTGTATGGAAGAAGCGGTTGGTCGTGTGAAGAATGGTTTGCAACTGGCGGTTCAGGGTGGGGAAGCGATATCCCACATCCGTGATAGCGCCACCAGTGTGGTGGATGTGGTGAACGAGATATCACATGCGCTGAAAGAACAGGGCAGTGCCAGCACCGAAATTGCACAGCAGGTGGAATTGATCGCCCGCAGCGCCAGTGGTAATGCAGAGGAGGCGGCAGGTACCTCTAAGGAGGTGCAGGCCATGCATGCGTTGGCAGACGATTTGCGTCAGCTGGTATCCAAGTTCCACGTGTAAGAGCCCCGCCATGCCAGGCAAAAGCCCTCCACCAGGAGGGCTTTTTTATTCAGTTACCGCAGTGGTGACTGCTGTGGATGACTTCTGCTGCTCGTCGTTTTTGGTCAGGACGCGTTGTTTTCAGCGGCTGGCCGTTGCCTGGGCTTTTCCCGGTAACGCTGGTATGCACCCAGCGCCATGGCCAGCAACAGCAAGCTGACACAAGCGATGATCACCGGTTGATTGCCCAGCTGCATATAAGGCGTCAGGCCCTGGTAGTCCTGCACCATGCCTTCCAGCACTTGCTGGGAGAACGGTGCTGCCACGCTGGAAATTTCACCATTGGGACGCACAATCGCCGTCATACCGTTATTGGTGGCGCGCAGCATGAAGCGGCCGGTTTCCAGTGCGCGCGCCTGGGAGAGCTGCAAATGCTGGCTCATGGCAACGCTTTTTCCAAACCAGGCCAGATTGCTGACATTGGCAAGAATGCCTGCGTGGGCAGCGGGGTCGATCAACTCTTCGCCAAAGCTGTCCTCGTAGCAGATATTGAAAGCAATGTGGTGGCCTGCCAGCAACAGTGGAGCCTGATTGGCACCACCGCGACTAAAGCCCGACAGTGGCATGTTCATGTACTGGTAAATCCAGCCAATCAGGCCGGGTAGCGGGATGAACTCACCAAACGGCACCAGATGATCTTTGGCGTAAGAGGGTAGCGCCGGATCGGTCAGTACCACCACGGCATTCAGATAACCACGGCCATCCGGGGTGCGGCGTGGAATGCCGGTAGCCAGGGCCATGTTCTTGCGCCGGGCATCGCCTGCCACCATGGTCAGGTAGCCGGAAGGCAGGTCATCCAGAAATACCGGCAGGGCAGTTTCCGGCAGGATCATCACGTCAGCCTGGGTGCTGGCAACCTGCTGGTAGTAAGTTTTGAGGGTCTGTTCAAAAGCAGCCGGATCCCACTTCAGCACTTGCGCAATATCCCCTTGGGCGAGTGCAACCCTATAGGGCTTGCCTACCGGTTCCGTCCAGTTGACCGATTGCAGCCAGAAGCCGGCACTCCATATTGCCAGCAGCAATGTCGCAGCCAGTGCGCGTTGCAGGCGCTGGCCATTGGCCAGCAGCAGCAAGGCGCCGGCGCTGAATGCCACCAGATAGCTGACCAGATGGATACCGCCCAACGGGATAAAGCCTGACAAGGGGCTTTCTGTTACCTGTGAATAGCCGACGGCGCCCCAGGGGAAGCCGGTCATCACCCAGCTGCGCAGCCATTCGCCCAGCTCCCACAGGGCCGGAAACGCCAGCAGCCAGCGCACCCATGTTCGCTGGTCGATACGGATGACCAGCCAGCAAGCAAGGCCGGGCCAGATGGCAAGATAGGCGGGTAGCAATAGCACCAGTGGTGCGGCCAGCACCGCCGGCAGGCCGGCAATATCATGCAGGCTGTTGTATATCCAGTTGAAGTTGCTGGTATAGGCTGCAACACCCCAGACATAGCCAGTACGGAAGGCAAGGGTGGGATTGCGTTGTACCAATTGCGCCAGTGCCAGCAGCGACAAGGGCAGCAAGCCGTACAGCCGGTAGGGCGCAAAGCCGTAGAGGGTAAGCGCCCCGGCAAGCGCGGCGGCAATCAGTACAAGCAGGGTGCGCATGTCAGTCCTGGGTGCTGTCGGCGGTATTGCTGTGCAGCCGTTCCACCAGCAGGGTCTGCAGGCGACGGCTGTCAGCGCGCAGGATGGTGAAGCGCAGCGAGCCGGACTCGACGGTTTCGCCGCGTTTGGGCAGGTGGCCAAACAGTGAAATCACCAGGCCGCCTACGGTATCGACGTCGTCGTCGTCGTAGCTGGTGGCAAAGTACTCGTTGAAGTCCGCCACTTCGGTGAGGGCGTTCACGCGGTAGCGCTGGTCGCGAACCGGCACGATATTGTTGTCGTCCTCTTCGAAGTCGTATTCGTCTTCGATGTCGCCGACGATCTGTTCGATCACATCCTCGATGGTGACGAGACCAGACACGCCGCCATACTCATCCACCACGATGGCCATGTGGTTACGGTTGGAGCGGAATTCGCGCAGCAGGACATCGAGAGGTTTGGATTCCGGCACAAACACGCTGGCGCGCAGGGTGGCCCGCAGGTCGAAGCGGGCAGGGGCATGGAAGTAATGCAACAGGTCCTTGGCCAGCAGGATGCCCAGCACGTCGTCCTTGTTGTCGCCGATCACCGGAAAACGCGAGTGCCCGGTGCGCAGTACATCCGGCAGCAGGCGTTCGATGGGGTCGTCAATGCGGATGACGTCCATCTGGCTGCGCGGCACCATGACATCGCGGGCGGTCAGGTCGCTGACTTCCAGCACGCCTTCAATCATGGCCAGCGCTTCGGCGTCCAGCAGATTGCGTTCAAAGGCGGAGTGCAGCAGGGTGATCAACTCCTCGCGGTCTTCCGGTTCGCGCAGGAGCATGGCGGACAAGCGTTCCAACAGGCTGGGCTTGTGTTTACTGGGGTCTTCCATGGGGTTAGCGTTTTTCCTCTAGATAGGGATCGGGATATCCTAACTTCGCGAGAATGACAGTTTCAAGCGTTTCCATGATTTCCGCTTCTTCGTCATCCTCGTGGTCAAAGCCTTGCAAGTGCAGCATGCCGTGTACCAGCAGGTGGGCATAGTGGGCCATCAGGTCAATGCCTTGCTCGGTGGCTTCTTTTTCCACCACCTCGGTACACAGTACCAGGTCGCCAAACAAGGGCAGATCGGCAATGTTTTCGCCTTCGTTCAGTGCGAACGACAGCACATTGGTGGCGTAGTCCTTGCCGCGGTAGGTGTGGTTGAGGCTGCGGCCTTCCTCGCTGCCTACCAGCAGGATGCTGACCTGGGCCTGTTGCACATCGGCCTGCAAGGCAGCCTGGCAGCAGCGGCGGATCAGTCTGGCATCGGGCAGCCGCTGTGCCTGGCTGCGGTCTTCCAGCGTCAGTTGCAGGCGGGCGGCCAGACGCAGCAGCGGGTTATTTCGCTTGGCTTGTTTCATCGTTTTTCAGTTGATAGTTATCGTAGGCATCGACGATTTTCTGCACCAGCGGGTGGCGCACCACGTCTTCGCTCTGGAAATGGTGAAAGTGGATGCCGCGCACATGGCCCAGAATCTTCTCCACTTCCACCAGTCCGCTTTTCTGATGGCGCTGCAGGTCGATCTGCGTCACGTCACCGGTAATCACCGCGCGTGAGCCAAAGCCGATGCGGGTGAGGAACATCTTCATCTGCTCCGGCGTGGTGTTCTGTGCCTCGTCCAGAATGATGAAGGCATTGTTCAGCGTGCGGCCACGCATGTAGGCCAGCGGTGCAATTTCAATCAGGTTTTTTTCGAACAGGCGGGTGACGCGGTCAAAACCCATCAGGTCGTACAAGGCGTCGTACAGCGGACGCAGGTAGGGGTCGACCTTTTGTGCCAGATCGCCGGGCAGGAAGCCCAGTTTTTCACCGGCTTCCACCGCCGGGCGCACCAGCACGATGCGCTTGATGGCATCGCGTTCCATGGCATCCACCGCGCAGGCCACGGCGAGGTAGGTTTTGCCGGTACCGGCCGGGCCGATGCCAAAGGTGATGTCGTGCTGGCTGATGGCCTTGATGTAACCGCTCTGGCGCGGAGTACGGCCACGCAGGTCGCCACGACGGGTCAGCAGCACCGGCGCGTCGGCATCGGCTGCATGATTGTGCTGGCGGGCTTCCACCAGCTCCAGTTGCACATCGTCAATCGAGATGTCCTGCTTTTCTGCCAGCAGGTACAGGCGGGTCAGGCTGTAAACCGCGAGGTCGGCCTGCTCGCCACTGCATTTGAAGTGTTCGCCACGGCGCTGGATCAGCACATCCAGACCGGTTTCGATCTGCTTGAGGTTTTCATCCAGCGGGCCGCACAGGCGGGCCAGCCGTTCGTTATCGACCGGATTGAAACTGAGAGGAGTGGTATTCATGAGTCAGGGTCAGGTGTCAGTGGCTGAACAGCAGCGCCAGCCAGAAGCTGGCTTCCAGTACAAGCAAAACGCAGACCAGCAAGGTCAGCAACATGAACAGGCCGTTACGCAGCCCGGCCGAAGCCAGTTTGTCCAGTAGACACAGCAGGGCAGCATACAGCAAGGCGGTGGGAAGCAGCGCAGCCGGCCCGGTCAGCAGCAAGAGCGAACGGCTACCCCAGTTGCCATTGCTGCCGGGCTGGCCCACCAGCAGGCTGAGCACCAGCAGGATGGGCAGGGCAATAAGGCTGTAGCGCACCACCCTGGCTGCATGGCGGCGCAGTGGTGGCGGCTGGTGGGCGCTGGTGGGGTTGCTCATGCGTTTGGCCGGTCTTGCAGGATTTCCAGCCCGGCAACCGTCATGCTGGGGTGAAACTCGGTGATGTCGTAGCGTGCCAGTCCGGCCAGGGCGAAGGGGTCCTGCGCCAGCCGCTGTTGCAGCATGTGGCGATCACCGCGCGCCAGAATGATGCCACCGGTGCGTGGTTCCTTGCGGCCGGAGGCCAGGAACAGACCGTCGGCATAGCATTGCTTCAACCACAGCACATGTTGTTCCAGCTGGGCGTCGATTTCCTCCAGCGGGGCGATATAACTGAGTGAAACGATGAACATGACGGGTCTGTGCCTTTATGTGGTTCAGCGGTCTTCCTGCAGCAGGATTTCCCCTGCCAGCGAATGCGGACGCGCTTCGGTAATGACGACATCCACCATTTGCTTGAGCAGACGCGGGTGACCGACAAAGTTGACGACCCGGTTGTTGGCGGTACGGGCTGCCAGCATGTTCGGGTCCTTCTTGGAGATGTTTTCCACCAGCACGCGCTGCACGCTGCCCACCATGCTCTGGTTGATGGCAAAACCACGCGCTTCGATCACATCGTTCAGCGCCTCCAGGCGGCGTACCTTTTCGGTATGCGGGGTGTCGTCGGTGAGGTTGGCTGCCGGGGTGCCGGGGCGGGCGCTGTAGATGAACACATAGCTGAAGTCGAATTCCAGGTCCTTGACCAGCTTCAGCGTCTTGGCGAAATCAGCTTCGGTTTCGCCGGGGAAGCCGACGATGAAGTCCGATGACAGGCACAGGTCCGGACGCAGTGCACGCAGCTTGCGGATGATGGACTTGTATTCCAGTGCGGTATAGCCACGCTTCATGGCGGTAAGGATGCGGTCGGAACCGCTTTGCACCGGCAGATGCAGGTGCGATACCAGCTTGGGCAGCTTGCCGTAGCAGTCGATGATGCGCTGGGTGAATTCACGCGGATGGCTGGTGGTAAAACGCAGGCGTTCCACGCCCGGAATTTCGTGCACGTATTCCAGCAGCAGGGCGAAGTCGGCGATTTCACCATCGGCCATCACGCCACGGTAGGCGTTGACGTTTTGCCCCAGTAGGGTGATTTCCTTTACCCCTTGCTGGGTGAGACCGGCAATTTCGGTCAGCACGTCTTCAAACGGGCGGGAGACTTCCTCGCCACGGGTATAGGGCACCACGCAGAAGGAGCAGTACTTGGAGCAGCCTTCCATGATGGAGACGAAAGCAGCGGCACCATCCACCTTGGCTGGCGGAATGTGGTCGAATTTTTCGATTTCCGGGAAGGAGATATCCACCTGCGCCGCACCGCTGTGCTGGCGGGCGCGAATCATGTCCGGCAGGCGATGCAAGGTTTGCGGGCCGAACACCACATCCACATAAGGCGCACGCTTGACGATGGTGTCGCCTTCCTGGCTGGCGACGCAGCCGCCAACGCCAATGATCAGGTCGGGCCGGGCTTCTTTCAGCGGGCGGATGCGGCCCAGATCGGAGAATACTTTTTCCTGTGCCTTTTCCCGCACGCTACAGGTGTTGAACAGGATGACGTCGGCTTCTTCCGGATTGTCTGTCTTGATCATGCCTTCGGCATCGCCCAGAACGTCGACCATTTTGTCCGAGTCGTATTCGTTCATCTGGCAACCGAAGGTCTTGATGTATACCTTCTTCATTGCTTACAGGAATTCCAGCTGGTTCATGGGGAAGGGCGCCTTACTGCTGGCGCTGTTGCAATTGGGCGATTTCTTCATCGCTCAATACCCAGATGCGATTGATGTTGCCTTGCAAGTCCAGTGTGATGCCTACCGTTTTACCCACCAGCGTGGGTAATTGTCCGGACAGCACGAACAGGTTGTTGGCATCGTAGATGCGCAGCCCGGGCGCAGTGGTATAGCTCTGTCCGCTGGGAATCACCATGGCAACCAGCGTGTTCAGCAGCGAACTCTCGCTTTTGGCGAAGGTGACGACATTGTTGTCCACACTGGAGAGCGTGCCGGCCACGATATTGGCGGGCAGCAGTCTGTTCACGGCCATGGCTGGCAGTGAGAACAGACAGAGCAAGAGGGCGGTGATGAGTGTTTTCATAATCAAATGAATGTGTTGCCGGGAGTTTAGCACAGCCGCAGCGCCGGCGCAGGGGACTTGTGCGGGTGGGTAATGGCGGCTGAGTCGGTATTGCAGTGCGGCATGAAAATGCGCAAAGCCGCATGGAATTTGGGCTTGATGAATTGTGCGCCGCAACTACAGCCGGGCGGCAAATGGCACTGTGACGGTGCAAATCCAGGCGCTGCCAAGGCCTCGCCGGCCTTGGCATGCACCACGGTGTGGTTTTTTTCTGTCGCCATGTAGTTGAAAACTTACATTTTTTGCGTTTTGCGCTTCCACCGACATGCGGGCTCTGCTATAAGTTCACCGCATTGCTGAGTACGTTTTAGCGTTTGATCAACAGCAGACCGTGCTTGCCGTTCTGCCCGGCCCGGGCAGCGGGCATAGCACATGGTTTGCCGCAAGAAAGACAAAACATGAGCCGCGTTTTGCTGATCGGTAGCATCAACATGGACCTGGTGGTGGAAGCAGACAGCTTTCCGCGTCAGGGTGAAACCCTGTTTGGTCGCCGCTTTGCCACCTATCCTGGTGGCAAGGGGGCCAATCAGGCCGTGGCGGCTGCCCGTCTGGGTGCCAATGTCAGCCTGATTGCCTGTGTCGGGCAGGATGCCTTTGGTGCGCAATTGCTCAGTGGCTTGCAGGCCGAAGGCGTGGACACCCGCTGGGTAGCGCAGGTCAGTGAAGCCACCGGCATGGCCAGCATCACCCTGGCTGGTGGTGACAATGCCATCATGGTGGTGCCCGGTGCCAACCATGCCGTGTCCCCCGCCCAGCTGGATGCCGCCGAAGCCGCCTTTGCCGAGGCCGATGTGGTGCTGGCCCAGCTGGAAGTGCCGCTGGCTACCGTCGAGCATGCTGCCATGCTGGCGGCGCGCCACGGCAAGCCCTTCATCCTGAACCCCGCTCCGGCCCAGCCGCTGCCTGCCACCTTGCTGCAACAGGTTTCCCTGCTGACGCCCAATGAATACGAGCTGGCGGTGGCAATGGGCAGCCAGCAGCCCTGGCAGCAACTGCTGGCCAGTCGTCCGGCGGGCATCGTGATGACACAGGGCAGCCTGGGCGCCAGCTATGCTGATGCCGATGGTGTGCTCCGGCAGGTGAATGGTTTTCCGGTATTCGCCGTCGACAGCACCGGTGCCGGCGATACCTTCAATGGTGCGCTGGCGGCATTCTGGGCGCTGGGCCTGGGCGAGGCTGTGCGCCGTGCCAATGCCGCCGCCGCACTGTCGGTGACCAAGCAGGGCGCGCAAAGCGGCATGCCCACCCTGGCCGAGCTGCAACATTTTCTGGAACAACAAGCATGAAAAAAGCTGGGACATCTGAATCGCGACATCGCGCGCGTGCTGGCCGGCATGGGCCATACCGACAGTCTGGTGATTGCCGACTGCGGCCTGCCGATTCCGGCTGGTGTGGAATGCATCGACCTCGCGCTGGCGCTGGGCGAGCCGGGCTTTGCCCGCGTGCTGGACACCGTGCTGGCTGATTTCCAGTGCGAGCGTGCCGTCTTTGCCGACGAATGCCGCAGCCGCAACCCGGCTGTTGTCGAGCAGGCGGCCGCCCTGGCCGCGCAGGGCGTGGCACTGGAGTTTGTCAGCCATGAACAATTCAAACAGCGCTGCCAGGAAGCCAAGGTGATCATCCGTACCGGTGAATGTACGCCGTACGCCAATGTGATCCTGCACTCCGGTGTGATTTTCTGAGGGCCTGGTGATGAATGTTGTCATGCAGGGCATCAGCAAGGCATTCGGCCCGGTGCGGGTGCTGGAACAAGTGGACTTTGCCATTGCCGGCGGGGAAATCCACGCCTTGATGGGCGAGAACGGTGCCGGCAAATCCACGCTGATGAAAATACTCAGCGGGGTGTACCGTAGCGATGCCGGCAGCATCGTGATTGACGGCAAGCCGGTGGACATCCGCTCCACCCGTCAGGCCGAAGCCTGCGGCATTGCCATCATCCATCAGGAGCTGAACCTGATTCCGCAACTGTCGGTGATGGAAAACCTGTTCCTTGGTCGTGAACCATCGCGCTTTGGCGTAATCGACAGCGCCTGCATGCGGCGCGAGGCACAGGCACAGCTGGCGTCGCTTGGGGCTGGCAATATCGACCCGGAAGCCGAAGCCGGCAGCCTGTCCATCGGTCAGCAGCAGATGGTGGAAATTGCCAAGGCACTGGCCATGGATGCACGTCTCCTGATCATGGACGAGCCTACCGCCGCGCTGACCGAACGCGAGATCGACACCCTGTTCGGCCTGATGCAGGCGCTCAAGGCACGTGGTGTCGCCATTGTGTATGTGTCACACCGCATGGAAGAAATCTTCCGTATCTGCGACAAGATCAGCGTGTTGCGCGATGGCCGCTTTGTTGGCGAGCGGGTGATTGCCCGTACCGATTTTGATGAAGTGGTGCACATGATGGTGGGACGCGAAATCGGCGACCGTTTTCCGCGTCGTACCGTACAGCCGGGTGCCGTGCGCCTGCAGGTGGATGGGCTGGCTGACGAACATCATGTGCGCGACATCAGCTTTGCCGTACGGGCTGGTGAAGTGCTGGGCGTGGCCGGGCTGATGGGCGCGGGGCGCAGTGAAATCCTCAAGACCCTGTTTGGCCTGAACCGCCGCACGGCGGGCACGGTGTTGCTGGATGGCGAGGCGGTCAGCCTGCACAGCCCGGGAGCAGCGATTGCCGCTGGCCTCGCCTTTGTAACGGAAGACCGCAAGAGTCAGGGCCTGGTACTGGGCATGTCGCTGCGCGAAAACGCCACCCTGGTGCATCTGCCGCAGTACGCCCGGCTGGGTGTGGTGTCGGATGCGGCCGAGCAGCAGGCGGTGGCCGGCTTGATCGAGCAATTGCGTATCCGCACCCGCGACGCCGAACTGGAGGTGAAATCGCTGTCCGGTGGCAATCAGCAAAAAGTGGTGTTTGCCAAATGGCTGGCCCAGCCGCCCAAGGTGTTGCTGCTGGACGAACCCACCCGCGGGGTGGACGTGGGTGGCAAGGCCGAGATTTATCACATCATCAACCAACTGGCCGCAGCGGGTGTGGCCATCGTGATGGTGTCGTCGGAATTGCCGGAAGTCATGGCCATGAGCAACCGCATCCTGGTGATACACGAAGGCCGCCAGACCGGCCTGTTCGAGGCCGCTGAGGCCACCCAGGAAGGCATCATGGCTGCGGCCACCGGTACGGCGCACGCCGCCTGAACAAGAGCAAGGGAATAAATAATGACTCCAAAACAAAAAGCCACCCTGCAGAAGCTGGGGCCCTTCATCGCCCTGGTGCTGGTGTCGGTGGGGCTGGCCGTACTCAGCCCGGACTTCCTGACCGTGGCCAACCTGCTGAACGTGATGCGCCAGGTGTCGATCAATGCGCTGATTGCCTTTGGCATGACGCTGGTGATCCTGCTGGGCGGCATCGACCTGTCGGTGGGTTCCATCCTGGCGCTGTCCTCGGTGGGCATTGCCACGCTGATCCAGTCCGGCGTCAACCCGATGCTGGCTACCCTGCTGGGGGTGATCGGCGGTGGTGTGATGGGCCTGCTCAACGGCCTGGTGGTGAGCAAGGGCAAGGTGGCGCCGTTCATCGCCACCCTGGCTTCCATGACCATCCTGCGCGGTCTCGCGCTGGTGGTGTCAGGCGGCAGCCCGATCACCGGTTTCAACAGCGATCTGTTCTCCATGCTGGGCGGCGGCTATGTGGCCGGGCTGGTGCCGATTCCGGTGGTGTGGATGCTGATCATGTTCGGCCTGTTTGCCTTCCTGCTGAAGAAAACAGTGTTCGGCCGCCATGTGTATGCCACCGGTGGCAATGAGGAAGCCGCCCGGCTGTCCGGCGTGAAGGTGGATCAGATCAAGCTGTGGGTCTATACCGTTTCCGGTGCCATGTCAGCCATGGCCGGGGTGGTGCTGACCTCGCGCCTGAATTCCGCCCAGCCCACCGCCGGTAGCGGCTACGAGCTGGATGCCATCGCCGCCGTGGTGCTGGGTGGTACCAGCCTGACCGGCGGCCGCGGCTGGATTTTTGGCACGCTGATGGGCGCGTTGCTGATTGGCGTGCTGAACAATGGCCTTAACCTGCTGGGCGTATCGTCCTTCTACCAGCAGGTGATCAAGGGTGTGGTCATCTTGCTGGCGGTGCTGATCGACCGCAGCGGCAAAAAGTAAACGCAGGGTTTGAATCAACAAAAGTCCTGTCCAGGGCTGTTTAACGCAACGTAGTCAATATCAGGGAGACTCACCATGAATCGCATTCTTCATCCGCTGCTGGCCAGCATGCTGGTGTTCGGCATTGCCGCCTGCTCCAAGCAAGGTCCGGACAGCGCTGCGCCGGCTGCCGCCAGTGCACCTGCCGCTGCCGCCGATGGCAAGCTGACCGTCGGCCTGGCCGTATCCACCTTGAACAACCCCTTCTTCGTGTCGCTGCGCAAGGGCGCTGAAGACGAAGCCAAGAAAGACGGCGTCAACCTGATTACCGTGGATGCCCAGGACGACCCGGCCAAGCAGCAGGCCAGCGTGGAAGACCTGATCCAGAAAAAGGTGAACGTCATCCTGATCAACCCGACTGATTCCTCCGCCGTGGCCAATGTGGTGAAGGAAGCGACCGGCAAGGGCATCAAGGTGGTGTCGCTGGACCGCAGCGTGAACGGTGCCGAAGTCAGCGCCCACATTGCTTCGGATAACGTGGCAGGCGGCAAGATGGCCGGTGAGTACCTGCTGGAAAAACTGGGTGGCAAGGGCCGTATCGTCGAGCTGGAAGGTATTGCCGGCTCCTCCGCAGCACGTGAGCGCGGAGAAGGCTTCCACAAGGTGGTGGATGGCAAGGCTGATGTGAAACTGCTGGCCAAGCAACCGGCAGATTTCGACCGCGCCAAGGGCCTGTCGGTGATGGAAAACATCATCCAGGGCAACAAGGACATCCAGGGCGTGTTTGCGCATAACGACGAAATGGCGCTGGGCGCGCTCAAGGCCATTCAGGCTGCCGGTCTGAAAAACGTGGTGGTGGTGGGCTTTGATGCCACCGCTGACGCCGTTGCCGCGGTGAAGGCCGGTACCCTGGCCGCCACCGTGCAGCAGCAGCCTGAGCTGATCGGCCAGTATGGCATCCAGACTGCCAAGAAACTGGCAGCCGGCCAGAGCGTGGACAAGTTCATTCCGGTACCGCTGAACCTGATCAAGCAGTAAGCGGGAAGCCATGGCTGGTACAGGGTTTTCCTGTGCCCGCCCGCTTGTAATACAATCGCTACAAGCCAGCCAACCCCCGCTGCTGACAAGGCTGCGGGGGTTGTTGCTGCCGGTGACCAACCCCTTACAGAAAGTCTTGCGTGACTGCCTACAAGCGCCTCACCATCGATGACATTGCCAGCCTGGCCGGCGTATCCCGTACCACGGCCAGCATGGTGCTCAATGGCCATGCCGAGCGTTATCGCATTTCGCCAGCCACGGTGGAACGGGTGGAGAAAGTAGCACGCGAGCACCATTTCAACCCTTCGCAATCGGCACGGTCATTGCGCAGCAAACGCAGCAACAGCATCGGGCTGGTGATTCCCGACCTGACCAACTCGGCCCATGCCACGCTGGCGCAGGCCATGGAAAACCTGTGCCGCGAGCGTGACCACCAGCTGGTGCTGGTGACCAGTGACGAGGACCCGCAGCGCGAAGCCGAAGGCATGGCGCACCTGGTGGCGCGTCAGGTGGATGGCATGGCCGTGGTGCCTTGCAGCAGTGATGCCGCCCTGTATCAGAAATGGACCAGCCGTCTGCCGCTGGTGTTTGTCGACCGCCGCATCGATGGCAGTGGCATTCCGTCGGTGGTGACTGACGCCACCGATACCGTGGCCCGGCTGATTGGCAGCAAGCTGGCGCAGGGTGTGCAGGAAGTAGTGTATTTCGGTGGTCAGCCCACGCTTTCTCCCAGCCGCGACCGGTTGGCAGGTTTCCGTCAGGCGCTGCAACAGCATGGCATGCAGGCCCCGGCTGAGTGGGTGGTGGAGCGCGATTTCCAGCGCGCTTCCGGTTTTGCCATGATGCAGCAGTGGTATGCCGCCAAAGGGCGCTACCCGCAAGCCTTGTTCACCGCCTCCATTACCTTGCTTGAAGGGGTGCTGTCCTTCATGAGCCAGACCCACCATCTGCGTGAAGCTCCGTCCTGTCTGATGACGTTTGACGATCATCCCTTGCTCGACTGCCTGCCCATTCCGGTGGATGCCATCGTGCAGGATGGTCAGGGCATGGCAGAGCACTGCCTGGCGCAGATTTTCGCCCTGCTGGAAGGCCGCACACCGTTACCGGCTGATCGGGCAGTTGCCGCGCACATCATTCAGCGTTAGCCACGCCACCGTAGCAATCGCCTTGTATTGTCGGAAGATTTGTCGTTTTTTACCTGCCCGCTTTGGTTTTTTTATTCGTACAGGCTGATGTTGAGCATGACAAGTGACGCTTACGGTACATCATGCTAATGTCAGCAAGCTGTCATTTATAACTGCAAGGTGCCTAGTGCCTGTTCGACTTCCTGCCATTTTGCGACTGGCCGTGGTGTATGCCCTGATCGGCATCCCCTCGCTGTATAGCGCCATTCCGCCTGGCTATACCGCACCTGTATTTCCTGCTGCCGGCCTGGCCCTGATGTCCTTGCTGCTGTGGGGGCGATCATTGTGGCCCGGCGTGCTGCTGGGCTCTTTGCTGGTGCAAGTGGCGGCGGCTTGGCAGTCCGGCGTGCAGGGCTGGGGTTTCCTGTCCTTGCTGATTGTGCCGGCAGCCGCAACCTTGCAGGCGCTGGCAGGGCGCTGGCTCATCACCCGCATCATAGGCTGGCCCAACCGTCTGGATAATGCCGCCAGCGTGATTCGCCTGATGTTGCTGGTGATTCCGCTTTCCTGCCTGGCATGCAGTGGCATCAGTGTGCCCTTGCTGGCCATGCTGGGCGTGCTGCCCCGTACCGATGCCCTGTTCAACGCCTGGAACTGGTGGCTGGGCGATACCTTTGGCTGCCTGATCATGCTGCCCTTGATGCTGGCGCGTTTTGGCCGGCCGCGCAGTGAATGGCAGGCGCGCAGCCGTGCCTTGCTGTGGCCCATGCTGCTGACGGCGCTCACCATGGCCAGCCTCAGCGTGCTGATTCACCATTGGGAAGCACTGCGGGTGCAAAGCCAGTTCAACCGCGATGCCAACCAGATCGAACTGGCCCTGCGCAAGCGTCTGGAAATGCAGCTGGACGTGATGCTGGCACTCAAGCAATTGCAAAGCAGCGCCCCGGTATCCTCGACCGAGCAATGGGCAGAGCTGACTTCGCCCTGGCTGGGGCGCTTGCCCGGTACGCAAAGCCTGGGCTGGAGCCCGCTGGTGAATGATGCCGAGCGCAAGGCTTTCGAGCGGGATGTGCTGGGTGGACGTGACATCCAGGCGCGGGATCCGGCGGGAAACATCCAGCCTTCGCCCCAGCGGCCATCCTATCTGCCCATCCGTTTCAACGAACCGCTGCAGCGCAATCTGCGCGCTCAGGGGCTGGATATCCTGTCCTCACCCATACTGGCCAGCACCATTCGCCGCAGCATGCAAAGCGGTCAGGCCGAAGCCAGCCCGGCCATCCGCCTGGTGCAGGAAGTGGGCAAGCAAAAAGCCATTGCCCTCTATCAGGCGGTGTATGCCCCGGCCGATGCCATGCAGCACCAGGTATTGCGCGGGGTGATTTCCAGCCTGTTCCGCATGGACGACATCGTGCAAACCACGCTGCAGCACGATGTGCGACATGATATTGAAGTCTGCCTGATCGACATCGACGGCATGCCGGGTTTCCACCGTCTGTCCGGCCCGCAAAACTGCGGCAAGGGTGGCTGGTTCGGTCAGCGGCCACATCTGGAAAGCCGCTTTGTGTTTGCCGGGCGCAACTGGGCCTTGCGCCTGCGCGCCAGCGAAGAATACCTGGACGGTCTGCGCAGCTGGCTGGAGTGGATCACCTTTGTGGTGGGCCTGGCCATGACCGGCCTGTTTGGCGGTTTCTTGCTGATTGTCACCGGTTATACCCGGCGGATGGAGGGGGAGGTGCAGCAGCGCACCGCCGAGCTGGCCGATGCCAACCAGCAGTTGCAAGTGCAGCTGGATGCCACCCGCAAGGCCGAGGCCAATGTCAGCTATCTGGCCTTGCATGACAGCCTGACCGGCCTGCCCAACCGGCCGTGCTGGCTCAACATGACACGCCGCGAGCTGGACGCCGCCGGCCAGCAAGGCCAGCTGGCGGTGCTGTTCCTGGACATGGATGAATTCAAGACGGTGAATGACAGCCTGGGCCATCCGGTGGGGGATCAGCTGCTGGTGAACATTGCGCGCCGTTTGCAACAACCGCTGCCGCCAGAGGCCATGCTGGCCCGTCTGGGCGGGGACGAATTTGTCATCCTGATGCCCTATACCCATCAGTCGCAGCTGGAGGCGCTGGGCAGTGCGCTGCTGGCCCTGTTTGATCAGGCCGTGCTGGTGGATGCACATGAACTGCGCTGCACCGTGAGTATCGGCGTGGCGCTGTACCCGCAGGATGGGCAGGACCCTGACACCCTGCTGCGCCACGCAGACATGGCCATGTATGCGGCCAAGGAAGCCGGGCGCGATACCCTGCGTTATTACACGCCGGAAATGAATGTGCTGGTGCTGGAACGTCTGACACTGGAGCGTGATTTGCGCCGGGCGCTGCAAGACGAACCCGGCCAGCTGGTGTTGTACTACCAGCCGCAGATTGATGCCGTCAGCGGCCAGTGCATAGGCTGCGAAGCGCTGGTGCGCTGGCAGCATCCGGTACGTGGTTTCATGCCGCCGGGCGAATTCATTCCGCTGGCCGAGCGCTCCGGCCTGATTGTCGAGCTGGGACGCTGGGTGCTGGCCCAGGCCTGTGCCGAACAGGCCAGCTGGCGGGCGCATGGCCTGCAACTGCCGGTTTCGGTCAATATTTCCCCGGTGCAGCTGGAGCGCAGCGACCTGCAACCCTATGTGCAAGGCCTGATGCAGCGTTACGGGCTGAAGGACGGTGCGCTGGAACTGGAACTGACCGAAGGTGCGCTGATGCATGAAGAAAGCCACCATCTGGACGTATTCCATGCACTGGTGGCTCTGGGTTGCCGCTTTGCGCTGGACGACTTTGGCACCGGGTATTCCTCGCTGTCCCGCCTGCGCCGTTTCCCCATCAGCCGGCTCAAGATAGACCGCAGCTTTGTCCGCACCTTGCCCGGCACCACTGACGATGAAGCCGTGGTACGTGCCACCTTGTCGATGGCGCGCGACATGGGCATGGAGGTGGTGGCCGAGGGCGTGGAAACACCGGCGCAAAGCGAGCGCCTGCTGGCGCTGGGGTGTCGCGTGATGCAAGGCTTCCATTTTGCCCGCCCCATGCCAGCTGGCCAGTTGCTGGAGTATGTGCAAAGCCTGCAGCAGCCGGTCGACCCGCACTGAGTTTGTCCTGGCGCAAGATGATGACGGCGCATGACCGGGCATGGCGCAGTCATCTGCCATAAAATGGCCGACATGACTGTTTGCAGGTTTCAGGAGAAATACTGGTGAAAATTGCGCCCATCGCCGCCTTGCAACTGATGCACGCCCAGCATCATGCCACGCTGGCCACCCACTCCGGTCAGTTGGCCGGTTATCCCTATGCCACGGTGCTGCCTTATGTACTGGATGAACAGCACCGCCCGCTGCTGCTGATCAGCGCGCTGGCCGAACACACGCGCAATCTGCTGGCCGATGGACGTTGCAGCCTGGCAGTACTGCAAAAGGGTGCCGAGGATGTGCAGGCCGAAGCGCGGCTGACCTTGCTGGCCGATGCGCAGCGCATCGAGACGGATGACTTGTTGCTACAGCGCTTTTTGCGCTACCAGCCGCAGGCAGAGGATTTGCTGCAACTGGATTTCATGTTCTTCCGCCTGCTGCCGCAGCGCCTGCGCTATATCGGTGGCGTGGGGCGCATGGGTTGGCTGGAGGCGGAGGAATTGAGCCCGGATGTGCTGCCGCTGGCACAGGAGGCCGCACTGTTGCAGCAGGCCCGGGTGCCAGAGGGCATCACCCTGCTGGGGCTGGATGCTTACGGGGTGGATTACCGGCGCCAGAGCGGCGCCGGGCATGAACGTCACAACTGGCCAGAGGCCATCAGCCAGCCGGCTGCACTGGCCGCTGCCTTGGACTCAGCGCTCGATACCCTGGCCGCGCAGTAAATCAGAAGGACTCCATCGGCAGCAGGTAGCGCCATTGCCCGGCAGGAAGGTCGCCGATACCCAGTTTGCCAATGCGGATGCAGCGCAGCGCCAGCGGCTGCAAACCCAGCGCCTGGCAGATGGCCATGGGCTGACCGGGCTGCACGGCTGACAGCACCATGCGCAGCTGGCGGTCACTCTGGCGGCTGATTTTCAGGCCGCGTGGTGGCTTGCCCGGCAGTTGCAAGGCCTGCAACTGTTGTTTCAGCAGCTCGGCCGCCGGGGCGGCTTCCAGCTGGATCAGGTATTCCTGTTCGGCATCCGCCAGTTTGCGTGCCAGTTTCTTGTCCAGGGTGAGTGCCACCAGCCCATGGCTGTTTTCGTCCAGCGCCCCGGCCTGTTGCAAGGCTTTCAGATGGCGCGGATTGAAGCTGACTTCGCTGTTGTCCCGGGCATGGCGTTGCTGCGGGGTAATCAGCCCGGCCAGAGGCAAGCGGCTATCCGCAGCACGATGCAGCAGCAGACTGATGCTCAACCCGTCCAGGCTCATGCGCGGGGCATCCAGTTCGATGCGCTGCTGCGGGCTTACCCGGCTGCCCAGTTGCTGAACGACCTGGCCATCCACCCGCACCCGGCCTTGCTCGATAAAGGCATCGGCTTCGCGACGCGAGCACAGTCCCAGTTCCACCATGCGTTTGGACAGACGCAGTTGCTCATCACTCATCTTGCAGATTCTCCGCTCGGGTTGACCCAGGGTTGGGGCTGGCGATTATCCGCCCCCGCTGGCGGGCTGGCAAATCATGGCAAGCCGGTCAGTGTGAACTGGCCACCGGCAGGGCTGCCGCCATGGCACCAGCCATGTCCCCGGCAGCAATGGCCAGAATCTCCGGGTCGATGCGCCCGTGCGCGACAAAGTCCTGCAAGGTGGCCAGCACTTGTGCTGCGCTCAGGCCGGTGCGGTAGGGGCGGTCCTGCGCCAGCGCCTGGAATATATCTGCCACCCGCAGGATGCGGGCTTCCAGACTCATGCTGGCTCCACTCAGGTGGAAGGGGTAGCCATGGCCATCGGGTTCTTCGTGGTGATACGCCGCCCAGCAGGCAATTTCCTCGAAGCCGCTGATATGGCGCAGGATCTGGTAGGTTTCAAAGCTGTGGGCATTGATCAGGCTGCGCTCATGCGCATCCAGCCCGCCGGGCTTGTCCAGGATCTCGTCCGGCACCCGCAGTTTGCCAAGGTCATGCAGCAGCGCAGCAATTTCCAGTTGGTCGCAGCGGCCGGGTGACAGCCCGCGCGTTCGGCCAGCCAGCGCGACAGCCCGGCCACCCCCTGCGAATGACGTGCGGTGAACGGGCTCTTGGCATCCACGATGCGGGAAAACAGCGTGGCCAGTTGCTTGAGCTGGGTGGTGGTGGCGGTGCAGGGATGGCGCTCGCCACGCCGGTCGTGCAGCATGCCGGCAATGCCGCGCGGCTCCAGTTGCAGCCAGAAGGCTTCCGCGCGGGAAGCCTGCAAGAAGGCATCCACCAGTTGCGGGGCAAAATGGCTGCCACGGTAGCTGGCAATGCGCTCGCGGATGGCTCCGGTATGCATCAGCAACTCACCCCCCTGATAGTAGGCCGCAGCCATGGCATCCACCCGGTCCACCAGATAAATCAGGTTGGCCTGCTCGGCCACCTCAAGCGGCAAGTCCAGTCCGGACAGGGTTTGCCATGGCGTGTGGTGGTAGCGCACCGGTTCCACCATGGCTGCGAGCGGGGCAAAGCCTGCCAGCAGGCTGGCGCCATCCTGACAGTGCTGTTGCGAGCCGGCCCAGTCGAATTCGCTGACCAGATGCTGATGCGTGCGGGTGGACGATACGCCGATATCGTGCAACAGGCCCAGGTCGAACAGGAAGTCAGCCTGCTGGCGGCTACGCTGCAAGACCAGCGCGCAATTCCAGGCCATGATGCCCACCCGCTTGCCGTGTGCCACATCATCAATCCCCACCAGGTCCAGTGCGTCGGACAGGGCATGGATGACTTCACGCAAATCGACATGGATGCTGTCGTCGCAGGCGGGGGGAAGGATGGGAGCGGACATGGGTGCACTTTCGCAAGACGGGAAACATGGCAGCCAGATGGCATGCCATGTGTTCAATCTAATGCAAGATTACCCGGCCCGAAACCTGCTTTTCTGCGCTGGATCAGGCTTACAGGCGATAGGCCGCCACAATCTCCTGCATGCGGCGGGCAGTGGCATCCAGCGCCAGCGCCGAGCCGGAGGCTGCCGAAGCATTGCCGTTGGCTTGCTGTGCCATCTGGGCGATGTGGTCTACCTGCACCGCAATTTCGGTGCTGGCGCTGGCCTGCTCGCGGATGGCAGTGGTGATGCTGCCCACCAGTTGCACCAGTTCCTGGGTGGTGTGGGCAATGCGCTCGATGGCGTCTTGCGCGGCATCGGCCCGCTGCAGGCCGGTTTCCACCCGGGTTTCGGTGGCGGCCATGGCCTTGCCGGTGTCTTCGTTGCTGCCGGCAATGGCGTTGATGACGGTGTTGATCTGGTTGGTCATGCTGCTGGTGCGCTCGGCCAGCTTGCGCACCTCGTCGGCCACCACGGCAAAGCCGCGGCCCTGTTCGCCGGCGCGGGCGGCCTCGATGGCTGCGTTCAGTGCCAACAGATTGGTCTGATCGGCCACGTCCTTGATGACCGAGACCGCAGCGACAATGGAGCGTGCCTGCTCGCCCAGCTGGCGCACGCTGCTGGAGGCGGTGCCCACTGTGTCGGCAATATCGCGGATGTCGCTCACCGTACTGCTGACCACCGCGCCGCCGGTATTGGCCAGCGCCCCGGTTTGCAATGCCTGCTCGTTGGTGGCGGCCGCCTGCATGCCCACATGATTGATGCTCACGGTCAGCTGCTGCACGGTTGCCGCCACGCTGGCGGAAATTTCGCTCTGGCGCGCAACGGTGCCGGCAACTTCTCCGGCCGAGGATGCCAGCCCGGCCGAGGCCTGGGTCAGCTGGCTGATCTGCCCGCTCAAGGCTTGCAGGCTGTCATGCAGTTTGCCGATCAGCCCGTTGAATGCGCTGGCGGTGGCACCCAGTTCATCCTGACTGTTTTGTGGTGCACGGCGGGTGAAGTCCAGCGATTCGGCAATGCCGGTAATCGCACTTTGCAGGCCTTGAATGGCACGGGACAGGGAGCGGGTGAGCGACCAGCTCATGCTGCCCACCACCAGCAGGCACAGCACCACGGTGGCCAGGCTCAGCCACTGCACGAAGCGCAGCAGGCCAGTGGCCTGTTCCGCCTGATTTGCCGCTTGCCGGTAATTGGCTTGCAGGTGGGCGTCCCCCGCCGCCAGCACGGCGCGGGCGCTGGGCACCACCTGACGCAGCGCCGACTTGGCCGCAACGATGTCACCTGATTCTGTCGCTTCCAGATAGGGCTTCAGTGCCTTGGCATAGTCGTCCAGCCGGGCCTGGTCCTGCTGCAACAGTTGCTGCGCCTGACTGTCCAGTGCCTGGGTCCGGTACGCGCGCAGTGCGCTGCGGGCATCCTGCTCGGCATCACTGATGGCCTTGGGCAGTTGCTGCAATTCGTTGGCATTGTCGGTGGCACCCAGCAGCAGGGCGTTCACCGTCATTTTCAGCGTGTCGGTCTGAAAACGCTCCAAGGTTTGCAAGCTGGGCAGATCGCCCGTCACCAGATGCCGGATGAACTGGCCAAGACTGAACTGGGTGTAAACCATTACCCCGCCTTGCACGCAAAGACCGAGCGTGGTGACAAGGGCCAGCATGGTAAGCCTGGACTTGATTTGCATGATGCCTTCCTGTGGACATGCTCAACGATTGCCGTCTGCCTGCAGGCAGCGGCCCCCCTCTCCGGCTGATGGGCAGCAGAGATGATATTTGATCTTTTCTGATTTTTGCTGTGGGGGATATTCGCCATGCCGCGTGCAGCATTACATGCCGGGGCAGCCAGCTTGTTTTGTTTTTATCAGGATTTTGGCTACATTCAGGGTGTGACGAGCCGCACCATGCCAGCCGCAGGGTGAGGGCAGGCGCAGTAGTTATGCCTATATTTGATCAAAAGCACAAGTGTTTTGCTGTCAAATGGACAAACTATTCCAATGGAATTGGTGTGCATGGCGTAGCAGCCTGCTGACAAGCAGTGTGCCGGGCGGCAAGCAAAAGGGTGAGTGGCAGCGAAGAAGGGTATGAGAGGGGCAAAACAAAAGGCCAACTCCTGAGAGCTGGCCTTTTACTGAAACTGGTGGCGAATCAGGGACTCGAACCCCGGACCTGCGGATTATGATTCCGTAGAACTAATCATTGATCTGTTTTGATCTACATTGATTTCACTTCTTAACTTGATGAAATATATGGAAAAATTGAATTTTTTCTCTGATTCTTCATTGACTCTCATTGATCTGATGGAATACGATTTGCCTACATATTGCCTACATGGATAAATTTTGAGCAAGCAGAATTTTACGGCAGCCCGGGTCGAAAGCTTTAAATGTGATCCAGAGAAGCGGCAAACTATCTACTGGGATGCGAAGACGCAGGGGTTTGGTCTTCGTGTGACCTCAACAGGTGCCAGAGCATACATCTTTGAGTCCCGCCTCTTCGGGAAGACAATTAGGGTGACAATTGGTGATGCTCGCGCCTGGGAGCTTGGTAGGGCTCGAACAGAAGCTGCGCGGCTGAGAACATTGGTGGATGAAGGTAAAGATCCGCGTGAAGTTCGTGCGGAAATGCAAGCTAAGCATGAGGCAAGGCGTGCAGAGTCCATGCGACAAGATATGCTTGTCAGGGAGGCTTGGGAGCAGTATTTACTCAATCGGAAAGATAAGTGGTCCGATCGTCATCTGCAAGACCACATGCGTCTGGCAGAGCCAGGTGGTCGCATGGCACTTAAAGGTAAGCGGCAGATTGTGCCTGGGCCATTAGCATCTCTGATGGTCTTACGTCTTTCTGAGCTTACTAAAGACACTGTAGATGCATGGCTTGCTGTGGAAGTGAAGTCTCGTCCTGCAAGGGCTAGGCTTGCCTTCTCATTGCTGAAAGCTTTTATTACCTGGAGCCAAGAGCAAGTTGATTACGAAGGGTTGGCATCCCCAGAAGTGTGCACGAATAAGCGAATACGAGAACATTTACCCAAGCCAAAAATGAAAGTGGATTGTTTGCAGCGAGAGCAGCTAGCTGCTTGGTTCCGTGCCGTTAGAAGCCATCCCAATCCTGTTATCAGTACCTATTTGCAAGGCTTGTTGATTACAGGTGCAAGACGTGAAGAGTTAGCCGGGCTACGCTGGGAGGATGTGGATTTTCGTTGGCGGCAACTTGTACTTGATGACAAAGTGGAAGGCACTGGGGGAAGAACAATACCGCTTACACCTTACCTTGCGCGACTATTGATGATCTTGAAAGAATACAATGAAACGCTACCAAGTAAGCGCAGGTTGTTGACCCTGCAGAAAATGGGTAAATCTTGGGCACCTTCGCCTTGGGTTTTTCATAGTAAGACGTCTGCTGATGGAAAAATTGCAGAGCCACGGATTGCGCATAATGAAGCGCTTCAGACTGCTGAGTTACCGCACATTACCCTTCATGGGCTGAGACGATCGTTCGGGACACTCTCGGAGTGGGTTGAAGTTCCTGTTGGTGTTGTAGCTCAGATCCAAGGCCACAAGCCGTCCGCTATTGCAGAAAAGCATTACCGGCGCAGGCCATTGGACTTGTTACGCATGTGGCACGACAAGATCGAAACTTGGATGCTTGAACAAGCAGGTATCCCATTTCAGTCATCAGTGGACTGAAGTTATGCTATTTGCAAAGATTACTTTGTATTTGCATGCAGATTCCCACATTTTCCTTACAGATATTTACCTCACGGCAGTACAATCTTCTTGGCATGTTCCTGACTACAGTTGGCGCACGCAATGTGCGTCGCCGTCAGTAGAACCGATGGTAATGGACAAGAGGATTTACTTATGCAAAACACATCCCCAGCAGATCAGATAACAGCAAGTCTGCAGCTCCTTAAAACCATACAGAAATACTTGGATATGCAAAGTTGGACTCCCGTTATGGGAGCAATGCTGCTTGCCGGAGTCCACCCTCCATGCGATTGTGAAGCCATCCCTACAACGGGCGGTACTAGTCTTGATGGGAACCCCATTATTGGAAGTGGAAACACTCCGTTTTATGAGGCTGGCATTATCTTGCGGCAATGGAATGATTGGTGCGCAGATGAGGGCAGCTCTCCTTCTCACGTGGTCCCTCTCGATTTTATCAACTGGTGTATCGAAGACGAGATTCAGGAACGCTATGCAGTTTCCAGCTCATTCATCTGGATCAGTATTTTCAAAAATTCATTAGGTTCTATTAATGCGCCGGTCCCCTTTGAAATAGCGGAATATGCTTCACAAGCAAAAGAGCCGTTGGACGTTATAATTAAAAAACTAGATCTAATAGATCGGAAAATTAATAAACAACAACATGCAAGTGCTACTGCATTAGTTTCTATTTCCTCTGATAGTGATGTGGGAAAGTTAAAAATTAATCCATATAGACAGCATCTTACAACAGAAGAGTTTGCTAACGGATTAAACGTAATGCCTCAGACGATATTGAAGGCTTATAGCATAAACGAGAATTATTGCGGGGTTAGGCCGATTAAACTTTCCAATAGAAGGCTTGCTTGGCCATTAAATGCTGTTGAGCTTGCACTAAGGAAAAATAATGGCTAATCAAAATTCAATCCCAGAATCGCCATATCCAGTTGATTTCCTACCCCCACTTATTTCTGATGCTGTTAAAGAAGTTGCCAATAATTTAAAGATTCCTATGGATCTTGCTGCGCATGCTGCACTTTCTGCAATATCCACAGCGTGCCAAGGAAAAATTAATGTTAAATTTCCGAACTTTCCTGCTGCATCATGTGGTTTGTTTTTATGGGTAGTTAGTAATGCGAGTCGTGGGAAATCAATTGCAAATGAGCGTTTTTTTAGGGGAGTTGCAAAATTTGAAGAGGAGTACAATCAGAGTGTCACAGTAGACAAGATTTTACTGGATGCTCAGACGGGGGCTTGGAAGAATGAAGGTGTATCAATAAAAAATGAATTAAGAAAGCTAGTACGTGGTACGGATGATTATAAATTATTAAATGACGAATTGATTGCACATGGTTTGAGAAAGCCAATCCAAGGTAAGCAAAAAACTATTTGCTATGCTCAAATAACCTCCCAAAAGTTACATGAAGCTCTGGTTAGTGATGGAGTTGCTGCTATTATTTCACCAGAGGCTGGTCATTTGGTATTGAGTGAGGCTTTTGGCCAACCTGGCATTTTAAGTAGTTTCTGGAGTGGTGAAGATCAAGCGATGGGCCTTATTAAAGGCGATAGGAAACCGTATCACCCGAGATTGACAATTTCCATAATGACTCAATCAGATCCATTTCATGAATTTATGGATCTGCGTGGTAAGAAGGCATTTAGCTCAGGGTTGCTTTCCAGGTTTTTGGTTTCATTTCAGGGTGGTCATGAAATTCCACAAGAGGCAGCAAGTATTATTGATGAAATTCCAGAACCGTGTTTAATTAAATTTAATAATAGAATTTACGAAATACTAAGAAAAGGTGATGTTGATTTTAGAGATAGAATCTGTTTGGAATTCTCAAGAAAATCAAAATTGCAATTTGAAGAATTTCAGCAAAAAATAAACAATATAATAAAAGAAAAGCATGTGCCTGTAGAGATTGAAACATTCTATCGTAGGCTGGTTCAGCATGCATCCAGAATTGCCGCATTGTTTCAGTATTTTTGCAATGAAAATGAAATAATTGAAGACCATGTAAAAAATGCGATTGATTTGTGTTCTTGGTATGCGGTAAATTACGAAAATATTTTCTCCAAATATCTGAGATCAGATATTTCAGCTGGGGAGCGATTTGCAAAAAAGTTAAATGATTGGCTGGAAAAGGCATCGTGGTCACGATACACATATCCCACGCTAAAGAATGGAATTTATAGCTTTAGGGATTTGCAAAATTATGCAGGATTTAAAGGGAAGGCTGCGGAATTAACAGAGGCAATAAATATATTGGAATCTCGTAGGGTAATTAATGTCCTGTCCGGAAAGAAGGGGGCATTAATTGTTTTATATCCGTTTCATGAGCAAAGTATCCATTCTATTATTGATGTGTATGGGTTAAGTGACCTCTACCCCAGTAGACCTCCCGTTCCATATGGTAGTGGACCAGTTCCTAGTTCTACGCCAATTTTAGATCAGCATCTACGCACTTTTAATTATCAAGAAAATGATCAGCAACAAGTTACGAAACCTTCTGTAGTTACTGTAAACGGTGCTGTTAACAGCAATGATCTTTCATATGTTCAAAAGGAACTACAAGAGAAGGCTACTAAGGAATGCTTGGGAAACATTACTGTAGATGTAGAATTTGTTAAGAACAATTCTCAATGATATTTAATTTGCACAAATGCTTTGTGCAATGTTAATTTTAAACAAAATCCATCAAATGATGAGTTACTTTAAATCACTACATAGCTACAGTAGTAGTGTAGTCATGTGGAAGTCTGAGTTAGAGATGGAAATGCAGGCAATCTTTACTCTCATGGGCTTCTTGGTAGCTCCACTAAATACATCAAAATGACAAGTGAATTTTTAATATTTGAATTGATTTAATATTTTAGTGGAGTTGAAAAAATGTATTTACGACTTGAATTTCAATTGTATATAGTAAATTTAATAGGCTTGCTAATAGATTTTCTAGTTACGTGATGTAGGTATTGGTAATATAAAGCTAGTTATGTATCTGTAGTTAAGCATGCGGTGCCCTAGCACAGGTATGAGCTTGCTAACTGGCTAGTATAGGCACGTAATGTGACGTGCCAATTGGCTAGTACAGTAAGTAAAAAAATACTTCAAGTGTTCAGGTTATGAAACCTACCACTTGGAGCTTAAAATGATCCGTAATGCTGCAAATACCAACCAGACCCTATTTTACCAACCACACTTCAACAATCTGCCTGTCATGACGGACAAAGGGCCGCTCATCACTGAATACCTAGCTGGATTGCAGCAAGCGATGCATGCTGCACTTGCTGATTACAATAGGGTCTTTGCATTCAGGGTAGATATCAGATTTCCTGATGATTTGATGAGCTATGAAATCTATAATAGCAATGAAGTCATTCAGCGCTTTCTTGCTTCATTCATTGCAAAGATCAACCATGCACGTAAAGTATCTGCTGCTAACTATGGCAGAAGCCATCCCTGTGTCGTGCGTTATGCATGGGCACGGGAAGTAGGACATGATGGTAAGCCTCATTACCACTTGGTATTCCTGCTGAATAACGATGCCTACTGCACCGTAGGCAAGTATGAGCAAGGTAGGGAAAATATCTTCAACAGACTGGAAGGGGCATTGGCTAGTGCGTTGAGGGTCAGTGTGGAGCAGGTAGCTGGCCTAGTTGAAATTCCTCGTCAGTCTAGCTACTGCCTGTTACGGAATGATCCCTGCACCTGGGGAGATTTCTTCTATAGAGCCAGCTATCTGACCAAAGTGGCAACTAAATACTTTGGTAATGGCTTGCATGCATTTGGCTATAGCCAGCGGTAGACAAGCTGGCTTGCAACTCTTCATGTAAGTGATGTCATCTACTTTTAAATTTGATTTATTACCATGGCTGGTCTAGCCTAGCTACATTGATGAATTTTTGAGTAGAGAATAATGATCATGGAATTGCAAGCTAAGAGCTTTACTGAACTGCAGGAACTGCTAAAGGCCGTTGATGCTGAAATTAGCCGTCGTGAGACAGAAGAGAAGGCTAATGCCAAGAAGCAGATCCTGGAACTGGCTAAGTCGTATGGCCTGAGCCTTGATGATGTGCTCAGTAAAGCTACAACTACTGTACGTAAGCCAGTAGAAGCCAAGTACAAAAACCCGAATGATGAGTCTCAGACTTGGACTGGTCGTGGTCGCAAGCCGGTATGGGTGCAGGCCTTGTTGGATGAGGGCTTTAGCTTGGAAGATTTGACTATCTGATCTGACAAATTGCAGGCATAGAAAAAGCGCTACACATGTAGCGCTTTTCTTATTTCAAGCTTTATTTTGGGGCGAATATTGTCATTGTACTAGGCAAACTGCAGCAAACAAGCTGACACAAAAATTCAGACAGGTCCTGTTCGGAGAGGGCTTTTCTTTCCAAGTCCCTTTCACTTATACTTCACCCCCATGAAATTGCTGCGGCTGGTTCTCACCTTTCTGCTGATGCTGGCGATCCCGTTTCTGGGAACGCCGGCGCTCGCCATGCCGCAAACGTCTCCTTGTCCCATGCAGTCTGACATGACCCACCGCATGGATATGTCGTCTGACCGCAATTGTTGTCAGATGGAAGAGGCCACTAATCCGGACTCGTCGTCGAAAGCCAAATCGTCGAGCCCGTGCAAGTTCGGGCAGGACTGCCAGCTCGGTCAAGCCTATTCGCCCGCTCTCGCTTACGTCGCCTTCCTGACGCTACCGGCTACCCCGGTGATTGCCGTTCATCCCGACACCGTAATGCTTTCCCATGACCCGTCCGGGTTGTGGCGCCCCCCTCAGCTCTAACTCCGTTTGACGCCCCGAACCCACGCGATTCCCCTCGCTTGGGCTGCTGTCGTGCGCTGTGGCGCACGGGTCACTCCATGGAGTTAGAACATGTCCATTCGTTTGATGCGATTTCCCCTGCAGCTATCGCTGGTAGGGTTGGTCGGCCTTGCCCAGGCCGCGCCGCTCACGTTTAACGCGGCACTCGATCAAGCCGAAAGCGGTGCGCCGGCGCTCGCCGCCCAACGCGCGCAAATCAATGCCGCCCAATCCGCCGCGATTCCGGCCGTGCCTTGCCGGATCCCAAGCTGTTCGTCGGCATCGACAATTACCCCGTGTCTGGCATGGATGCCGGGCACCTGAAGCGGGACTTCATGACCATGCAGAAGGTCGGCGTGATGCAGGAGTTTCCCAACGCCGACAAGCGCCGGGCGCGGGTTGAGGCGGCCTCGGCCGAGATCGAGGTGGCCGAAGCGCAAAGCCGGGTGGCTCGCCTCAAGGTGCGCCGCGAGGTCGCACTCGCCTGGCTCAACCGTTACGCCCAGGAACGCAAGCTGGCGCTGTTTGATGACCTCGAGCGGGAGAACCGGCTGCTTGCCACGGCGGTTCGGGCGCAGATTGCGTCAGGCCGCGCCCAGCCCGCCGATGCGGTGATGCCGAAGCAGGAAGCCGCCCAACTGGCCGACCGGCACGATGACTTGGTGCGCGATCTGGCCAAGGCGAATGCCGAGCTGCGCCGCCTGATCGGCCCCGCGGCCGATGAACCGCTGGCGGGCGACCCTCCGGCGTTCAACCTCGATGCCGGCACCTTGCGCCAGCACCTGCACCATCACCCGGAAATTGCGGCCTTCGGCGCGGCGACACACAAGGCCGAGGCCGAAGTGCGCGAAGCGGTCGCAATGAAAAAACCGGACTGGGGCATGGAACTGGCTTACCAGCGTCGCGCACCCCAATTCGGCGACATGGTATCGCTGCAGTTCACCTTTGACCTGCCGCTTTTCACCAAGACACGCCAAGACCCGAACATCGCGGCCAAGCAGCAGGAACTGGCCAAGATCGATGCCGAACGCGAAGCGATGCTGCGCGATCATGCCAACGAACTGGACAGTGACTTGGCCAATTACGCCGCACTGGAACGCCAAGCAGCTCGTGTTCGCCAGGAGTGGTTCCCTCTGGCCCTGCAGAAGGTTGACCTGACCACGGCCAGTTACAAGGCGGGCAAGGCTGATCTGACGACCGTTCTCTCCGCGCGTCGCGATCTGATCGAGCAACGCTTCAAACTCATCGAGCTGGATAACCAGCGTGTCAGCACCGCCGCCAGGCTCTACTTCGCTTATGGGGAGAACGCACAATGAACAAGCAGCAATGCAAACTCGTCGCCCTGGTGGTGGCCGTGGCGCTGGCAAGCGGCGGCGGGGGCTACTGGCTGGCCCGACATGGCCAAACCGACCACACGGCAAACCCGGCTGCCACGGCGGCCGGCGCTACGAAAGACGGCCGTAAAGTGTTGTACTGGTATGACCCGATGATGCCGAACCAGCACTTCGACAAGCCGGGCAAGTCGCCTTTCATGGACATGCAGCTGGTGCCCAAGTACGCCGACGAGGGCGGCGAGACGGCCGGCGTCAGGATCGATCCCGGCGTGGTGCAGAACCTGGGTATCCGGCTCGCTACGGCCAAATCCAGGACACTGACGGAACCGATCGAAGCGGCTGCGAGCGTGATGTTCAATGAGCGGGAAGTGGCCATCGTCCAGGCCCGTAGCACCGGCTTCGTGCAAAGAGTGTATGCCCGTGCCCCGGGCGATGTGGTTCCGGCCGGCGCCCCCATCGCTGATCTGCTGGTGCCGGAGTGGGCCGGCGCCCAGCAGGAATACCTGGCCATGCTCAAAACGGGCGACAAGGCGCTTGCCAATGCGGCCCGAGAGCGCCTGCGCCTGACGGGGATGCCGGAGTCTCTGATCGAGCGTGTCGAGCAGACTGGCGTACCGCACTCCGTCGTGACCATTTCGACCCCGGTCGGCGGCGTCATTCAGGAGTTGGACGTGCGTAGCGGCATGACTGTCGGCATGGGCATGACGCTGGCCAAGATCAACGGCCTGGGTACCGTGTGGCTGGAGGCGGCCATTCCCGAAGCCCAGGCCGGTCGTGTCCGCACCGGCCAGCCCTTGGCGGCCCAGTTGACGGCCTACCCGGGCGAGACCTTCAAGGGCAAGGTCATCGCGGTGCTGCCGCAAACCAACGCCGATAGCCGGACCCTGCGCATCCGCATCGAGCTACCCAACCGTGACGGCCGGCTCAAGCCGGGCATGTTCGCCCAGGTGCGTCTCGAGACGGGAACGGGCAAACCGGCGATCATGGTGCCTTCCGAAGCCATTATTCGTACCGGTACACGCACGGTGGTGCTACTCGCCGCCGACGGTGGGCATTACCAGCCGGTCGAGGTGCAGATTGGCCAGGAATCCGGCGGCAAGACCGTCATACTCAAGGGGCTGGAGGCGGGGCAAAAAGTGGTGGCCTCCGGCCAGTTCCTGATTGACTCCGAAGCGAGCCTCAAGGGTGTGCTAGCACGGCTGGACGGAGGCGCGGCGTCCACCACGACAGCTCCTCAGCTATCCCGCGACAAAGCTGCCACGCTCAGCCAGGCGATTGGCAAGGTGGAGGCCATCCAGGCCGGTGAGATCACCATTTCACACGGGCCGGTTGCCACACTCGGCTGGGGGGCGATGACCATGACCTTCAAGCTCGCCAAACCCGAGCTAGCCGCCGGTCTGAAACCGGGTGACAGTGTCTCGTTCGGCTTCAGCCAGAACGGCAGTGACTACGTGGTGCAGCAACTCGGTAAGACCGGAGGTGGGCAATGATCGAGAAACTCATCCGCTGGTCGGTCGCCAACCGCTTCCTGGTGGTACTTGCCACGCTGTTCGTGGCGGTCTGGGGAGTGTGGGCGGTCAAAACCACCCCGCTTGATGCGCTACCCGACCTGTCCGATGTGCAGGTCATCATCCGCACCAGCTACCCGGGGCAGGCGCCGCAGATCGTCGAGAACCAAGTGACCTATCCTCTGGCGACCACCATGCTGTCAGTACCGGGCGCCAAGACTGTGCGAGCTTACTCGTTCTTTGGCGATTCCTTCGTCTATGTGCTGTTCGAGGACGGGACCGATCTCTACTGGGCGCGCTCGCGCGTGCTGGAGTACCTGAACCAGGTGCAGGGCCGGCTGCCCGCTGCCGCGAAGGCGTCGTTGGGCCCGGACGCGACCGGTGTCGGCTGGGTCTACGAGTACGCGCTGGTGGACAAGAGCGGCCGGCACGACCTCGCCCAGCTGCGCAGCTTGCAAGACTGGTTCCTCAAGTTCGAGCTGAAGAGCCTGCCCAATGTGTCCGAGGTCGCTACCGTCGGCGGCATGGTCAAACAGTACCAGGTGGTGCTCGATCCGGTGAAGCTGGAGGCTTACCGCATCCCGCAGAGCAAGGTGGTCGCGGCGATCCGGCTGGCCAACCAGGAAACCGGCGGTTCGGTGTTGGAACTGGCCGAGACCGAATACATGGTGCGCGCCTCCGGCTATCTGAAGACGCTGGATGACTTCCGCGCCATCCCGCTGACCACCTCAGCTGCTGGCGTTCCGGTCAAGCTAGGCGACGTCGCTACCATCCAGCTCGGGCCGGAAATGCGGCGCGGCATCGGTGAGCTCAACGGCCAGGGCGAGACCGTCGGCGGGGTGGTGATCTTGCGCTCCGGCAAGAACGCGCACGAGACCATCGCGGCCGTCAAAGCCAAGCTGGCCGAACTCAAGTCCAGCCTGCCGGCTGGGGTGGAGATCGTGCCAACCTATGACCGTAGCCAACTGATTGACCGTGCCGTGGACAACCTCAAAGACAAGCTGATTGAGGAGTTCATCGTGGTGGCAGTGGTGTGTGCGGTGTTCCTGTGGCACCTGCGCTCGGCACTGGTAGCGATCGTATCGCTACCGCTGGGCATCCTGATCGCCTTCATCGTGATGCGGGAGCAAGGCGTCAACGCCAACATCATGTCGCTCGGCGGTATCGCAATTGCCATCGGTGCCATGGTCGATGCGGCGGTGGTGATGATCGAGAACGCGCACAAGCACATTGAAACCTGGCGCCACAAGCATCCGGGTGAAACGCTGGAGGGAGAAACACATTGGCGTGTGATGACCGAGGCGGCGGCCGAGGTTGGCCCGGCGCTGTTCTTCTCTCTGTTGATCATCACGTTGTCTTTCATTCCTGTGTTCACGCTGCAGGCGCAGGAGGGCCGACTATTCGGGCCGCTGGCGTTCACCAAGACCTACGCGATGGCTGCGGCAGCCGGCTTGTCGGTGACGTTGATCCCGATCCTGATGGGCTACTGGATTCGCGGTCGTATCCCCGATGAACATCAGAACCCGCTCAATCGTTGGCTGATCCATTGCTATCGTCCCTTGCTGGATGCGGTGCTACGCCGACCGAAAACGACGCTGGTCATTGCGGGTCTGGCGTTGCTGACCACCCTGTGGCCAGTCAGCCGGCTCGGTGGCGAGTTCATGCCACCACTGGACGAGGGGGACCTGTTGTATATGCCGTCAGCGTTGCCGGGGCTTTCGGCCGCCAAGGCAGCCGAGTTGCTGCAGCAGACCGACCGACTGATCAAGACGGTGCCCGAAGTGGCAAGCGTCTTCGGCAAGGCGGGCCGCGCCGAGAGCGCCACTGATCCGGCGCCGATCGAGATGTTCGAGACCACCATCCAGTTCAAACCGCGCGCCGCATGGCGACCGGGCATGACCCCGGAAAAACTGGTCGACGAGTTGGACCGGGTGGTCAAAGTGCCGGGGTTGTCCAACATATGGGTACCGCCGATCCGCAACCGCATCGACATGCTGGCTACCGGCATCAAGAGCCCGATCGGGGTCAAGGTGTCGGGCACCGATCTGGCCGCCATCGACAAGGTGGCGCAGCAGGTCGAACGGGTGGCCAAGGGCGTCCCCGGAGTCAGCTCCGCGCTGGCAGAACGGCTGACCGGCGGGCGCTACATCGACGTAGATATCGACCGGGCCGCCGCCGCACGCTATGGCCTCAACATCGCCGACGTGCAGGCCGTGGTGTCGTCGTCAATCGGTGGCGAAAACATCGGTGAAACCATTGAGGGACGGGCGCGCTACCCGATCAACGTGCGCTACCCACGCGAGATCCGTGACTCGTTGGAAGGATTGCGCAACCTGCCGATCCTGACTGACATGGGGCAGCAGATCACACTGGGGACCGTAGCCACCATCCGCATCAACGATGGCCCCCCAATGTTGAAGAGCGAGAACGCCCGTCCGTCGGGCTGGGTATACGTCGACGTGCGTGGCCGTGATCTGGCCTCCGTCGTTGCCGATCTGCGTACCGAGATTGCCCGGCAGGTGAAATTGGAGCCTGGTATCAGTCTCGCCTACTCGGGGCAGTTCGAGTACCTGGAACGGGCCAACGCCCGGCTGAAGTTGGTGGTACCGGCGACGCTGGTGATCATCTTTGTGCTGCTTTACCTGACCTTCCGTCGACTGGACGAGGCGGCACTGATCATGGCGACCCTGCCGTTTGCGCTGGTAGGCGGGGTGTGGTTCCTGTACCTGGCGGGGTACAACCTGTCGGTGGCGACCGGCGTCGGCTTCATTGCGCTGGCCGGGGTGTCTGCAGAATTCGGAGTTGTGATGCTGCTGTACCTGAAACAGGCAGCGGCCGAGCGACAGGAGCATGGACTCATCTTGGATGTGCACATGCTCGATCAGGCGATCCGGCAGGGGGCGGTATTACGCGTTCGTCCCAAGGCGATGACAGTAGCGGTGATCCTGGCCGGCCTGCTGCCGATTCTGCTCGGCTCCGGCACGGGCTCCGAGGTGATGAGCCGCATCGCCGCACCGATGGTCGGCGGCATGATTACTGCACCACTGTTATCGATGTTCGTGATTCCGGCTGCGTATCGATTGATGCGTGCCAACAAGCAGCAAACTCAGGCACAGCCTGAATCAACCCGTATTCGCCAACCTATCCAGGAGAAATAAAGATGTCCAAGTTACTTTCTATGCTGTTTGCCGCAATGTTCGGCCTCGCCGTAGTGCTCCCTGCCCAGGCCGCCGAAACCGGCATCTCAAGTACAGCGAAACCGACGGGTCAGCTGGCTCTTGGAGAGGGAGTTATCAAGGCACTTGATGCCAAGGCTGGCATGGTGACGCTGTCGCATGGTCCGGTTCAGGAACTGAAATGGCCCCCGATGACCATGGCGTTCAAGCTGGCAAAGCCGGAATTGGCTAAGGGGCTTGCCGTCGGGAAGAAAGTGAAGTTCGAGTTTCAGTCACAAGGGATGTCGGCTGTGATCACCGGGATCAAGGTCATCGGCTAACTAGCGCTGTAGGGGTTGGCAAGGCTGCCGACCCCTTTCTCCAATGATTCGGGCGATATCAAAAGCAGCGGGTTGGAAGGGTGTTTGTTGATAAATCAATGCAGTAATTTTGTTAGCTTGGGTTGATTGCAGGTCCAAGTATCCCGGAACAAGAGCGTGAGCGCGTACCGGAACGCTTCTATCGTGGCAGTCATCCTGGAATAGAAGGAAGTGGGCTTGGACTTGCGATTGTGAGTCGTATCACAGAGCAGCACAAAGCTCGACTTGAGTTACTCACCGGTTCCTCCTGGCATGGATTGCTGGTGAGGATCAGATTTCCGTGCGTGAGAAGTGCCCAAGCACTACAACATGGCTGAAATTCTTGCATGACCACAGAATATCGGGAAGTGCCTGGGGTTCATTTCATGCCAAACCCTTGGCTGACAAGCGAGCGCCTGCACTATAATCGGCGAGATGTACGCATGCCGACTTGTGTTGATCCTGCTCTTGACCCTGGCGCTCTCCTTTATCGCCTTGGGGAGTGCACGCGTACACCCCACGGATACCGGCGCGGCATCCCATACTGCCTGTGCCACGCTAGCCGGGCATGAAATCTCCCAGTCACCACGCACGCTTACGGCTCCGTCTGCCGGGCAACATGCTTGCCAGCACAAGCTGGATTGCAAGTCATGCTATTCCCTGGTGGCCTTGCTCATCCCTCAAGCCCGGTTGCGTTCGGGTAATGCCCAAGCCACACCACCGCCGCTGCAAAAGCCGCTTGCCATCCGCGCCGAACCTCTCTGGCGTCCACCCATTACGGCTTGATTTGTCGCTGTTCAGTCGAACAAGAATGCTCTGTTCCTGCCCATTGCGTGGCAACACCCAGGCGGTAGCGACTTGTGTGCGCGACCGGTTGGGCTGATTGCGGCCAAATAACCGATGACAATGAATGATCGTAATGTTTGTGAAGCGTAGAGGTGGTCTTTTATCGCCAGTGGCTTTCAATGGCCACGTCTGGCAGTTCAAAATCATGATGTGCTTGCTTGTGTTGCTGAGCCCGCTGACATCCGCTGCCAACCATGAAAAGGCCGTCGCTGTAGAGGAGCCACAGCCGGCGGCACCGTTACAACTCCAGAAAGATCTGGCCGGCGAGGTACTACTGCAGGCCATGAGCCTGACCGGCATTGCCTACCGTTTTGGTGGGCAATCGCCGGCAACCGGTTTTGACTGCAGTGGCCTCATCCGCTTCGTGTTTCTGAAGTCGGTAGGATATGAGCTACCCCGAACAGCGGCAGAACAAGCCCGGCAAGGTAGGGCCGTAGGTATGGGTGAATTACAGGCTGGCGATATCGTGTTCTTCAATACACGAGGATTCCGGTTTTCGCATAGCGGCATCTATCTGGGCAAAGGCAAGTTCATCCATGCCCCCAGAGCGGGTAAAACGATAGGTATCAGTGATATGACCCAAGCCTATTGGGTCAAGCGCTTTGATGGTGCGCGCCGGATTCTGCAACATGCCAAAGCAAAGCAGCAGGAGGCCCCGGCAAAATGAGGCCGGGACATGATGGCGGTACAACTGATCTAGATCAACAATGCAGCCGCAAAGAATTATTTTGCATTCACTTTTGCCACTCAAAAGTGCTATCTTGGCAAGTATGAAAGCCTTATACCGTTTCCTGCTCATGCTTCTGCTCATGCTTCCAGCACTCAATGTGCTGGCAGCAGGTGTAGACATGGCCATGGCCGGGAAGGCAGTCATCTCGGCGGACTGCATGGCCCATGAAACCCATGCGGCCTGTCATAAGGAAACAGCCAGCAAGATGACGACCCATGCCGCCACTGCAAAAGCAGCACATGGCATGTTGTGTAACGGGGCTGGCTGCGTGCAACTCTGTACACCCTCCGTGTTCCAGCATACAGCCTGGTCTGCCGCCCCGCTTGCCCAGGTTGGTATTTTTGTACCTACCCAGCCTGCCAAACTGGCTGGTATCACCCTTTCTCCGCCGCATCGCCCCCCTTTACTTGCCTGACCGTATTTTCTGACTTGCCGGCCTGTTGCCGGTTATCCGAATCATTGTCATTGCCAGAAGGAGGGCCATCATGGCCATCATTCGTACCCGCGTTCTTGCCGTCTTGATCGGCGCGTTCAGCACCTCCGTTTTTGCCGCCACTCCAGTCACGCTGTACAAGAGCCCCACTTGTAGTTGCTGCGAGGCCTATATCAGCTATCTCAAGCACAACGGCTTTGATGTCACTGCTATCAATCGCGACGACATGCAGCCGATCAAGCAGCAGATGGGTGTCACGCCCGGTCTAGGTAGCTGCCATACCGCCAAGATTGGCCGCTACACCATTGAAGGCCATGTACCAGTCGCCGCCATCAAGAAGCTGCTTGCCAGCAGGGCCGACGTGGTTGGCTTGTCTGCACCTGGCATGCCATTGAACAGCCCTGGCATGGGTGAAGAAAAGCCAGGCACGCTGGCCATCTACACCATGACTAAAGACCAACGTACCGGTGTGCTGTTCGGCCGATTCTGAGTCATTGCCCGACGGGGTGTGGCCGGGCTTTGGCCATCGCCATCCCGCCGGGCGGGAGCTACACAATGAAATATCAAAAACACGCGCTGCTGCTGGCACTACTGCTACCAGCAGTCGCCATGGCACAGATGAATGGCATGGACATGTCGGAGCAATTCGCTTTCGGCCAGCCCGCGCAAGAATCTGCTGTAACACGGACCATCCATGTCGAAGCCACCGACACAATGCGGTTGAAATTCGACTCCATGCGCATCCGTCGCGGTGAAGTAGTGAAATTCGTGGTGAGAAATAGTGGCCAGGCTCCGCATGAGTTCGCTATTGGCGATGAGTCATTCCGCAAGGAGCATCTGCTGGAAATGCGAAAACAGATGGCCGGGATGGAACATCACGATGTCAATGTGCTATCTCTCAAGGGGGGCGAGACTAAAACGATTGTCTGGCGCTTTGATCCGGTCAAGAGTAAGTCCGTTCTGTTTGCCTGCTATGTTCCAGGGCACTTTGAAGCCGGCATGTATCACCGGCATGTCATGCTGAAATAGGCCTTACCCAATTGATCGGCTCATCGCGTGGAGTAGACAAAATGCTCACCTTGTACCGGATACGCCAACACCTGCATACCTGGAGCCGGCTGCTGCTGGCCGTCTGGGTATTGGCGTTTGCGCTGGTCTCGGTGGCAAACTGTCAGGCCATGCCGGTAGCGCCAGATCATGAGGAGACCAGCCTGCTGGCTCCATGGCAGCATACGCATGACCAGCCCCACAATGAGCTGTGTAGCAAAGTGTGTGCCGATGCCCAACATTTGTTGGTGAAGGCCGATCCACACTGGCAGCAACACATGCCCTTGGTGTTATTGGCCGCCAGCCTGATTTGGCTGAGCGGACTAAGTATCACCATTCTTTTGCCACAGGCTATCCGGGTGTGGCCACGGCCACCCACTCGTCCACTACGCCTGCAGTTTTCCCGCTTCAACAACTAGCCCCACATGCGGAATGGCAACGCCATTCCCACCTCACCCGTTCCTGCCATTGCGGCAGGGCAATCCTTTGTCACGTCTATACGGAGTCGAATCATGAAAACCCAATGGAAAACCGTCATCGCCCTGGCTATTGCTGCCACCACCTTTACCGCACAAGCAAATGAAGCCCATCACCAGGATGCTTCCGCTGCGGTTGTCGCCAAGAAGGCGGCCAAACCCGCTGCCAAACCAATGGCAGCAAGCAAGGAGATGGAAGCTCAGATGGAAAAGATGAATGCAGTACACGCCAAGATGGCCGCTGCCAAAACGCCGGAAGAACGGCAAGAGGCCATGCAGGAAGGAATGGGCGTCATGAAGGACAGCATGGCCATGATGAAGAAAATGCACATGGCCCACTGTCAGGGCGGCATGTCCAACATGGGCATGAAGAAGGGGATGAAGCAAAGTGATGACATGCCGATGAAATCCATGATGCAGGGTGATATGCGCATGATGGACATGATGATGCAGATGATGGATCAGCAGTCGTCAATGATGAAAACGCCGATGGCGCAATAACTGACGAGGCTAATCATGCACAGACGTTCATTCTTGAGCGGCATGTTGCTGGCAGGCCTGGGGGGCTTCAGCTTGAAGTCCCTCGCAGCCTCCATGACTCATGCCATGCCAGTGGATGGCAGCCCCATGCCTTTGCTGGATCCCGCATTACTGGCCTCTGGTGCAGATCAGGGCAGCATGCCCCTACTGACCAATGAAAGCAGCCAACCTGGCTTGTTCAAGGCCACGCTGACGGCCAAAGCGGTACGTGTCCCACTGCTGAAAGACGGACCTACCGAATTCTGGACCTATAACGGCAGCCTGCCCGGACCACTGATTGATGTCATGGAGGGGGATACGGTTGAAATCACACTGCACAACCAACTGAGCCAACCGACCTCTATTCACTGGCATGGACTGCCGGTACCGCCGAGTCAGGATGGCAATCCACAGCAGGCCATCGCCCCCGGTCAGCGCATTACTTACCGTTTTACCTTGCCGGAAGGCAGTGCCGGGACTTACTGGTATCACCCTCATCCGCATGAATTCACTGCAGAACAGGCCTCTCGTGGTCTTGCCGGTGGTTTTATCGTCCGGGCAAAGCAGGATCCGCTTGCCGGGTTGCCTGAGCGTTTGCTGATTCTGTCTGATCTGAAGCTGGATCACATGGGCCAGATTGCGCCGAATAACAGCAATGACTGGATGAATGGGCGCGAAGGGCAGTTTGTCCTGACCAATGCGCAGAACAAACCGATCGTCCATTTCGATACGGGAGGACGTGAGCGCTGGCGGATCTGGAATGCCAATAGTGCGCGCTATCTGCGCCTGCAGTTACCTGGCTCGCTGCTGATCCTGATTGGAACCGATGGTGGCTTGCTGGAGCACCCCGTCACCGGCCTGACCGAGCATGTGTTGGCACCGGGCCAGCGTATCGAATTGATCGTTGATGCAGGCAAGCGACGTGATCAGGGCAAGTTGATTACAGCGGTGTATGCGCGTGGAAAAATGGGCGATGTCGCTCCTGACAAGCCGCTGGACATTTTGACTGTCGATTTTTCACGGGTTGCGACAGGCCAGCTTGCACCATTGCCGGTCAAGCTCGCCACCATCAAGGATCTGGGACGCCCTGTCACCCAAAAACGGGTTGTCTTCTCCGAAAAGATGACCATGACTAATGGTCAGCATGGCATGCAGTTCCTGGTGAATGGCAAGGAGTACGACATGCATCGCATTGACTTGAGCAGCCGTGTCGATGAGGTGGAGCTATGGGAGATCGTCAACCAGTCCGACATGGATCATCCCTTCCATCTGCATGGCACACAGTTCCAGGTGCAATCGCGGGAAATGGACGGTGTGGTCAAGGCCGAGCCCTATCTGGCCTGGCACGACACCATCAACCTGAAGTCTGGTGAAACTGTGCGTATCAAAACGGTACAGCACTGGCCAGGCATCCGGATGTTCCATTGCCACATTCTTGAACATGAGGCTGTTGGAATGATGGGCCAATTGCAAGTGGTGTAAGTATTTTGGTAAGCACAGCACCATTAGGTGCTGTGCTTACTGTGCGAAATTCAGGGAGAAATAAAATGCACTCGCATCATGGATTTGTACCTTCAAAATTCAGATGGATATTTTGGGGATTTGTAGCGGTAGCAGTTTTTTTTCTATGGACGGAACATAAGGCTCATCTCTTAGGTGCATTGCCATATTTATTTTTTTTGGCTTGTCCGTTAATGCATTTATTTATGCATCACGGCCACAGCAACAAGACTGAAGATAATTCTTCCAATGCAAAAGATGAAAGTGGAAAGGGAGATAAATCATGAATCATGCTGATTATGGCTATGGATTATGGTCACTAGTTATTATAAATTCATTGGTATTTATTATTTTTGCTTTTAGCTTTACTAAGCCAAAATCAAAAAAAGATTGGCGTTCTCTTGGAATGTTTTCAGCCTTTGTTGTCGCGCTTTTTACTGAAATGTATGGATTTCCATTAACAATTTATTTGCTAATGCCATGGCTTGTAAAAAAATATCCTGGAATAGATTTTTTGAATCACGACTCAGGTCATCTTCTTGAAGTTATTTTCGGGTGGAGAGCAAATCCTCATTTTGGTCCATTTCATCTTTTGAGTAATATCTTTATCATTTTAGGTTTCTTCCTGCTTGCATCTGCATGGCGGGTGCTGTATGTGGCGCAGCTTAATAAAAGTATTGCGATAACGGGGCCATACTCGAAGATCAGGCATCCACAATATGTTGCGTTTGTTGTGATCATGTTTGGGTTCTTGCTTCAGTGGCCGACGCTGATAACATTGGTAATGTTTCCGATATTGGTTTATATTTATTCGCGTTTGGCATTTAGAGAAGAGATGGATATTGAGAGAGAATTTGGAGTGGTGTATCTGGAATACAAGAATACTGTCCCGGCTTTTATCCCGAGAAGATTTTATTAAGATTGGCGGGTAGTAATGGAAAGGCGGTGTAAAATGCATCAGCACTCTAATTGTAATGATGTTAATCCAGAAAGACATGTGGGTTTGAAAGAGACATTTTTTGCATGCCCAATGCATTCGGAAATAAAGCAAACTCATCCAGGAAAATGTTCAAAGTGTGGTATGGAGTTGATGGAAGTCAATGGTGAAAAAGAGTCGAATTTGATAAGCCATCATCATGCAAAAATTAAAGTCGACAATGTATCCGACGAGGGTGTAAAAGATGCTATTTATACATGCCCAATGCATCCGGAAGTAATATCTCATACGCCAGGGAATTGCCCTAAGTGTGGCATGTCGCTTGAGTTGGCAATACCTATGGAGAGTAAGGAAAGTTCTGAATATGTCGACCTGAATATGAGATTCTGGTGGACACTTCCGCTCAGTGTCATCGTTCTTGCACTAGCTATGTTTGGCCATCAGTTTGAGTCTGGCTTCTCTCAATATCAGTCATGGCTTGAACTATTACTATCGCTTCCTGTAGTGTTTTATGGAGGAAGAATATTTTTTGCGAGATGCCTGCAGTCAATAATACATCGGCACTTAAATATGTGGACTCTTATTGGAATTGGGACGGGCGCTGCATTTTCATTCAGTCTTGTGGCCACTTTGTTTCCTGATTTATTCCCAGCAAGCTATAGTGCGATGGGGCGTGTAGGGGTTTACTTTGAAGCAGCAGATGTCATTATTTCATTGACACTACTTGGCCAATTGCTTGAGCTAAAAGCCCGATCACAGACTTCAGCAGCGATCAGAGCGCTGCTAGGACTTGCTCCAAAAAATGCTCGTAAAGTTCGGGAGGATGGAGTGGAAGTGGATATCCCCATTGCAGACGTGATCGTTGGAGATTTATTGCGTATTCGCCCAGGGGAAAAGGTTCCAGTTGATGGCACTGTAGAGAATGGTAGTAGTGCAGTTGATGAGTCAATGATCACAGGTGAACCACTGCCAGTTACAAAAAGACAAGGAGACTCAGTAATTGGCGCTACGCTAAATACAAGTGGAACGCTCGTTATGCGAGCTAGGCAAGTCGGTGAGCAGACCATGCTTGCACAGATTGTACAGATGGTTGCACATGCACAGCGGTCTAAGGCACCTATGCAGAGAATGGCCGATGATGTTGCAGGGCTGTTTGTTGTGGGAGTTCTGATTTTTTCTTTATCAACACTATTGGTGTGGGGTCTGTTTGGTCCTGAGCCTAGTTGGATATACGGATTATTAAATGCCGTTGCTGTTTTGATTATTGCATGTCCATGTGCTCTTGGTTTGGCTACGCCCATGTCAGTTATGGTTGCAACTGGAAAGGCAGCATCTAGTGGGGTTTTATTCAAAGACGCAGCAGCCATTGAACAGCTATGTAAAGTTGACACTTTAATAATTGATAAGACAGGGACAATTACAAAAGGAAAGCCGATGCTTGAAAAAGTAGTCGCGCTTGGAGCGTACAATGAGCTTGAAATTTTACAATTTGCTGCCAGTGTAGATCAAGGAAGTGAACATCCATTGGCACATGCTATTGTGCAAGGAGCTGAGAGAAATAAAATTTCTCTGTTGCCATGTACTGATTTCGAGTCCAGTACAGGTATTGGTGTGCATGGCTTAGTTGCTGGAAAAAAAATAGCCTTGGGTAGTCGTATATTTATGCATGAAAATGGTGCAGATATATCTAAGCTTGAGGAGAAATTGAAAGAACTAAACGGAGAAGGGGGAAGCGTTGTTTATTTAATGATTGATGGAGTGTTGTCTGGAGCCTTTTCAATTACTGATCCAATCAAGCCAACGGCTGCAGAGGCTATATCTTCACTAAAAGAAGCAGGGATTAATGTTGTGATGGCAAGTGGAGATGGAATTGGCACTGCGCAATCAGTTGCAAATAAGCTTGGTATTAACGAAGTTCACGGAGAAGTAAAGCCAGAGGATAAGTTATTACTTGTTCAATGTCATCAAAATCAAGGCCATTTTGTTGCAATGGCCGGTGATGGCATTAATGATGCCCCCGCATTGGTTCAAGCTGATATTGGAATTGCAATGGGAAATGGAACAGACATTGCAATGAGTAGTGCGCACGTTACTTTAATTAAAGGAGATTTGAAAGGCATATTGGCGGCTAGAAAAATATCTAGCCAGGCAGTGAAAAATATGAAGCAAAATCTACTTTTTGCATTGCTGTATAATGCATTGGGTATCCCTATCGCAGCAGGGATTTTGTTCCCTATTTTTGGAGTTCTGTTATCGCCAATGATTGCTGCTTTGGCTATGAGCTTAAGTTCAGTTTCAGTTGTATGTAATGCGCTTCGTTTACGTCGTGTATAAAGGAGATTGACATGGAATGGTTTGTTCAGAATGGTTTGTGGATTTTATTTGCAATCGCGGTGGTGCTGATGATGCGGCGAGGGGGTATGGGATGTGGCATGGGTGGACAGCACCATAAGCATGCAGCAGAGCAGCCCGCTGATAAGATAGACCCTATCTCAGGCCGTAGTGTTGGTGATGGTGTTCAAATTGCATCGGTATATAAGGGGTTTACTTATTTTTTTGAAAATAAGGAAAATAGGGATATTTTTGAGAGCAATCCAGAGAGCTATATAAAAGAGACGAAACCTACACGCCATCAAGGTTGCCATTGAGTAGATTGATTATTGAATATTTTTTGGGTATGAATAATGAATGTAATAATAGGATATGTAGTTGTGATTTCCTTGATATTTGGTGCCTTTATTATTCATGGAGGAAATATTGAGGTTATTCTTAAGGCAATGCCAACAGAGCTGATGGCAATATTTGGTGGGGCATTTGGGGCATTTGTTGTCGGTAATCAAACGAAAGTATTGAAGGCCGTTTTAAAGCTGCTGCCTACTATTATAAAGCCGTCAAAGTATACAAAAACTAGGTACATGGAGCTTATGGCATTGCTGTTTTCAACATTGGTCAAAGTACGAAAGGAGGGACTAATGGCAATTGAGGCTGACATAGAGAAGCCTCACGATAGTCCACTTTTTGGGAAATTTCAAGAGATTGGATCTGATCACCATGTGATGAAATTTATTACTGATTATTTAAGAATAATGGTGTCTGGTAACTTAAATTCATTTGAAATTGAAAATTTGATGGATGTGGAAATTGAAACCCATCATAACGAGGCACATGCTCCAATAGCCGCAATTGTAAGGCTTGGTGATGCTTTACCTGCATTTGGCATTGTTGCTGCCGTTCTTGGCGTAGTAAATACGATGGGGTCTGTTGGCCAACCACCGGCAGTTCTTGGCGAGATGATTGGCTCGGCATTAGTTGGTACGTTTCTAGGTATTTTATTAGCGTATGGTATTGTCGCACCACTTGGATCACTACTTGAACAGAAGCTTGATGAAAGTACGAAAGAACTGCAATGTATTAAAACTGTTATCTTGGCTAGTCTCCAAGGTTATGCGCCACAAACGGCGGTTGAATTTGGGCGGAAAGTAATTTTTTCTACTGAAAGGCCTGAATTTGAAGAGCTTGAAAGCTATGTTAAATCAATAAAGTAATTGTGCAATGATTATCTTTTGCTGACTGGTTGCTATGATTGTGATTCATTGCCTTGATAAGTTTACTATTTAAAGATGCATGAGGTTTACCAGTCATGAACATTATAAAGTGGCATGTTCATCGCATAATTCTTGTTAGAATTGTTCCTGCATGGATATTGCTATCTTTGTTTTTTGGTATTTTTACGTATGAGATGGAGACAATTAGAATAAATAAATTTGTTTTTGGGCTGGCAAGTGATGCTGTTGAGGATTTTAATAAAAATGTTGGTGTTGAATTTTATGCACTTTCTTATGATCGTCAAGAGGAGATATTGCAAAATATTTTACATAAGGGGCAATTTGTTGGCATTTCTATTTATGATAAAAATAGAGTGCTAAATAGTGAGCACTGGTATCGTGCTGACGAAAATCTTATAAGTAAAATAAAAGATAGCAATAAATATTTCCCGATAGCAGGTGAGCATCGCCATGAAATAGTTAAATATGGAGATGATTTGTATGTTATGGCTATAGCACCGCTTAAGTATAGTAAAGGAATTGTTGGTGGGTATTTCGAGGGGGCGTACAAGGTGCCTTCTCTTGCGGTTTTTGAAATGAATGATCGTATTTATGAATCATTAGCAACCGTATTGGTTGCTTTGTTTGTTTCTGGATTTATTTTTTATTCTGTTGTTTTTTCATTGTATAAAAAATCATCAATCTTGTCGTCTGATTTGTTGGAAAGTAATTTGGATTTAATGGAAGTGCTGGGTAGTGCTATTGCTAAGCGTGATTCAGATACAGATGCGCACAATTACAGAGTAACTTTGTATTCTGTAATGCTTGCAGAGTCTTTGCAGGTTCCAAAAGGTGAAATGATTAGCCTTATTTCTGGTGCTTTCTTGCATGATGTGGGAAAAATTGGTATTCCTGATGCAATTTTATTGAAGCCTGGGAAGTTGACTATTGATGAGTTCGAAGTGATGAAATCCCATGTCTACATCGGACAGCACATACTTGAAAAATCAAAGTGGCTGAAAGGTGCGCAAGAAATTGTCTCGTGTCATCATGAACGTTTTGATGGAAAGGGCTATCCTAATGGATTGCAAGGTGAGTACATCCCATTTAAAGCTAGGTTGTTTTCTATTGTTGATGTATTTGATGCCCTGACATCCGTTAGGCCATATAAGAATGAAATGAGCTATGCTGACGCAGTAAAAGTAATGCTTGAGGAAGGTGGTAAAAGCTTTGATGTTTTAATTTTAGGTAAATTTCTTGAAATTGCACCTAGCGCATATGCAAAAATTAATAAAGCAAGTGTTGATATCCTAAGAGGTGAGTTGGAGAGTAAATTGCGTTTTTACGCAGCAAGAACGGATTGAAATCGTCTATTTTATTAAATATTGATTTGGTGTAATGAATAAATTTTAGATAAAAATATTTTGTGGAGAGCTGCCAGTTTATGTGTTTCATGGGAAGTGCGGCGGGAACCCCCGCCGCAGAGCTAGGCTTTAGTATGCGCGAAAAGTAATGCCATTTGGGTTATTTCCAACGGAGTAGTTGGCAATAACTTTTCCACTTTTCGCATTAATAACACTGACAGTATTTGCCTTTGTATTTGTGATAAAGGCAGCTTCACTGCCAGGGCTAACAACAACACCATGCGCCCCTAGGCCGGTGGTTACAGTACTAGTAATTACGTTATTTCGTGCATCCAAGATGGAGACTTTATCATCCGGTTGGGCATCGCTTCCTTGATTGGCTACATAAACCTTGTTGCCATCGTTACTTGCGAACACTTGGATTGGATTTTTTCCTACAGCTACCCTAGTGGTAATTTGGTTGTTTGTCGTGTCAATGACTGCTATTTGGTTATCATCTCGCAGAGAAACATAGACCAGCCGTCCATCAGGTGAGAAACCAACTTGTACGGGTGCATGTCCCACGTGGATACGATCTATTTCCTTTAGACTCTTGGTGTCAATCACGGAAACGCTATCGTCTTTCACGTTGGCAACATACAGCTCACTTCCATTCGGGCTGGCACGAAGTCCATGGGGAAACGCCCCTGTGGCTACTTTTGCAATAAGAACCTTACGCCTCAAATCTATCACTGTGATAGCGTTATCTTCCGAGCTGGTGATATAAGCCCGTTGTCCTGTCGGGTCCGTGATTACGTGCGCCGGATGATGGCCTGCGGGCATGATTGCTAGGATCTTGCTTGGCTGGTCTGCATCTAGTAGTAGTAATTGGCCAGGTTCATCTTCATCATGTCCACCTGCATGATCCATTCCAACCATGTTGTGACTATTTGCTGGCATACCCACGGCTAGCAGAATTTTCCCATCAGGAGAGATTTGTACATTGTGTGGTGTGATGGGTACTGTTACGGTATTTACTTTGCCTGATGGTAATGTGATTACACTGATAGTATTATCACCTTCGTTGGCACTATATACTTGGCCTTTGGGTAATGCTGCTGCGTTAGAAAATGGTGTGCTAATGGCGAGCAAAGAAGCTGCCAAGATGAATTGCATGGTTTTCATTCATATACTCCTTAATTAAGTATGCGTTTACTCCATGTGGAAGTGGTTCTGTTTTTAATAATGATTTCCTGCTTGTGGTGGATGATGAGGAGGAGTATGGGTTATGCTTTTCAATTGCTTTGGAGTTGTTGACTGCCATACTGCACCAAACTTGGTATATGACGTTGCGTCTAGGATGCTAATTAGTGGCGAAACACAATTCTGTTGGCAATGTGCGGCTGTATCGCACGAGGTAATGCTAACTTTGCAGTTATTTTTGTCTTCGTGATGATGAAATAGCGAATGAGTCTCTGATGTATTTTTGTCTGTAAAAGACGATGCAGATACCGCTACTGCTTGCATGAATTGAAGCGATAGCCATATTAGTATCGGAAGCAATGCGCGGATTATTTTACTCATTGTCAGAATCTAAGCCAGTTTCAACCGCGGGCCCTTGATTAGAATCAAGGGTGGGCATTTATTTTGTCATGCGGAATATTATTCCTAATGGCGGTAGTGAAGACAAGATGGTGATGCTTAAAATAAATACTGGGAGATTGCTAGAAATGATAGATAGTTTCCCCGGTAAATATCCTGCTGGCACTACTGTTGACACCCATATGCAAGAACCAATCAAAGACAGGGTTAGAAAGTGTCGATATGGCACTTTGGTTGCGCCCGCAATAAATGGAGAATTGCCACGTAATGCCGGGAAGAAATGTGCACAAATAATAGCCGACGGATGATGTTGTGAGAAAATGATTTGGATCGTGTGTAAGGCTCGGCTCTTGAAATTGACAACTGCGGGGCCGCTAAATAGCCGGTGACCAATTTTTTGGCCTACAAAGTAATTAGTTTTATCACCGATAAATGCGGCTTGTGATAGCAGTATCAGAACCAGATAGGGGAGAGTAGTCCATTAGCTGCCAATACGCCTGCGGTAAAAATTAGTGAATTTCCTGGCAGTAAGGAGCTGAATGCAAGGCCTGTGTCTAAAAAAAATATCACGAAGAGAAAACCATAAAGCCAATTTCCGTATCTTTGGCCAAAAATTTGCAGATGAGTGGGATCTAATTGTGATAATAAATTGAATATATTTTCCAGTACCAAAACCATTCGGCTCCTACGCACTCTCTGGCTTATTTGTAACTAGCTTAGTGTGCACCTCATTGAGGTTGTCCACCCCGTAGATGAATGAAACAATTTTCAGCATTTTGCAATGCTGTTTAAGCGCTGGTGCTGCACACTCTCACATCTGACATTGCGAAAATATAGCGCTCCTTTGTGTTGGATTTACCCACAATTTCTACTGATATGGCGAGATCGTGCACCCCATCTGCACTGCTTATTTTTACCATTATTTCTAATTTTTTTCAGCCCTATATCACCTCCTTGAACACGCAAAGCGACACCCACTCCGGGTGTCCTTTATGCCCTGGCCTCCGTCTTGACGGGGGCCATTTTCATTGGAGTGATCTATGTCCCATCTCATCGAATTCATGGCCTTTGTCGGAGCCACGCCCTGGCATGGTCTGGGTAATCCTTTGTCTCCCCAACAGCCGCTAGACGTGTGGCTGACTGAAGCCGGTATGGACTGGCGTATCGAGCAGAGCGATGTCTTGTTCAACGTAGCCGCCGATGGCATGCACATCCGGCCATTTGCCGATTCCAAGGTGTTGTATCGCTCGGACTCCTTGGCACCACTGTCCGTGGTGTCGCCCCGTTACAAGGTAGTACAGCCGTCTGAAGTACTGGAGTTCTATCGTGATCTGGTCAGTGCCGGTGGCTTTGAACTGGAAACCGCTGGCGTATTGAAGGGCGGTCGCAAGTTGTGGGCACTGGCCAAGACCGGACAAGAAGCCCTGCTCAAGGGTGGTGATCGGGTGAAGGCGTATCTGCTACTAGCCACCAGTTGTGACGGCACGCTGTGCACGACGGCCCAGTTCACCTCGGTACGGGTGGTGTGCAACAACACGCTGCAGATGGCGGTGAAGGATCGAACCGGCGCGGTGAAGGTGCCCCACTCCACTGTGTTTGATCCGCAGTCGGTGAAGGAGGCCTTGGGAATTGGCCTGTCGGCCTGGGACCGTTTCATCGGCAACATCAAGCAGCTGTCGCAGCGAACGGTGTCACCGGAAGAGGCTTGCCAGTTCTTCCGCGAGGTACTGGATGAACCGCTGGTGACAGGAGGTGAGGATGCTGTCACCTCGAAGGCCCTGCAGCAGGTATCGGCGTTGTATAGCGGTGGTGGCATGGGTTCGCTGCTGGCCGGTACTCGTGGTACGGCATGGGGCCTGGTAAATGCCATGACCGAGTATGTCGATCATCGTCGTCGTGCCCGTAGTCAGGACTACCGGCTGGATTCGGCCTGGTTCGGTCAGGGTGCCCAGCTCAAGGGCAAGGCACTGGAGCATGCACTGGCTTTGGTGGAGTGATGTCATGGCTTCCGTGCAATCCATTGCGTTGACCGCTGCTTGTTTGACGGCAGGCATGCGCGACTTCTGCACCTGGAACAGTCTGGGTGTGGCATACGACGGCCCGGATGCCGAGCGCAGTCTGCTGGTGATCTGGGGGGCTGGCTGTCTGGAGCTGCATGCCGAACTGGTGCAGTACGCACCGATGGTGGCTGCTCTGACGGATACCTTGTACGACCAGCTGGAACAAGGCGCACCAGGGGTGTGGCATTACGAAGTGACTGAAGCCCTGGGCAGTGCCATTGCCGAGTGGATCGTGCTGCATGATGGTCAGGCCCCTTCCCTCGATTGGGTCAAGGCCTGCCTGGTACGGTTGGCCTGTGAGTTCATGCTGCGTGGTCAGCCACAGCAGTGGCCTGCCATCCGGCAAATCCTGCTGACGCTCTCTCCTGAATTGCCGGTGATCGTACCGGTTGCGCAATCGTGAATCCGTTGCTGATCTGATTCCTTCCTGCTGTTTCTGTAGTCCTTTTCTCTTCTATTGCTTCTTTCGTTTCCGTTTACCCCTATCAAACCTATCGCCCGGTCAGCCTTGCTGCCGGGCTTTATGCCTTTATAAGGAGTGTTTCGCCATGGCTGAACGCTACGCACAGGCCATTCGTCTGGCCTCTACCCTGAAGTTGTCTCGTGATGAATGGCTGCGCATTCGTCAGTTGGGCATTGGTTCATCTGATGCCGCCCCATCCATTGGGCTGTCGCCGTACAAGTGCCCCCTGTCCCTGTGGCTGGAGAAGACCGGTCGTAAGGAGCCGGAAGATCTGTCTGAGAAAGAGCCTGTCATCTGGGGCACGATTCTGGAACCCATCCTGGCGCGGGTGTATGCCGAGCGGACTGGTCGCAAGGTACGACGGGTGAATGCGGTACTACAGCACCCGGCCCACCGTTTCATGCTGGCCAATCTGGATCGGGAGGTGCGTTGCCCGGAGGAAGGCTGGGGCATCCTGGAAATCAAGACCGCCAGCTATCACTCTGCCCCGCAGTGGGAGGAAGGCATCCCGGTGGCCTATCAGTGCCAGGTACTGCATCAGTTGGCGGTGACCGGCCATGACTGGGCCGATGTGGCGGTGCTGATCGGCGGGCAGGATTTCCGGATTTATCGAGTGCTGCGTGATGAGGACAAGATTGCCGATCTGATCGCCCGCGAAACGGTGTTCTGGCAGCACGTGGTGTTGGACACCCAACTGGCACCGGATGGTTCGGATGATGCTGGTGCAGCCTTGTCCTGGCTGTTCCCGCGTGACGATGGCCAGACCATCGACCTGTCCGAATCGATTGAAGGCAACCGACTGTTCTCTGCCTTACTGGCAGAACGGCAGCGTAAAGAGGATGCAGAAGCCAAGGAGGCGGCCATCCGCCAGCAGATCCAGAACGTGCTGGGCCATGCCTCTGCCGCCGTGTTCCAGTCGGGCCGTATCACCTGGAAGCGGTCCAAGGATCGCGTTGCCCCTGATGTCGAACGCTTGTCGCAGGACCACCCCACCTTACTCGCCCAGTACAGCAAGTCCATTGCCGGCTCCCGGCGCTTTGTCATTCAAACGGAAAGGAAAGCATCGTGATTAAAGGTCTCGCCATTACCCCGCCCGTGATCGGGCGCATCAGCATTGGCAAGCTGGTGCAGAAGCAGGAACGCTGGCTGCCGGAGAAGGACGACAGCTTTTCACTCACCACTCAGGTGCAGAGCCGCGATGGCTGGTTGCTGCATCCCTTGCACCAGGCGCTATCGGAGCAGGCACAGAATGGCAAGATTCGTGCCATTCCCATTCAGCTGTTGTTCAACGACAGCGAGCTGAATCTACGGGCCGAATACAGTGCCTTCGATCGGAATAACGGGCGGCCAGTGTGTGTCGGTAACGGAGAAACGGCACGACGGGTGACAGCTCAGGGCATGGAGGAGATTGGTTGCATGAGACCAGACCGTTGCCCGCTGGCCAAGGAGCTGGGCTGCAAGCTGTATGGGAGGTTGAATGTGCAGGTAGAAGGCCAGCAGGATGAGCTGGGCAGCTTTATTTTCCGCACCACTGGCTACAACTCGGTACGCACCCTGGCGGCACGGCTGAAGTATTACGAGGCTGCCAGTGGCGGCAACACCAAGCATCTGCCCTTGTTACTGCGTCTACGTGCCAAGAGCACCACCCAGTCGCACCGCACCCCGGTGTACTACGTGGATCTGACCCTACGTGATGGCCAAACGCTGGCCGAAGCGGTCAGTACGGCGCGCAAGGCAGCAGATGAACAGCTGGAAGCAGGCATCGATACCGCCGAGCTGGAGCAAGCCGCCCGGCTGTTGCTGCAGAACGGTCAGTTCGAGGATACCGAGGAGGAAGTACCGCAGCTGCTGGAGGAGTTTTATCCGGCAGTGGAAAGTGGTGCTGAGGCAGAGGAGAAGCAGAAAGCTGTGTCTCGCCCTACCCGGCTCACCTCCAAGCTGGGCGCAGTCAGGACGGCTTAGCCAGCCGGTTGGTTAGTTGTTCCACCATCGTCAGCACCATCTCCCGATCTGCACTGTCCAGGCGAGCCAGCATCTGTGCCAGGTGCTGTGCCTGCTCGGCTGGGCGATTGCTGGACTCCACCAGCAAGGCTGAGGCGTCGCAGTTAAACAAGCTCGCTAGTTCCAGCAGGCGGGCTACCGTCGGCATGACCAATCCCCGCTCCATGCGGGATACCGCCTCATTGCCGATATCCAATTTTCCTGCGACCTGGTCTTGGGTCAGTCCTGCTTCCTGCCGTCGTGCCGCAATCGCTTTGCCAACGCTCACGGCCAAGGGGTCGGGTTTCTTCTCTGCCATCGTAGTCTCCATTCAACCCAAATAGTCGCAAGACAACCCATTGACATGAAGAACCCGTTGCGTTGAAACTCAACTTTATAAGTTGAAAGCCAACTTGAAAGACAACTATTTACTTTGTTAACAAGGAATCACTCCATGTCCTGCACTTATCGCACGCTGGTTCTGAGCAGCGCCCTGGCCAGTCTGTTACTGCTGACTGCCTGTTCCGGATCCAGTTCGCCATCCACTTCCGAAGCCAAGCAGGCCATCCAGAAGTCGCTGGGTGACTGCAGCATTGTCACCGTCAGCAATTTCGACAAGGTCAACGGTATTGCCGATGGCGATAACCGTTACACCCTGCAAGTGAAATACGCGCTGGAATTTGCACCGCTACCCGAGAATGCCAAGCTACTGGATGAGATGAATGCGCGTCTGGCCAGTCAGACCGACTGGATGCCGTGGCAACGTGACGACTATGTGATCAAGGTCCGTGCCGCCATCATGGCCAACCTGCACCGCACCTGCCCGAACATGCCGCGTAACGTCTATGGCGATTATGCACAAGCCAATATTGCCTCTTACGCCAGCACCATTCACATCGATTACACCTACAACAACATGCGCATGGTGAAGTCCGATAACGGCTGGATCGGTCTCTGAGCAAACAAAGGAAGGACAACACCATGCTCAACAGCTTGCTTCCCCCGCGTCGTCATCCCATGCAGTTGCCCTTGCTGATGGTGGTCAGTGTCTTGCTACTCAAGCACGCCTCGGCCGATCGCATGGGCTCACTCAGCCTTTTGCTGCTCGGCATTGCGCTGGGCGACAGCCTGCACCGGCAGGACCCGACACAGCCCAGACCAGATCGCTAAATCCTGCGCACCCTCATCTGCATCAATCCGGTAGTGGTTCACCTGACCTGCCGGTCTTTATATAGAAAGGCAAGACATGAAATTTCTCTCCCTGGCAATCATCGCCGCAGCCCTCAGTACTTCAGCTTTGGCAGCACAACCCGGCCAATTGCGAAATAGCATCCCAACTGCACACCTAATTGCATCCTCACTGCGCACTAATGACCATTCGCACTGCACACTAGTTGCACGTACTTGCTCACCAGACT
>NZ_LNQV01000024.1 GCF_001515305.1 Aquitalea pelogenes
ACTCGGATACCAAGTTTGATGCAGGCTGCGGCTGGCCCAGTTTCTGGGCAGAAGCTGCCGGCGAGCGCATCAAGCGCCTGCGCGACACCTCGCACGGCATGATCCGGGTGGAAGTACGTTGCGCCAGCTGCGACGCCCACCTGGGCCATGTCTTCCCGGACGGACCGGAACCCACCGGTGAACGTTACTGCATCAACTCGGTCTGCCTGAGCTTCAAGCCTGCCGATTGATAGCCAAGTCAGGCCAGGGCCGTGTTTGAAACAGCGCTCTGGCTGATTTGCACCCGGTTGCGGCCGGTGTTTTTGGCTTGATAAAGCGCCTGGTCGGCCCGGCGGCATAGCTGATCGAAGCTCTCGCCACCCTGCCAGGCAGCCACACCGATACTGATGCTGTAGCGACACTCACCAAACCGGCTGCTCACCGGCCGCTGCTGGGCATGCAGACGCAGCCGCTCTGCCACCAGCCAGGCAGCTTCAATTGGGGTATCCGGCAGCAGGACGGCAAACTCCTCCCCCCCCAGCCGTCCCAGTGCATCATGGCTGCGCAAGTGACCACGCACCATCTCGGCAAAAGCACACAGTACTTCGTCACCAGCAGCATGGCCAAAGGTGTCATTGATGCTCTTGAAGTGGTCCAGGTCGATCAGCAGCAACACCAGTGGCCGGCGGTTAGCCGCCGCTTGGAGGATCAATTGCTGACCGGTGGCAAACAGATGCTTGCGTGACAGCGCACCGGTCATGAAATCACGATTGGCCGCATCTTCGGCTTGCGTTTGCAGCGACTCATGCAGCATCAGCACCGCCGCCATGGACAGGGCCGGCATGATGGCGGCTCCCAGGCACAGCAGGATGATGTTCCAGCCACTGGCCAGCATGATGCTGGTAGGCACCGGATGCAGTTGGTAAAAATAGATGGCACGCACGACCTGCGTCACCGCCAGCAGGCAGGACAGGCCAGTGAGCAAACGATAATGGACACTGCTGCGGTGACCGCGATAATGCGACACCATCAACCATGCCGTTGCCAGACACACCAGCGCGGCATAAATGGAAATGGCCATCACCCGCATGGGCAGGCTGTTATCGACATAGCGCCAGTAAGTCACGCCCAGCACTTGCAGAATCGCCCCGCCAAGCAACAGGCGCCAGCGCGGCGGCCGACCCAGGAAAGAGGCGCAGCCGGCATAGTACATGGCCAGGGACAAGGCCTGAACGCCATTGGCCACTACAATGGAAATGCTGTCCGGCACCATGCCGCGCAAGCCAAGCAAAGGCAGATAGATGACAACCGCACAATTGGCCACCAGCCACTGCCAGACCCCGGGCAGGCCGCTACGCCGCAGCGAAGCAAACGCCATGCACAGCGCCATGCTCAGCAATTCGGTGGTCAGGAAGATCGGTGCCAGCACCAGTGTGGGGTCGATAGTCATCAAATGGATTAGTGTGCCAACATCTGCCGCCCTGGTGGCACGGGACGCCGCCGAAGCAGGATACAATCCAGCTTTATACCAAAAATGACAGCTGACAGCAGCATTTAAAACAAATATTCACATTCAGACGGCATGCGGGCACAATCCGTACAACACATGCCACGTGCAGGCCATGCCATGCCCCCGACAGCAGATTCAGCAAGCAAACGCGTCCATTGCCTGGATTGCCAGCACTACCATATCAGCCATGATGTCCGCTTTCCTTACGCCTGCCGCGCACTGAAGATCAAGAGCAAGCGCCAGCCCTGCCAGGATGTGCTGGAGGCTTCCGGCCAGCCCTGCCTGTACCGGCAACAGAAAACCGCCAGCAAGCCTTGAAAGGTGACGGCTACGTCTCCATTTGACTATGCTGATTCCGGTTTTCCTTTTCCCTGCCCTTGCTGCGCATTACCATGCATGACCAAGGAAGATCACCGGCAGCAAACCTGCGCCGTTTGCCACATACATCAGGGATTAACAGCGGCTGGTGCCGGGCCCATCCTACGACCACAGTCGGTACCGGGACCGTGCCAGCCATCTAAGATAAAGGCCAAAGCCACCATGAGCAAAACGGATTCCAACGCCAACACCCCAGACAGCGTTTCTTCCCGCATACGCTATCGTTTGCAGAATGCCGGCGTGCGCTTTCACGCCAACGACAATATTGCCGACTTCATCAAGGACGATGAGCTGGACCTGCTGCAACAGGAAGTGGCAGAGAAAATGCAGGGCGTGCTGGAAAGCCTGGTGATTGACACGGTAAACGACCACAACACGCAGGACACCGCCCGTCGCGTGGCCAAGATGTTCGTGCGTGAAGTGTTTCGCGGTCGCTATGTGGCCAGCCCGCCCAATACCGAATTCCCGAATATCGAACAGCTCAACGAGCTGATGATTGTCGGCCCCATCACCGTGCGCAGTGCCTGCTCGCATCACCTGTGCCCCATCATGGGCCGGGTATGGGTGGGGGTGATGCCGAACGAACACTCCAATCTGATCGGCCTGTCCAAATACGCCCGCCTGATTGACTGGGTGATGACCCGCCCGCAAATCCAGGAAGAAGCAGTGATGCAGATTGCCGACCTGCTGATGGACAAGCTGCAACCGGATGGCCTGGCCATTGTCATGGAAGCGGATCACTTCTGCATGCACTGGCGTGGCGTGAAGGACAACAACTCCAAGATGACCAACAGCGTGATGCGCGGCTCCTTCCTGCGCGACGCCAATCTGCGCCGGGAATTCCTGTCGCTGATGCACAGAGGAAACTGACATGCTCGTTCGCCTGATTTATGCCAGCCGCAGTGCCACCCCCATCACCAGTGAACTGGTACGACAGATTCTGGATGCTGCACACCAGCACAATACCGAACGCGGCATTACCGGTGTGCTGTGTTATGGGGACGGTGTGTTCGTACAGGCACTGGAAGGCGGGCGTGCCGAAGTGAACGCCCTGTACCAGCAGATTTGCCGCGACAACCGGCATCACGATGTCACGCTGCTGACCTACGAAGAAATCGACCAGCGCGAATTTGCCTGCTGGTCGATGGCTCAGGCACCGCTGGACAAGAAAAATGCCGCCTTGCTGCTGCGGCATTCATCCAGCCCGGTGCTGGACCCCTTCCGCCTCAGCGGCCAGACCACCAGCCGTTTGCTCAGCGAACTGGGCAACTCCGGCGGACTGCGCTCCAAAGGCTGATCCGCAACAGGTAGCGGACCTAGCAGTCCGCTACTGCCAGCGGCAGGGTGATGCTGACACACAGCCCGCCCTGCGGCAGATTACTGGCGCGAATCCTGCCCTGATGGGTGTGCACGATACGTTGCGCCATGGCCAGGCCCAGGCCGTAGCCTCCCGGCTGGCTGTTTTGCTCGCTGCGGAAAAAAGGCTCGAAGATGGTTTCCAGTTCGTGCTCCGGCACACCAGGGCCACAGTCACTCACCTCGATGCTGACCTCGTTTTCTGTGCGTCTCACCGCCAGCGACACCGCACTACCCTTGCGCGTATGGTGAATGGCGTTGCGGATGACATTCTCCAGCGCACGGGACAGCAATTCCGGCTGCATCATCACCTCGGCCATATCACATTGCAGCAGTACGATGCTGCAATCGTTGGCCTGCGCCTCGAACTCGGCATCCGGAATCAATTCTTCCAGCACAAAGTCGAGCGGCAACCGTTCCGGCGGATGCTGCGCGCCCTCGGCATCCAGCCTGGCCAATGCCAGCACCTCTCCCACCAGGGTATCCATGCGGCCGGATTCGCGCTCGATGCGCCCCAGCCATGTTTCCAGCTGATCCGGCTGCTGGCGCGCCAGATCAATGGCAGCATTCAGCCTGGCCAGCGGCGAGCGCAATTCGTGCGAAACATCATGAAACAGGCGACGCTGACCGATGATCAGCTGCTTGAGCCGCTTGGCCAGACTGTCAAAATCACGGCCCAGATCGGCCAGCTCGTCACGCCGCCCCCCCATCTTGCCAGCCAGATTGACATCCATCTCGCCCTTGGCCACCGACTGGAACGCTTCACTCATCAGGTGAATCGGCTTGGACAGATAACGCGCCAGAATGGCACCAAACAGCAAACTGGCCAGCAAGGCTGCGAAAATCGGTACCAATGGCACTGGACCAGGCTCTTCCGGTGGACGTCCCGGCATGCCAGGTGGCTGACCGGGACGTCCTTCAGGCGGCGGTCCCGGTGGCAACAGCACCAGCCGGTAGTGCGTGCCATCGGCCAGGCTGACTTCCCTTGCCGGACGGTGATTGAACAGTTCCGGCCCAGGCGCGGCGCGCCCCAACAATTCATGCCCCTGATCATCCAGAATGTACAGATAATCACGGCCACGCGATTTCATGCCCTCCAGCTGCTGGCGCAAGCCGGCAGGGCCTTCATGACGCAGCAAGGCCGCGGCCATGTCCAGCACCGTCCCGTCCATCGGGTGATGCTGTTCAATGGCCGCCGCCGTTTCGCTGCGGTGCTTGAACCAGAAAACCGCCCCCACGCCGACCACGGTGCAGATTTGCGCCAGCCATAGTATGAGGAACAACTTCCAGAACAAGCGTCCCATCTCAGGCCTTGATGAACTGGTAACCGCGGCGGACCACGGTCTGGATGCAGATACGGCCCGGCGCAACCCGCGCCAGCTTCTGGCGAATGCTGCTCATGTGCACGTCGACACTGCGGTCGAAGCGTGCCAGCGGCCGTCCCAAGGCCTGCTTGGACAGGATATCCTTGCCGACCGGCTGGCCTGCATTGCGCACCAGCAGCTCCAGCAAGCTGTATTCGGTGCTAGTGAGTTCCAGCACGGTGTCACCCCATTGCGCCCGGCGCTCGCCCGGCCACATGGTGAGGGGGCCTTCACGCAGCATGTCTATTTCGTGCGCAGGCTGTGCCTGATTGCCGATGCGGCGCAGGATGGCACGTATGCGGGCCAGCAGTTCGCGTGGCGTGCAGGGCTTGGGAACATAGTCATCCGCGCCCAATTCCAGACCCAGCACCCGGTCGGTATCGTCGCCACGGGCGGTGAGCATCAGGATGGGCAGCATGCTGTGCTCGCGCACCCGGCGCAGCACCTCCACGCCGCTGATGCCGGGCATCATCACGTCCAGCACCATCAGGTCAAACTGCCCTGACAGCGCCTGCACCACGGCACTGGTGCCATCGCTCACCTTGTGCACCTCACACGCCTCACGCTCCAGATAGCTACCCAGCATGTCGGCCAACTCAATATCGTCATCCACCAGCAGTATTCGCATTTTCCATCCTGATTATTCTGTCGCCCCCCTCTCCCGGAGGCTTTCGGCAGACATGATCCACATCACGACACGGCGCGGGTGAAGTTTTACCGCCATTTACACCGCTTGATGGCGCTTTACGCCGGGCTAACCGTTATTAACAGTACAAGCGCGCATCATGCATGACGGTAGCCGCTTGCTTGCCCTGCCCGGGTCCCTCTCTCATCTGCGGCGGCTACCACCCTTTGCAGCGGCAGAAATTGCCTGCCTGCCGGACAAAAACGCCGGCAAGTCACTGTAAGCCATGGATTCAGGACACATCTGCAGCACGCTGCCCAGGCTGTGGCGGCAATTATTTCCGCCACCACTTCCAGGGAAACAACGCAATCAGGCGCAACCTTAGCAGAATGCCGACGCTTTTCCGCACGCCCCCACATTCGCTAACATTTCCTAACATTTATTTACGTCTTTACCGTTATTTACTGGCCTGGAACTTGCCTGATACCCGGCATCGCGCCCGCCTGCAGCTATTGGGCATGACTGGCGACAGCGCACCGCTCACGCACTCGGATCAGGAGCCATCATCATGAGCATCTCGGGCATCAGCAGCAGCACTTCCATTTACGGGCTCACCAGCAGCCAGTCCTCCGGCAGTACCTCCGGCACCGGCGAAACCCGTCACCATGGCAAACACCGTGGCAGCGGTAACGACGCCTTCATGCAAAGCGTGGAGCAGGCATTGAGCCAACTGGGCATCACCCTGCAAGCGCCGACCAGCAGCAGTGCCAGCAGCAGCAACACGAATGGCAACAGCAATAGCGCACTTGCCAGCCTGCAAGCCCCTCCGCCGCCACCGCCGGATGACGATGGGGACGACGACAGCGTCAGCAGCACGGGCAGCACGCAAAACCCCAGACAGGCCATGCACACTTTCATGCACGACCTGTTTGCCGCGTTGAAGTCCAGCAGCAATAGCGATAGCAGCAGTGACAGCAGCACGGCCAGCACTTCCACTTATGGCAATGCGGAAAGCCAGTTGCAAAGCCTGATTCAGCAGCTATCCAGTGGCACGTCCAGCAATTCCGGCACCTTGAGCACCCTGCAGAACGACTTCAACAATCTGCTCTCCAGCGTGCAGGGCAGCAGCAGTACCAGCGCCAGTGACTCCAGCACCTCCGGCGGCAGCACTTCGGCCAATCTGCAATCCTTCCTCAGTGCACTGCTGCAAAACCTGCAAAACAGCCAGACCAACCAGTATGCATCTTCTGTAGGCAGCCTGATCAGCACCCAGGGCTAAGCGGCCTTACGGCAGCGCCGCAACATGGTGTTGCAGGCGCTGCTGCAGGAATTCGCGCAGGCGCACCACCAGCGGCGACAGCATCATCCGGTGCGGGCATACCAGATAGAGGGGGGCCCGCTCGGTCTGGTATTCCGGCAGCAAGGCCTGCAAGGTGCCTGCCCGCAGATCGTCCATCACATCCAGCCTGGACTTGTAGGCAATACCAAGCCCGGCCAGTGCCCAACGACGCACGATCTCCCCGTCGTCGCTCTTGAACCGTCCATCCACCGGCACACTGACCCACTCCCCCTGATGGCCAAAGCGCCAGCGCTCGTGCAAGGCATCACCCAGCACGAAACGCAGGCAGGCATGCGCGGACAGGTCTTCGGGTTTGAGCGGATGGCCATGACGGGCCAGGTAGTCCGGTGCAGCACACAGCACGCGACGGTTATCCGGCAGCAAGGGCAGCGCCACCAGGCTGGAATCTTCAGGTACGCCATAGCGCAAGGCCAGATCCACCGGCATGCGGTACAAATCGGCCAGCCGGTCACTGATATGCAGTTGCAAGCGTACGGCGGGGTGCTCGGCCAGAAACTCATCCAGCCACGGGCGTAGCCGTTGCCGGCCAATATCGGAAGGCATGGACAGGCTGAGCAGCCCTTGCAGCGCCTCCCTGCCGGCAGCCAATGCCTGGGCACCCGCCTGCAAGGCTTCCAGCGCCACCGTGGCATGTGCCAGATAACGCTCTCCGTCAGCAGTCAGCCGCAGGCTGCGGGTGGAGCGCACCAACAGACGACAGCCCAGCTCTTGCTCCAGACGCTTGAGTGCTGCACTGGCCACCGCCGGGCTGATATCCAGCGCGCGCGCAGCGGCAGACAGGCTGCCCAGCTGCGCGGTTTGCAGCAGAATCTGCACATCCTCCAGCCTGACCATGCATCCCCCGGAAAAATTCAGAATCAAACACCGCACGCAGCGGGCTGCCCGCCCGGCAACGGCCCGGACAGCCTGAAGCAGGTTCAGGGCAGAAAGGATTTCATATTGTATTTCTGCACCAGCTGCTGGTAAGCAGCACTCTGGCGGAAACGGCGCAGCGCATCCACATAAGCGTCTATCCGCCCGGTCGGCATGGCCTTGCGGGAAAAACCAAGATAGAAATCCCCGATCAGCCAGTGCGGCTGACGCAGGGCCACCACCTGGGAGGACAAGCCAGGCATGGCCAATTCCAGCGACTGCAGTGAAGTACCATAAGCCACGGCAATGTCGATACGCCCGGCCAGCAGCTTGGAAAACACTTCTTCCTTGGAGCTGGCATTCATGTCGATCTTCCAGCACTTCTGCATGGCATCCTGCACGGTCTGCCCATAGAAATAATTGCTGGCCGCGGCCATGCGAAACCCGGCATAACGGCAGGGGTCATGGCTGTCGGGAAAGCGCTGCTGCTGGTTGCGACGGACAAACAGGCCGGCATATTGCCGGTGCTGGATGGCTGCCGGCAGGAACACCGCGTAGCGTTCACGCTCCGCCGTGCGGGCCAGATAACTCAGCGCATCCACCTGCCCCAGCTCCAAGCTGCGCAAGGCGCGTTGCCAGGGCATGGGCTTGTAAATCACATGCCAGCCCAGCCGTGTGGCCACCTGGTCGATTTCTTCCAGATGAAAGCCACCATGGGCCTTGCCATCCCCCTGCACATACTCAAAGGGATGGTTGTCAGACTCCTCGACGGCGACGACAAAATCCTGGCCCAGGGCAACGCCGCTGGCGCACAAGCCAGTCAGCAGCAGCAACAGGCAAACGCAGGCCTGTACGGCCTTACTGTGCCTCATGACAGAAAAATTCCGCTCAGCCCGCCGTTCCGCCCACGGTCAGGCCGCCATCGATGCGCAAGGTGGGCTGCCCCACGCCCACCGGCACGCTCTGACCTTCCTTGCCGCAGACGCCCACACCCTGATCCAGCGCCATGTCGTTACCGATCATGGAAACATGGCCCAGCACATCCGGCCCGTTACCGATCAGCGTAGCGCCCTTGACCGGATAGGTGAGCTTGCCGTTTTCGATACGCCAGGCTTCCGAAGCGGAAAACACGAACTTGCCGCTGGTGATGTCCACCTGACCACCACCAAAATTGGCGGCATACAGGCCGTCCTTCACCGAGGCGATGATCTCTGCCGGGTCATGCTGGCCACCCAGCATGTAGGTGTTGGTCATGCGCGGCATCGGGATATGCGCATAGGACTCGCGCCGGCCATTGCCGGTGGGAGCCACCTGCATCAGCCGGGCATTCATGGCGTCCTGCATATAGCCCTTGAGGATACCGTCCTCGATCAGCACGGTACGGTTGGTCTGGTTGCCTTCGTCGTCAATGGCCAGCGAACCGCGACGGCCATCCAGCGTGCCGTCATCCACCACGGTCACGCCCGGAGCAGCCACACGCTGACCCAGTTTGCCGGAGAATGCCGAGGTACCCTTGCGGTTGAAGTCGCCCTCAAGGCCATGGCCAATGGCTTCATGCAGCAACACGCCAGGCCAGCCGGAGCCCAGCACCACGGTCATTTGCCCGGCAGGTGCCGGACGTGCCTCCAGATTGATCAGGGCCTGATCCACCGCCTGACGCACATATTGTTCCACCAGTGCATCGTCAAAGCGGGTCAGGTCGAAACGGCCACCGCCGCCGCCAGAACCCTGCTCGCGCCGGCCGTTGTGTTCCACGATCACATGCACCGACAGCCGCACCAGCGGACGCACATCGGCAGCACGCACGCCGTCATGGCGGGCCACGTACACCACATCGTATTCAGAGGCAACGCCGGCCATCACCTGCAACACGCGCGGATCCATGGCACGGGCCAGTTTTTCCACCTTTTCCAGCAAGGCCACCTTGGCTGCAGCTTCCAGGCTGTAACACGGGTCGATGGCCGGATAAAGGTCACGCGCGCGCTGCGGCGACTGGCGGCCGGCACTGCCATCCCCACCGGCCAGACCGATGGCACGGACCGCATCAGCGGCGCGGGTAATGGCATCCACTCCGATATCATCGGAATAGGCAAAGGCTGTCTTGTCGCCTGCCACCGCCCGCACGCCCACACCCTGATCGATGCTGAAACTGCCGGATTTGACAATGCCCTCCTCCAGGCTCCAGCCCTCGCTGCGGGTGTACTGGAAATAGAGGTCGGCGTAATCCACGGCATGCTGGCGCATGCGGGAGAAGGTTTTTTCGATCACGGACTCATCCACGCCAAAAGGCGAGAGCAGCAGTTGATCGGCAATGGTGAAAGCGTCTTGCATGGTGGGTCTTTCTGTCAAAGCACGCGGTGCGCCAGCGCGGGCAGGCCGCTACGCACCGATTGCAGCAATGCGGGGTCGAGTTCGGCCAGCACGACACCTTCGCCGCTGGCCTGTTGCGCCAGAATGCGCCCCCAGGGATCGATAATCATGGATTGGCCATGGGTCTTGCGGCCATTCTCGTGGGTCCCCCCCTGGCCGGAGGCAATCACGAAGCACTGGTTTTCAATGGCGCGGGCTCGCATCAGCACCTCCCAGTGGGCTTCGCCGGTGGTGGCCGTGAAGGCGGCGGGCAGTATCATCACGTCAAACGGCGCAAGCTTGCGGAAAAGCTCGGGAAAGCGCAAATCGTAACAAATGCCGCAGGCAACTTCTGCCAGCCCGATATCCACCTTTACCGGCTCCTGTCCGGCAACAATGCTGTCCGACTCGCAATAGCGCTCGCCATTACCGGTATAGCCAAACAGATGGATCTTGTCGTAGCGGGCCTGCACCACGCCATCGGGGTCGAACACCAGCGTGGTGTTGAATACCTTGCCTGCTTCGGGGCTCTGCAGCGGAATGGTACCGGCTGCCAGCCACACCCTGTTGTCACGCGCCATCGCGGCCAGGGCCGTCTGCAAGGGGCCACTGCCCATTTCCTCGCAGATGGCTACCTTGTCGCCATCTTTTCTGCCCATCAGGCAAAAATATTCCGGCAGCACCACAAAAGCCGCTCCGGCGGCAGCGGCCTTGGCCACCAGCGCTGCGGCACGGGCCAGATTGGCTGCCACATCGGTACCGGACACCATCTGCACGGCAGCTGCTATAAATTTCTGTTTCATGGCGTGATGATCCGCTTGCTGTTTCTCAAAGGTTCCACTGCCCGTTTCTCCACCTTGGGGTTGGCAAAGGAACCGGTCAGGTCGTACTCGACCGACAAAATCTTGCCGACCGGATCTTGGAATACTTTCTGTGCCGCCAGTGCTGCCACACCCACCACGGGGTTGAGCAGTGCTGCACCCGCAGCCAGCGCCACGCTCTCGGCCAGATGGGGCTGTACCTTGATGTGGACATCCTGGGTTTCGCTGGCCAGGTTCACCTGCCCGCTGAGGAAGACATCCGCTGCTGGCCCTTTCAGGTGCACATTATCAGAAACGAATACACCCTTGCTGATACGGGCATCGCCGGTAATGGAGTCAAAGGCAAAGCCGTCACTGAACACATCAGTGAAATCCAGCTTCACCCGCCGGGTAAGCGACTGCAGGCTCAACACCCCGAGCAGACGGGCTGCACCCGGGTCCACCTTGGCAAAGCGGCCGTTCTTCAAAGACAGGGTCATGTCCCCGGACAGCTGTTTGACACTGAGATCGAACAAGCCGCCCGGCCAGCGCATATTGCCCGCCAGCGTACCCTCGCCCTTGCGGAAAGTGTCCTGCAAGCCCACACGGGCCAGCAGTTTGCCTACATCGGTACTGTCTACCCGGTAACGGGCATCCACTTCCTTGCCATCCTCGCTGCGCCGCACCCGGACACTGCCCTGCAAACTGCCTTCGGCCGCATCCAGCCGCAAGGGATTGAGCAACCAGTCACGCCCTTCGCGACGCGCCCGCACATCCAGCTTGCCCACCGAGCGGTTCTGGTACACCAGATCGCCCACATGGATATCCAGTGCCGGCCAGTCGCCCTTGTCCGACATCGTGTTGTCTCCATCCGCCGCACTGCCTTTTTCCGGCGGATTGAGCAGCGCATAAGCCAGATTGGCGCGCAGCAGGCCGTTTCCTTCCGGCAAGTATTCAATATTGCCACTCATTTCATGCGCCCGCACATCCAGCGACCAGCCGTGGCGAATCCGCCGGTTGCCAAGGCTGGCCGTCACCTTGTGCAGACTGCCAGCCCAGCTGTCCAGCTGCGCTGTTTCCAGATCAATCTGCAAAGGCAGGTCAATCTGCAAGGACTTGCCCGCAGTTGCCGCATTGCCATGCAAACCGGAAGGCCCGGCAATGGCATCCACCCAGGCGGGCAAATCCACCTTCGGCGCAGCCAGACGCAATAACAAGCCTTCATCCGGTTGCTTGCCCACCGGGCGACCGGAGGCAATTACCCCGGTTTTCAGATTGCCGTGCTCATCCAGCAACAGGCTGCCGCTGGCCACGGTGCCGACATCCAGGTCCAGCCGTACCGGCTGCTGCGCCGTCTTGCCAGGCGTCACCCGCAATGACAGCGGCAGCACGTCCGCCGCCTGCTTGCCAGCCGGAGCCGGGGCCAGAATGTTGACGCCCTGCAAGCCGGACTGCACCGTCAGGTTCTCCAACCCTTTTTGCACCGCAAACTGGATGCCGAACGGCGCATGACCACTGACGTAAGGGGCCAGCACCGGCAGATAGCGGTCCAGCGCCTGCTTGCTGTCGGCCTCGCCACGGATATCAAAATTCATGCGTCCGGCCGCTGTACTGGCTGCCTTCAATACAAAGGCTCCGCCCAGCGCCTTGAATGCCACACCACTGGATTCCACTCCATGTTCGGTAAAGGTCAGCGTGCCTTGCGCCTGCGACAGCGGCGGAATCGGCAGCGTCCGGAAACCCAGCTGATTGCCGGACAGCAGGATGTCGCCACGCACCTTGGGCGTTTCATGACCCGAGAGAGGAATACCCAGCTTGAGATTGAGCGCGGCATTGCCGCCAGCTTGCAGATTGCCGGTAAAGCCATCCAGCCAGCCGTCCACCGGACTGGCAGTAGTGAACTTCAACATGCTGGCCAGCTGCCCTTGCGCCCGCCCTTGCACCGTCAGCACCGGCTGGGTGGCACCCAGGTTGTCTATGCCAACCTGAACGGCAGACAAAGGCACACCCAGCGTGCTGGCGGAACGGGCGGCAATCAGCATTTTTTCGTTATGGAAACCCAGATCGGCCTGAATGTTGTCGATGGTGGGCCAGCCTTTTTCATACAGCAGCTTGCCCTGCTCCACCTTGGCATCCACGCTGAACTGCCCGCCCTTGCCACCGGCAAAGGGGAAGTCGGCCAGATCGCCTTTCAGAATCATGCGCACATCACGGGCGGTACCGCCCAGCAAGGCCTGCTTCAACCAGCGCAGGGTATCCTCTCCCACCGCATGCGGCAGATAGGCCGGCACCCGTTCAGCCGCCACCTGATCCACACTGGCGGTGAAGTCCACCACGCCGGGGCCGCTTTCACCGTGGTGATAATGGCCGCCAAACCGCCCCGTCAGGTCGGCATTGGCAAAACTGACATCCTGAAAATCGACATCGGTTTGCTTGCCCTGGTTTTTCCAGTCCACGCGGGCATTGAGCCGGTCAAAATTCAGCAGCTGCGGAAACACCACCGGATAATTCAGCGTGGCATGACGGCTATCCAGTTGCAGGCTGCCGCCCTGCTCGCCAAAACGCAGTGAGCCACTGACACCGCTGATACCCGGTACCGAGGCAAAGGCCTGCCAGGCCAGGGAATCAAAACGGGTGGCCACCGTATATTGACGCGGCGACTGCAGCGGCCCGGTCCAGCCTAGCGACAGGTTTTTCAGCTGGCCGCTGGGTGCAAAGCGGGAGAACAGCGAATTGCCATCCCCGCCCAGCGCACGGATGAACGGCGTCAGATGGGCCACATTGACATTATCCAGCGTCAACTGGCCATGCCCTTGCTCGCCCGGCAACCAGTCGCCACGAATACTGGAATTGTCGAAAGCCAGCCCGCTGGAGCTGGCCAGGGTCAGATTGGATGCATTGATGACATACGCCCCCTTGGCCGAGCGTTCCAGCTGCAACTTGCCGCTGATCACAGGCAGAACCAGGGTGTGGGCATCCCGCGGGGTATAGGCGGCATTGTGAATGCTGACATCGGCCTGCAAGCTGTTGATATGGCCGTCGGAAAAATCAGCCTCCAGCGTGCCACTGCCCTCGCCACGATTCACCAGACCGACTTTTTCCATATAGCGCGACAACATGCCGGCCTGCGCGCCATTGAGCCGCACCCGCGCATTACCCGACCAGTCGCGCCACTGGCTGAAATCATTGCCACGCCAGGTCAGTTCCATGTCAAAGCCTTTGCCCAGCGTCACCACCGGCCGACCGGAAAGCGTCAGGCGGTGGCCCAGCAAGGTCTTGCCCAGGACCAGCTGGCCGCCTTGCAAGTCCAGCCGTGGCAGGCCGAACATTTTGTCTTCCCAACTGATATGCGCCTGGCTGATTTCAATACGGCGCTGGCGCAACAGCCAGTTGGCGGAGGGCTTGCTCCCGGCAGCTTCCGGCCGCGCCGGACTGGCCGACAAGTCAAAACCGTTGAGCAGGATGTGACCATCGACATTGCGCACCAGCGCCACACTGGGCCCCTGGATCACAATGCTGGAAAACAGTGGTTGCCAGGACAATAGCGACAACCAGGAAGGCAGCACCGTCACCTGTTGCAAGGTCAGCGCATCGCCGCTCACCGGGTTGGCAATGCGCAGCCCGCCCAGTTGCAGCTGCGGAGCCATGTCCTGCCATAGCCACTGTCCGGACAGGGCGGCAATGCTGACCTGCCGCCCGCTGGCTTCGGACAGGCTGTGTTCCAGCTGCGGGCGAAACTGCTCCAGCCGGGGCAGAAACCACCAGTTGAACACGGAAAATGCGCTGCCGATCATCAGGATTGCCAGCACCAGCAACAGGCCGGCGATGCGCAGGACTCTGCGCAGCAAGCGGATGACGTGGATTCTGGCAAGCAGATACAGGGGCTTTTCCAAATGAGCTAAACCGATACAATGAAGTGTTATCAGGACCAACCAGCGAGTGCAGCGCCATTATGCCAGCAAACCCGGAGCATGCCATTGCCCAGAGCCGTGCCTTTTCACTTTATCTGGACCGTCTGCTGACGGCACGGCCAGAGCAACTGGCGTTATTGCAAGCACGCCTGCTGCATCCGTTTGATGCTGCCGAAATGGCAGGCTTTGCACCGTGGGACACACTGGACAGCCCGGAAGACATGAGCGCCGCCCTGCGACGGCTGCGCCAGGCGGTGATGGCCCGGCTGATCACCCGGGACCATAACGGGCTGGCCAGCCTCGACGAAGTGGTCAGCACCATCAGCCAACTGGCCGAATTTGCCGTTCAGCAGTCACTGGCTTCAGCCTGTCGCGCCTTGCCGCAATACGGCCAGCCCATTGGCGAGGACAGCGGGGAAGTCCAGCAACTCATCGTCATCGGCATGGGCAAGCTGGGTGGTGGCGAGCTGAATGTATCGTCCGACATCGACCTGATCTTCATCTACCCCGAAGGCGGCGAAACCAGTGGCCCGCGCAAGATCAGCAATCACGAATACTTCAGTCAGGTCGGCAAGCGCATCATCAGCCTGATCAACGATGTCACTCTGGACGGCCAGGTATTCCGCGTCGACATGCGGCTGCGCCCGTATGGCGATTCCGGCCCGCTGGTGATGAGCTTCCCGGCGCTGGAAAACTACCTGCTCACCCAGGGCCGGGAATGGGAACGCTACGCCTGGATCAAGGCCAAGGCACTGACCGGCGATGTGGCCGGCCTCGCTGACATGGTGCGTCCCTTTGTCTATCGCAAGTATCTGGATTACAACGCCTACGGTGCCATGCGCGAGCTGCACGCCCAGATCCGCCGCGAAGTAGCCCGGCGCGACATGGCCGACAACATCAAGCTGGGGCCGGGCGGCATCCGCGAGGTGGAATTCATCGCCCAGGTGTTCCAGCTGATTCGCGGTGGCCGCGACAAAACCCTGCAACTGCGCAGCACCCGCGCCACGCTGGACCGGCTGGCCGAATTGCGCCTGCTGGAACCGGCCGCCGTGGCCGAGCTGCAAGAAGCCTATGCCTTCCTGCGTAATCTGGAACATCGCCTGCAATACCTGGACGACCAGCAGACCCAAACCCTGCCCGCCAGCGAAGAAAACCAGATCAAGATTGCCCACAGCATGGGCTATCAGAACTGGCCCGCCTTCCTGGACGCGCTCAACACCGAACGGCGCAAGGTGACGCGTCACTTCGAGCAGGTTTTCATCCTGCCCACCGAAACCGCGCCGGACCATCCGCTGTCCTGCCTGTGGAATGACATTGGCGAACAAGACCCCTCCCCCCAGCTCACCACCCTGGGGTTTGACGATGTGCCCGGTGTCACCGGGCAGTTGCGTGCACTGGCACAAAGCCAGCGTTACCAGCAGATTCCGCTGGCGGGCCGCAAAAAATTCGATGCACTGATGCCGCCCCTGATCGAGGTATCCACCCACTTTCCCAATCCGTCAGCCACCCTGTCGCGCATCATCGGGCTGATGGAAGCCATCAGTCGACGCGCGTCCTACCTGGCCCTGCTCACCGAATACCCGCAAACCCTGCAACGGCTCGCCACCTTGTGCTCGGCCAGCGCCTGGGTATCCACCTACCTGACGCGCCACCCCATCTTGCTGGACGAACTGCTGGATGCCCGCGTGCTGTACGCGACGCCCGACTGGCCTACGCTCGCTGCCCAGCTGGAGCAGCAAATGCAGCAATCCGACGGCGACATCGAAGCCAAGATGGATACCCTGCGTCACTTCCAGCACGCCCAGGCTTTCCGCCTGGTGGCACAGGACATTGCCGGCATGTGGACGGTGGAAGCCCTGTCCGACCAGCTGTCCATGTTGGCCGACACCGTGCTGGATGCCACGCTGCGCCACGCCTGGCGCGACATTCCCAGCCGCCATACCGATACACCGTGCTTTGCCATCATTGGTTACGGCAAGCTGGGTGGCAAGGAGCTGGGCTACGCCTCGGATCTGGACATCATCTTCCTCTACGACGACGAACACCCGGACGCCACCGAGCTTTACTCGCGCCTGGCACGCAAGATGTCCACCTGGCTGACCAGCGCCACCAGTGCCGGCATCTTGTACGACATCGACCTGCGCCTGCGCCCCAATGGCGCCAGCGGCCTCCTGGTCAGCTCGCTGCAGGCCTTCCGCAACTATCAGGAAAAACAAGCCTGGGTATGGGAGCACCAGGCACTGACCCGCGCCCGTTACGTCGCCGGCGACAGCACCATCGGCAACGGTTTTGAAACGATACGTCACGATGTACTCACCCTGCAGCGAGACCACGACACCCTGCGTAGCGAAGTGCTTGGCATGCGCCAGCGCATGCTGGAAAGCCACCCGCCACACGAGCACGACGTCAAACATGCGCGCGGCGGCATCATCGACATCGAATTCATCGTGCAATACCTGATTCTGGCCCATGCCCGCCAGCTGCCGGCATTCACCGGCAATACCGGCAATATTGCCCTGCTGGCGGTGGCAGCCGAGGCCGGGCTGGTGAGTCACACGCTGGCCGAACAGGGCCGCAGCGCCTACCGCTACTACCGCAAACTGCAGCATGCGGCACGACTGAACGAAAGCAGCAAGGTGGAAGTCAACGACACACTGCGCCAGCACTACCAGCAAACCCAGGCGCTGTGGCTACAGGTTTTTGGCGCAGACAGCCTGACCTGACCGGGTTTTTCACCGGTGACGGTTCACAACGGCAACACTGGCGGTATAATCGCCTGCTAACAAAACACAATGACGGAGAGCTCCAAGATGTCGATGGCAGATCGTGACGGATTCATCTGGTATGACGGCAAACTGGTTGACTGGCGCGATGCCACCACCCACGTACTGACCCACACCCTGCATTACGGCATGGGCGTGTTTGAAGGCGTGCGCGCTTACGAAACCCCCAAGGGCCCGGCCATTTTCCGCCTGCAGGATCACACCGACCGCCTGTTCCGCTCCGCCAAGATCCTGGGCATGAACCTGCCCTTCAGCAAGGACGAGATCAACCAGGCCCATCTGGACGTGGTGAAAGCCAACAAGCTGTCCTCCTGCTACTTCCGCCCGATGGCCTTCTACGGCTCGGGCAAACTGGGCGTGGCACCGAAAAAAGACGATGTGCAAGTCATCGTGGCTGCATGGCCGTGGGGTGCCTACCTGGGTGAAGAAGGCCTGGAAAAAGGCATCCGCGTGAAGACATCCTCCTTCACCCGTCATCATGTCAACATCACCATGTGCAAGGCCAAGGCCAACGGCAACTACATGAACTCCATCCTCGCCAACAACGAGGCCACGGCAGACGGCTATGACGAAGCCCTGCTGCTGGACGTGGACGGTTTCGTGGCAGAAGGCTCGGGCGAGAACATCTTCATCGTGCGCAAGGGCAAGCTCTACACCCCGGACCTCACCTCCGCACTGGAAGGCATCACCCGCGACACCGTGGTGCAGATTGCCCAGGAGCAAGGCCTGGAAATCATTGAAAAGCGCATCACCCGCGACGAAGTCTACAGCGCCGACGAAGCCTTCTTCACCGGTACTGCCGCCGAAGTCACCCCGATCCGCGAACTGGATCGCCGTGCCATCGGCGAAGGCATGCGCGGCCCGATCACCGCAGCCATCCAGCAAAAGTACTTCAATATCGTGAAGGGTCTGGATGCCGAACACGAACACTGGCTGACCTACGTCAAGTAAACACACCCAAGCAGCAAGGGCCGGCGCTGCCGGCCTGACAAGGAAAGACAATGGCTGAACTCAAAGAAAATACCCGTCGCGTCATCGAAGTCACCGCGAAGGACCTGCCCCTGCACTGCCCGATGCCGGACATGGTGGCATGGAATTCCCACCCGCGCGTTTTCCTGCCGGTACACAAAACCGGTGAAGCACTGTGCCCCTACTGTGGTACCCAGTACAAGCTGGTTGGCCCGGTCGGACACCACCACTAAGCCCAGGCCTGGCCGACGGCATGCGAAAGGTGCGGGCTTCCGCACCTTTTTCGCTTGCCCGCTCACCAAATCAACGCCAGCTTGCTGCACCCAGCCCCAGGCTGCGCTGATTTGGAAGCGGAACCCTTCATGAAGAAAAAAATACTGGTCATCGGCCCCTCGTGGGTTGGCGACAGCGTCATGGCCCAGCCTCTTTACCAGCGGCTGCACCAGCGCCACCCTGGCCTGGAACTGCATGTATTTGCCCCGGCCTGGACTCTTCCCCTGCTAGCACGCATGCCGGAAGTAGCCAAAGCACACCTCAACCCTTTCGGCCACGGTGCACTGCGCTTGCGCGAACGCTGGGAAACCGCCCGCAAGCTCAAGGCCGAAGGCTTCGATCAGGCCATCGTACTGCCCAACTCGATCAAATCGGCCCTGATTCCCTTCTTTGCCGGCATACCGCTACGCACCGGCTTTATTGGCGAATCACGCTACTGGATACTCAACGACACCCGCGAACTGGACGAGCAGGAACTGCCCATGATGGTGGAGCGCTTCTGCGCGCTGGCCGAGGAGCGCAACACCTCCTTGCCTCGCCCCATCGACCATCCGGCACTGGTCACCAATCCGCAAAGCCAGCTGGAAACTGCCCGTCGCCTGCAACTGGACACCAGCCGCCCGATTGTCGCTTTCTGCCCGGGTGCAGAATACGGCCCGGCCAAACGCTGGCCGGCCCGCCATTTTGCCGAACTGGCCAAGCGTTTTGCCGCTGCCGGCTTTGCCGTCTGGCTGTTCGGCTCGGGCAAGGACAAGGAAATCGGCGATGACATCGCCCGCCTGGCCGAGGGCACAGCCACCAATCTGTGCGGCAGCACCGGGCTGGAGGAAGCCATCGACCTGATGGGCCTGACCCGGCTTGCCGTCTGCAACGACTCCGGCCTGATGCACGTAGCGGCCGCCCTTGGCAAACCGCTGGTTGCGCTGTACGGCTCCTCCAGCCCGGACTTCACTCCCCCGCTGTCGGATCAGGCAGCGGTAGTCAGCCTCAATCTGGACTGCAGCCCCTGCTTCGAACGCAAGTGTCCCTACCAGCACACCAACTGTCTGGAACAACTGGGCCCGGACCTGGCATGGCAGGCTGCACAACGTTTTCTGCCCGAACTGGGCAAGACCACCATTCAACTGACCCGTAGTACATAGGCTGAACCATGAGCGCACAAGACAAGAACAATCAGCCCGAGGAAAACAGCCGCCGCATGGAACTGGTGCGGGCTGCTGCCAAACTGTTTCGCGACCAGGGCTACGAACGCACTACCGTGCGCGACCTGGGCAATGCGGTGGGCCTGCAATCGGGCAGCCTGTTTTATCACTTCCGTACCAAGGAAGAAATCCTGGTGGCCGTCATGGCGCTGGGCATCACCGCCACCACCGAGCAACTGAGCGAAGCCATTGCCCGCGCCCGCAGCCCGCGCGACAAGCTGTCCGCCCTGTTTCATGTTCATCTGAATTCGCTGCTGGGTGATAACCAGGCTGCCCTGGAAGTGATGCTGTACGAATGGCGCAGTGTCTCTGCCGCGGCAAAACCCGGCCTGATCGTGCTGCGCGACCGCTACGAGGCACTATGGCAAGAAGTACTGGACGAAGCCGCTGCAGCCGGGTTGGTCAAGCAGGATACCCGCCTGCTGCGCCGCACCCTGCTGGGCAGCCTGCACTGGTCGGTGCAGTGGTACAAGTCCGAGGGCGAACTGAGTGTGGATGCACTGGCGGAACGCATGCTGGCATTGGTACTGTTGAAGTAATCACACACTTCAGGCCCGGCCTGGTGATTTATCAGCAAACCCTGGACAATTTGTTCTAAAATCACAGAGTTAGCCCATTCAACAGGAGTTGCGCCATGGACAGCATCTCTCGCCTGCAAAGCAGCAGTGCCAGCACCACGGCCAGCCTGTTGCAGCAGAGCCGCAACAGTCGCGCAGCCAGCACCAGCCAGGCCACGGAAGACAGCAGCAGTTCGGCATCCACCCGTAACGAAAGCACTACGCAACAGCTGCAAGCCAGCGGCAGCAGCCAGCAAGCGGTCGTCAGCACACCTTCCCGGCAAAGCCAGAACCGCTTCCAGATCGAACAGGCGCTGGCAAGCCAGCTGACATCCAGCCAGGCCACCAGCGTCAGCACTGACAGCACGCGTACCGTGAATGCCAGCCGAGCCAGCAGTGAATCGGACAGTACCGCCAGCAGCACCTCGGCAGCAGCCGTCAGCAACCGCAGCCGCCAAACCACGGCCAGCAGCAATCGCAACGGCGAGCGCAGCAGTAACGACAGCAATGCCACTGCGAGCAGCCAGTCCGCTCCGGTTCGCAATCAGGCACAGCAGACGCTGGAAAACCAGAAGAACAGCGGCCAGATTGCCGTCGCGCAGTATCAGAGCAACCAGTCCCTGCTGGAGAGCTCTACTCAGGCCAGCAGCCGCCGGGTCAGCGAACAGGCCTGAACTGTCCGCCATTCAGATTGATACAAAAAAGAGTACAAGGGTCTGTTCCCTTGTACTCTTTTTTAATTTCGGTTCGGCTATCTGACACCATGCTCTGCGGCCAGTGCCCTGGCTTTCAGCAAACCCGCCTGATCTCCCTGCTGTCCGGCAAGCGCATACCAGCGCACGGCCTCTCGCCAGTCTTCCTTCAGCCCCAGTCCATGCTCGTACTGGCTGGCCAGCAAATACTGCGCCCCTACATCGCCCTGCTCTGCCGCCGCCCGATACCAGCGCGCTGCACGGCCATAGTCCTGTGGCGCCCCTCGGCCAAGGTAATACTGCGTGGCCACGCTCACCTGCGCATCCCGGTGCCCCTGCCTGGCTGCCGCCTCAAACAGGCGCGTCGCCTGTTGCAGGTCACGCGGCAAGCCATCGCCACTTTCATATACCTGGCCCAGCACAAACTGGGCTGAAGACAGCTGCGCGTCCACCGCCTTTTGCAACCACTTCAAGGCCAGCTCGCGATTGCGCGGCACGCCCTCACCACGCCAGTACAGCATGGCCAGATCATATTGCGCCACCCTGTCGCCTCGCTCGGCTCCCGCCTTGAACATGGCAAAAGCAGCGGCATAGTCTCCGGACTGATAACTGGACCATCCGGGCAATGGCGGCGGCGTCCCAGCGACCGCAATGACAGGCAAGAGCAACACGCACAGCAGCAGGGAATAACTTTTTCCGGGATTCATATGCCACCTCCTGCTGATTGGTCGTGACGACAGTGCATTTCTTACAGGCGTAAAAAAAGCGGCATGCGCCGCTTTTCCAATCAGGCCTGCTCAGGCCCGTACATCAATGCTTTGTCCCAGATGGGCCGGATTCGATGCCTGGCTGATTTGCGTGCCGGTATCGCTGGCACCCTGCACCAGCGACAGTACCGACTGGCCTTCGGCCTGCAGTGATTTTTTCAGGGCGAACACCTGAGTGGCCGATGAAACATTCTGTCCGCTTACTTGACTTATTCCGTCCATGCCCCCACCTCCGCACTCATTACACGATTTAACAAGTCCAGTTTAGACCGCATGCGCCATTCTGTCATGGCAAAGCTGCTAAAATGACTGTTCAACGACCTAAAACAGGAACAACACGATGAGCAACACCCGTCACAGCCCCCTCCTGATCCTTGGTTCCGGTCCTGCTGGCTACACCGCCGCCGTTTACGCAGCACGTGCCAACCTCAAACCGGTGCTGATTACCGGCCTGGCACAAGGTGGCCAACTGATGACCACCACCGAAGTGGACAACTGGCCTGCCGATGCCAGCGGCGTGATGGGCCCGGAACTGATGCAGCGTTTCCAGCAACATGCCGAACGCTTTGGCACCGAAATGATCTTCGATCATATCCACACCACTCACCTGAATGAAAAGCCGATCCGCCTGGTTGGTGACGCAGGTGAATACACCTGCGACGCGCTCATCATTGCCACCGGTGCGTCTGCCAAATACCTGGGTCTGCCGTCCGAGCAGGCTTTTGCCGGCAAGGGCGTGTCCGCCTGCGCCACTTGCGATGGCTTCTTCTATCGCAATCAGGATGTTGCCGTGGTTGGTGGCGGCAATACCGCCGTGGAAGAGGCACTGTACCTGGCCAATATCGCCAAGCATGTCACGCTGATTCACCGTCGCGACAGCTTCCGTGCCGAAAAGATCATGATCGACAAGCTGATGTCGCGCGTGGCCGAAGGCAAGATCACCCTGAAGCTGAATGCCAACCTGGATGAAGTACTGGGCGACGACAGCGGCGTTACCGGTGCCCGCCTGAAATTCAATGACGGCAGCACCGAAGACATCAAGCTGATGGGTGTGTTCATCGCCATCGGTCACCAGCCCAATACCGACATTTTCAAGGGACAGCTGGAAATGGATGCCACCGGCTACCTGATCACCCGTGGCGGCCGCGAAGGCAATGCCACCCTGACCAGCGTGGATGGCGTGTTTGCCGCCGGTGACGTGCAGGACCACATCTACCGTCAAGCCGTGACCAGCGCAGCCTCCGGTTGCCAGGCAGCACTGGATGCAGAACGCTATCTGGACAGCCTGAAGTAATATCTTGAAGGCCTTCAAGGATACATTGAAGGAACTCCGCCGGCAGGGGCGTCTGCGTGACACCCCTGCGCGCCGGTGTCTGTCCCTGCTCCGCCACCCGAACCTGACTTCAAGCAGCTGTTCAGCGATGTCAAACCGCTGAAATGCCAGCCGCGTCATATCCCTCAGCACAAGAAACCCAGCCCTCACCCGCGTCATCGCCACGGTCAGCATGCCCTGTCACACCAGGCCGAAATGGACATGTTGCGCCACATGACAGGCCTGTTCGAGCCGCAAGACAGCCTGGTGCAGTTCTCCCGCCCCGGCATGCCCAGCCAGACGCTCAAGCGTTTGCGCAATGGCCACTGGCCGATTGCCTGCCAGCTGGATCTGCACGGCATGGACCGTTATCAGGCGCAGGATGCTCTGGCCCTGTTCCTGCACCGTGCGCGACACCGCGGACCCTGCTTGCGCATCATCCACGGCAAGGGCTTTGGCTCCAATGGCCAGCCGGTACTGAAAAAGCTGGTGCGCACCTGGCTGAGTCACCATCCGGAAGTACTGGCTTTCTGCCAGGCCAATGAAACCATGGGTGGGGAAGGTGCGCTGCTGGTGCTGATACGACGTGGTCATCAGCCGGAAAGCGGTTCAGAATAAGGATGACAACAGTCAGAAATTTCCGCTAAGCTCAAAGCAAGGCGGTTGTATTCCCACCCACCACCACCGTCAGGAGTCTTGCATGTCAGGCACACCCTGCCCCGACTTCACCCTGCCCGGCACCGCCGGCACCACCTTTTCTCTTTCCGCTGCGCCCAAGCCGCTGGTGATCTACTTCTACCCCAAGGACAACACCCCGGGCTGCACCAACGAAACAATGGATTTCCGTGACCTGCACGCCCAGTTTGCCGCTGCCGGCGTCAGCATTGTCGGCATCTCGCGTGACAGCATCAAATCGCATGAAAACTTCAAGGCCAAGCTGGAATTGCCGTTTGAATTGCTGTCCGATGCGGAAGAAACCGTTTGTACCCTGTTTGACGTCATCAAAATGAAAAACATGTACGGCAAACAGGTAAGAGGCATCGAGCGCAGCACCTTCGTGATCGATGCCGCTGGCGTGATCGTGCGCGAATGGCGCAAAGTGAAAGTGCCCGGTCATGCTGCTGAAGTTCTTGCCTTTGTAAACACTCTCTAACGCAGTGCCCCGGTCTGCCGACCGGGCTCTGCATCGCCAAGGGGTCCATCATGGTAAGCCGTAAGAAAAGCAAAACCACCAAGCTGTTCGTTCTGGACACCAATGTATTGCTGCACGACCCTACCAGTTTGTACCGCTTCGAAGAGCATGATGTTTTCATTCCCATCATCACGCTGGAGGAGCTGGACGCCCACAAGAGCGGCATGTCGGAAGTGGCGCGCAATGCCCGCCAGACCAGCCGCTTTCTGGACGATATTGTCAGCGGATGTGAAAACAAGATCGAAGCCGGCATCACGCTGAAAAATGCCAGTCGTGATGCCGCCACCGGCAAGCTGATCCTGCAAACCCAGGCCATTCACAGCGTACTGCCCGCCTCACTGCCCGTGGGCAAGGCTGATAACCAGATCCTCGGCATCGTGATGGCCCTCAAGGAGCTCTATCCCGAGCGCTCGGTCATCCTGGTCTCCAAGGACATCAACATGCGCATCAAGGCCCGCGCGCTGGGCCTGGATGCCGAAGACTACTTCAACGACAAGGTGCTGCAGGATTCCGACCTGCTATATACCGGCACCCGTGAAATCGACGAAACATTCTGGGAGCGCAATGGCAAGGACATGAAGTCCTGGCAGGAACAAGGCCGCAGCTTTTACCAGGTCAAGGGGCAGGATGTTCCCAATCTGCTGATCAACCAGATGCTGTGGCAGGAAGGCCCGCAGCCTTTGCAGGCGCGCGTGGTGAAGGTGGAAGGCAAGACTGCCGTCATCCAGACCCTGAAGGACTACAGCCACCACAAAAACAATGTGTGGGGCATTACCGCGCGCAACCGGGAACAGAACTTCGCGCTGAACCTGCTGATGGACCCCGAGGTGGACTTCATCACCCTGCTGGGTCAGGCCGGTACCGGCAAAACCCTGCTCACCCTCGCTGCCGGCCTTGCCATGACGCTGGAACAAAAGCTGTACTCGGAAATCATCATGACCCGCGTCACCGTGCCGGTAGGTGAAGACATCGGCTTTTTGCCGGGCACGGAAGAGGAAAAAATGGCGCCGTGGATGGGCGCGCTGGAAGACAACCTGGACGTGCTGAACAAGAGCGACGACGACGGCGGCGACTGGGGCCGTGCCGCCACCCGCGACCTGGTGCGCTCGCGCATCAAGGTGAAGTCGCTCAACTTCATGCGTGGCCGTACCTTCCTCAACAAATACCTGATCATCGACGAAGCGCAAAACCTGACGCCCAAGCAGATGAAGACACTGATCACTCGTGCAGGTCCGGGAACCAAGGTAGTCTGCCTGGGTAATATTTCGCAAATCGACACGCCCTACCTGACTGAAGGCAGTTCCGGCCTCACCTATGTGGTGGACCGCTTCAAGGGTTGGGAACATTCCGGCCATATCACCCTGCAACGCGGGGAACGTTCACGACTGGCAGACCATGCCGGAGAGGTACTCTGATTCAATGCAACCACGCCTCGAACTGATTCATGAGGCAGCAACAGGGACGGCGCGCCAGGCGCCGCCCCTTTTGTTTGTCCACGGCGCATTCTGTGCCGCATGGTGCTGGCAGGAAACCTTCCTGCCCTGGTTTGCCCGCCTGGGTTATGACTGCTGGGCGCTCAGCCTGGAAGGCCATGGCGACAGCGACGGGCGGCAGTATCTGGCCGCCATCAGCATAGATGACTATGTGCGCAACCTTGCTTCCGCCATCAAACGCATCAAGCGTACGCCCATCGTGATCGGGCATTCAATGGGCGGCTTCGTGCTGCAGCAATACCTGATCCGTCATCGCCTGCCGGCTGCCGCTTTTCTGGCATCGGTCCCGCCTACCGGGCTGGCCAGCTCCAGCCTGCGTCTTTTGACCCAGGCACCCGGTTTGCTGCTGAACCTGAACCTGTATCAGCAAGGCAGCTACAACCCGGCCCAAAGCGAATTGCGCGACCTGCTGCTCTCTGCCGACGCACCGGACAGCACCACCGACCTGCTGGTACAACGCTGTCAACTGGAAAGCCAGCGGGCGGTGATGGACATGACCCTGGTCAACCCCCTCGGGATAGCGGCCATCCCGCCATTACCCGCGCTGGTGCTGGGAGCAGCCGAGGACATGCTGATTTCGCCGCAGGATGTGGTGGCCACCGCCGAACGGCTGGATGTGAACGCGGAAATCCTGCCACACATGGGGCACATGATGATGCTAGATACCCGCTGGGAACGCACGGCAGAGCGTTTGCAACAATGGCTGGAGGACTTGCCGGCCGAAGTGCTTGCCAGCGCAGACAGCCACGTTGCTGCCTGATCGGGAAGCAAAAAAGCCGCTGGAATCCAGCGGCTTCAGGCTGTAGACAAAGTGATCTGGTGCGATTGCGCTGGACCCGGCACAGCCGGGCCTTTCGACTCACTGATTGATTCCGCAGCCTTCCCTTCCATTCCCTATCCCCCCGCCCTTGCCCTGCTGGTCAAAGAAGGGAGCCTCGCGTTCCTTTCAGAAAGCGAGAGGGGGTTGTAAAAAATATAAAGCCGCTGGAGTCCAGCGGCTTACTCAATGGGCGATACCTGTCAGTGTTGATGATCAACCGTGTCTTTTGGGCTGCCACAGCACGTCGGGCTGGCCCAGCGCCTTGTTGAGGTGCCGCGCCAGAATGAACAGGGCATCGGACAGGCGGTTGAGGTACTGACGTGCCGACTGTGAAATCTCCCCTTCCCTTGCCGCCGCCACCACGGCGCGCTCGGCGCGTCGGCAGACGGAACGGGCCTGATGCGCAAGACCTGCCGGTCGCGAACCACCGGGCAGGATGAATTCCTTGAGCATGGGCAGATCCGCATTCATCTGTGCCACCCATTCTTCCAGCGCGGCCACATGCTCTGGCTTGAGCGCGGCATAACCCGGCACCGCCAGTTCGGAACCCAGATCAAACAGATCATGCTGCACCGTCGACAGACGGTCCACCACATCGGCTGGCAGGCTTTCGGCCAGCAATACCCCCAGTACCGAATTCAGTTCATCCACATCGCCCAGCGCCTGCACCCGCAAGCTGTCCTTGGCCACGCGGCTGCCATCACCAAGGCCGGTGCTGCCATCATCCCCGGTACGGGTGACAATACGTGAAAGCCGATGCCCCATCAGTCCTGCTCCTTGTTCGGGCCATGGTGGCCCTGCTGCTCGCGCTCGAGGGCCAGAATGGCCTGGCGCAGGCTTTCCTTCAATGTTTCACCAAACAACATGTCGTAGTCTTCCTTCAATTGCTGCATCACCCCGGACAGCATGTTCTTGGCCTGCAATTCCAGCGCATCCTGCAGCCACAGCGACAGCTCCACCTTCATGCGTGGCAGCAGTTTTTCATACATGGCATCCACCAGGGCACGCTCGTCCACCACGGCCACGGTCTCTTCCTTGCGGGCTGCCGGGTTCATCAGGGCCGCCGCTGCCGCTGCGGTGGTCACCGCGGCGACACTCAGTACCTCCACCGACTTGCCGGCTTCCGGTGCTGCCGTGCTGGCTGCGACTTCCGTCTGTGGCATGGCAGCAGCAAAACTGGCCCCGGTCAGCGTTTCCAGCGAGGCTGGCGGCATTGGCTCCGGGCTATTGTCCAGCAAAGGAGCCGTGACATGAGCAAGTGGCTCGGCCACGGATGGATCAGCCGGTTCGGCATCCGTCAGCACCGGCAGTTCCAGCTCGACCTCCGGCACTTCAGTGGCGGGCAATGTCTCGGCACTGGCTGCTTGTGGCGCGGCTTCGCGTTCGCTGGCAAAGGGCGACTCGGCAAACAGGCCTTGTACCGGGGTGCTGATACCTGTGGCTGGCGGCGCAACTTCCATTGCGTTGACAGAGGGCACGTGGCTGGCCGCCGCAGACGGCAAGTCAGCCTCCTCGTCCAGCACCGGCAATACTGGCGATGACGTCACTGCCGCGCCGGCTGCGACAGGCTGCAAGGCATCAGCCTCATTCGGCAAGCTAAGCTCGGTTTCATTCTCGCGATCGACATCACCCAAACCCGGCCAGCTTTCCTCCTCATCCAGCACGGGCAGGTCCTGCGTCAGCAATACCGGCGCATCCTGTCCTGACTCTGCATCATGCTCAGGCACTGCCTGCACGACAACTTCAGGTTCGTCTGGCAGCAACTCGGTTTCACTGTCGCGATCAACATCACCCAGCCCAGGCCAGCTTTCCTCTTCATCCAGCAGCGGCAGGTGCTGCGCTGTCAATTCGGACGATTGAACCGCTGCGGCTACCGGCACCAGGTCATCCAGACCGGCATCCTGCAGCAAGGCAGATGCGGCCTGAATATCGTTATCGTCTTGCAAACCAGCACTGACATCGTGGGCCATGGAATCATCACCCAGCCCTGGCCAATCCTGGTCGATCAGCGTAGCGGGCTGCATGGTGGGCAGGGTCGCCATGGCTTCCATCAACTCCGCTTCGCTCAGCGATGTAAATGACTTCTGCTCACGCACTGCTTCGGTCTGCGGGTACTGGTTCAGGGCATCCTGCTGTGCCAGGGTTTGCTCAGCTGCGCGCAATACTTCATCCAGCGATGCGGGTGTGGCATCCACCAGCGCCTGCGCACGGGCCAGCAACTCACTGGCTGAAGGGGTTTCCTCTTCCAGCCGCCCGATACCCCCGCCCAGCACACCAGCGGGCAGGCTATCCAGGGAAATGGACAGCCCGGCTGGCAGGATTGGAGCCTGATCAGGCTGCACCGGCGGCTGCGCATCAACCACCTGCACATGCGGTGCTGCTTCTGCTGGGGCTACTGGCTCGCCGGGTGCAGTGGCAAAGTCAGGCGGAGCGGCCACAACCGGGGCCGCTTGTTCCGCCATGCTGTTCCAGTCGATATCCAGTTCGTCCGACAGATCGGGAATCTGTAGCTCTTCCTCTACCTCGGGCAGAGCTTGAACAGACACTGCCTCAGGTGCACTCACGGCGGATGGAGTTGGTGTGGCTACTGGCTGGACAGGCAGACTCTCATCCAGCGCATCAGTCAGCGCCGGAATCTCCAGTTCGTCCTCCACCACCGGCAGCGGCTGAACCACCACAGCCTCAGGTGCGTGCATGGCTGTCGGCATAGTCGCAACTGCTGGCGGTGCGGACGCAGTCGCATTCAGCGGGGCGGGCTTGTCGGCAGGTGATTCCGGCACCGCCTCATCCAGCACAAACTCGAAGCCATCCACCGCCATCAAGGGTGCTTCGGGCCTGGGTAAGTTTTGCGCCGTAGGCGGGGCTGCCAGGGACAGCGGGTCGCTGCCCTGCAATACCTGGCCCAGATCCAGCTCGTCCGCCGCTTCGCTCAGGTCCAGCGAAGGCAGGCCGGACAGATCCAGCGCCGGGCTGTCACTGACCGGCGGCGCTGCCACCTCCAGGTCTTCCAGTGTCAGCTCGGGAATATCCAGTTCTGCCACGCCTTCTGCCGGAGCAGACAGGGCACTGTGTGCGGCATCCAATTCGCTGGAAAAGTCAAAATCCGGCACATCCAGCACTTCGTCCGCCAGGACGGGAATGGCGGTTTCATCCACCACTTCGTCCAGCACGGGCAGGTCCAGCTCGTCCCAGGAGGGCAGATCAGGCGTTGGCGACTGGTTCATGGTCACTTGTGGCTCATGTCATGATGTTGAATGGCGTAACCGCGAGCGCGATAGGACTTGAAGCGGTGGCGCGCAGTGGCCAGCGCCTGCTCATCGGTACCGACGATTTCCAGGATACGGGAAAACTGCGCTGGCTCGACCGGCAATTCCGGCCCCAGGTTCAACAATACCGGGTGCTGCAAACCGGCCGGCAGACTGGCGGTCAGCCAGATCGGCGTTTCGGCCGCTTCGGGAGAATCCATCCGGCAATGGGCGATGAACTGGGTATCACCCATGCACCAAAGCCGGTTACTGAAGGTATCCAGCGCCCGCTCGTCTTCCAGCCAGACCAGCAGGCGCTCTCGCTTGCGGAATACCGTTGCGGCCAGCTTGCAGGCAAATTCCTGCGGCTGGGCCACATTGGTATAGAAATCAATCCGCGTCATCTTCTACGATTTCAGGCGATTCACGACGCGGGCGGCCACGGCGCACGACATTACCGAGGGCGATGTCGGCACGGTCTTGCAGGAACTGTACCAGCAAGGGTACCGGGCGACCGGTTGCGCCCTTGTCCTTGCCACTCTTCCACGCAGTGCCGGCGATATCCAGATGTGCCCAGTCATAAGCCTTGGCAAAACGCGACAGGAAGCAGGCGGCGGTGATGCTGCCACCCGGACGCCCGCCGATATTGGCCATGTCGGCAAACGGGCTCTTGAGCTGTTCCTGGTATTCATCCCACAAGGGCATGTGCCAGGCACGGTCGGCTACTTCCTCGCCAGCCGCCAGCAGTTCACGCGCCAGGCTGTCCTGATTGCTGTACAGGCCGGTGGCGATATGGCCCAGCGCAATCACGCAGGCACCGGTCAGGGTGGCAACGTCAATCACGGTTTGCGGATTGAAGCGCTCGGCAAAGGTCAGCGCATCACACAGGATCAGGCGGCCTTCTGCGTCGGTATTGAGCACTTCGATGGTCTGGCCGGACAGGCTGGTGATGATGTCACCGGGCTTGACGGCATTGCCGGCCGGCATGTTTTCGCAAGCCGGAACAATCGTCACCAGATTGATCGGCAGCTTCATTTCCACTGCCGCGCGGAAGGCACCCAGCACCGAGGCTGCGCCGCACATATCGTATTTCATCTCGTCCATGCCTTCACCGGGCTTGAGCGAGATACCGCCGGAGTCAAAGGTGATGCCCTTGCCCACCAGCGCCAGCGGGCGGTCGTTCTTGTCCTTGGCACCCTGGTATTGCAGCACGATGAGCTTGGGCTCCACCACGCTGCCACGGGCAACCGACAGGAAGGAATGCAGGCCCAGCTCTTCCAGCTGGCTTTGGCCGTAGATTTCCACCTGGGTGCCGAATTCTGCGGCAATGCGCTCGGCTTCTTCTGCCAGGTAAGCAGGCGTGCAGACATTGGGCGGCAGGTTGCCCAGGTCCTTGGCCAGTTTCATGCCATTGCCAATGGCCAGGCCGCGCAGCAGGCCTTTTTCGCCATCAGCCAGGTCGCTGCGGCGCGGCACGGCCAGCGTGAGCTTGCGCGGCTCGCGGGCGCTGTCGTCCTGCTTGCTCTTGAAGCGGTCGAAGCGATAGAGCACGTCCAGCGTCACCACGGTGGCTTGCTCGATCATCCATTCGACATCGTGTTTTTTCACGGTCAGTTCGGTGAGGTAGCTTACCGCTTCGGTGGCGGAAGTCTGCGTCAGGCTGCGCACCGAGCTGCGCACGGCCTCGCGGTATTCCTTGGCGCGGAAGTCGCGTTCCTTGCCCAGACCCACCAGCATCACACGGTCGCACAGGGTATGCGGCACGGAATGCAGGATCAGCGTGCTGCCCAGCTTGCCTTCCATGTCACCGCGACGAATGACGTCGCTGATGAAACCGTTGGAGATGCGATCAAGCAAGTCGGCAGCAAAGGTGAGCTTGCGCGATTCATAGACGCCCACGATCACGCAGGCAACGCGCTGCTTTTCCGGGCTGCCGCTTTTTATGTTAAATTCCATCTTGTACTCCCATGAAATGCGAGTGTCAGTTGCTCCACTTCCTGCAGGCTGCCAGCGATGTCTGGCTTACCTAAAGGCCCTGCCTGTAGCAGGCAAAGACAGAAGCTGCGTCCATCCCGAAATTTGCCGAAACCGGCGTTTCAGAGTTATCAAATCAAATTATCACTACGCTAGTCATAAAAAGTCAAAAAGGCACTGATAAATGGTTTTTCGTAAAAGCCTGACCCGAGAATTGACTTTTACCGCCCTGGGCGTATTTGTCGTCCTGCTGGCCATCATTCTCTCGACCCAGGCCATCAACCTGCTTGGCCGTGCGGCCGAGGGGCAAATCGCCAACGAAGCCGTCACTGCGCTGATCGGCTTCTGGGCACTGGGTCTGTTCCCCCTGCTGATGATCCTTACCGTTTTCGTCACCGTACTGGTGGTGATGACCCGTATCTGGCGCGACCATGAAATGGCCGTCTGGCTGTCATCCGGCCTGTCCTTGCGTGACTGGGTGTGGCCGGTGATGCGTTTTACCATCCCGCTGGCCTTGCTGGTGGGCATTGTGTCGCTGTTCATCGCGCCCTGGGCGGAAGAGCGCAGCCAGGTGTATGCGGAAATCCTCAAGCGCCGGGAAGAAATCAGCGCCATCGCGCCGGGCGTGTTCAAGGAAACCGGCTCCGGTAGCAAGGTGTATTTCATTGAAAGCTATGGCGGCGACCATGGCGCAGCCACGCGCATCTTCATGCAGGACTTGAGCGAGGGCAAAGTGTCCAGCATTTTTGCCAAGCGCGGCTACATTTCGGTGAATGAAGACAACGAACGCGTACTGGTACTGGAAGACGGCCGCCGCTACGTGGGTGAACCGGGCAAGTCCGACTACGAGGTGGGCAGTTTCCAGCGTTACAGCGTGTTGATTGGCACCAACCAGAAGCTGGCCGCCCCGCCCAACAACCGTCAGGCGCAAAGTACCAGCAGCCTGATCGGCAGCAGCGACCCGGCCTTGCGCTCGGAACTGGTATGGCGCCTGTCCATGCCGCTGAGCTGTCTGGTGCTGGCCTTGCTGGCCATTCCGCTCTCTTATTACAACCCGCGCAGCGGCCATGCCTACAATCTGGTGGTGGCCTTGCTGGCATTCTTCCTGTACCAGAACAGCCTGACGCTGGTACGTAACTGGATTACCCAGGGCAAGGTGGGCATGGCCAGCATCCTGATCGTTCACGTGATCGTGCTGATCCTGGCCGTGCTGTTGCTCAAATATCGCGACCGTCCGGCCAATACCGTGCGTCAGACCCTGAAATACTTCCTGAACAAGCCCTGAAGCCAGATGAAACTGATTTATCGCTACATCATCAGCGCACTGACCCAGTCCACGCTGTTTACCCTGGCAGCCTTGCTGGGTCTGTATGGCTTCTTCGACATCATTCACGAAGTGCCCGACCTGAACCATGGCAATTACTCCATCGGCAAGATGCTGGGCTATATCGCACTGCAAGCGCCTGGCCACGCCTACGAACTGATGCCGCTGGCGGTGCTGATTGGCGGCATGGTGGCCATGACGCAACTGGCCAGCTCCAGTGAATACACCGTCATCCGCACCTGTGGCATCACCCTGGGCCAGATTGCCCGCACGCTGCTGCTGTTCGGGCTGGGCTTTGCCGTTCTCACCACCGCGCTGGGCGAGTTCATCAGTCCCTATGCGCTGCAGCAGGCCGAACGCATGAAACTGTCGGCCATGCGTTCGATGGTGGCGCAGGAATTCCGCTCCGGCATCTGGGTGAAAGACAACAACAACTTCATCAATGTGCACGAAATGCTGCCGGACACCACCTTGCTTGGCGTGCGCATTTATACCTATGACGACAACTACCAGCTGGTGACCACCCGCTATGCCGAGCGCGGCAGCTACCAGCGCAACGCCCATGTATGGCAGTTGAGCAATGTGGTGGAAACCCGTCTGTTCCCGGACCATGTGGAAAGCAAGACCGTGGCCCTGGCGCAATGGGCGTCCATCATCGAACCGGACATCCTGAACGTGCTGCTGGTGGTGCCGGAACAGATGTCGGCACTCAACCTGATCAAGTACATCGAACACCTGAGCGCCAACAAGCAGCAAACCCAGCGTTATGATATTGCGCTGTGGAGCAAGCTGTTCTACCCGCTGGCCTGTGTCTCGATGGCTCTGGTGGCACTGGCCTTCACCCCGCAGCAACGTCGCCATGGCCAGCTGGGTGTGCGACTGTTTTCCGGCATTTGTCTGGGCGTGGGTTTCCATTTCATCAACCGCCTGTTCGGGCATCTGGGCTTGCTGTACAGCTGGAACCCGGTGATTTCCGCCACGGTGCCCACCTTGCTGTTTCTGTTTGCCGGCATCGCCATCATCCTGAAGCAGGAAAGACGCTGACATGGAACCTCTCTCCGCCGAGCTGACCCAGGCACTGCGCAAGCAACTGGCCCAGGAACGGACTGCCCTGCTGGAGCAGTACCGGTCCCATCGCGATCCGCAACGCTACCTGAGCCAGCACAGCCAGCTGGTGGACCGCGTGCTGCAACAGTTGTGGCAGCATGCCGGGCTGGGAGAACAGGCCAGCATGATTGCCGTCGGCGGATATGGCCGTGGCCAGCTGTTTCCCAGTTCCGATATCGATGTGCTGGTATTGCTGCCCGCCGTCAGCCCGGCAGAACTGCCCGAGCAGGTGGCAGCGCTGATCGGCCACATGTGGGACATCGGACTGGAAGTGGGGCACAGCGTGCGCACGGCGGAGGAATGCCTGCAAGAGGCGGCCGCTGACATCACCATTGAAACCAATTTGCTGGAAAACCGGCTGATTGCCGGGGCTGCCACGCCCTATCAGCAGCTGATTCAGCGCCTGGACTGCCAGCGCGACCCGCTTGCCTTCTTCGAAGGCAAGACGCTGGAACAGCAGCAGCGCCACAACCGCCACTTTGGCGTGACCAACAACCTGGAACCCAATATCAAGGAAAGTCCGGGCGGCCTGCGCGACCTGCACACCATCTTGTGGATCAGCAAGGCCATTGGTCTGGGGGAAAACTGGAGCGATCTGGTACAGCGCGGCATTCTGACCCAGGCTGAAGCACGGCTGATTCACCACAGCGACCGCCAGTTGCAACGCCTGCGCATCGACCTTCACATCCTGGCGCGACGCCGCGAAGACCGGCTGATTTTCGATCTGCAGCAAAGCATGGGCCTGGCCTTCGGCCTGCAGGACACCCCGGCCAAGCGCGCCAGCGAGCAAGTGATGCAGCTGTATTTCCGTGCTGCCAAAACCGTCAGCCAGCTCAATGGCATTCTGCTGCCCAATCTGCGTGCCCGCCTCTATTCGCAAGTACCGCGCATCACGCAGAACCTGAACGAACGCTTTTATTCGGTCAACGGCATGCTGGGCATCCGCCGGCCCGATGTATTTGAAAAAGAGCCTTCTGCCATTCTGGAGGCTTTTTTCATGCTGCAACGCAACCCGGAACTCACCGGTTTTGCGCCACGCATGCTGCGTGCCCTGTGGCATGCCCGCAGCCACATCAACGACCGTTTCCGCAAGAACCCGGAAAACCGCCGCCTGTTCATGCAGATGCTGCGCGAACCCGGCCTCACCCGCTGCCTGCGCCGCATGAATCTGTACGGCGTGCTGGGGCGTTATCTGCCGGGCTTTGGCCGCATTGTCGGCCAGATGCAGCATGACCTGTTTCACGTGTATACCGTGGACGAACACATCCTGATGGTGGTGCGCAATCTGCGCCGCTTTGCCATCAGCGCCTTCAATCACGAATACCCCTTCCTGTCGCGGCTGATCAACGATTTCGAACGACCGGAAGTGCTGTACGTCGCCGGCCTGTTTCATGACATTGCCAAGGGGCGTGGCGGAGACCACTCCACGCTGGGCATGGTGGATGCTCGCGAGTTCTGCGAGCAGCACGAACTATCCGCCGAAGACACCGAGCTGGTGGTGTGGCTGGTAGGCCAGCACCTGACCATGTCCAGCATTGCGCAGAAGCAGGACATTTACGACCCGGACGTGATCCAGCGTTTTGCCGAACTGACACAAACCCCGCGCCGCCTGGCGGCGCTATACCTGCTGTCGGTAGCCGATATCCGCGGCACCAGCCCCAAGGTGTGGAATGCCTGGAAGGCCAAGCTGCTGGAAGACCTGTACAACGCCACCCTGCGCGTGCTGCTGCGTGGCGGCGAGGTGGACCTGAACTCGGAACTGGAAGAACGCAAGACCCAGGCGCTCAGCCTGCTGCGGCTTTATGCGGTTCGGCCGGGGTGGAGCAAAAGCTGTGGTCGCAGCTGGACATGGTGTACTTCCTGCGCCACGAGGCCAAGGAAATTGCCTGGCATGCACGTATCCTCAACCGTTTCGTCAATATTGAAACGCCGATGGTGCGCGCCCGTCTGTCGGACGATCACGAAGGCATCCAGGTACTGGTCTACACCCCGGACAAGCCGGAACTGTTTGCCCGCACCTGCGCATTTTTCGGCCGCACCAACTACAGCATTGCCGATGCCAAGGTGTACACCACGCGTCACGGCTACGCGCTGGATACCTTCCATGTCTTCATCCCCGAGCATCACGACGGGGATTACCGCGACATGATCAACTTTATCGAATTCGAACTGGCCGAATGCCTGCGGCTGGAAACACCGCCGCCGCCACCGGCCAACGGTCGCATCAGCCGTCACCTGAAGCACTTCCCGATTGCGCCGCAGGTGCTGATTCGCCCGGACGACAAGGACAACTTCTACGTGCTGTCCATCGTGGCTGGCGACCGTCCCGGACTGCTGGCACGCATTGCCAAGGTGCTGGCAGATTACCGGCTGAGCGTGCAGTCCGCCAAGATCATGACTCTGGGCAGCCGTGCGGAAGACTCCTTCCTGGTGAGCGGACCCGGCCTGAAAGACGACAAGACGGTACTGGCACTGGAAAGCGAGCTGATTGCCGCCTTGCGCATCTGAGTTGGCAGCAGCCACCCGGCCCGGTAACTGTTTTTGACCGTCAGGGAACAAGCACGTATGCTGGGACATCAACTTACGTTAACGTCACATCATGCTCTACTTCGAAGACCTGACACCGGGCCGCCGGTTCGAAACCGCCAGCCATACGCTGACCCAGGACGAAATCATCAGTTTTGCCCGCCAGTTCGACCCGCAGCCGTTTCATACCGACCCGGAAGCCGCCAAAACCAGTGTGTTTGACGGACTGGCTGCCTCCGGCTGGCATACCAGCAGCCTTACCATGCGCCTGATTACCGCCAGCGAGCTGAAAAACGTGGCCAATGGCTTGATCGGCATGGGGATCAAGGACATGCGCTGGCCACAGCCCACCCGTGCGGGTGACACCTTGCGCGCAACCATCGAAGTGCTGGCGCAAAAAGCCTCTGGCAGCAAACCGGGATTCGGCGTGGTGCAATTGCGCTGGACCACGCTGAACCAGCATGACGAGATTGCCATGCAGCTGGAAACCTCCATCTGGGTTGCCCGCCGCCCGACTGAACAAGCATGAAAAAAGCCTGCCCCGACACACGGCGGCAGGCTTTTGTAACGCACATCACATACTTAGCGCTTGTGCCACTTGCTGAAGTTATCGGTCAGTTGCGCCAGATCGACCGAAGTTTCCGCCAGATGACTGGCACTTTCACCAATGGAATGGGTGGTATTGAGGTCTTGTTCCGACAAGGCATTCAACTGCTCCAGTGCAGCGGCCATCACATTGATGGAGTCGGACTTGCTGCCCATTTCCTGCGCCAGTTGCGCTGCCTGACGGCTGGATTGCTCGGCTGCTTCAATCAGGCCCTGCAGATTGCCGGATGACAGGCGGATCTGGCCGTTCACCTCGCCCACCTCCTCCACCGTGGCATCCATGCTGCTGACCGCGCTATGGGTGATCTTGCCGATTTCCTCGACAATGCCGCCAATCGAATCGGTGGTATTGGTGGTGCGTTCCGCCAGCTTGCGTACTTCATCGGCCACCACGGCAAAACCACGGCCCATTTCACCGGCACGGGCTGCTTCGATGGCTGCATTCAGTGCCAGCAGATTGGTCTGATCGGCAATTTCACGGATAAGCGCCGTCATGCTGCGAATCCGTGTCATCGCCTCGTCCAGTTCCACCATGGCAGTGCGTGACTGCGATACCACCGAAACAGCCCGCTCAGCAGCTGTGGTGGCGGCATCCATGGTCTGCCGTCCCTCGCGTGCCACGCGCTGGGTATGCTGTGAATCCTGCTGGTTATGCTCGGCCAGCCTCACCACGTCCTGAATGGCCACGCTGAGCGATTCCATATTGTGACTGATCTGGTTCAGCCCTTCGCGCTGCTCCACCGAGCGCGAAGCCAGCGCGTGCATGTCATCCAGCAAACCGTGCGCCTGCTGTTTGGTGTATTGACTGGCGCGCATCACATCGGCAATGGTGGCACGATAGTGAATGCGCAGCGCCTCCATTGAAGAGAGCACCTTGCCTGCCAGGCCGCCTTCACGGGCCTCGACCGCATGATCCAGCCGGCCTTCCTGCAAATCCTGAAAACGTTGATCCAGCACGCCCAGCACCGCGCGCAAGCGTACCCAGGCCCATACCCCTGCGCCGAAGGCCAGCAGGCATCCGGCAATGCCCGTCATTTCGCGGATGGCACTGATGGAGTCCGGCAGGAAAAAGGACACAATGGCCAGCAACAAACCGACCAGCGAGAACACCGGTGCCAGCTTGAAGACATCCGGCTGGCGCGCATAGCGTTGTAGCGTGGACGGCAGAGTAGCCTTCTTGTCCTGTACCTGACGATACAGGGCGGCTGCGGCGTCGACATCCTGCCGGTTCGGGCGCGAGCGCACCGACATGTATCCCACGATACGGCCATGTTCGGTGATGGGTGTGACATAGGCCTCCACCCAGTAGAAATCGCCATTCTTGGCCCGGTTTTTCACAATGCCGCGCCAGGGCTTGCCTGCCTTTACCGTATCCCACAGGTCGGCAAATGCGGATGGCGGCATGTCCGGGTGGCGCACGATATTGTGGTTTTTACCCAGCAGCTCGTCTTCGGTAAAACCACTGATGTCGATGAATGCCCGGTTGGCGTAGGTGATGCTGCCTTTTACATCGGTCTTGGTGACGATGGGATTGACAGGATCGACCATCAGTTCGTTGGTGGTAACCGGCAGATTGATCTTCATTTGATGAGCGTTCTTTTGATAGTTTTAATTATTTGTAAGATTCAGTTGAATCCCACTATTCTAACAACAAAGCCACTCTTCAGAATATGCAAGCCACCACTATTTACCAATCCATTTGGACATGAAAAAGCCCGCAAAATGCGGGCTGTTGCAATGAATGTTCTCTCCCGGTTCTCAGCGATAAACCTGAATCATCTGGACATCACGCAAGGCTGACAGATCACGGCCACCGGCATAGCTGACCGACGATTGCAGATCCTCTTTCAGTTCACGCAGCAGTTTGCCAATGCTGCCCTTGTATTCCACCAGAATCTTCTTGCCTTCCACATTGACATAGGCACCCTTGTTGAACTGCGAGGCGCTGCCAAAGTATTCCTTGTAATGCTTGCCGTTGATTTCGACAATTTCACCCGCCGATTCGTCGTAACCGGCAAACAGCGAACCGGCCATGATCATGCTGGCACCGCAGGCCAGGGCCTTGGCCATGTCGCCATGCTCCACAATGCCGCCATCAGCAATCACCGGCACGCTGACCGCTGCTGCGCAGTCACGCACGGTGGAAACCATCGGGCGGTGAAAACCGGTCTTGTTCTTGGTGATGCAGACCCGGCCACCGGCAATGCCGGCCTTGATGGCATCGCAGCCCCAGCTTTCCAGGTCACGGGCGGCGTCGGCCGTGGCAATATTGCCGCCAATCAGGAAGCTGCCCGGGAAAGTGTCCTTGATATGCTTGATCATGCGCTCGGCCTTGACGCACCAGGCATTGGCCACATCCAGGGTGATGTATTCCGGCGTCAGGCCAGCGGCTTTCAGTTCTGCCAGCTGTTGCAGGGTGTCTTCGTTGACACCGGCGCTGATGGAGGCAAACAGGCCCTTCTCATGCATGGCCGCGGTAAAACGGCAGGCATCCACATTGAAGCGGTGCATGGTGTAGAACCAGCCCAGCCGGGCAAAAGCCTCGCAGGTTTCTTCGTCCACCACCGATTTCATGTTGGAGGGGTAGATGGGCATGTCAAAACGGCGCGGCCCGAATTGAACCGAGGTATCGCATTCCTTGCGGCTGTCGACAATGGTTTTTCTCGGGACGAGGTACACGTCGCCATAGTTCAGTTCGGTATTCATCATGCAAGTATTCCCTTCAGGCTGTAGACGATAAAAATGCAGGGGCCCCAATAAAAAGCGGGAGCCACATGGGCTCCCGCTTACGGATTCTCCTGCGCCGCCGTTCTGTTGGCTCGCACGCAATTACCGGCTGACTCTACGCCGGCAATATCTTCACGTCAAGAGATAAATGCTTCATGCGAAGATTTATTTATCAAACCAGCAGGATTCATCCTGCTCTCCCAGCCAGCTCAGGATGGGCTGCCAGGCTTCACGGTCTTTTCTGGTACGCGACTCAGGCAGATCGAACAAGGTCATGCCCGATGCGGCCGCCTGAACGTATAACTGGGTGTCTCGCAACCAGCTGAGCACCGGCACATCATGTTCGGCCAGAAAGCGTTCCAGCTCTTTTGCCGAGCGGGTGCGCGGGTCCACCCGCATGCCCACCACCGCCATGAACACCTTGTTCTTGCGTACCGCTTTTTCCGCCAGCAATTGTTCGAAAAACTCGCCACTGGCCCACATATCGAAAGGGGAAGGTTGAATCGGAATCAGGATGCGTTCGACCCGGGACACCAGCGCCGCCATTTTCTTGCCATGCAGACCGGCACCACTGTCCAGGATGACCACTTCGGTGCCCTTGGGCGGCTTGGCCGGAGCGCCTGCTGCTACTTCCCAGCCCTGAATGCGCGGCAGGCTGTCAGCGCGTTGCTGCAACCAGCGCAAGGAAGATTGCTGGCGATCCACGTCGCCCAGCATGACATTGCGGCCGGAACTGGCAAAGTAACCAGCCAGGTTGGTGGCTAGAGTGGACTTGCCGCTCCCGCCCTTGGGATTCGCTACCAGCACAGACTGCACACAGACCCCCGATTGCTTGGTGATGAACCACTATACCAGAGTCATTACCCTTGCAGGCGGCCGCCTGCCGCATTAGGCTGACACGCCGGAGGAAAGCAAACCAATGAAACCAAGCATGCAAGCCATCCTGTTCGACATGGACGGGCTGATGATCGACACCGAAAGCATCAGCGGCCAATCCTGGCTGCGCGCCGCTGACGAGGTGGGCGTGGAGATTCCCGAAGCGGTGATCCTGGGCATGGTGGGCCTGTCGGTCACCAAAAGCCTGGACTATGTGGCCCAGCACTTTCAGGACCGCACGCTGGCAGAAACACTCAGCCAGCATTGCCGTCATCACTATCGCGAACTGCTGACCCATGGCGAGCTCAAGCTCAAGAGCGGCATCATCGAGGTGCTGGACTGGGTGGAAAGCCGGGAGCTGCCGCGCGCCGTGGCCACCTCCACCCAGCGCCAGATGTGTGACCTGAAACTGCGTCGCAGCGGGCTTGGCCCTTATTTCCACCACACTGTCGCCGGCGATGAAGTGGCCAACACCAAACCGGCGCCCGATGTCTACCTGGCTGCGGCAAGCAGACTGCAGATCGCACCGCAGCATTGCGTGGTGCTGGAGGATTCGCTCACCGGCATGCAAGCCGGACTGCCGCCGGCATGCGGGTAATCCTGGTGCCGGACATGGTGAAACCGCAAGCCCACCAGACCACGGGAGCGCTGGCGGTATGTGACGACCTGCACCAGGCGCTGGAACTGCTAAAGACACTGTAAGACCAGCCCTGCCAGCAGCCAGTCGCAGCAAAAACAAGGCCGCCAGAGAGGCGGCCTTGTTTCTTGTACCGTGCCCGGCGTATCAGCCCTGTGCGCGAATGCGCGAAATCAGCTCGTCGCGAATATCTTCGTATTGATCCACGCTGACCTGGCACGTCCCGGCAGCTTCATGGCCACCACCGCCGTATTGCAACATCAGCGCGCCGACATTGGTACGGCTGCTGCGGTCGATGATGGATTTGCCGGTGGCAAACACGATGTTCTGCTTGTTCAGGCCCCACATCATGTGGATGGAAATATTGCATTCCGGGTACATGGCATACACCAGGAAGCGGTTGGCCGGGTAAATGGTTTCCTCCAGCAACAGGTTCAGCAGCACCAGATTGCCATGCACCTTGGCACAACGGGCGATCTGTTCGCGCGCCTGGTCCTGATACTGCATGTACAGGTCCACCCGCTCCTTCACATCCGGCAAGGCCAGGATCTCCTCGATGCTGTGGTCGCGGCAATAGCCGATCAAATCCATCATCAGCTGATAGTTGCTGACGGTGAAATTACGGAAGCGGCCAAGACCGGTTCGCGCATCCATCAGGTAATTGAGCAGCACCCAGCCGGTGGGGTTGAGGATTTCTTCGCGGGAGAACTGGGCAGAGTCGGCCTTGTCCACCGCAGCCATCATTTCGTCACTGATGCGCGGAAATGCCTGCTTGCCACCAAAATGGTCGTACACCACACGGGCTGCGGAAGGCGCGGCCGGGTCGATGATGTGATTGGCATGCTGCTCGTTGCGCAGGGTTTCAGAAAAATGGTGGTCGAATGCCAGATACGCACCGGGCACATACGGCAGGTTGGTGGTGATGTCCCGCTCGGTGATTTCAATCTTGCCATCCTGCATGTCCTTGGGATGGACAAACTTGATGTCATTCACCATACCCAGCTCATTCAACAGCACGGCACACACCAGGCCGTCAAAATCACTGCGTGTCACCAGACGGTATTGCTGCTGCGACATGTCATTCTCCCCGCTTGGCCAGACAAGCCGGCCTGAATACTGTGATGGACCGCTACACCGGAAATGCAGATGCCACTCCGGCAGCGAGATTAATTTTCGTGCGTCATGAAATATACCTCACCGGCCAACAGGTCGTGCAAGCGCATTTGCAGGCTGGTGCACTGGTTTTGAGGCAGGCTGAGGCTCAGTTCCACCTGTTCACCATAGTCGGCAGACAGCACGGCAATCTGCAAGGCTTCACAATGCCGGCGAAAGCGTGCCTCGTCCGCAAAGGCAATACGGGCGCGGCATTGCGTCATCACCACCACCGGCACTGCTTGCGACAGCAGCAGCGCTTCGTTCAGGGCCTGGGTATATGCCCGCACCAGGCCACCGGCACCCAGCTTGACGCCACCAAAATAGCGCACCACCACGGCCAGCACATTATGCAATTGCTTGTGCATCAGTACGTTATACATGGGACGGGCCGCCGTGCCGGAAGGCTCGCCATCGTCATCCAGCATGGAGTCGCCATCCACCAGCAGTACTGCGCAGTAATGACGGGCATCGGGATAGCGGGCGCGCAGTGCATCGAGATGCTGCATGGCTTCTTCACGCCGGGAAACCGGGTACACAAAGGCAAGAAAGCGGCTTTTTTTGATTTCGATTTCTGCAGCAACAGGGGCTGCCAGTTGAAACATTTATACCTGTCCTGAAGTCTTAGTCATTAGCGCATGGTAGCGTGCTTTCCCGCCAGCGTGCGCCATTAACCGTTCAACCCTCCGGGAGTCATGCGATGAACCTGCTACTGATCTGCCTGACCCTACTGCTGGAAGCCTGCTGGCTGGCACTGGAAAAGTTCTGGCTTGATCCAGCGCAAGCTGTCGCTTTGCGCTCTACCCTCCCTGACCCGGACCACCGCTGAAAGCAGTTGTCTTGGACCCGTTTCGGCATGAGAATGCCTAATCTTTCGTCATGAAAGCAGGCTAACCTTGACTCCTACCCTGTGGCTGATCGGCGCATTGCTGGCGCTGATGGCCGAATTCATGTCCGGCACGTTCTACTTGCTGGTCATCGCGGTGGCGCTGGCCGCCGGTGGCGTTGCCAGCCTGCTGGGCGGCAGTGAGGCACTGTGCTGGACACTGGCCAGCCTGGGCGGCATTGCCGGTGTGGTGGCGGTAAGCCGCTGGCGCAAACGACAGCCACCTGCTGCGCTGCCAGGCAAGGCAGCCCCGGACGATCCGGACATCGGCCAGCTGGTGCGCGTAATCAGCCGGATCGACAAGCAAAACCTGCGTGTGCATTATCGCGGTACCGAATGGCAGGCCCGTGCACAGGATGCCAGCGCGCTGGCACCGGGTGACAGCGCCGCCATCGCCGGGCGCGACGGCAATGTACTGCTCCTTACCACCCCACAACAAGAAAGCCGATAATCATGGAATTCGTCATTGTCCTGTTTGCTGCCGTGGTGATCTTCATCATCAAGTCGGTCAAGGTGGTGCCGCAACAGCATGCCTATATCGTGGAGCGGCTGGGCCGCTATCACGCCACCCTGACACCGGGGCTGAACATCCTCATCCCCTTCATCGACCGGCTGGCCTACAAGCACAGCCTGAAGGAAGTACCGCTGGATGTCCCCAGCCAGATCTGCATCACCCGCGACAATACCCAGTTGAAGGTGGACGGCATCCTGTATTTCCAGGTAACCGACCCGCAACGCGCTTCCTACGGCACCAGCGACTACCTGCTGGCCATCACCCAGCTGTCGCAAACCACCTTGCGCTCGGTAATCGGCAAGATGGAGCTGGACAAGACATTCGAAGAGCGTGATGAGATCAACCAGATCGTGGTGGCCTCGCTGGATGAAGCCGCCATCAACTGGGGGGTGAAGGTGCTGCGCTATGAAATCAAGGACTTGGTGCCGCCGCAGGACATCCTGCATTCGATGCAGGCACAGATTACCGCCGAGCGGGAAAAACGCGCCCGCATTGCCCAGTCCGAAGGGGTGAAGATGGAGCAGATCAACCTGGCCAACGGTGCGCGTGAAGCGGCCATCCAGAAGTCCCAGGGCGAAATGCAGGCCACCATCAATAACTCGGAAGGCAACAAGCAGGCTGCCATCAACAAGGCACAGGGTGAAGCCGAAGCACTGCGCCTGGTGGCCGATGCCACGGCAGACGCAGTGCGGCGCGTCGCCGAGGCAGTGAAGGTGGACGGCGGTATCGAAGCAGTTAACCTCAAGGTGGCAGAGCAGTATGTTGCCGCCTTTGCCCAGCTGGCCAAGCAGAACAATACCGTCATCCTGCCGGCCAATGTGGCCGATGTCAGCGCCCTGGTGGCCACGGCGCTGAGCGTGGTCAAGCAAAGCAATCGTTAACACTTATGTCATTTTCGCAGCCTGCTCCTGTCTTGTATAACAGGCAGGCTGCCCCCATAATCAGCCGCATGAAATTCTTATCCGACTTCCTTCCGGTAGCCCTGTTCTTCGGCAGTTACCTGATTACCCATGACATGTTCCTGGCCACCAAGGTTCTGGTGGCAGCAACCGCCCTGCTGTTTGCCTGGACCTGGTTCAAGCACCGCAAGGTGGATGCCATGCAATGGATCAACCTGGTCCTCAGCGTGGTGCTGGGTGCGGCTACCGTGATTTCCCACAACGACCTGTTCATCATCTGGAAATTCACCGTGCTGTACTGGCTGATGGCCATCGCCTTGCTGGTGAGTGACTTCATGGGCAAGAACGGTCTGAAACTGCTGATGGGTGAGCAAATCCAGTTGCCGCAGCCCATCTGGCGCAAGCTGGCCTATGCCTGGGCCGTGTTTTTTGCCTCCATGGGCGCACTCAATCTGTATGTGGCTTTCAATTTCAGCCGCGAAATCTGGCTGAGCTTCAAACTGTTTGGCAGTCTGGGCCTGATGGTGGTGTTCGTCATTGCGCAAAGCCTGTTCCTGTCCAAATACATCGAGGAAAAGAAATAATGCTGTATATCATCAGCGGCCAGGATCACCCCGGCTCCCTGGAAAAGCGTCTTGCTGCACGTCCGGAACATCTGGCCCGTCTGTCCGCCTTGCAGGAACAAGGCCGCCTGGTACTGGCCGGCCCCTGCCCGGCCATCGACAGCGTGGATCCGGGCAGCGCCGGTTTTACCGGCAGCCTGATCGTGGCTGAATTTGCCAGCCTGGAAGAAGCCCGCAACTGGGCCGATGCCGACCCCTATGTCGCCGCCGGCGTTTACGCCGCGGTGGAGGTGAAGCCCTTCCGCAAGGTATTCCCGGCATGAGCGATACCGTCGCACTGCTGCAGGCCGCCTTGCTGCAGCTGGCCCCGGAACATCTGGAAATCCATGACGACAGCGCGGCACATGCCGGCCATGCCGGTGCACGTTCGGGCGGCGGTCATTACGATGTCCTGATTGTCTCCACCCGCTTTGCCGGTCTGAACAGCGTCGCCCGTCACCGCCTGGTCTACGCGACACTTGGCGACTTGATGAAAACCCGGGTGCATGCGCTGGCCATCCGCGCACTGACACCTGAAGAACTTTGATTCCGAGGAAGAACCGTCAATGAAAAAGAACCACATCGCCGCCTTGCTGCTGGCCGCAACCATCAGCGTTCCGGCCCTGGCCGAATCCATTGCCACCGTCAATGGCAAGTCCATCGACAAGACCGATCTGGACAACGCTGTGGCCGTTGTCGTACAGAACAGCAATGGCAATGTGCAGGATTCCCCTGCCCTGCGTCAGCAGGTGAAGGACACCCTGATCAACCGTGAAGTGATTCTGCAAGAAGCGCAGAACCGCAAGCTGGACCAGCAACCGGCCTTTATCAAGCGCATGGAAGAAGTGCGTCAGGACATGCTGCGTGAAGCGCTGTTTGCCGACCTGGTAAAGAACATCCCGATCACTGATGCCCAGCTGCAAGAACGCTACAACCAGACCCAAAGCAAGTTTGCCGGTACCAAGGACATCCACGCCCGCCAGATTACCGTTGGCAGCGAAGCTGATGCGATGAAGATCATCGACAGCCTGAAAAAGGGTGCCAAGTTTGACGAGCTGGCCAAAACCCGCTCACTGGACCCGGCAGCCAAGCAAAATGGCGGTGACATGGGCTGGGGTAATCTCGCACGCATGGAGCCGCAACTGGCTGACATCCTGAAAGACCTGAAAAAGGGTCAGTTCAGCAGCAAGCCGATGCAGACCCGCGTAGGCTGGATCATCTTCAAGGTAGAAGACATCCGTGATGCCAAACTGCCGCCGCTGGCAGAAGTAAAGCCGCAAATCGAGCGTCAGCTGCAGGAAGAAGCCATTGCCAAGGCAGTGGATGATTTGCGCAGCAAGGCGAAAATCCAGTAACACCACCCCGTCGTAACAACAGGAAATACAATATGCGCAAGACTTTGCTGGCAAGCGCCCTGCTGGCCGCCCTGAGCACCACTGCCGTCCTCGCTGCCGGCCCGTCCGTGAATGGCAATGAGATCTCCCAGGCGCGTATCGACGCCGTGGTACAGATGATGGCCTCCCAAGGCCAGGCTGCTGACGACAAGACCAAGGACATGGTGAAGGATCAACTGATCACCGCCGAAGTACTGCGTCAGGAAGCCGTGAAGAAGGGCCTGGACAAGACTCCGGAATTCAAGGCCGAGCTGCAGAACATGGAAGCCATGGCCCTGGCCAACCGCGTGATCCGCGATTTCCAGAAAGCCAACCCGGTAACGGATGAACAACTGAAAGCCGAATACGACAAGCTGGTTGCATCGGTACCGGAAACCAAGCAATACCACGCCCGCCACATTCTGGTAGGCAGCGAAGCCGAAGCCAAGGCCGTGATCGAAGCCCTGCGCAAGGGCAAGGCTTTCGACCAACTGGCCAAGGAAAAGTCCAAGGACCCGGGCAGCAAGGGTAACGGTGGCGATCTGGGTTGGCAGGAAGCTGGCACTTTCGTGCCGGAATTCTCTGACGCCATGGCCAAGCTGAGCAAGGGCCAGGTTACTGCCAAGCCGGTGAAAACCCAGTTTGGCTGGCACGTGATCAAGCTGGACGACGTCCGCACCGAACGCAACGTGCCGTCTCTGGACGATGCCCGTCCGCAGCTGACCCAGCGCATCATGGGCGCCCGCATCGAGAAATTCGTTGGCGACCTGAAAGCCCAGGCCAAGATCCAGCAGTAACACCCTGCCCTCTGGCAGACAAAAAGGGATGCTCCGGCATCCTTTTTTTCTTGCCTGCCGCAGTTGTCCTTACCCCATGCGGTGGGCAATTTTCTTCAATACCGGACGCAACTGGCGCTCTATCTTCTCAGACTGTTCCCACCCGTCGAGGATAGACATGCAAGTCCTGCTCTCCATGGCCGCCTTTGCGCTGGCCGCTTCCATCTCACCCGGTCCGGTGAATATCGTGGCTTTCGGCTGTGGCGTCAGCCATGGCTTCCTGCCCAGCCTGCGCCATGTCAGCGGTGCCACCATCGGCTTTACCGTGCTGTTCCTGCTGACCGGCCTTGGTCTTGCCGAACTGCTGGACGGACTGCCTGCCGCTGCCCGGCTGATCCAGTATGCCGGGGTCGCGTTTTTGCTGTATCTGGCCTGGAAACTGGCCCGGGATAATGGCGAACTGCACACCAGCAGCCAGCGGCCTTCGTTTCGCCAGGGCGCACTGATGCAGTGGCTGAATCCCAAGGCCTGGCTGGCTTCGCTGGCCGGCATGGGGGCATTTGCCAGCCAGGGTGACACACTGCTGGTATGGCGTTTTGCCGCCATTTATTTTGTCATCTGCTATGGGTCGATTGCCTGCTGGGCATGGGCGGGAGCGCGCTTGCAGCCGTATTTGCGCGAACCCAGGCATGTGCGGCTGTTCAACCGCCTGTTGTCCCTGCTGCTGGCTGGCAGCGCGCTCTACTTGCTACTGGAGTGATTCAGCCGCTGCTGCGGCAGTACTGACCGGGCGTGGCCGCCACCAGCCGCTTGAAGGTGCGCTGGAAGTGGGCCTGGTCGGCAAAGCCCAGGGTCTGCGCGACCTGGGCGATGGACTGGCCACTGCGCAGCAGTGTCTTGCCGCGCCGGATGCGCCGGTCCAGCAGATATTCATGCGGCGTCATGTGATAGCGCTGGCGGAAGGCGCGAATCAGATAAGAAGCAGAAAGGGAGGAAGCGGCGCAGATGTCTTCCAGCCGCAGGTCACTGGCGTATTGGTCGTCAATGAACTCAGCCACCCGTTGCAAGCGCCGGTGCTGCTCGGTGCTGTCCGGCGTCACGGTGTGCAAGCGGCTGTGCAACTGCGCAAAGAAGCTTGTGGCCGCCTCCTGCTTGCCAAGCAGGGCCATATCCGGGGTCCGGCAAGTAGCCACCAGTTGCTGCAGTTCGCCAAACAGGCGTGCATCCTCGCTCAAGCGCGGGGAAAAACAATGGAAATCCTGATTGGCACTCAGCCCGAGTTCGACTTGCAGTTGCGCCAGCCAGGCGGTATCCACATACAGCATGTGGTAGGACCATGCCTGATTGGCAATCGGATTACAGGCATGCACCTCACCCGGATTCATCAGCACCACGCTGCCATGCGCCACCTGATAGCGGTCTTGCAGGCTCAGGTAAGTGCTGACACCGCCAGTGATGGCACCAATGGAAAAATGCTCGTGCGAGTGACGGGCGTAACACACCTGCCGCCCGTCCTGTACCGTGCGGATTTCCAGGAAGGGCAAGGCCGGGTCACGCCAGAACAAGGGCTGTGACTGGCTGGAGGCAGAAGAAGGCGTGGCTGGCGAACGAGGCATCCGCTCAGCATATCGCAGCCACTGCCGGCATGCCAGCCCGGCAGCTGGCGATGTCTAGCCCTGTTGGGCGCGCAGCAGGCTTTCGAATACAGCGGCAGGCACCGGCTTGCTGAACAGATAACCCTGCCCGCAATCACAGCCCTGTTCTACCAGGAAGTGACGCTGCTCATCCAGCTCCACCCCTTCGGCCACCAGATCCAGCCCCAGGCTGCGGGCAATGGAAATGATGGCCTGGGTGATGGCGGCATCGTCCCGGTCCTGATGCAGGTCCATGATGAAGCTCTGATCAATCTTCAGGCCGCGCACCGGTAGTCGCTTGAGGTAGGACAGGCTGGAATAGCCGGTGCCGAAATCGTCAATCGACAGGTAAATGCCCAGCGCCTGCAGGCGGTGCAACACCTCCACCATGCCACTGTCTTCATCCATGGCCACGCTTTCGGTGATTTCCAGCTCCAGCGCGCTGCTGGGCAGGCCATGCGTTCCAGCGCCTGAGCCACCGTGTCGACAATGCTGGAGTACTTCAGCTGCCGGCCGGATACATTCACTGCAATACGCCCCTGCAACAGACCGGCGTCACGCCAGCGACGGATGGAAGCACAGCTGTTGTCCAGTACCCATTCGCCGATGCTGGTGATGAGCGAGCTTTCCTCGGCAATGGGAATGAACTGCGCCGGGGAGATCAGCCCCATGTCCGGATGCTGCCAGCGCAGCAAGGCTTCGCCGCCGATGATGCGGCCCGAGGCCAGTTCCACCTTGGGCTGGTACCACACTTCCAGTTCATCCTGCGCCAGTGCGCGGTGCAGGCTGTATTCCATCTTCAGCCGCTCTATCGCCCGCGCATTCATGTCGGCGGTGTAAAACTGGAAATTGTTCTTGCCACGCTCCTTGGCACGGTACATGGCGGTGTCGGCATTCACCAGCAGGGCATCCGCCATGGCACCGTCTTCCGGGAACATGCTGATGCCGATACTGGCCGAAATGAACACGCCCTGCCCGGCCACGGTGGACTCAGCGGAAATGGCATCCAGAATGCTCTGCGCCCGGCTGGCCACCTGCTGCACGGTGACGATGTTCTCCAGCAGCACGGTGAATTCGTCGCCGGACAGGCGCGCCACGGTGGACAGATTGGGCACGATGCGTTGCAGCTCGCTGGCAATGCGCACCAGCAGCTCGTCACCGGCATGATGCCCCAGGGTGTCGTTCACCATCTTGAAGCGGTCCAGGTCGATGAACAGCAAGGCAAAGCGGCGATCGAACTGCCGCGCCTGCTCCACCGCCGACTGCAGTTTTTCGATGAACAGGGTACGGTTGGGCAGGCCGGTCAGTGCATCATGATTGGCCAGGAAGTGCAGGCGTTCCTCGGCCTGCTTGCGCTGGGTAATGTCGGAAAATACGGCCACGTAGTGCAGGCATTCGCCGCGCTCGTCACGTATGGCGGTAATGCTCAGATGCTCGGTGTACAACAGGCCGTTCTTGCGGCGGTTCACCACCTCGCCCTGCCAGGCACCATCGTGTCGCAGGCAGCGCCACAGGTATTCGTAGAATTCCGGCGATTGCTTGCCGGACTTGAGCAAGGCCGGGGTTTTGCCGATGGCCTCCTCACGGCTGTAGCCGGTAATACGGGTGAAGGCCGGGTTGACCGACTGGATGATGCCGTTGCCATCGGTGATGACAATGCCTTCCATGGTGGCTTCAAACACCTTGTCGGCCAGCAGCAGGCTCTGGCGCGACTGGATCAGCGCTTCGTCACGCTCGCGCAGTGCACCATGCAGCTCCAGCAGGAACTCGTGCTCGATGCTCTGGATGATTTCGCGGAAACCGACAATGTGAACCAGACGCTGATCACCATCGAAAACCGCCAGGTGGCGGATCTGGTGCTGCAGGATGACACGCCGGGCCTGCAACAGGCTGGTACTGACCGACACGCCAATCACCGGCCGGGTGCAAATGTGCCCAAGGTCGGCATCCGTCTGACCGCTGGCCACCAGGCCGACGACATCCCGCTGGGTGAGGATGCCGTAGCTGCCATCGGGAAACTGTATGCCAATGGCGGTCAGCTGTTGTTCGCGCATGCAGCTCAAGGCGGCTGTCAGGCTGTCATCGGCCTGCAGGATGGCTGCCGGCGGGGCCAGGATGCCATCCAGCCGCTTCAGGCCGAGAAAGGCCTCGGTGCCCTGGCACAGCACTACGTCGGAGAGGGAAACCAGGCCGACAATGTCGCCATGCTTCTCTACCAGCGCATGGCGGATGCCGTTGCTGCGAAAGCGCCCCACCGCGTCATGCACGCTCAACTGGTGTGACAGGGTCACCACCGGCGTACTCATTACCTGGCTGATCGGCTGGCGACGTGCCACCGGGTCGGTCAGATCGATCGACAAGGCATCGGTTTCGGTCCAGATACCCAACGCATGACCGGGCGCATCAAACACCACGATGGAACCGCAGCCGCTCTCCATCATCATGGCGGCGGCCTGATGCACCGGCGTCTCGGGCGTGCAACTGAGAATATCCGAGGAGGCAATCTGCTCTATGGGCTGCATCAGCGGAGACATCATCCTAGACCTGTAAGCAATTTACTGTTCATTACAGCGGCATTATACATTTTTCACTTAACACCATAAAACGAATCTGGCTATTTAATTGCAGCCGGTCAGCTGCACGATATTTTCCACTTTGCCGCAAAACCGAAAACAAAGTTTGCAGTACTTTTCTTTGCCGCCAAAGCAATTCACTGATTTTAAAAGACTTGTCACAACCCAAAGCCTGGCACGGAATTTGAAACCCACTGACAGCTTGCAACACCGCCAGCCTGTCCGGACAGACCACGAACAACGCAGATCCGGCACAACAATTAAAACACATCGAATGCCATTTGCATGGCATGGAGGAGCGTAACCACATGGAGACTTTCTATCAAGCCATGCGTCGCCAGGGCGTGACCCGACGCAGCTTCCTGAAGTTCTGCAGCCTGACCGCCACCTCGCTGGGCCTGGGCTCGGCTTTTGTCCCGCGCATTGCCTATGCACTGGAAACCAAACCGCGTGTGCCGGTGATCTGGCTGCACGGCCTGGAATGCACCTGCTGTACCGAGTCCTTCATCCGCTCGGCCCACCCGCTGGCCAAGGACGCCATCCTGTCGCTGATCTCGCTGGATTACGACGACACCATCATGGCGGCTGCCGGGCATCAGGCCGAGGCCATTCTTGACGACCTGATCAAGAACCACAAAGGCAATTACATCGTAGCCGTGGAAGGCAACCCGCCGCTCAATGAGGACGGCATGTACTGCTTCCCCGGTGGCGAACCCTTTGTGGAAAAACTCAAGCGCGTATCGGCCGATGCCAAGGCGCTGATCGCCTGGGGTTCCTGTGCCAGCTGGGGCTGCGTGCAGGCCGCCAAGCCCAACCCCACCCGCGCCACGCCGGTGCATCAGGTGATTCTGGACAAGCCGGTCATCAAGGTGCCGGGCTGCCCGCCCATCCCGGAAGTGATGCCGCCGTCATCACCTATATGGTCACCTTCGACAAGATTCCGGAGCTGGACCGCCAGGGCCGGCCGAAGATGTTCTACGGCCAGCGCATCCATGATAAATGCTATCGCCGCCCGCACTTTGACGCTGGTCAGTTTGTCGAGAGCTGGGACGACGAAGGCGCGCGCAAGGGCTACTGCCTGTACAAGATGGGCTGCAAAGGCCCCACCACCTATAACGCCTGTTCCACCGTGCGCTGGAACGACGGCGTGTCCTTCCCCATCCAGTCCGGCCACGGCTGCATTGGCTGTTCGGAAGAAGGCTTCTGGGACAAGGGTTCCTTCTACGACCGCGTCACTTCCATTCCGCAGTTCGGCGTGGAAGCCAATGCCGACAAGATCGGCTTTACCGTGGCCGGCACCGCCGGGGCTGCCATTGCCGCCCATGCCGCGGTCAGCGCCATCAAGAGCACCATGCTGAAAAAGCAGGACCTGCAGCCGCTGGACCAGGCCGCCACACAGAATAAAGACAAGAACGAGGAGAAAGTCTGATGTCCTACCAGACCCAAGGTTTTACCCTGGACAATAGCGGCCGCCGCGTGGTGGTGGACCCGGTCACCCGTATCGAAGGCCATCTGCGCTGCGAAGTGAACATCGACAGCAACAACATCATCACCAATGCCGTCTCCACCGGCACCATGTGGCGCGGCCTGGAAGTGATTCTCAAGGGCCGTGACCCGCGTGACGCCTGGGCCTTTGTCGAGCGCATCTGCGGTGTATGCACCGGCACCCACGCGCTGACTTCGGTGCGCGCCGTGGAAGACGCGCTGAAGATCAAGATTCCCGAAAACGCCAACCTGATCCGCAACATCATGCAGGCGGCGCTGTATGTGCACGACCACCTGGTGCACTTCTACCACCTGCACGCGCTGGACTGGGTGGACGTGGTGTCCGCCCTCAAGGCCGACCCGAAGAAAACCAGCGAGCTGGCACAGAGCATTTCCGACTGGCCGCTGTCCAGCCCCGGTTATTTCCGTGACCTGCAATCGCGGCTGAAGCGCTTTGTCGAATCCGGCCAGCTGGGCCCCTTCCGCAATGGCTACTGGGGTCACCCGGCGATGAAACTGCCGCCGGAAGCCAACCTGATGGCCGTGGCCCACTATCTGGAAGCGCTGGATTTCCAGAAGGAAATCGTCAAGATCCACACCATTTTTGGCGGCAAGAACCCTCACCCCAACTGGCTGGTGGGCGGCATGCCCTGCGCCATCAATATCGATGACGTGGGTGCAGTCGGTGCCATCAATATGGAGCGGCTGAACCTGGTATCGCAGATCATCGACCGCACCATCACCTTCTGCGAGCAGGTGTACATTCCGGACGTCATCGCCATCGGCGGCTTCTACAAGGACTGGGCGGCCATTGGTGGCGGCCTGTCCAGCCAGAGCGTGATGTCCTACGGCGACTTCCCCGACCATGCCAATGACTACAGCGAAAGCAGCCTGCTGCTGCCGCGTGGCGCCATCATCAACGGCAAGTTCAACGAAATCCACCCGATCGACCTGTACGCCCCGGATGAAATCCAGGAATTCGTCACCCACAGTTGGTACAGCTATGGCGACGACAGCAAGGGCCTGCACCCCTTCGATGGCATTACCGCGCCCAAATTCGAGCTGGGTGCCAAGCACAAGGGCACCAAGACCCGCATCGAGCAGCTGGACGAATCGGCCAAGTACTCGTGGATCAAGTCGCCACGCTGGAAGGGCCACGCCATGGAAGTGGGCCCGCTGGCACGCTACCTGATCGGCTATCACCAGAACAAGCCGGAGTTCAAGGAACCGGTGGACAAGCTGCTGCATGCACTGGGCGCACCCAAGGAAGCCTTGTTCTCCACCCTGGGCCGTACTGCCGCCCGTGCGCTGGAGTCGTCCTGGGCCGCCAACAAAATGCGCTACTTCTTCGATCGCCTGATCAGCAACATCAAGAACGGCGACACGGCAACTGCCAACGTAGAGAAGTGGGACCCGGCCAGCTGGCCGGCAGCCGCCAAGGGCGTGGGCTTTACCGAAGCACCGCGCGGCGCGCTGGGCCACTGGCTGAAAATTGCCGACACCCGCATCGACAGCTACCAGTGCGTGGTACCCACCACCTGGAATGCCGGTCCGCGTGACGCCAAGGGCCAGATCGGCGCGTACGAAGCCTCGCTGATGGGCACCAAGATGGCGGTGCCGGATCAGCCGCTGGAAATCCTGCGCACCCTGCACAGCTTCGACCCCTGCCTGGCCTGCTCCACCCATGTGATTGGCGAGGACGGCGGCGAGCTGGTGAGTGTGAAAGTACGTTGAGTTCGTCGCGCCCGTCCGCCCGGTGGCACCCCCTGCCCGGCAGACGGCTCGACGATTGACCAGTCGGCACCGCCCCGCTCCCCCCGCAGGCGGTGCTGGCGAACTTCCTGATCGTCCGCCACGCTGGCCGGAGTGCCCATCACTCCCGGGATGGCCGGCAGCGTGGCGGTACGGCGGGAAAACAGGAGATTCAACATGAAAAGCTACGGCTTCGACGGCAACGCCCCGCAGGGCCTGGGCCGCAAGGTCACGTCGGTTTATGTCTACGAGGCACCGGTACGCCTGTGGCACTGGATTACCGTGCTGTGCATCATCACCCTGTCGGTAACCGGCTACCTGATCGGCAAGCCCCTGCCTTCAGTACCCGGTGAGGCCACCTTCAACTTTGTCATGGGCTATATCCGTTTTGCCCATTTCACCGCCGGCTACATTCTGGCCATCGGCCTGATCGGACGCTTGTACTGGGCGCTGGTGGGCAATCACCATGCACGCGAGATCATTCTGGTGCCGGTGTGGGACAAGGGCTGGTGGAAGGAATTTTTCTTTGAAGTGCGCTGGTATCTGTTTCTGGAGCGCTATCCGAAAAAATACATCGGCCACAACCCGGTAGGGCAGATCGCCATGGCCAGCTTCCTGTGGGTGGCCGTCTTCATGTGCTTTACCGGCTTTGCGCTGTACGGCGAAGGCCTGGGCACCAAGAGCTGGGCCTACCAGGGCTTTGGCTGGGTGATTTCCGCCTTTGGCGGCAACAGCCTCACCGTACACAACTGGCACCGGCTGGGCATGTGGTCCATCATCCTGTTCGTGATGATTCACGTGTACGCCGCCATCCGCGAGGACATCATGTCCAAGCAGAGCATGGTGTCGACCATGATCAGCGGTTTCCGCATGTTCAAGGATTAAACTAGGGAAAAACGTCCGCGATGGTGTTACATCAGCTGTCCCGGACGTTTTCATTTTCCTGACCAGACCGCGGACTTCACCAAACTGCCGCCAGCCCACGCTGGCAGCAAAGCAACGCAGCCCAACACGCTATCCAAGCCCACCACCATGTCCACTCCGCTCGTCAGTGCCCGCACCCCGCTGCACCCCGGCCGTTTTCTGGATAGCCGCTTTCTTGCGCCCTCCGGCATGAGCCAGACCGATGCAGCACGACGACTGGGCATCTCGCGGCGCAGGCTGAACGAACTGATTGGCGGCAAGCGCGGCATCAGCCCGGATACCGCCATCCGGCTGGCCTGCGTGTTCGGCCAGGACGCACAGTTCTGGATGGCGCTGCAAAGCGCCTGGGACCTGGCGCAGGCCCGCCGCCAGCTAAGGCAAGCACGTCGCGTTTAAACCTTGCGTCACCCGCTGACGCAAGCTTGCACTGCGTTGCCATCCACGACCCGCGCTCCGTACACCATGCCCCACCTGGCCCCGCTCGCCTTACCCCCATGTTTCTTGCCTTCCCACCCGCAGCACTAGATAATCCCCTCCGTGCCGTTCAATAGCGGCACCGGGATTGGCGTCCCGTTCCAGACGGACTTTGCACAAGGCCAAGCTTTGTCGCGTCCGTAACCATTGCACGTCTTCTATGGCGGGCCATGGTGGGAGCCTCTCACGAGGCACCGCTCCTGGAACGGTACGCCAATCCTGCCATGTGCCTGCCACCCCCGATTGGCGTCGGGCGGCAGGTAAACATTCCAGGAGACCATTCATGATTTTCCCTGTTTACTTGCTTGCCGCCTCCGCCCTATACCAACCAACGGGAGGGCGCAGTGCATGACACACCAAACCACCGCACCCGTCCTCCCCCTGATGCGCCAACACATCGTCCTGCTGCAGGCCATGCTCCAGCAGGACCGCTTTGCCGCGCTGCGCAGCCCGGTGCAGGAGTTGGCACATGGCTTTGCCCTGCTGGAATCCGCATTGCGGGAGCAGGCCCAGACGCTGGAGGCAGTGATGGCCTTGCTGGCCCTGCACCCGTCTGATGCCTATCGCAATCACTTGATGCAAGGCCTGCTGGGTCTGCAGCAGCAACAGCAGCAATTGCAGGCTTGAACCCGCGTAGTCACCCGTGCAGAACAGCCCGGCTATTTAATGGATAGGCGGGCTGTTGGCGTGCCTTGCATCTGGTCCCGGAAAACGTCCGCGCCATCATCGACCTGATCAGCCTGAGTGCCACCATCAAGCAGGTGGAAACCTACGGCGGCAGCAACTGCCTGGAACTGGGCCATAACGCCACCGTCAACAAGGTGCCGGTGCCCAATTACCGGCTGTGTGACCGCAGGATTGAGGAGATTCTGGATAAGGGAGATGACTGGGTACCGCTGAGTGATACCGGGCAAGGCTCGTTGTTCTGAATAAAAATGGCCCTGATGGGCCATTTTTACTTCTACTACATCGGCGAACCACACAAAACGGAAGTCAGAGCATATCGGCCCATAGCCCCCATATCGGCCACAGCAGCCGTTCAGCAGAACAGTGCCAATAGCAGCTTTACACAAAACTCTGGACGCGACCACTTCTGAAGTCAGCAATTTGAAACCAAAAATGGGCAGGAACAGGCAACTGGAAATGTCGGGCAGCGATGAAGTCAATCGGCCACAAACCTATTGGAGCCGTTTGAGAATGCTTTGCCCAATTGTATTTTTCTAATCCATTAAATTTACCGACCCTAGCCCGAAGCTCATCAGAATTCTTGGGAAGTGAATATGGTGCTTCTGTCTCTCCATGCTCGTAGTATGAGGTTTGGTAATACCAATATTTTGGCCAGTCTTCCGTTGGATGCCAAAGCTGAGGGCAAATTTCGGAATACGCTTTTTCATACCCATTAGTTAGTAGTGAATATGGTTCTTCCAAATGACCAATAGCGCACCATGATGCAACCGTCGCGAGCATCCAGGAAGTGCTCATCATTTTTTTAGCCATCTCTTCGTTTGGCGATACTTCAAACTCAACTAAGTCATCAAGAGAGTCAGTTCCAATTGGAAATGAACGTTTTGTGATAAAACTGAAATGTAATCTATGCGCAATTTCTGTTAACCATAATTCCGCCTCGGCATCCCTTCCGATACTGATGAGAAATATCAATGCCAAACAAAGTTCACAAACATTTCTATCCAGCCGAGGAGACGATGTGGCGTTATTATTGTTTATGATATTCAGTAGAGTCTGACCGACAATTTCAACATTATTTTGTTGTATTTCTTTAGCGGCGTCGCCTTCCACAGGGGTGAGCACTTGGCTTAATCCAATGGTTGCCAGCAACCCGATATGCTCGAACAACACCAAGGAGAACTCAACATTCTCTCTGCAATATCCTGCCATCCCATCGCGAACCGATGCATGTAGCTGAATTGCTTCTACGTATTCTTTTGCTGCATTCGAATAGGAGGCCCAAGGATCGCCAAGCGCTTTGTACAATTCTTTTCGGCTAGCTGGATCGGTAAATTGAATGCGATGCCATGTCCAAAGAAGGGTTCGCTCCGCAACCCACAGTGCCTGCTTTCGATCTCCATCACTTTGCGCCCAATGAGCACATACCTGAGCTGCAAGGTTCGCACGATAGATCGCTTTAGTGAGTTGTCGGATGTTTGACGAGGGCTCGGAAACAGTTCCATCGTTGTTCAAACCAAGTTGCCGACGCAAGACTTTCTGGAGATCGCGAAAGTCATAATCTCGATCTCCTGCAAGGGCAAGGGCTTTGCGCAGATCTGTTCTGTCTGATTCAGCAAAAAGGTGCTCATCCAAGAGGTGACGCTCCAAGAGGGATGCAACGTGGTCTCCGCTCCAGAATTCAAACTTGGCTCTTGCATGATTACTTTCAACAAAGCCCTTCCAGTTAAGATGTAGCTCCTGCTTTAGATCACCAGTTGTTGCTACGATTACGACTTTCCTGAGCTGTTGATGTTCAGGAGCAAGGTGCGTTGTTAGATAAACTTCGAGTACTTCGATCAACGTTGGGTGCACGCTAGTTCTAGGGTCTCCATGCCAATCATTTCTCCCAATGTCTCCTTGCTTAATAACGAACAGCAGGATCTCTCTTACTCCGTCCTCAAGAGATTGCCCAACAGCGGCAAAATCTACTCCATACTGCCTTACTCCGGTCTGTGGCTTGCCCAAAGGGACATATCCCATTTCGATAACAAGTTCAGGTAGCAAACGATCAAATTCATCCCGCTCGCGAAGTGTGCGAAGGTAATGCGCCAGGATCAGTTTCATTTAGCCGACCTTTTTATTGTTCTCAATCGATATCCACGGATGGCATAACCGACAGGATCAAGAACTTCTCGCCGAGGTAATTCTATTGAGCACGAGAAGCTTGATAGCTGGCTAGGCTCCCGAAAATTTCCATCGTGATAACTAAAGCATCCTTTTCCCGCCTTAAGGGATATTTGCGTTGCAATTTTCCTGAAAATTGATTGCTTGGCAGCTTCTTCTCTTGACTTTTCCATTTGTTTTGCGCGGGCAAGTGCAAATTGACGTTGGAGATGTGTCGATGGCTTTAATTCGTTTAATCGAGGAAGTTCTTCGGTTTCTTTGATCCGACTCTCTAGAGAGGTTTTCCACTGATTGAGCACTTCTAGTATTTCCGACCTACAATCATTTTCAATCAAGCTCTCCAGCGCCTTAAGTGTAGTACTTGGATAGTCGTATCCGATCTCATCAACAATAAGGGTATGCAGTAGTGGAATAACTCGCGGGAAACTTTCAGGGGCAACATCGAGCATAGACAGGCTAAGCGACAACAGTTGTTTGGTACTGTGTACAAAGCCGAGTAAACGTCCTCCGATGAATATCAGATCCTCTACAGACATGCTCTCAATGATTATTGGGTCGAAATGCACCGGAGGCCCACCCCTTAATTCTAGCTCTCCCAGCATTCCAGCTACCACGGCAGCCAGTTTTGGGTCGTCGTGATTAAGCCAGTTCGTGATGACCTTGGCAAAAAGGGCTGCCTGCCCACTAATTTTCAACAAACATTGATCAAATTTAATAGCAAATTTCTTATCAATCGGGAAATCGTCAGCGTTTTGAATAGCCCAGGAAGATAAAAACTCGATTATGAGGTCCTGGGCTTCAACAGATCTTTCAAAAATCTTGGAAAGCGCTAAATCAAGTCCATCCAAGCTATGCTCTGACTCTAGCTGGGTGAGTAAAGGGAGCCAAATCAGAAATCTTCCTTGTTCGTAAAGCTCGGTTGAATGCTGAAATAAGGAATCTCCAATTGCCACTAACACAGCTTGTTTGTTTTTTTCAGCGGCCTCACACAGTGCTTCGTCGAATTGGTCGGTTAAATGCAGCGCTGTTGTTGCAGATCCAATTGCCTGGAGACGAGTTACCTCATCAAACTGAGCGAAACCGTTGAGTATGAAGAGTTGTAGGCGATTTCTTTCCGTAGCAGAAAGATCGGGTAAAAGTAGTAGTCGCCCACATATCCAAACCTTGTGATGCTGCTCTAAAAAATCGCCTTTGTTTCCCTCATCTAATAGCAGACTAACGGCCTCCCGAGGAAAATGGGGAGCCAAGGCCAACAGGGAGGCTGTGAATAAATTCACTGTGTCATCATTAATACTACTCCATTCCCTTTGGAGGACTTCTCTCGCAACCTCTGGATATCGCGACAACCAACTTTCAAGAATACTATAGAACCTACCCGAAGCCAGATCACCTTTGATTGCGATGGCTTGAACATTGCAAAACTTCAATAATTTTTCAAAAGAAATGCTTGTGGTGTACCGAAGAGTTGCTTCGAGTACATTGAATATGTCGAAGCAGCGTTCGCCAGCCTCAAGAGCTTTTGTTGCGAGATCAAAGAAGTCATGATGGACTTGAGTAGCGGAGACCAGTCTTCCAGAAACAAAGTCTTCGTGACCAATTTCTCGAACCCACAGTGTATGTGCGATCGAGAACAGGGCCGCAGCATCAATTTCGTCCCTGTCAAAGTGGCGATCAAAAAGATACTTAGCAAGCAGTTCGTTGCGAGCAACAAGGGACCGAAGTATTAATTGCCCGGCAGAGATTTCATGGGTTGCGGTATCCTCTTTGACAACCCCTTCCCATTCTTCAGGAAGATCAACTACCAGCTCTGAACTACTATTCATATGGAGCCGAAGTGCGAGTTGTGCAGCAGATGCCGGAGGGCCTTCTAGTTCATGCTTAAGCAGTAGGTTCATATCTCTAGGTATATAGCAGCGTAGCAAAACTAAGATTGTTTATTCTGAGTGTATTTTCTGGCCAAGCATGATGAAAAAGGTGTACTTAGGATCTAGAAATGCTGTGAGCGTCTCTTTCCGATAGGGAGCGCGTCCGGAATTCAGTTACGAAGCGGTCATTGCTGATCCCATCAAGGAATGACCGCTTAGGCCAAATTTGAGACCTTGGCCCCATATCTCGGCAATGGCCGCTCCTGGTCGAAAGCTGACTCTTTCCGATTACTAGCAGCCTGACATACCTTACCATGACAATACCCATATTGCATGAAAATGCAATGGCTTAGCGGGCTACCAATCTCAGATATCACTCATCGCCACCTGGCTGTACCGAACCCCTTCCCAATCTGCCCAACGCCTGACCTTCCCTACGATTTGCCTCATATCCTGCATGAGGAAATATCGTGTCCCGCACCATCAAGCTGATCGTCATCCACTGCGCCGCCAGCCCCAATGGCAAGGTGCTTGGCGCTGCGTCCAGGACTGCCGCAACCTGCATTGACCTGTGGCATGCCCAACGCGGTTCTCACCGCCAGTCGACCGCCATTCCCGCATCGGCCTTGCCCATTTCCGGGAACGCTTCCATGCATGGCAGCTACCTGATCACTACTGGTTAGATGGTTTGCACTTTTACTTTCCATTTGTCAGGGCTATGTCCTTGCATTGCGTGTGGAATACGCCTCAAGCCCCTGATCTGACACATATTCCCTGCAAGCCCGGCACTGGCATGAATCTTGATCTGTAACCCATTCCGTTACAGCAGTATCGAAACCATGCACACCGCACACATCACCATCATGGGGCTGGGCAACCTGCTCTGGGCTGACGAAGGTTTTGGCGTACGCGCCGCCGAGCAGCTGTTTGCCCGCTACCAGCTCCCTGCCAACGTCGACGTTGTGGACGGTGGCACCCAAGGCTTGTTGCTGCTGCCCTATGTGGAAGAAGCGGACCGGCTGATCCTGTTCGACGCCATCGACTTCGGCCTCACGCCCGGCACACTCAAGGTGTACCGCGACGATGCCGTACCGGCCTATCTCACCGCCAAGAAAATGAGCCTGCACCAGACCGGGTTTTCCGAGGTGCTGGCACTGGCCGACCTCAAGGGCAATCTGCCCGGCCAGATCGTGCTGATCGGCGTGCAGCCGGTGCAGCTGGAAGACTATGGCGGCAGCCTGACCGAGCCGGTGCGTGCACAGCTGGAACCGGCCATTGCACTGGCCGTGCAGCAGTTGCAGGACTGGGGCGTCAGCCTGTCACCCCGCCAGGACGACGACCGGCTGAACCACGCCAGCCTGGACATGCAGCGTTACGAAGACGAACGCCCGTCAGCCGAGCTGGCCTGCCGCATTGGCGACGACCGCGTGCTGCAAGGAGAAGGCTGATGTGCCTGGGCATTCCCATGCAAGTGGAACGCTGTCACGAACTGGAGGCCGACTGCCAGCACGCCGGGCAATGGCAAACGGTAGACCTGTCGCTGGTGGGCGCAGTACAGCCTGGTGACTGGCTGCTGGTATTCATGGGCGCGGCACGCGAGGTGCTAAGCGCCGAACGTGCGGCCGACATTCTGGACGCGCTGGCCGCACTGGATGCCGCCATGAACGGCCGTTTCGACCCGGCCATCCATCTAGCCGACCTCAATCAGCGCGAACCGCAGCTGCCACCGCATCTGCAGGCGCAATTGGACGCACAAAGGAAAACCTCCTGATGAGCAATCCGCAAGACAACCTGCTGCAAAGGCTGGCTGATACCGGCTACCAGGCCGTTGACGCCGCCAGCCTGGACCCGCTGGCCGCGGCCACGCCAAACCTGATCGTGATGCTGAATGCCGACCCGGTGAAATATCCCGAGGTGCTGGACAATGTGGTGATCGTGCCGGAAGTGCTGCGCGAATTCCCCGCCGACACCTTCCGCGTGGCCTATGCCGACCTGCCGGCCAGCCAGGCCATTGCCAAACGCTTTGGCATCCTGAAATTCCCCGCCCTGCTGTTTCTGCGCCAGGGCGAATACGTGGGCATCATCGCCGGCCTGCAGGACTGGCCGGACATCGTGCACAGCTTTGCCGACAAGCTCACCGCCCCCACCCGTCGCCCGCCTTCGGTCGGCATTCCGGTCACCAGTGCCAGCAGCGAGAAAGGTTGCGCATGAACATCAAACCCTTCCCCGTCGCCGTGGTGGGCCTTGGCCCCGGTTCGCAACCGGAAGACCCGGACCTGGCCTACATGCCGCTGCCGCGTGAAATCGACAGTTTCGACCAGCCCACCCTGCCCACCTCGGAAGAGGTGGAACACCTGCATGCCGCCAAACAGGTGATTGCCGAGCTGATTGCCCAGTTGCAGGGCTATCAGGGTGATGCCGAGGTTTACCCGGTGCAGGACATCAGCCAGCTTGATGCCGCCAACCGCCAGCTGATCAACCAGCTGCTGGGCGAAGGCGAGGTGTCCTGTCGGGTGAAACTGCTGGACGGCCGCGAACTGGACATGCAGGAGTCGGTATTCGCCGGTATCTGGCGCGTGCTGGAAAGCAGCGCCGATGGCCAGTTGCTGGCCGACCGCATTGAAGCCTGTCCGATTCCCGCCGCCGTATGGCAGGCTGCCCGCGCGTTTGGCAAAGGTGAGCTGGACATCCCCACCCTGCCCGACCAGCTGATGAACGCCGGGCCGGTACTGACCGAAATTGCCGCCGCCATGCAAAACCCCGGCAGCGAGGCCCATATCATCAACTTTTCCTTGCTGCCGATGAGCCCGGCCGACATGGACTGCCTGGATGCCATCCTGGGGCCGGGCAATAGCGGGGTGTTTTCCCGTGGCTATGGCAAATGCCGCATCATGGCCACCTCGCTACGCAATGTCTGGCGCGTGCAGTACTTCAACGGCATGAACAGCATCTTGCTGGATACGCTGGAAATCACCCGCATTCCGGAAGTGGCGCTGGCCTCGGAGGACGATCTGGCTGACTCGCTGGACCGCCTGCAGGAAGCCTGGCAGTGGTTGCAAGGGGAATACTGATGGACGGGCGCTTTGAAGGCTCCTATCTGGGACGCGACGCCAGCCTGGCAGACGATGCGCGCATGGAATGCAAGATCTGCTGGTGGGTGTACGACCCGGCCCAAGGCGACGATGTGTGGCAGATTCCGCCCGGCACGCCGTTTTCCGCCCTGCCGGAACACTGGCGCTGCCCGGTATGCGATGGCGCACGCGACCAGTTCATGGTGCTGGACAGCCCGGCATGAACCCAGCCCACAACCCCGGCCCCCGGCTGGAACAGCTGTTCCGCCAGATTGCCGACACCCGCATGCAGGGCATTCCCATCCTCAACCCGGCCTTGCAGGTACAGGCCATCGGCTTTCAGCAGTGGGACGGCCCGCATGGCTTGCTGTGGGTGGGCGTGCTGCTCACCCCCTGGTTCATGAACCTGTTGCTGCTGCCCGTTGCTACCGACAGCCTGCCGCCGGTGCCACCGGGGGGCGAGGTGGTGGTGCAACTGCCGGGTGACGCCCTGCCCTTCATGGCTGGCCATGAAGACGCACTGGGCGACTACCGGCTGTGCTCGCTGTTTTCGCCGGTGCTGCAATTTGCCGATCAGGCCAGCGCCTGTGCTACGGCGGAAGAAGTACTCAAGCTGCTGTTTCCACCGGCACAGCCCGCCGCACCGGATATGTCCCGCCGTCGCCTGTTTGGACTGAGCCGATGAATACCGACCGGATTCACATTGTCCTGAGCCAGAACAAGGACAGCACGACTGCCGTTCGCGTAAGCTGGCCGCGCATGGAGGCCGAGCGCCTGTTCATCGGCCAATCCGTGGCACAGGTCGAGGCCATGACGCCCCTGTTGTTCACCCTGTGTGCCAGGGCGCAGAGCCTGGCCGCCCGACTGGTGCTGCAACAGGCGGCCGGTCAGCAGGCCACGGCCAGTGATGAACAGCATGCCATGCTGACACTGGAAGCCGTGCGGGAAACCCTGCGCAAGCTGCTGCTGGACTGGTCGCAGGCTTTTGACGGCGCACCGGCGGCGGCACAGTGGACCGCACAATGGCGCGCGGCACAGGACCTGCCCACCCTGCGCAGTCTGGCCGAAGCCTTTGTCTACGGCGAAGACTGCCAGCACTGGCTGCAACGCGGCGAAGACGGCTGGCTGGCCTGGCTGATGCAAGGCGATACCGCACCGGCACGCTGGCTGCGCATGCTGGATCAGCCGCTACCGGGCTGTACGCTGCTGCCACCGCTTGGCGCTGGCATGCTGGCGGCGCATCTGGCCGACTGGCTGCGTCCCGGCGGGCCGGTGTGGCAGGGACAAGCATGTGAAGTGAGCGCACTGGCACGCGAGGCGGATCAACTGCCCGGCATGCTGGAAATGAATTTGCGTCCGCGCGCACGGCTGCTGGCGCGGCTGCTGCAACTGGCGCGCTGGCTGAGCGGCACACAGCAATTGCAAGCCAGTGCCGCCTGCCTGCCCGATGGCGCGCTGGCGCTGGTGGAAACCGCACGCGGGCCGCTGTTGCATCTGGCGGCTCTGGATGCAGCAGGCCGCATCAGCCGTTACCGGGTGCTGCCGCCCACGCTGTGGCATGCGCATCCGGAAGGGGTATTGCGGGTAAGCCTGGGTTTTCTGGCCAAGGCCAATACCGCAGAATGGCAGCGCCAGATCAGCCTGATCGACCCCTGTGTGGCATACAGCGTGAGCAAGGAAACCGAATATGCATGAAATGTCACTGGCCGAAGGCATCGTCCAGTTGCTGGAGGACCAGGCCAGGGCCCAGGACTTCAGCCGGGTCAAACAGGTGTGGCTGAGCATAGGCGAGCTGGCCGGAGTGGAAGTGGAAGCCCTGGATTTTTGCCTGGAAGTGGTCAGCCGCAACACGCTGGCCGATGGCGCGCGCTTTCACTTTGTGCGCCAGCCCGGTGAAGGCTGGTGCCTGGCCTGCAGCCAGCGCGTGGCCGTCCATGCCCGCTTTGATGCCTGCCCACTGTGCGGCAAGCATCAGGTGCAAGTAACCGGTGGCGATGAAATGCGCGTCAGCGAACTGGAAGTGGAATAAGCCCCGCCCCATGAATACCGGCAAGTGGCCACCGGCCGCTGCCATCAGAATGAAAAACAAGGAGAGGCAGCAATGTGTACCGTTTGCGGCTGCAGCAAAGGCAATGTGAAGATTGAAGGCCGGGCTCCCGGCGGCGTGAAGTTTCCGTATCGCCCGCACCATGCGCATGATCATGGCCATTCCACGACCACGACCACGACCACGACCACGACCATCATCATGTTCACGCCCGCCCGGCACCGGCAAGCCCGGCAGGCCAAGCGGCAGAACATCAGCCCACGCTCAGCCAGCAGGCGGGTGGCGCGGCGCTGCATTACGGTCAGGGCGCGGCCCATGCCCATGCGCCGGGCCTGAGCCAGGCGCGCATGGTGAAGATCGAGCAGGACATCCTGTCCAAGAACGATGGCTATGCCGCGCAAAACCGCCAGTGGCTGCGCGACCGCGGCATCTTTGCATTGAATCTGGTGTCCAGCCCCGGTTCGGGCAAAACCACCCTGCTGGCCGAAACCATCCGCCAGCTGGGCAGCGACACCCTGGTATACGTGGTGGAAGGCGACCAGCAAACCAGCAACGACGCCGAACGCATCCGCGCGGCCGGCGCACCGGCCATCCAGATCAACACCGGCAAGGGCTGCCATCTGGACGCCCACATGGTGGGCCAGGCGCTGGAACAGCTGAACCCGGCCGACGACAGCCTGTTGTTGATCGAAAACGTCGGCAATCTGGTGTGCCCGGCCGCTTTCGATCTGGGCGAGGCACACAAGGTGGCCATCCTCTCCGTGACCGAAGGCGAGGACAAACCGCTGAAGTATCCGGACATGTTTGCCGCCGCCGACATCATGCTGCTGACCAAGATCGACCTGCTGCGCCATCTGGATTTCGACGTGGACGTGTGCATTGCCAACGCGCGGCGCATCAACCCCAAGATCAAGGTATTGCAGCTGTCCAGCAAGAGTGGCGACGGCATGGACCTGTGGATTGACTGGCTGTTGCTGGAAATGAACGATGCCCAGCTGGTGAAACAGCGCGAAGTGGCCCGCCTGCGCCAGCAGATTGCCGCGCTGGAACAGCAGTTGCAGGAGCGCCGCTGAATCATGCCGACACAACGCTTGCGACTGGCCATCCGCGGCCGGGTTCAGGGAGTGGGCTTCCGTCCCTTCATCTGGCGCACCGCCCAGGCGGAAGGCCTGTCCGGCTTTGTGCACAACAGTGGCGAGGGCGTGACGGTGGAACTGCAAGGCAGCAGCAGCCAGCTGGCCGCCTTCCAGCTGCAACTGCAACAGCACCTGCCGCCGCTGGCGCAAATCGACAGCATGCAGCAAACCCTGCTGGACCCATTGCCGGACGAAGACGGCTTTGAAATCCGCAGCAGCAGCGGCAGCACCACCCAGGCACGCCTGCCTGCCGACAGCGCCACCTGTCCGGCCTGCCTCGCCGAATTGTTCAACCCCGCTGACCGCCGCTATCGCTACCCCTTCATCAACTGTACCGATTGCGGCCCGCGCTACACCGTCACCCATCGCCTGCCCTACGACCGGGCCAACACCAGCATGCTGCCCTTCTTGCTGTGCCCGACCTGTCGCAGCGAATACCAGAGCCCGCACAGCCGCCGCTTTCATGCCGAACCCACCGCCTGTCCGGACTGCGGCCCGCAGCTGCAACTGACCGACCGCTTTGGCATTGCCCTGAATGGCGACCCGCTGCACGGCGCATGGCAGATCCTGCAGATGGGCCGCAGCATTGCCATGAAGGGCCTCGGCGGTTTTCATCTGGTGTGCGACGCCACCAATCCTGAGGCCGTGGCGCGGCTGCGACAGCTCAAGCATCGCCCCGGCAAGCCACTGGCAGTGATGGCGCTCAATGTGGAATCCGTCCGCGCCTTTTGTGAAGTCAGCCCGCAGGAAGCCGTCTGGCTGCAACGCCCGGAGCGGCCCATCGTGCTGCTGCAAAAGAAACCGGAAGCTGACCAGCGGATGCCGGACATCGCGCCCGGCATTGCCGCCATCGGCGTGATGCTGCCCTACACCCCGCTGCAATGGCTGCTGTTCCACGAAGCGCTGGGTCGCCCGCAAGGCGAGCAATGGCGCGAGCAAGCCTGTGAGCAAACCTGGGTGATGACCAGTGCCAACCTGTCCGGTGAACCCATTGTCACCAGTAATCAGGAAGCGCGTGAACGGCTGAACAAGGTGGCCGACGTGTTCCTGCTGCACAACCGCAGCATCGTCACCCGCTGCGACGACAGCGTAATGGCGCTGCAAGGCGGCCAGCCGCTGTTCTATCGCCGGGCGCGCGGCTTTGTGCCGGACCCATTGCCGCTGGCCGACAGCGGGCCGGACGTGCTGGCACTGGGCGCTTATCTCAAGACCACGGCAACGGTGCTGCGCGGCAACGAGGCTTTTGTCTCGCAATATGTGGGCGACCTGGACCACCCGCTCAGTTGCGAGGCACTGGAACATACCGCCCAGCATCTGCTGGACCTGACCGGCGTCAGCCCACAGGCCATTGCATGCGATCTGCAACCGGACAGTTTTTCCAGCCTGCTGGCCCAGCAATGGTCGCAGCAGCTGGGGATTCCGGTGCTGCCGGTGCAGCACCACCATGCCCACCTGGCCGCCGTCATCGCCGAGCATGGCCTGCAAGGCCCGACGCTGGGTCTGGCACTGGACGGCTATGGCCTGGGCAAGAACGGCGGCGCCTGGGGCGGTGAACTGATGATGCTGGAAGGTGCCAGTTGCGAGCGCATGGGTCATATCACCCCCTTGCCGCTGCCCGGTGGCGACAAGGCCGATCTTCTCCGGCATCCGTTCTGCCTATCAGGAACCGGAAAAGCTGGTGGGCCGCAATGTGGTGGTGGTGGCCAATCTGGCCGAGCGCAAGATGCGCTTT
>NZ_LNQV01000025.1 GCF_001515305.1 Aquitalea pelogenes
CCCGAACAGGACCGTGAAACGCCTTAGCGCCGATGATAGTGTGGCATTCGCCATGTGAAAGTAGGACACTGCCAGACTCCCCCTTCGAAGCCCAGCTCACACGAGCTGGGCTTTGTGCATTTGGGCACTGGCATGCGCCCGATTATCGTCAATCTGTCAGTGACTGCTGCTTTGATTTGTGAAGACAAGCCGCGCTGTTGGACAATGGCTTCATCTTCGTGTCTGGAGTATTCATGCTATTGCGCCATCTGTCTTTCAAGTCGCTGTTGGTTGCTAGCTTGTTCGTGGTGACGCTGATTCCCTCGTTGGCACTGGTGCAAACCTGGTGGCATCTGCAGCAGTTGGCGGAACAAGTGGACCAGAATCAGCGTCAGGCCCTGCTACTGTCCGAATCCATACGCATATTTTCCAGTCAGGGTGAGCTGTTTGAGCGCTCGACACGCCAGTGGAATGTTTTGCGTGAGGAGAGCTATTCCCAGGTTGGCAAAGAGGCCTTGAGCGCACTGATGCAGTTGGCGGCCAGGCTGGAGCGGCAGGATGATGCCGGTTTGCGCAGACTCGGACGGGCATTATCGGAGTGGGGGAAGCAATCGCTGGCCTTGCTGGACGGTGGTGAACATCCTGTTTCGGCGTGGTCCGCACAGTATGAGTCGCTGTCCGGTTTGGGAGCGGCGCTGGAGTCACGTATCCGGCAGTTGGGTGAGGTACAGCGCAAGCAGTGGGACAGCAATTTGCGGGAAAAGCGTCAACAGGCTGACCGGGTGGCCATCCTGTCATTATGCCTTGCCGTGTTTTCCGGATTACTACTGGCTTGGCTGCTGGTCAGGCCCCTGCAGCAGCTGCGCGGTAAAATTGCCGCCCTTTCTCAGGGCGTGCGTGGTCAGAGCTGGTTGATGTCGGCTCCGGCCGACATCGTGCAGCTGGCTTCTGCCCTTGGTGAGCTGGATCATCGACTGGCCCGGCTGGAAGAGGATAAGGCGGATTTTTTCCGTCATGTCTCGCATGAGCTGAAAACCCCCTTGGCGGCTATTCAGGAGGCATCGTCACTGCTGCAAGACCAGATTCCCGGCCCCTTGCTGCCCTCGCAACGGGAAATCGTGGCGATCACCTTGTCCAATACCCGTTTGTTACGTCAGCGGGTGGATGCCTTGTTGCGGCATGATGCCGCCAACTGGCTGGCACAGCCTCTGGATATGCGTGTGCATGAATTGCATGCCTTGATTGAGGATGCGGCGGCAAGCATGCGTCCCTTGTTGCAGCAAAAGCGCATCACGCTGGAAATGTCGCACGATAGTTTGCAGGTGCCGGTCGATAGTGAAAAATTCCGAACCATTATTGATAATCTTCTTTCTAACGCTATTCGGTTTTCTCCTGTTGGCGGTGTTATTTCCGTTGCGACCGGCAGGGAGGCTGATCGTACATGGGTAGCGGTCATTGATCAGGGGCCAGGAATTGCGCCTGAAAATCACACACTGGTTTTCCAGCCCTTCTATAGTGGGCCTGCTCCAGCCGGCGAGGCTCCGGGTAGTGGTATCGGGCTGACCATGGTGAAAACCTTTGCCCAACTGATGGGAGGCGATGTTGAATCCTTGCCTGCTGCTAAGGGGGCGCATTTCCGTGTCTGGTGGCCATGTACTTCCTGAATGAGCATTCGCATGACGCGTAACAATATTTTTGCCTTGCTGTTGTTAAGCCAGTTGTCGGCATGTGCTGGCTGGTCAGAACACTCCTCACGCGATGCCGGTGGGGTAGTTGCCTGGAAGAGTCAGTCACGCAACTGTCAGGATGCAGAGGCTGTCCTGGGCAGCCTGCGGCGTAGTCGTGATAGTGCCTTGCCCGGGAAAGATGCTTGCGCCGGTGAGCGCCTGCGCTATGTAGCACAACAATGGCTGAATGGTGAGTCCAGGATTGAGCCATTGCGCAGCCAGCTGGACAAGGCGAATGAGCAGTTGCGGCAAGAGCCGGCAGAAGGCTTGTCGGGCTTGTCCATCTTGCTGGGCAGTCTGCTCAATGAGCGCAAGCGACATGAGGATGCCATGCAAAGAAGCAATGCCCAGCTAGCCGAGCAGCAACATCGTGCCGATGAGCTGGCGGCCAAGCTGGAAGCCTTGCGTCTGATTGAACAATCCATGGTCAACAAGGCCAGCAAAAAGAAGATACAACCATGATGCATGCCGGGCGTGTTCTGTTGGTGGATGATGATGCGGACTTGCTGCACCTGCTTGGTTTGCGTCTGGAGGCAGCAGGTTATCTGGTGGACAAGGCAGCTTCGGCCGAGGCCGCACTGAGCGCCCTGGCTGTGCGCAGAGCGGATGTGTTACTGACCGATTGGCGCTTGCCGGGCATGGATGGCATGGCCTTGTTCGAGCAGGTGAAACGGAGTTATCCGTCCCTGCCGGTGATCATCCTGACTGCTCATGGCACAGTGCCTGATGCGGTGGAGGCGGTAAGTCGCGGCGTGTTCGGTTATCTGGTGAAGCCATTTGACAGTGCCGCCTTGCTGAGCAAGGTGTCACAGGCGTTGCAGTTGTCTGCGCCTGCCTTGTCGCATGATGAGCAGGATGCCTGGCGCGCAGAGGTGGTCAGTTGCAGTCCTTTGATGGATGAGCTGTTGGCCGAGGCGCGTCTGGTTGCTGTCACGGATGCCAGTGTATTGATTCGCGGTGAAAGTGGTACCGGCAAGGAAGTGCTGGCCCGGGCATTGCATCGCGCCAGTCCACGGGCAGACAAGCCGTTTATTGCAGTCAATTGCGCGGCCATTCCGGATAACTTGCTGGAGAGCGAGTTGTTCGGTCATGAGAAAGGCGCTTTTACCGGGGCGGCAGCGCGCCACCAGGGGCTGATTGCCCAGGCCGATGGCGGCACCTTGTTTCTGGATGAAATCGGGGATATGCCGCTTGCCCTGCAGGTCAAGCTATTACGCGTGCTGCAGGAGCGCGAAGTGCGCCCGCTGGGAGCCAGCAAGCCAATCGCCGTTGATGTAAGGCTGATCTCGGCAACGCACCGTGATCTGGAATTGCTGATCAGTGATGGCCTGTTTCGCGAAGACCTGTTTTACCGTCTGAATGTCCTTACCCTGCAATTGCCTGCCCTGAGTGAACGGCGGGAGGATATTCCGCTGTTGGCGCAGCATTTCCTGAGTCAGGTGTGTGAACGTTATGGCAAGGAGGTAGCCGGATTCGCTCCCGACGCCATGGAATATCTGTGCAGCTTGCGCTGGTCTGGCAATATCCGCCAGCTGGCCAATGCCGTCGAGCAGTGCTGCGTGTTGAGTACCGCAGGCCTGATTCCGTTAAGCCTGGTGCAAAAAGCCGTATCAGACGGCATGGCCAGTATTCCTACACTGGCAGAGGCGCGGCGCCAGTTCGAACGGGAATATCTGGAGAAGCTTCTGCGGGTGACTGCAGGCAATGCCAGTGTGGCTGCACGTATCGCCGACCGTAACCGAACCGAGTTCTACCGCTTGTTGCAAAAGCATGATCTGGTGGCTGCAGCGTTCAAGGACTTTTAAACCGGTATCAGGATCGAAAACCCCTGTCGCCAAATGGCGACAGGGGTTTTTTCATGTTAATCAATGACTTGAGCATTGTTGCCATCTCGCCTTGTCGCTGATGGGCGACAGTTTGAGACAAACAAGCAGCGGAGTATGTGGCGTTTTTTTACTAAACCATTGAATTTAAATGCTTATCTAAGGTTGGCACGGCTTTTGCTATAGCAGCTGGAGTGCTCTTGTACCGAGGTGTGCGATGAAAATGAAACGTTCCGCATGGATATTTTTATTATTGCTTCCGCTGCAGGCAGTGATGGCAACTGACAGCCTGCCGATGGACCCGATTGCCGAACATGTTGCTGTTTCTCATGTATCTGATGACGAGAAAATAGCCTGGGAGCTGAATGAAGTACTGAAGCCGCTAGCCGATGGCTCGGGTTCGGTCGTGCATCCTTCGGTCAAGGCCGGAATGGTGTGGTTGAAAGGCTCCAGCCCCAGTCGCGATACCGTACGGCACTTGCTTGAGGTTGCCGCCAATGTGCCCGGGGTGCGCGAGGTTCGTTCGGAAATGTTGATACGCCCCATTTGATTTCTTGCTGCTTGATGTGAACTGCCCTTTGGCCTGCCTTCCCCCCCGAGAGGCAGGCCTTTTTTTATTCAGAAACTGACGACTTTGTCGGCTTCCAGCGTCCAGTCGGCCAGTTCCGGCATGCTGCCTATCTTCACGCCAGGTAGCAGGCGGGTCTGATCCAGTCCGCGCGCCTCGGCACAGGTGCGGCAAACATGGACGGCGACACCATGTGTCATGGCTTCGGTCAGCATGTCTGCCAGGCTTGGCCCATTGGAATTGCCCTGACCGTTTTGCGCGGTGATGACCGCATCTGATAGCAAAAACAGCTTGATGCGACTGGGTTGCCCATGGCTCGCAAGGGCCAGTGTCAAGCGTAATGCACTCAGACAGCGTTCGTTGCCATAGGGGCTGGCATTCAGGATCAGCAAAATATTCTGCACGGCAAGTCCTGTCATTGACTACAAAGTGGATTGGCCTGCCTGCGAAGTCCGGGTAGCTACTGCTGTGGCCTGGCTCGCAAGCGGTAACGTTGTGGTAATGCAACAGCATAGGGTGGGGGTGATGCAGCAAATAATAGGACAAGTCGCTTGATTTGCCTTGATCTGTTGCCGTCCACGCGGTGTCTGATGGCAAGAATATTTTATATTGTCGAACAAAGAAAAATGCAATTGTATACAATAGGCAAATCTTAACCGGTATAAACCGGGCTGCGAACAAAATCGGGAGTTTTCCATGCAATTCGAGGTGTTTGCCCTAAACCAGAGCGCCTTGCGCGATGCCATTACATCCGCATACCGTCGCGATGAACAGGAATGTGTACAGGCCTTGTTGCCGCAGGCGGCTTTGCAGCCGGCACAGGTAACCGCTACCCAGGACCTGGCGCGTCGCCTGGTCAGCCAGGTGCGGCATGAGCGTACGCGCTCCAGCGGGGTAGATGCCCTGATGCATGAGTTTTCGCTGGATAGCGCGGAAGGCATTGCCCTGATGTGCCTGGCGGAAGCCTTGCTGCGTATTCCGGACAAGGAAACGGCCGACAAGCTGATCCGCGACAAGATTTCCCGTGGTGACTGGAAAGCCCACCTGGGCAACAGCTCTTCCTTGTTCGTCAATGCCGCAGCCTGGGGCCTGGTGGTGACCGGCAAGCTGGTTTCCTCGCACAGCGAGCAAGGCCTGTCTGCTGCCATGACCCGTCTGATCGCCAAGGGCGGTGAACCGCTGATCCGCAAAGGCGTGGACATGTCCATGCGCATGCTGGGCAAGCAGTTCGTTACTGGTGAAACCATCGAACAGGCGCTGGAGAATGGCCGTGAGCGCGAAGCACGTGGCTATCGTTTCTCCTACGACATGCTGGGTGAAGCCGCCATGACCGAGGACGATGCCCAGCGCTACATGAAAGACTATGTGATGGCAATCCACGCCATCGGCAAAGAGTCTGCCGGCCGTGGTATTTACGATGGTCCGGGCATTTCGGTAAAACTGTCCGCCATTCACCCGCGTTACAGCCGCGCCAAGCGTGAACGCGTGATGACCGAGCTGTATGCCCGCCTCAAGGAACTGCTGGTTCTGGCCAAGCAATACAATATCGGCCTGAATATCGATGCCGAAGAAGCCGACCGCATGGAGCTGTCGCTGGACCTGCTGGAACAGCTGGCTTTCGACAAGGACCTGGCAGGCTGGAATGGTATTGGTCTGGTGGTGCAGGCTTACCAGAAGCGCTGCCCCTTCATTATTGATTATCTGGTGGATCTGGCACGCCGTTCTGGTCACCGCTTCATGGTGCGTCTGGTGAAGGGTGCCTATTGGGATGCCGAAATCAAGCGCGCCCAGGTGGATGGCCTGCCGGGCTACCCGGTGTATACGCGCAAGGTGTATACCGATATTTCCTATCTGGCATGTGCCAAGCGCCTGCTGGCCGCACAGGATGCCATCTACCCGCAGTTTGCCACCCACAATGCCTACAGCCTGTCCGCCATTTATCAGCTGGGTCAGGGCCTGGATTACGAATTCCAGTGCCTGCACGGCATGGGTGAAACCCTGTACGACCAGGTGGTGGGCAAGGACAATCTGGGCAAGGCCTGCCGTATTTACGCGCCGGTGGGTTCGCACGAAACCCTGCTGGCTTATCTGGTACGCCGCCTGCTGGAAAACGGTGCCAACAGCTCTTTCGTCAACCGCATCGTGGACGAAAACGTATCCATCGACGAACTGGTGACCGACCAGGTAGCGGAAGCCGCCAGCCATGCCGGTCAGCCGCATCACAAGATTGCCCTCCCGGTTTCCCTCTATGGCAGCGAGCGTCAGAATTCCAAGGGCCTGGACCTGTCCAGCGAGCATGTACTTGCCGCCCTGCAAATCGGCCTGCAAGGTTCGGAACAGCAGCAGTGGCTGGCCAGCCCGCTGCTGGGCGATGCCGATATCAGCGAAGGCGACAAGCTGCCGGTACGTAACCCGGCGACCACGCCGACATCGTCGGTGAAGTGATTGAAGCCACGCCGGAACATGTGGAACGTGCCTTGCAACTGGCCGAAGCTGCCGCCGCACGCTGGGCCAATACCCCGGTGGCAGACCGCGCTGGCTGCCTGAACCGCATGGCCGACCTGATGGAAGACCACATGCCGGCACTGATGGGCCTGGCAGTGCGCGAAGCGGGCAAGACCCTGAGCAATGCCATTGCCGAAGTGCGTGAAGCGGTGGACTTCTGCCGTTACTATGCCGCCCAGATCGTCGCCAATTTCGACAATGCCACCCACCAGCCGCTGGGCCCGGTGGTGTGCATCAGCCCGTGGAACTTCCCGCTGGCCATCTTCATTGGTGAAGTGACCGCCTCGCTGGCCGCCGGTAACCCGGTGCTGGCCAAACCGGCCGAGCAAACCAACCTGATTGCCGCCTATGCCGTGCGTCTGCTGCACGAAGCCGGCGTGCCGCGTGATGTGCTGCAACTGCTGCCGGGCCGTGGCGAAATCGTCGGTGCTGCACTGACCAGCGATCCGCGTATCCAGGGCGTGATTTTCACCGGCTCCACCGAAGTGGCACAAATCATCAACCGCACCCTGGCCAAGCGTGGCGAGGACGTGGTGCTGGTGGCCGAAACCGGCGGCCAGAACGCCATGATCGTGGACAGCTCGGCCTTGCCGGAGCAGGTGGTGACCGATGTACTGAGCTCGGCCTTCGATTCGGCCGGTCAGCGTTGTTCCGCCTTGCGCGTGCTGTACCTGCAAAGCGATATCGCCGACAAGGTGATCGCCATGATCAAGGGAGCCATGGCCGAACTGACCGTGGGTAACCCGGCCAAGCTGAGTACTGATGTCGGCCCGGTAATCGATGCCGAAGCCCAGGCCGGCCTGCTGGCACACATCGACAAGATGAAGCAGCGTGCGCGCTGGTTCTACCAGACCCCGCTGTCGGAACAATGCCAGCAAGGGACGTTTGTACCGCCGACGCTGTTTGAAATCGACAACCTGTCCGATCTCACCCGTGAAGTGTTCGGCCCGGTACTGCATGTGCTGCGCTTTGAAGCCAGCCAGCTGGACAAGGTGGTGGCCGAAATCAACAGCACCGGTTACGGCCTGACCCACGGCATTCACAGTCGCATCGACGAAACCATCAACAATATTGTCGACAAGATCAAAGTGGGCAATGTCTACGTCAACCGCAATATCGTGGGTGCGGTGGTGGGCGTGCAGCCCTTCGGCGGTGAAGGCAAGTCCGGTACCGGCCCCAAAGCCGGTGGCCCGTTCTACCTGTACCGTCTGACCCGCGCTGCATGGGCGCCCAAACTGGCCTTGCAGCCGGTGGCCGCCAATCTGTCCGGTCTGTCCAAGCTGGCCGCCGTGGCGGGCAGCATGGGCGTGAGTGGTCTGAATGCACGCATTGATGCGGCAGGTCGTGCTTCGCCGCTGCCCATCAGGTAAGCCTGCCGGGACCCACCGGCGAAAAGAACACGCTCTGCTTTGCCCCGCGCGGCAAGGTAGGGTGCGTGGCCAGCAGTGGAGCAACGCTGGCCGAACAACTGGTGGCCGTACTGGCTACCGGCAACGTGGCAGTGCTGGCGGATTCGCCGGCCAATCGCCAGTTGGCCAGCACACTGGGCAGCCATGTCGAGCTGACGCAAGACGTGCTGACTGCCTCGCTGGATGCCGTGCTGTATGAAGGGGAAGACGCAGCCCGCGTGCGCCAGCAACTGGCGCAACGTGACGGTGCGCTGATTCCGCTGATTCTGGCCGGCAAAGATGGCTACAACCTGCATCGTCTGGTGGTGGAGCGCGCAGTCAGCGTCAACACCACGGCAGCAGGTGGTAACGCCAGCCTGATGAGTATCGGCGACTGATGTCAGTCAGCCCCGGCCCGGCCCAACCCGGCTGTTGGCGGGAATGGTCACAAACCGGGGCTGTGTGACGATATCTTTGTCACGCTACTTGTCATGTGCTGTCGGCATTGGAATAATGCCGCCAGCGTTTTCACTTACAACAAGCTCGCTGCATGAGATCTGTCCGCCACAAGCGGACAGGAGAGACCGAAAGATAGAGGATTCAAGATGCAATTCACCAAGCTGACTACCGTTACCATCGCTGTCGCAGCCGCTCTGGCACTGTCTGCATGTGGCAAGAAAGACGACGCCGCCGCTCCGGCTGGCGCATCCGCTCCGGCTGCTGCCGCTGCTGGTGGCGACACCGTGAAAATCGGCTTTGCCGCTCCGCTGACCGGCCCGCAAGCCCACTATGGCGAAGAATACAAAAACGGCGTGACCCTGGCCATCGAAGATGCCAACGCCGAGAAGCCGACCATCGGTGGCAAGCCGGTGACCTTCGAACTGGACGCCCAGGATGACCAGGCCGACCCGAAAACCGCTACCCAACTGGCCCAGAAGCTGGTGGACGACAAGGTTTCCGGCATCATCGGTCACTTCAACTCCGGTTGCGCCATCCCGGCCTCCAAGATCTACTCTGACGCCGGCATCCCGATGATCGCCATGGCGACTTCCCCGGTCTTCACCGCACAAGGCTTCAAGAACACCTTCCGTTCCATGACCTCCGATACCCAGCAAGGTAGCGTGATGGGCAAGTTCGTGGTGGATACCCTGAAGGCCAAGAAAATCGTCATCGTTGACGACCGTACCGCTTACGGCCAAGGCCTGGCTGACGAATTCGAAAAAGCCGTCAAGGCTGCCGGTGGCGACGTGGCCAAGCGCGAATTCACCAACGACAAGGCAACCGATTTCGCCGCCATTCTGACCTCCATCAAGGGCGTGAATCCGGACGTGATCTTCTACGGTGGTGCTGACGCCCAGTCCGCCCCGATGGCCAAGCAGATGAAGCGTCTGGGCCTGAAGGCTCCGCTGATCTCCGGAGAAATGACCAAGACCCCGAACTTCCTGCAACTGGCAGGCAAGGAAGCCGAAGGCTCCATCGCCTCGCTGGCTGGCCTGCCGCTGGAACAAATGCCCAAGGGCAAGGAATATGCCGACAAGTACAAGGCACGTTTCAAGACCGACGTAGCCACTTACTCCCCGTACGGCTATGACGCGACCCGCGCGCTGATCCAGGCCATGAAGGATGCCAACTCCACCGATCCCAAGGCTTACCTGCCGGTACTGGCCAAGATCAAGTACTCCGGTGTGACTTCTTCCAACTGGACCTACGACGACAAGGGTGACCTGAAAGACGGCGGCATCACCGTGTACAAGGTTGAAGGCGGTCAGTGGAAAGTGATGCAAACCATCGGTGGCGGCGCTGCTGCTCCTGCTGCAGCATCCGCAGCCCAGTAATTTTCTTACTGATTTGGCTCAGAAACGGCGCAGACACTGCGCCGTTTTTTTCATGCCTGCTGCTCGACAATTTCCCGCAGAACCGGGGGCAGATGTGCATAATGAAAGCTGTATCTCTCAAGACTGATGTGATTGTGTATGAGTGAGTTGTTTGCCAGCATGCCCGCCAATCAGGCCGGGCGTGACTTTGTAGTGGGTGATGTGCATGGATGCTTCACCGAATTGCGTCAGTTACTGGAGCAAGTGGTGTTTGATGGCAGTCGCGACCGGCTGTTTTCTGTTGGCGACCTGGTGGATCGCGGCCCGGAGTCGCGCCAGGTGCTGGAGTGGCTGGCCAAGCCCTGGTTTTATGCGGTACGGGGCAATCATGAACAGATGGCACTGGAATTCGATCTGGCACAAACCGATGCCTGCGAACGCTACCTGAATAATGGCGGCGGCTGGTTCATCTGCCTGGATGAAAAAGACAAGCAAGCCTACCGCTCTGCGTTCTTGCGCCTGCCGCTGGCGATGGAAGTGGTAAGCGAGCACGGCCTGATCGGCCTGTTGCACGCCGATTGCCCGCTGGACGACTGGAACCTGTTGCGTCAGCAACTGGCATTACCCACCCCTTGGGGAGAAGAGGGCGGCAAACTGCTGCGCCAGATCACCTGGTGCCGTTTGCGGGCCAAGGGCATGGTACGCAAGCCGGTTGTCGGCGTGTACATGCTGTGTGTGGGGCATACTCCACAGCGCCAGGTCAGGCAGATCGACAATGTCTGGTATCTGGATACCGGTGGCGTATACGGCCGCCAATTGAGCATGCTGCAGCTGGATACCATGCAGACGCATAGTGTGAACGTGGCCGACAAGGGCTATGGTACTGACATGCTGGAAAGCTGAACTGCCTGTGTTATTGCTGCCGGGCAAGCTCTTTGCCGGGTAGTCGGTGCAGAAGCGTTGTTTGAGCCTGAACAATGTATTGCCTTATATGTTCATGGCATTTTTCTGCACTGCTATTATGTCGTGTGATTTTCGGGTAACTGGTCCCGCGTGCCGGGTTAGTCTCATTCCCTTGTAACAGGCTGTTTTATGTTTTCATCAATGTTGTTGCGTCATCATTCCGGGCTGCACCGCAGCCCTGCGGATTTTGCATTCCTGCGGCGTACTGGCGTTCTGTCCGGGCGGCCCGCATGAGTACCTCTCCCATTCCATCCCCCTGTCAGCAGCGTTGCCAACTGGATGCCACCGGGGAAAGCTGCAAGAGTTGCCGGCGAACATTAAAGGAAATAGCTGGTTGGCCAGGCTTCAGCGACTATGAAAAAAAAGCGGTGTGGAACCGCTTGTTGTCCTTGCCGCCGCTTGCCCAGGCCAAGCAGTGCCAGCGCTGTGGCGACACCTTCCGCTGTGGTATTGCTGATGGTGAGGAAAACTGCTGGTGTGCCAGTCTGCCCAATGTCATGCCCATGACGCAGGATGGCGGAGATTGCCTGTGCCCGGCCTGCTTGTTACAGGCCATTGCACAGGCTCCTTCCGGTCAGCAAGGGGATGCGGCCCCCAATTCCTCAGGCCGATAGCAGTTTTCCTGTCTTGAATGACTGTGCGGTGGCCACCTTGGCTACCGTCATGCCCGCCGTGGCATACGGGTGCAGTTCCTGTGCGTACAGCATGCCGCCATAGCGTGAACTCAAAACTGCCACCTTGTCCTGTAGAGGGTCGATGATTTCGGCCACGGTCTGGCCTGCTGCTACCAGTGTGCCGGGAGCCAGCAGGAAATTGACCACTCCCGGATGGGGTGCCTGCAGGTTTTCCGAGCCGGACAGCGGGGTGGCCGGGTAGGGCAGCGGTGGCAATGCCGGTGCTTCGCCCGCAATCAAGCCGCGCAGGCAGAGAAAATCCAGGATGGCGCGTGCGTCCTGCCGCGCCAGCGCCTGTGCCACCTGATGTTGTCCACGCAATTCCACGGTGACTGACAGGCAGGCCATTTCAATCGGCACATCCAGGCCGTCCTGGCGGCACAGTGCTTCCAGCTCCCACCAGGTCTGGCTGCAGGCTTCGTCAAACGGATAATCGCCGGACTCGGTAGCCAGCAATTGCGCATGGGATTGCAAGTAGCGCGCCAGTGGCTCGCACTGTGGCCACAAGGGCGTGCCGGTGTAGACATGCAAGGCCGCATTGCTGTCGCAGTGCAGGTCCAGCACGATGTCGGCATCGGCGGCCAGCAGTAACAGCTGCTTGCGCAGGCTGACCAACTCGGTAGGTTCAGCCAGTTGTTGCAGGTGTTGGCGCATGGCCTGGCGGATCAGTGCGGTATTGGCTTTGGCATCCTTGCCCAGCTGATGCTTGACTGCGGCGTACACCGCCTGGGTCAGCTGCGGGTAGTGGCGGTTGAAGTTTTGTCCGCTGGCCAGTTCGAAGCGACCAAGCTGATACCCCAGCAGCGACTGGGCGTGGCCAATCGGGTTGGCTTGCGGTACCAGAATGATTTCACCGGCAATTTTTCCTTCCTGTTCCAGTACTTGCAGTGCCTGTTTCAGTTCCCACGCGGTCAGCATGCCGGGGAGCTCGTCTGCATGCAAGGATGCCTGGATATAAGCCTTCCCGGCGCTGGAGCCCGGCTGGCCGAAGTGAAAGCTGGAGAGCTGGCGCTGCGTTCCCAGGCAACTGGATGTCAATGGATGTTGGTGATGAATCATGAGGGCTCCGATGATGCCGCCATCAAATGCCGGCTTGAAGATGGTTCAGACAACAATGTAGCGCGTTGTGCGTACGCTGTCTAAATGCCTGCCCTCCGGTGTGTGTGCGGGGCTGCCATGCTGGCTTTGGCAGCGTCGGGATGTTTGGCGATACATGATCAGAAATTTCCTATTGTTTGTTAAGAAATAACCCGGATAGTGATTGCATTGCCCTTTCTAAGCTTAGAGAGGCTCATGGTCGGTACGCTGCCAGCGCCAGTCTGAGCCTCTGAACGTGCTGGAACGCGGCGGATAATCACAAACAGGTGTCAGTGTCATGTCATATCATCAATGGATTTCAATGCGGCGGTGCATCGGCCACCGCTTGCAAGCACGCGCGGCGGATTCTGCTTCCAGCCCTTACGGACCAAACGAAGGAGCCGGCACGCCCGAGTCGGATCTGTGGGCCGAAGGGTTGCAACCGCGGGTACTGGTTGCAGAGGATAATCTGGCCAATCTTTTTCTGCTTAACAGCCAGTTGCTGCGACTGGGTTGCCAGGTGGTGGGGGTCAGTAACGGACTGGATGCGCTGGCACAATGGCAGCAGGGGCAGTTTGATTGCTTGCTGACCGATTTGAGCATGCCGCAGCTGGGAGGGTTTGACCTGGTGCAACAGCTGCGGGCCGCGGGTGAGCAGCGCCCGGCCATTGGCATATCGGCTGACCCTTCCGAACGGGATCAACAACGTGCGCAGGAAGCAGGCTTCAATATCCTGCTGCCCAAACCGGTTACCTTGCCGTTTTTGCATACCGTTCTGCTGCGCTACAGCCTGGATGTCTGCATGCAACGATTGCCGGTGTATGAAGCCAGCAGCCTGTCTGCCTTGTTTGATGGCAATCAGGATCTGATAGAGAAGTTTGTTAGCAAGCTGCTCGAAAGCAACCAGCAGGACTTTGCCGCCGCCAAGGCATGTTTTGCCGAGCGGGACTGGAACGGCCTTGCCCAGATGTTGCACAAGATCAAGGGTGCGGCGCGCCTGATTGATGCCCGGCAGGTAGTACGCTCTTGCGAGCAGCAGGAGAAAATCTGCAAGACCGGCAATGCCGAACAGCTGGAAATACTGCTGGCGGATCTGGACTTGCGCTTGCAGACGCTGGCCCGGCAATTACGCAGCTTGTCCTGAGTCAATCACAGGGCTGCATGACAGCAAAAGAGCTGCCGGTTTCCCGGCAGCTCTTTTTCATGGCGATGCATTACGCTCAGCGCCGACTGATGATGGCCTGCAGAATCCGGCGGAAGGTGGCGATTTCATCTGGCGTGAAACTGGCCAGCATGGCGGCTTGTTGTTGCTCGGCCAGGTCATGCAAGGCCTCGGCATGCAGCTTGCCTTGCTGGGTCAGCTGATAATGCTGTCCTTGCAGGCTGATCAGCTCCTTGCGTATCAGCATCTGGGCGGCTTGTTCCACTTCCCGGTCCGGCATGTTGACCTCGCCGTGCATGGATGCCATATCCAGGCCTTGTTCCATCACCAGCAGCATGCGTGCCTCGCTGGTACGCAGCCCGGTGGCCAGTTGCAATGGCTGGTAATGTTGCTGGTAAGCCCGTACTGCCTGGGTCAGCAGGTAGTAGACATTTCCATCCAGCCGCTTTTGCCATTGCCGGTCTGCCGGGCTGCTTTCTTCTTTCTTTTGCTGCAGGCCATGCGGCAATGCCATGGCATAACTGCCCTGGTGGTAGAGCAGGGGTGCCCGGCCAAAGTCGTCCAGTGCCACCACCTTGCCCAGCATGATCCAGTGATCTCCGCCATCATGTATGGCATGGCGTTCACACACGAAGCGGGCGGCGCAGTCCTCCAGCAGCGGCGCGCCACCAGCGCCCTGCGTGTGCGGTACACCGGCAAAGCGGTCGTCGCTCTGGCGGGCAAAGCGGTTGGACAGGCTGATCTGGTCGGCTGCCAGGATATTGACGGCAAAGTGACTGGCCGAGGCAAATACCGGATAGCTACCGGAGCGCTTGTCTATGCTCCAGAGAATCAGCGGTGGGTCGAGCGATACCGAGTTGAAACTGTTGGCGGTGACGCCCACTTTTTGTCCATCGCTATCGCAGGCCGTCATCACGGTGACGCCGGTGGCAAAGTTACCCAGCGCGCGGCGGAACAGGCGTGGGTCATCCACACTGGCCGGTGGTTTGCTTGTCATCCTCATCTCCTTGTTTTGCTTGTTGTGGGGTGGTGTCAGACCATGCTGGGGTCGGGTTCCAGTCCCATCAGTTCGCGGCCAAGGATCTGGGCGCAGACATCGTAGTCGGTATAAGCGTGGGCACCGGTCATGTGCGAGTCACGGAACAGGCGTTGCAGCTCGTTGCCTTCCATCCAGCTGGTGGCACCGGCGGCGCTGAACAGACGATCCACCGCTTCGATGCACATCTTGACCGCATAAGCCTGATTGGTACGCCAGTAGGCCAGTGTCAGGCGGTCCGGGTAGGTACGGCGACGGCCGTGTTCTGCATGATCCTGCCAGGTCTTTTCCAGCAAGGCGCGGGCGGCAGCCACCTGGTGGGTGGACTCTGCCAGGCGCATCAGGGCAGGCGTGGCAGTGCCGACGCTGGCACCGGTGTAGGCCCGCACGCGGTTGGCAGTTTTGTCCTTGAAGGCCTGTAACATCCGTTCGGCAATACCCAGGCTGATGGCGGCAAAGCCGCTGGCAAAATAGGGGCGGTACGGCGTGGTGAAAATATCGCTGTCCGGATACAGGCCAAAGCCGCTGGAGCGTCCTTCCATCATGTCCTTGGCCGCTTCGATACGGTGATTGGGGATGAAGGCATTGCGAATCACCAGGGTTTTGGAGCCGCTGCCCTTCATGCCCATGGCAAACCAGTTGTCGCGGATTTCATAGTCACTGCGTGGCAGCACGCCAAAGCTGTACACCAGTTCGCCCTCGGCATTCTTGCGGCGCATGCCGACAATGGCCCATTCGGCATGATCGCAACCGCTGCTCCAGCCCATTTCGCCGCTCAGGTACACGCCACCCTCGGCTTCCTCGATCTGGCTGAACGGGGCAATGCTGCTGCTGGCGGTGGCGTCCGGGTTGTTGGCCCATACTTCGTCCTGCAATTGTTGCGAGAACATGGCCAGCTGGTGGCTGTGAGTGCACAGCAGGCTGAATGCCCAGGCGGTGCCGCCACAGGCACCGGCCAGTGCGGCCACGCAGTCGGCAAATTCCGGCAGGGAGATTTCCAGCCCGCCGTATTTCTTCGGCTGGAAGGCGCGATGCATGCCAATGCCTTTGAGCAGGCGGATGTTTTGTTCCGGCACCTGGCGCATCGCTTCGGCCTTGTCTGCGTTGGCGGCGATTTCCGGCAGGATTTGCTGCAGCCGGGTCAGCAGTGTGTTCTCACTCATGAATGTCTCCTGTTGCATGTATTTTATTAACAAGTTAAGTATTCGTGCCGTGAGCAATGAAATACGGCAGCCAGCTGGCACTTGGTGTTGTTGTCGTCTGCCGCGCGTAAAAGCGCGACGTGCTGACTGCATTATGTAGGCCATATTGCAGCCGTGAAATACAAGTTTCAGGTTGATTACTGTACTTTTCATGGATTTATTCGACCCTGCACCAAAAGGCAGATGCGGCAAAAAAACAGCCACCCGGCAAGGAGTGGCTGACAAGGATGGTGCAGCTGAAAGGAGAATCTGCCCATCTGGAGCGAGTTTGGCGTCAGAAGCTGTGGCGCAGCCCCATGGCCAGTCCGTGAACCGTACTGCCGGCAGGCACACTGCCAATACTGCTGAAGCCGAAATCATAGGCGGCGCTGCCATGATTCCGGATTTGCGCATAGAGGGCTTTCAGGGTGGTGTGACGCGACAGGTCGTATTCGTAGCCCAGCTCGGCATGGCGTGCCCGCCCGCTATCGCTGGCTGTGCTGCCTTGCAGCTTGCCGGACTCGCCATACTGGCTGATCAGCCGTCCATGGTCGCCGACGCCGATAACGGCCTGGGCATACCACACATTCTGGCTGAGGCTGCTGCCCTGATAACTGGCGGCGGCCGTGGGCGTGAGCTTGCCATCGGTGTGGTCAAGCAGCAGGCCGATACGGCTGACTTCGCCAAAACGATAATAGCCACCTGCGCGCAGGTTCCACACCTGGCGGAACTGGGTTGTGCTGCTGGCAGCATCATCCACACCGGTGTCGATGCGCTCGTAAGCGGAGGTCAGCAGCCATGGGCCACCGCGATAGCTCAGCCCGAGGTCAAACACGCTGGCGGTATGACTGGCACCGGCGGCGCGTGTTTCCACCGCGTCATAGCCTACGGTTGCCGTCAGCCCCTGCCAGCTGGGGCTGGTGTACTGCACGGCATTCTTGCGGCGGGTGTCGAAGGGGCTGGTGCGCACCAGGGTGTTGCCATTGCCGTCGGCCGGGGTGGCGCTGCCATAGCTCTTCAGCAGGCCGTCAGCAGACAGGATATTGCCCAGCTTGCCCAGCAGCGCGCCGGACATGCCAATGCCGGTATTGCCCTGATTGACATCCAGCATGCCGGCCACCACGCGGGTAGGCGGGCTGATCAGGCCGGCCTGCACATTGCCGGCAGGCGTGGCGAGGCCGACAAAGCTGTCACGGGTACCAAAAGTGGCATAGGACGGCGCGCTGTCCAGCCACAGATTGCTCTCCAGCTGCCAGTAGGCGCTCAGTCCCTTGCCCAGTTCTTCACGGCCCTTGAAGCCGATCAGCGAGCTGTCCGAACTGATGCGGCGCACGCTGTTGCCGGGCTGACCATTGGCAGCACCACGGGTACCGACCGATTCGATGGTTTCGTCCAGCGTGCCGTACAAGGTGACGTCGGCGTGGGCCAGTAGCGGCAGCAGGAACAGGGCTGCCCAAAAATGTTTGCCTTGCATGATATGGCTCCGGTTTGGGCCTGCGTTGCCGATTGTCAGGCGCAGGCCGTCGCGGTGTGCGGCCTTGATGCCGGACACCGTGCAGGTAAATAGGGAAGGGTTAATGGTTCAGTGGCGGGCCGGCTTTTGCAGCGGAATCAGCAGAAACACCAGGGCACCTATCAATAAGGCGGCTACCGCATACAACAGGCCGCTGGTGAAGCTGTGCGACATGTCCTTCAGCCAGCCCACCACGAAGGAGCTGAGCGCCGAACCGATATTGCCGGTGGCGTTGATCAGGGCAATGCCCACCGCCTTGGCCTTGGTCGACAGCGTGGTGTCCGGGGTGGTCCAGAAAATGGTCATGGCGGTAAAGGAACCGGCCGATGCCATCACGATGCCGGCCAGCCGCACCACCGGGTCGCCGGCATAGGCGGTCAGCAGCCAGCCTGCAGCGGCAAACAGCATGGGCAGCACGGTGTGCCATTTGCGCTCCTGGGTGCGGTCGGAACGCGCACCCCACCACAGCATCAGCAAAATGGTGCCCAGCTGCGGAATGGCGGCCAGGATGCCGATGGTGACATTGCTGCTGCCGGCATTGAAGCTTTTGACGATTTGCGGCACCCAGATATTCACCATGCTCAGGGTGTTGACCAGGCAGAAATAGGCGAAGGCGAATTTCAGCACCGTGGGTTGCAGCAGCTCGTGCATTACGCCGGAATGTTGCTGGGCCGGCTGGTGTGCTTCGGCATCGAGCATGCCTTGCAAGCAACGCTTTTCTTCCGGGCTGAGCCATTTTGCCTTGGCCGGCGAGTCATCCAGATAAAACCACACCACCACGCCCAGCACGGCTGAGGGCAGGCCTTCCACCAGAAACAGCCACTGCCAGCCAGCCAGTTGCCAGATGCCGTCCATTTCCAGCAGATAGCCGGATACCACCGAGCCCAGCGCTGCCGTTACCGGCATGGCAATCATGAACAGGGCATTGGCGCGGGCGCGGTAGACGCGTGGAAACCACAAGGTAAGGTAGACCAGCATGCCGGGCAGGAAGCCGGCTTCGGTAATGCCCACCAGTGCGCGCAGGATGTACAGGCTGGTGGCGTCATGGGCAAACATGGTGGCGGTGGAGGCAAAGCCCCAGGCCACCATGATGCCGGCCATCCAGCGCCGCGCACCGATACGGCTGAGCATCATGTTGCTGGGGATGCCGCACAACACGTAGGTGATGTAAAAAATGGTGGCGGCAAAGCCGAACATGGTGGCCGTCAGGTTCAGGCTTTTGGCCATGGTGAGGCCGGCAAAGCCGATGTTGATGCGGTCCAGAAAGGAAAATACGAACAGGATGAACAGAAACCAGATCAGGCGTCCGGAGACTTTGCGGATTACCCGCTGTTCTTGCTGTGTGTCGTGCTTGTGCGCCTGATCCATCAGGTCGGGCGCGGTGTGGCAGGCCGTGGCTTTATCCAGACTCATGCACTTCTCCTCATTTATCGTGCCGGGAGCGTTCCGGCGTGTTGTCCTTTGTCGTGGTGCCTGCTCTTGCTGGCAGATCACCTTGTTGCCTTGCTGCGGTGTGCGATGTGGCTGTGCGGTCCTTCCGGTTGTGGTTAATTGAATATATTAATTATCTGGTGGCTGGACACAGTGCCAGCGGACAGCCCGGCGGGCTGCCCGGTTTTGTTTCAGTACACGCCACTGGCACCGGCTTGCTGGCCACCGGACTTGAAGCGGCCGGCCAGTGCTTCGGCACTGCGCGCCAGCACGGTGCTGTCCACGCCCACGGCGACAAACTGCGCGCCAAGCTCGATATAGTGACGGGCCAGTTTTTCATCAGCCATCAGGATGCCGGCCGCCTTGCCCTGGGCGCGGATGCGGGCGATGGCCTGTTCGATGGCGGCTTGCACTTCCGGGTGGGCAGGCTGGCCCAGATAGCCCATGTCGGCGGATAAATCTGCCGGGCCGATGAACACGCCATCCACGCCGGGTGTGGCGGCAATGGCATCCAGATTGTTAAGGCCCTGACGGGTTTCGATCTGCACCAGTACGCACAGCTCTTGTTCAGCCTGCTTGAGGTAGCCCTCGATGCGGTTCCAGCGCGAGGCGCGGGCAATGGCGCTGCCTACCCCGCGGATGCCATGCGGTGGATAGCGGGTGGAGGCTACCGCCAGTGCCGCTTCTTCGGCGGTCTGTACCATAGGCAGCAGCAGGGTTTGCGCGCCAATGTCCAGAATCTGCTTGATGCGCACCGGGTCGTTCCACACCGGGCGCACCACCGGGTGGCTGGGGTAGGGGGCGATGGCCTGCAACTGGCCCAGCATGTCGGTAAGTGTGTTGGGCGCGTGTTCGCCGTCGATCAGCAGCCAGTCGAAACCGGCACCGGCCAGCAGCTCGGCGCTGTAGGGGCTGGCCAGGCTCAGCCACAGGCCGATCTGCACTTCGCCGTTTTTCAGCGCAGCCTTGAAGCGGTTGGATGGGTTCTGCATGGAATTTTCCTTAAAAAGCAAGAGCAGCTAACAAAATAGCGCAGCGCCCCTGATGCAAGGCGCGCCGACGCAGACAGTACAAGGAGTACGGCCAGGAGGCGCAACGCAGCAGCAGGGTTTTTGTTCGCTGATCTAAACAAAGCGGCAGCTGATGGCACCCAGCGGCCCATAGTCCACATGGAAGGTATCGCCAGCCCGCGCCGGCACCGGGCGGGTGAAGGAGCCACCCAGAATCACCTGGCCGGGCTTGAGGCTGACATCAAACGGCGCCAGCTTGTTGGCCAGCCAGGCCACGCCATTGGCCGGGTGATTCAGTACTGCGGCAGCTACGCCGGATTCCTCGATCACCCCGTTGCGGTACATCAGCGCAGATACCCAGCGCAGGTCCAGCTCGGACGGCTTTACCGGGCGGCCGCCCATCACCACGCCGGCATTGGCGGCGTTGTCGGAAATGGTGTCGAACACCTTGCGCGGGCGACCGGATGCCGGGTCGATGGACTGGCTGCGTGCGTCGATGATTTCCAGTGCCGGAATGACAAAGTCGGTGGCCTGATACACATCGAACAGGGTGATGTCCGGGCCTTTCAGCTCCTTGCCCAGGATGAAGGCCAGCTCCACTTCCACCCGCGGCACAATGAAGCGGCTGGTGGGAATGTCGCTGCCATCATTGAAGAACATGTCGTCCAGCAGGGTGCCGTAGTCCGGTTCGTTGATCTGCGAGGACATCTGCATGGCACGCGAAGTCAGACCGATCTTGTGGCCCTTGATCGTCCTGCCTTCTGCCAGTTTCATCTCCACCCAGCAGCGCTGGATGGCATAGGCGTCTTCAATAGTGATGTCCGGGTAGTCCAGCGAAATCTGGCGGATCTGCTCGCGTTGCTGTTCGGCCTGATGCAGGCGGCGGGCGGTAGTGTGGATGATGTCTTGCGTCAGCATGTGGTCTCCTCAGTTGGCGATGCCGCCAAAGCACAGGTATTTGGTTTCCATGAATTCTTCCAGCCCCAGCCGTCCACCTTCACGGCCCAGCCCGGACTGCTTGATGCCGCCAAACGGGGCGACAGCGGTGGAAATGGCCCCTTCGTTGATGCCCACCATCCCCGCTTCGATGGCTTCGGCCACCCGCCAGCAACGGCCGACATCACGGCTGTAGAAGTAGGCGGCGAGGCCCGACTCGCCGCTATTGGCCAGACGGATGGCCTCGGCTTCGTCGTGAAAGCGGATCAGCGGAGCCAGCGGACCGAAGGTTTCTTCCTGTGCCACCAGCATCTGTTCGGTGACATCAGCCAGCACGGTGGGCTGGAAGAAGTTGCCGCCGCGTGCATGCGGCGCACCGCCGCTGAGCACCCTTGCGCCCAGGCTGACGGCGTTGGCTATATGGCGCTGCACCTTGGCCACCGCGGCCTGGCTGATCAGCGGGCCTTGCTGCATGCCGGGCTCACTGGCCGGGCCAACCTGTAACGCGGCCACGGCAGCGGCGAGTCTGGCGGCAAAGGCATCGTAGATGCCGTCCTGCACCAGCAGGCGGTTGGCGCAGACACAGGTTTGGCCGCTGTTGCGGAATTTGGCAAACAGCGCGCCCTGCACGGCGGCATCCAGATCGGCATCGTCAAACACGATGAAAGGGGCATTACCGCCCAGCTCCAGCCCCAGTTTTTTCACCGTGTCGGCGCACTGGCGCATCAGCAATTTGCCGACAGCGGTGGAGCCGGTGAAGCTCAGCGCCCGCACCAGCGGGCTGCCGGTCAGTTCAGCGCCGATGGCCACCGCATCGGTACCTGTGACGACATTGAATACGCCGGGCGGCAGGCCAGCCTGCTCGGCCAGTACCGCCAGTGCCAGCGCGGACAAGGGCGTTTCGGCGGCCGGTTTCAGCACCACGGTACAGCCGGCGGCCAGCGCCGGGGCCACCTTGCGGGTAATCATGGCGTGCGGGAAATTCCACGGCGTAATGGCCGCCACCACGCCCACGCCCTGGCGCACGGTGAGCAGGCGCTTGTCGGCAAAGGGGCTGGGAATCACTTCGCCGTAAACCCGTTTCCCCTCCTCGGCAAACCATTCGATATAGCTGGCACCGTAGGCAATTTCGCCGGTGCTCTCGGCTGGCGGTTTGCCTTGCTCCTGGCTGATCAGCGCCGCCAGCTCCTGCTGGTGTTGCAGGATCAGCGCATGCCAGCGCAGCAGCACGGTGGCGCGCTGCTGTGCGCTCAGTGCGCGCCAGGCGGGCAGGGCAGCATGGGCGGCCTTAATGGCCGTGCAGGTTTCTGCTGCGCCCAGATCGGCCACCTGGGCCAGCAGTGTGCCGTTGGCCGGGTTGTGCACGGCAAACTGTTGCGCGCCGGATAGCCATTGGCCGTTGATATAAGCCTGTTCACGCAGCAGGGGCGCGGATGGGCGGGATTGGGAGTTCATGTCGGTTTCCGGGAAAAACGGATCAATTGCAGACTCAGCCAGGCGGCGACACCGCAGGCCATCACCAGCAGGCACATGGCGCGCGGGCTGCCGTCAAACAGGCTGGCCACCAGTGCGCTGGCCAGCATGCCGCAGCCAAACTGGCCGGATACCGCCAGCGCCATCACCGCACCGGCCCGGTCGGCATGCAATTGCAAGAGCCGCGCCATGGCATTGGGGCCGATGCTGCCGGTCATTCCCACGCTGAACAGCAGTGGCAGCACGGTCAGCCACAGGCTGTGCGCGCCCAGCAGCCACAACGCCAGCCCGGCCAGCGCCACCACACCGCATTCCCATTGCAGCAGGCTGTCGATGGCATGCCGTCGCAGCAGGTAGCGGTTGAGCTGGCTGAACAGCACGATGGCGACGATATTCAGCCCGAACAGATAGCCGTAATGCTGCGCGGCCACGCCGAAGTACTGGATGTACACAAAGGGCGAGCCGGTGATGTAGGCGAACATCGCGCCAAAGCTCAGGCCCAGCGCCAGGCTGTAGCCCATGGTGGGCAGGTGTTGCAGCAGGTGGCCATAGGCACGGAAGGCTTTGCCCAGCGTGATGTCGCTGCGGCCACTGGGCGGGTGGCTTTCCGGCAGACGCAGTGCCACCACGGCCAGCGATGCCGCGCCAATCAGCGCCAGCAACAGAAACAGGCTGCGCCAACCGGCCAGTAGCAACAGCCAGCCACCCAGCAGCGGTGCCAGCAAGGGGGCGATCATGGTGATCTGCTGCATCAGCGTCAGCACATGGCTGGCCTCCGTCAGCGGAAAGGCATCGCGCACGATGGCGCGCGCCATCACCGTGGCCGCGCCGCCGCCCATGGCCTGCAGCACGCGCAGGGCAATCAGCTGTTCTGCCGTTTGCGCCGCAGCGCAAGCCAGGCTGGCCAGCACATACAGGCTGAGGCCGGTCAGCAATACCGGGCGGCGGCCATAGCGGTCGGACAGCGGGCCGTACAGCAGCATGCCGCCGCAAAAGCCGGCCAGAAAGCTGCCTATGGTCAGCTGGATGCGTGCCACCGGCGCGGCCAGATCCGCCGCAATAGCGGGCAGGGCGGGCAGATACATGTCGATGGACAGCGGGCCGAAGGCCACCAGTACTCCCAGCAGCACGATCAGCCGCACCTGTTGCTGTGCCTGACTTGCGGTATGCATGGCGGTTTATCTGAAGCGCTGATGGACGTTGTTGTGCTTGTAGCTGAGTCTGGCGTCCAGCTCGCTCAGTTCAAAAGTGAGGGCCAGGTAGCGGGCATCGAACAGCGGGGCAAAGTGCTGCTTGATCAGCGCAAACAGGCCCTCGGCGGTGCGCTCGCGTTCTTCAAACGTGCGGCCGTGGCCGATTTTCAGGCTCATGTGAACAAAGGCGTAGTCGGCCTCGCCATCGGCCATGCGCCAGGTGTCCAGCCAGATGGCGCGGCTGCGGATGCCCGCCACCGGATACAGACCGGTGCCAATCAGGTAGGCATGGGCTTTTTCGAACAGGCCGGGCAAGTCGGCCTGCTCGCGGATATTGTCGGTACATTCGACGATGAAATGCGGCATGGAATTCTCCGGGGAAAACTGCCAGCCTGCCGGGGCAGGGCTGGCCGTGTTGGGCAAGCAATCAGACGGGAAGTACCACGTTGATCTGGCCGGTGCCGGAGCTGCCAAAGTAAGGCGTGATCACCTCGGCCTTGCCCTGGTATTCGTCCCAGCCCAGCGCGCCCAGCAGCATGGCGGTGTCGTGCATGAAGCCTTCGCCATGACACTTTTCCGCATACTCCGGCAGCATGGCGCAGAAGGTTTTCCAGTCGCCGCGCTGCCACATGGCCACCACTTCGTGGTCGAAGGTTTCGAGGAAGGGGCTCCATACCTTGTGCAGGTATTGCTCGGCCACACCGTTCTGGGCAAAGCGGTGCGACAGTGAACCGCTGGCCAGGAAGGCCACCTTGCCGTCGTACTGTTCTTCCACCGCATGACGCATGGCCATGCCCAGCCGGGCGCTGTCGGCCAGGTTGTGCACCGTGCACATGGCGGACACCGACACCACCTTGAAATGCTGGTCGGCATTCATGTAGCGCATCGGCACCAGCGTGCCGTACTCCAGTGCCAGCGTGGTGGCATCGTGGGCACGGGTGTGTACCCCGGCCTTGGTGGCGGCATCGGCCAGCAACTGGCCCAGTGCCGGATTGCCCGGATAGGCATAGGGCAGGTTCTTGATGAAGTGCGGCAGTTCGTTGGAGGTGTAGACACCTTCAAACGCCGGGGCGCAATTGACGTGGTAGCCGGAGTTCACCAGCCAGTGGGTATCGAACACCACGATGGTGTCCACCCCCAGTTCGCGGCAGCGGCGGCCGATTTCCTTGTGGCCGTCGATGGCGGCCTGACGGCAGCCTTGGTGCTGGCCGGGTAGTTCGGAAAGATACATCGACGGCACATGCGTGATCTTGGCCGCCAGGGCGAGTTGTCCCATGGAGTGTCTCCTTTGTAGTCGTGAGGGCAGTGGGCATTGATGTGTGCCACAGCCAAGAGGCCGGGCGTTCTGTGGCGCCCTGACCATCTGTTGTTTTAAGAGCGGCTAACAAAACAGCGCAGCGGCACTGCGCTTACAGGCCCCAGCGCGGGATGTGATGCCCACCCATCGAAATGCAGACGTTCTTGATTTCGGCAAACACCTCGAAGCTGTATTCGCCCCCCTCGCGCCCGGTGCCGGAGGCTTTCACACCGCCAAAGGGCTGGCGCAGGTCGCGCACGTTCTGGCTGTTGATGAACACCATGCCGGCTTCGATGCCACGGGCCAGACGGTGGGCCTTGCCGATGTCCTGGGTCCAGATATAGGACGCCAGGCCGTATTCCACATCGTTGGCCAGGCGCAGCGCATCGGCTTCGTCGTCAAACGGCATCAGGCACACCACCGGGCCGAAGATTTCTTCCTGCGCAATGCGCATGCGGTTGTCCACATCGGCAAACACCGTGGGCTGGATGAAGTTGCCACGTGCCAGATGGGCGGGCAGGCCGGCCGGGCGTTCCAGACCACCGGCCACCAGCCGGGCGCCTTCTTCCATGCCGATGCGGATATAGCCGGTGACCTTGTCGTAGTGCTGCGGGGTGATCATGGAGCCAACCTGGGTTTTCGGGTCTTGCGGATCGCCGACGATCAGGCGCTTGGCGCGCGCGGCGAATTCCTCGACAAACTTGTCGTACACCGGGCGCTGGATGAAAATGCGGCTGCCCGCAGTGCAGCGTTCGCCATTGAGCGAGAAGATGGTGAACAGCGCGGCGTCCAGTGCGCGGTCCAGATCGGCATCGGCAAAAATCAGCACCGGCGACTTGCCGCCCAGCTCCATGGAAAACTTCTTCAGCCCGGCATTCTGCATGATGCGCTTGCCGGTGGCGGTGCCGCCGGTAAACGACACCGCGCGTACATCCGGATGGCGCACCAGCGCATCCCCCGCGGTGGCGCCATAGCCCTGCACCACATTGAACACGCCGGGCGGCACACCGGCTTCCAGCGCCAGACGGCCCAGCTCGTTTGCCGTGAGCGGCGACAGCTCGGACATCTTCAGCACGGCAGTATTGCCCAGTGCCAGGCAGGGCGCGGTTTTCCAGGTGGCGGTCATGAAGGGCACATTCCACGGCGACACCAGACCGCACACGCCCACCGGCTGGTACAGCGTGTAATTGAGCATGCTGTCGTCCACCGGGTAGCTGTGGCCGTTCATGCGGGTACACACTTCGGCGAAGAAGTCGAAGTTGTGCGAGGCACGCGGAATCAGCACGTTTTTGGTCTGGTGAATCGGCAGGCCGGTGTCCAGTGTTTCCAGCTCGGCCAGCATGGGCACGTTCTGGTCGATCAGCTCGCCCAGACGGCGCATGATCCTGGCGCGTTCCTTGGCCGGGGTGCCGGCCCACTTGGGAAAGGCTTCCTTGGCGGCGGCCACGGCGGCGTTGATTTCGTCGGCACCGCCGGAGGCGACTTCGGTAATAACCTCCCCGGTGGCCGGGTTGACGGTTTCAAAGACTTCCTTGCTCTCGACCTCACGGCCGTTGATCCAGTGCTTGATCATCTTGTGTTCTCCTGTGCAGGCGCGCCGTCTACCGGGCTGCGCCGGGTAATCGTTCAGCCGATTATTGACAACCCCCTCTCGCTTTCTAAGCAGAAAGCGAGGCGCCCTTCTTCAATTGGCAGGGCAAGGCCAAAGGGATTGGGAATAGATGGAAAGGCTGCGGAATCAATCAGTTTGTTGAAAGGCCCGGCTTTGCCGGGGCCAGTGCAATCTCATCAAATCACTTTGTCAGCAGCCTGTCGGCGTACTGCGCCTCGCTGACAATGTGGTTGACCAGGCGGCCCACGCCTTCCACCTCGACAATCACCTCATCGCCCGGCACCACATCAGCCAGTCCTTCCGGCGTGCCGGTGGCGATCATGTCGCCGGGGGACAGAGTCATGAAGCTGCTGAGGTAGGCAATCAGATAAGGAATGTCGAACACCATGTCGCTGGTGTTGCCCTGCTGGCGCAACTCGCCATTCACCCAGGTGCGCAGGGTGAGGCTGGCCGGGTTGGCCACGTCGTCGCGGTCCACCCACCACGGGCCGATCGGAGTGAGGGTGTCGCGGTTTTTCACCCGCAGGTTGGGCCGGTAGTAGTTTTCCAGGTAGTCACGCACGGCGTAGTCATTGCACACGCTGTAGCCGGCCACGTAGTCCATCGCCTGTTCGCGGCTGACGTTCTTAGCGGTCTTGCCGATGATCACCACCAGCTCGCATTCGTAATGCATGTACGTGATGTTGTCCGGGCGTACCGATACCTGCCGGTGGCCGGTGAGGGTGGCCGGTGACTTGAGGAACACCAATGGTTCGGTCGGGGCCTTGAAGGCCAGTTCGGCGGCGTGGTCGGCATAATTCAGCCCCAGCGCGAACACCGTGCCTTCTGCCGGCGGCAGCCATTCGACCGCCTCTTCGGCAAAGCGGCGGCCATCGGCCAGCTGTACCGAGTGGTCGTCATTCACCAGAACTGCGTGGATGTCTGCCTCACCGGGCAGGCGGATGCGGGCGTGTTTCATTGGGCGCTCTCCTCGGCGATCAGGCGGTTTTCCAGGCGGCCGATGCCGTCGATTTCCACCGCCACGGTGTCGCCGGGGCGGATTTCCAGCTGGCGCAGCGGAGTGGCGGGGATGATCACGTCGCCCGGCTGCAAGGTCATGAACTGGCTGAGGGCGGCAATCAGCTGCGGCACGGAGCGCAACCAGTCGCGGCTGTGATGGGTTTCGGCCAGCTCGCCATTCAGGTAACTGCGGATTTCCACGTTCAGCGGGTCGATGGCAGCGGCATCCACCTGCCACGGGCCCATCGGGCAGAAACCGTCGCGGCACTTGGCCTTGACGGCCGGGCGGTAGAAGCTGGTTTCTTCCAGGCTGATTTCATTCACCACGGTGTAGCCAGCCACGACAGCAAGTGCCTGTTCGACTGCCACCTTGTTGGCCACCTTGCCAAGCACCACACCCAGTGCACCACCGGCAAACACCTTGCCCGCCTGGGTCGGCAGGGCGATGACGCTGCCGTGGCCGGCGTGGGTATTGCGCGGTTTGATGAACAGCACCGGCGTGGCCGGGGCTTTCTGGTAGGGCGGCTGCTGGAATTCGGCTTCCAGCTGTTCCAGCAGGCTGCGGTGGTTCAGCGCCACGCCATACACGGTGCCGCTGGCCGGAGCCAGCCATTGCGGGGAGTCTGCCAGTGGATTGCCGTTGTCCAGCAGCAGCTTGCCATCGGCCAGCGCGGTCACGCGGCGGGCTTGCTGGTTCAGCACGATGCGGCCTTGCTTCATCGGTCTCTTCCTTGTTGTGGTGGTGGACAGCGGGGCTGACCATTTATTTAATATGTTAACTTTATACGGGCCTGCTTCCGTCTTTGTCAACGCGCTTTATCTGCTGCAAGCGCTGTTGCTGCCCACTATGCCATGTGGCATGCCGCATTTTCTAAGGAATTAACTGTACTTTTCATGGAATTCCTGCGGGTGCTGGTTTATTCGTTTTCGCTGGAATACTGCTTGGAAATGCGAGAAAACCAATCAATACAAAGGGCAGGGGCTGGCTGTGGCTTGCAGCTGGAAAATGCTTGCTGTACAAAAGATGGAAATCAGTCGGCATGTGGCATTTTGCGCACATGACAGGATGGAGCCGCCATGAAGCAGGAAAGCCGTACCCCGATTCCCAATATCGACATCGGCAAGGTGTATGACAGCCGCTATGGCGAGTCGGATATCAATGTGGAAGCCTTTGGCAAGCTGGCGGAGTTTTTTGGCCGCAATATGCCGGTGCACCGGCACGACCGCTTTTTCCAGCTGCATTATCTGGCCAGTGGGCAGATACGGCTGTATCTGGAAGATCAGCACTATGTGGCGCAGGCTCCGCTGTTTTTCTTTACCCCGCCCACCGTGCCGCATGCCTTCATCACCGAGGCCGATGCCGACGGCTATGTGCTGACCGTGCGGCAGGAGCTGGCACGCCAGTTATTGCACACCCTGCCGCCGACCCAGCGCGAGGCAGGGCTGATGCAGCCGTTTTGCGTTGAACTGGGCGATGGGGCGGCCACACAGCAGCTGCCTCAGCTGCTGGCCTTGCTGGCCGAGGAGTATGGCCATGACGCAGTAGGGCGCGAGGCCGCGCTGCACGGACTGGTGCAGCTGGTACTGGTGACGGCCTTGCGCCTGAGTGCACAGGGCGAGCACAGCCGGCAATGCCGCCGCGAGGACTTGCAGGTTTTCCATCGCTTCAATGCCTTGATCGAAGCGCATTTTCGCGAGCACTGGCCGTTGTGGCGCTATGGCGAGGAAATGGGGGTGACCGAGTCGCGGCTGAATGATATTTGCCGGCGCATGGCGGATTTGCCGTCCAAGCGGCTGGTGCATGACCGGCTGTTGCAGGAAGCCAAGCGCTTGTTGATGTATTCCGCCGGTTCGGTGAACGAAATTGCCTATCACCTTGGCTTCAAGGACCCGGCGTATTTTTCCCGCTTCTTCCTGCGTGAAACCGGCAGCAAGCCCAGTGCCTACCGCCAGCAGCATGGAGGGTAGGCAAGACAGTCAGTCTGGCGTGTCTTACTGCAGCAGGCTGCGCTGGCGGGTTTCCGATGGCAGCTCGCAAAACAGCTTGCGGTAGTCGCGGGCAAAATGTCCTAGGTGGTAAAAGCCCCAGTGCCCGGCGGCATCGCGCACGCCAAGCCCGGCATGTTCCGGCGACAGCAGCATGCGCCGCACTGCATTGAGCCGGATGGAGCGCAGGTAATCCACCGGCGTGGTGCCGGCAATCAGCTGAAAGCTGTTTTGCAGGGTGCGTCGGCTGATGCGCAGCTGCTGGCACAGGTCCAGCACGGTCACCGGTTCGTCGCTGCTGGCCAGCACGATGGCCTGACTGCGCCGCACGATGTCACAGTGGGTGGCATGGGTAAGGTTGATGGCGCGCTCCGGCACACTGCCGTGCAGCAGGTCCAGCAGCAGGCTGATCAGCTGGTGTTGCACCAGCTTCTGGCTGCCGGCAAAGCGCATCAGGTCCGGGTTTTCCACTGCTTCTTCAAACACGCTCAGCAACAAGTGGCGGGTGTGGGCCAGTTGTTCGGGCGGAATCTGGATTACCGGCTGCCATTGGCGTTTGCTGTTCAGCTGCTGGTAAAACTCCGGTGCCAGTGCGGCCAGGTCTTCATTACGTACCGACAGCTGGATGGAGTCCACCTCGGCAGGTGCATGCATGATGAATTCTTCATTGCTGCGCAGGGCGGTAATGGCATGACAGCCTACCGCGCGGCCTTGCAGGGTGAGGGGCAGCGGGGCGTGGATGGGAATGGCAAAGTGCACCATGTCGGCTGGCGCGCGGCCATATTGCACCACGCGCTGGTTGAAAGCTTCGCGGAACACTTCCAGATGGCCGGTGTTCAGGCGGGACAGCGAGCTGTAAAAGCGCCCGCCGCTGATCTGGTCGTATACCTGTTGCCAGCCGGGCAAGTGCGCGGCATGGCACTGGGCATCATTGAAATGGCGAACCTCAGCCAGCATGGTGGACCTCCTGATGCATTTCTCCGGTGGCAGCCTGTGGCCCGTCACCTTCTGTTTCTGACGATGTAGATGTCAATCCGGTGCGATGGCGTGTGCTATCGCCCGGCCTCTGCGGGCCATCTTTTCTGTCTGGGCAAGGCAGTGCCATGTCTGCACCGGACGTCCTGTCTTGCCAGGCCAAGTCCAGACTATATTGGGTCATTTGCCGAAGCGCTGCAAAAAATACTTAATATATTATCTATTTGCCTGTCACCATTGCCTGGCAAGGCCTTTCCCAGCCTTGCCAGACCGTGGTTCTGCCGTGTTGTCTGCTGTTTCTTCATTGCAACAAAGAAGTCCGGGAAGTGCCACTTTTGCGCCTGGCTGCCCAGCCGGGCAGGCCATGCAGGATTTGCCGATTTGGGATAAGCCCGCCAAAAACTGACGCGTATATTGATCTGCAACAAATCGCGTTGCCGCGGTTGCTGCTTGTCAGCGAATGGTGGCGACAAGGCAAATCAGGCGGCCTGCCTGCTGGCAAGGCCGCCCTGCAAGGAGTGGAGAGAAAATGGATCACAATCGGGTGGATGTTCTGGAGTCGGTGAATGCCTTCCTGCTGCGCGAGCACGGCTTGCTGCTGGACGGCAAGATGGTGGCCGCCAAGTCCGGCCAACGCAGCGAGGTGCGTAATCCGGCAACAGGACAGGTGATTGCCAGTGTGGCCGATGGCAACGAGCAGGATGTGGATGCGGTGGTGGAAAGCGCACACCGCGCCTTCACCGCCGGGGTGTGGTCCGGCCTGCGCCCGGCCGATCGCGAGCGCATTCTGCTGAAGCTGGCCGATGTACTGGAAGCGCATGCCGAAGAGCTGGCCCAACTGGAAACACTGAACCAGGGCAAGTCCATCCATATCTCGCGGGCCATCGAAGTGGGCGCGTCCATCGAGTTTGTCCGCTACATGGCCGGCTGGGCCACCAAGCTGGGTGGCGAAACTATGGACGTGTCGATTCCGGTGCCGCCCGGCACCCGCTACACCGCCTACACCCGCCGCCAGCCGGTGGGCGTGGTGGCCGGCATCGTGCCGTGGAATTTCCCCTTGATGATTGCCATCTGGAAGATGGTGCCGGCCCTGGCCGCCGGTTGTACCGTGGTGCTCAAGCCTTCCACCGAAACTCCGCTCACCGCGCTGCGTCTGGGTGAGCTGGCACTTGAAGCCGGCATTCCGCCCGGCGTGGTGAATGTGCTGACCGGGCGTGGCTCCCGTGCCGGGCAGGCGCTGGCCGGTCACCCACTGGTGAGCAAGGTGTCGTTTACCGGTTCCACCGAAATCGGCAAGACCATCGGCCATACCGCCATCGACAACATGACCCGCTTCTCGCTGGAGTTGGGCGGCAAGAATCCGATGATCATGCTGGGTGATGTGGATGTGGACAAGGCCATCCAGGGCGCGCTGATGGGGGGCTTCCTCAATCAGGGCCAGGTTTGTGCCGCCGCTTCCCGCCTGTATATCCAGCGCAGCAAATTCAAGCAGATTGTCGAAGGCCTGGCCGCTGCTGCCAACAGCATGACGCTGGGTTGCGGCATGGACCTGAACGCCCAGGTCAACCCGCTGGTGTCAGCCCGCCAGCAGCAGTCGGTGTGCCGGCTGATCGACACCGCCCGCAGCGAAGGTGCCAGCATTCTGGCCGGCGGCGGCGCGGCCGATCTGCCCGGTTACTTCGTCAAGCCCACCATCATTGTCAATGCCGCACAGCACAGCACCATTGTGCGCGAGGAAGCATTCGGCCCGGTGCTGGTGGCGCTGCCCTTCGACCATCCCGACGAGGCCATTGCCATGGCCAATGACTCGCGCTATGGCCTGGCTGCCAGCCTGTGGACCAACGACCTGTCCGCCGCCATGAACCTGGTGCCGCGCATCGATGCCGGCACGGTGTGGGTCAACAGCCATATTCCGCTCGACCCCAGCCTGCCGTTTGGCGGCTTCAAGCAATCCGGCATCGGCCGCGAATTTGGTCGTGGTGCGGTGGAAAACTTTACCGAGACCAAGTCGGTCTGCATCGCGCACTGAGTGACTGACAGGCCCCCCGATCCTGCGTTGCGCCGCCTTGCTGTACTCCTTGTATTGGCTGCGGCGGCGCGGTGTGACTCAGGTACTTAACCAGGTTTGCTGGCCGCCATCGGCCGCACATATGTCTGCAAAGGAGTAACCCATGTCTTACGACAAGTCCCGTTTCTGGCACCCCATGCTGCACCCCAATGAAATGAAACAGCGCCAGCCCATCCGCATCGTGCGTGGCGATGGCTGTCATGTATTCGACGACCAGGGCCGCAAGCTGGTGGATGGCGTCGCCGGTTTGTGGAACGTCAACGTCGGCCACAACCGCCCGGAAATCAAGCAGGCCATCGTGGAGCAACTGGACGAGCTGGAATACTTCCAGCTGTTCGACGGCATCTCCCACCCGCGGGCCGAGGAGCTGTCCGCCACCCTCATCGACATGCTGAAGCAGGAAGACATGGCGCGGGTCAGCTTCAGTTCCGGCGGTTCGGATGCGGTGGAAACCGCGCTCAAGCTGGCCCGCCAGTACTGGCGCGTCAGCGGTCAGCCGGACCGCACCAAGTTCATCTCGCTCAAGCAGGGCTATCACGGCGTGCATTTCGGCGGCGCTTCGGTCAACGGCAATACCGTGTTCCGTCGCAGCTACGAACCGCTGCTGCCCGGCTGCTTCCATGTGGAAACGCCGTGGCTGTACCGCAACCCGTTTACCGAAGATCCGGAAGAACTGGCGCAAATCTGTGCACAGATGCTGGAGCGGGAAATCCTGTTCCAGAGCCCGGACACCGTGGCCGCCTTCATTGCCGAACCCATCCAGGGTGCCGGTGGCGTCATCGTACCGCCCGCCAGCTACTGGCCGCTGATCCGCGCCGTGTGCGACAAGTACGGCGTGCTGCTGATTGCCGATGAAATCGTCACCGGTTTTGGCCGTTCCGGTTCCATGTTCGGCAGCCGCCTGTGGGGCGTGAAGCCGGACATCATGTGCCTGGCCAAGGGCATTTCCTCCGGCTATGTGCCGCTGGGTGCCACCGTGGTGAACCAGCGCGTGGCCGATGCCTTTGCCAAGAACCAGGATTTCGGCGGCGTCATCATGCATGGCTACACCTATGCCGGTCACCCGGTTGCCTGCGCGGCGGCCATTGCCAACCTCAAGATCGTGCGCGAGGAGAACCTGCCGGCCCAGGCCGCCGCCCAGGGTGAATACCTGCTGGCCAGACTCAAGCCGTTTGCCGACAAATATGCGGCGGTGGGCGAGGTGCGTGGCAAGGGCCTGATGATTGCGCTGGATCTGGTGCAGGACAAGCACAGCCGCGAGCCTATCGACCCGATGGGCGGCTATGCCAACAAGGTGGCCGAAATCGCGCGCGAAAACGGCGTGCTGGTGCGCCCGGTCGGCACCAAGATCATCCTGTCGCCGCCGCTGGTCATCGGTCAGGCAGAATGCGATGCCATTGTCAGTGCGCTGGCTGCCGGTTTCGAGGCTGCCTGAACCACGTGACGGGAGGGAGCAGGCCAAGCGCCTGCTTCCGCCCATTGCCAGGACATCACCATGACCCATCTGCTGGCTGAGGCACCGGTGGCAAAGCCGTTGCAACGTTGTCTGGACGTACTGCAGGATGTATTGCCGCACAGTGCCACTGCCTTTTACCGGGTAGACCGGCAGCAGCAGCCGCATGATTTCGTCTTGCGTCACATGCCGCAAGAGGTGCATCAGCGCTATGTGGCGCGTTACATGGGGCACGACCCGCTGCATCCGGCCAGGCTGGCCCGCCAGCCGCTGGATGTGGTGACGCTGGGCCGCGCCTTGCCGGACGAGCTACGTGCCACATCGCGCTATGCACCGTTTCTGGCCAGCAACCGGCTGGTGGATGTGGCGGAAATCCTGCTGCGGCGGCAGGGGCGGGTGGTTGCCGCTTTCTCCCTGTTGCGGCAAGGGCGGATGCCCGGTTTTGGCGACGACGAACTGCGTGTGCTGCATGGCTTGCATGGCCTGCTGGACATGGCGCTGGACAGCACGCTGAGCCAGCCTTGCCCGGACCCCGCCATCGTGCTGACCGAGCGCGAGCGGGCAGTGGCCATGCTGTTGTCTACCGGTGCCTGCAACAAGACCATTGCCCGCGAGCTGAACATGGGGCTCGCCACGGTCAAAACCCATTTATTGCACCTGTTTCGCAAGTTTGATGTGAGTAGTCGTACCGCGCTGGCGCATGCGCTGTTTGTCCGGCAACAAGCCGAACAGCACTTGCGGCAGTGACGGTTTCGTCCGGGACAGCCATAAAAAGAAGCGCGCCCGGTTATCAGCATGATGGGGAAGGTGTACTGATGCGCCACAGACAGGTAGCAAGCCTGCTGCAGTGCCTCCCTGCCATGGTTAGCGAGTCTTCAGGAGGAAAACAGCATGTCGATAAAGAAGAAACTGACCCGGCACCTGCAGCAAGGGGTGGTGGGTTTTCCGGTGGCGCTGGCCAGTTCGGTCGGCGTGGTGATGGCCAGCCCGGTCATCCTTACCGTTACCAGCGGTTTTGGCATGGCGGGCAGCACCTTTGCCCTGGCCATGCTGATTGCCTTTATCATGATGCAGGCGCAGGCCACCACCTTTGCCGAAGCGGCCTCGATGATGCCGACGTCCGGTGCTGTCTACGATTACATATCCTGCGGGCTGGGGCGCTTCTGGGCGATTACCGGCACCATTTCCGCTTATCTGCTGGTGCATGTGTTTGCCGGCACGGCGGAAACCATCCTGTCCGGCATCATGGCGCTGGTGAACTTTGAACACCTCAACACCATGCTGGAGCACAGTGGTACTTCCTGGATGGTGGGGGTGGGTCTGGTGGTGCTGTTCGGCATCCTCAATGCGCTGGGCGTCACCATTTTCGGCAAGGCAGAAATTATCCTCACCTTCGTGATGTGGGCCACGCTTACCGTGTTCGGCATCATCGGCCTCATCAAGGCCCCGGCCGTGTCGCTGCAAGGCTGGTTCGGCAGCCCGCTGGACCTGAGCGACGCCAGTGGCGTGCTCAGCCTGATCGGCATGGCCATGTTCATGTTTGTCGGTTTCGAGCTGGTGACCCCGCTGGCCCCGGAGCTGAGAAACGCCGGCCGCAATATTCCGCGTGCCGCCAAGCTGGGCCTGACCGGCGTGGCCGTCACCATGGCCATCTACGGTGCGGCCATGGTGCATCAGGTGGCCAATGTGGCGATGGACCCGAAAAATCCCGCCGGCCCGCATTTGCTGGATACCCCGATGGCGATTCCGGCCTTTGCCGATCAGGTGATGGGCCCCTTCGGCAAGATCTGGCTGGGTATCGGCCTGCTGTTTGCCGGTGCGGCCACCATCAATACCCTGATTGCCGCACTGCCGCGCATCCTGTACGGCATGGCGGTGGATGGTGCGCTGCCCAAGGCGTTTACCTATCTGCACCCGCGTTTCAAGACGCCGCTGGTGGGCATTCTGGTGGCGGTGCTCATTCCCTGCGTCCATGCCTGGTTCATTCAGGGTGATCTGGACCGCATCATGCCGCTGGTGCTGGCGGCGGTATGTGCCTGGGGTGTGGCTTATCTGCTGGTGAATCTGGCCATTGTCCGTCTGCGCTTCACCCGGCCGGATTTCCCGCGGGCCTATCGCTCGCCCTGGTTCCCGCTGCCGCAGATCGTGTCTTCGGTGGGCATCCTGATTGCCATCTGGTACATCACTCCGCCGGGCATGCACCCGCGGGACATCTATCTGCCCTTTGGCATCATGCTGGGTCTGACTGCGCTGTATGCACTGGTGTGGACCGTGTTTGTCCAGAAGGTGAACCCCTTCCGTGCCGTGGCCATAGAAGACATTCTGGCCGAGGAGTTCGGCAAGGTGGGCGGCCATGCTTCGCTGATCGACGAGGAGCTCAAGCGTGTTGCCTCTGGTGCTTGAGCGGCTGTGGCAGCCGCGCCAGCCACGTGCTTACCGGCCGGGGGCAACCCTGGCCAGGCTGGCGCAGGACCTGAACGGGCTGGAAGTGGTCGGTGCGGAAGAGGGCTGTCCGGCTTACCGCTTGCCTGCTGCGGACTGGTCTTTCCGGGTGGAGGAGCGGGTGGAAAGCCAGTTCCTGTTGCATACCGTCAGTTGCTGCTTTGTACTGGCACTGCCGGGCAGTGCGCCATCCGGTCCGTCCCGGCTGCAACTGCAGCACCGCGGTAACTGGCAGCGCAGTGGTTTTGCCTGTCTGCGCCGCGAAGGGGATGGCGCAGCGCTGGCGGCCTTGATGGCCTTGTTGCAGCAGGACCGCGACTTGCACACCGCGCTGATGCCGCTGGATTTCAAGCGTTGTGAACTGATTGCGGATGAGCAGGGCTGGCGGCTGGAAATAGAACATTTTGCCGCCAGTGAAGTGGTGGGCAGTTTCCCGCCTTTTCGCCGCTATATCCGTCTGTTGTCCACACAAAAGCTGGCCCTGCTGGCGGTGATGGCGGCGGTGCGGCGAGTGGTGGCCGGCGCGGGCTGATTTTTACGCGGTAAAACAGTACACAGTATGCCCCGGCATTACGCCGGGGCCTGTTGCATTCAGTCTCTGGTGTCAGCGGTCCGCTTCGGTCAGCAGCGCCTTGTCCTCGCTCAGCGCCACGGGGGCTGGCAGTTGCTCCAGTTCATTCAGCAGGCTGATCAGCAGTTCCAGTTTTTCCTCGCCAAAATGCGCTTCTATCTGCCGATAGCAGGCGTTGGACAGTGGCGCGACTTCACGTGTCAGTTGGCGGCCTTCCTTGGACAAGGACACGATCAGGCGGCGGCTATCCACCTTGTCGCGGCTGCGGTGAATCAGGCCGGCCTTTTCCATGCGCACCAGAATGCCGGTGAGGCTGGGGGACAGGATGCAGGCCAGGTCGGCAATCACCCCGGCTTCCATTTCGCCGCGGTCATCCAGCAGGCGCAGAATGCGCCATTGCTGTTCGGTCAGCCCCACACTGTTGAGCAAGGGGCGAAAATAAGCCATGACGGCTTCACGGGCGCGCAGCAAGTGCTGCGGCAGACGGTGCTGGTGTTGTGCGCTGGAAGTTGGCATGCGATTCAGGATGGCGGATCAATGTGATTAATATCTTAACATTCTGAGCGCCTGTTCCCAAGTCGCCATCTGCCATTTGCCCGGCACCATGTGGGCCACATGCAGACGCGGCTCCTCCATCTGGTGGATGGGGGAAGATGGCTGGCCTGCCTACACTGTGCTTTCCCGTTCTTATTTCAGGAAGGAAAGCAGATGGCAGCTCAAGCCAAAACCGTGGTGATTACCGGTGCCGGCAGTGGCATAGGCGCAGCCTGCGCCGCATTGCTGGCAGCTGACGGCGTGCAGCTGGTGTTGATTGGCCGTCGTGCGGCACCCGTGCAGCAGCTGGCCGCGCAATACGGTGCGCTGGCACTGGCGGGTGATGCAGCGGACAGCACGCTTTGGCCGGACTGGCTGGCGCATATCCGTCAACGCTTTGGCGCCATTGATGGCCTGCTGTGTTGCGCCGGTGGCCTGGGCATGGGCAGTGCGCTGCAAACGGATGACGCCGCGTGGCAGGCCGCCATGCGTGCCAATCTGGATACCGCTTTTGTTGCCGCACGGGCATGTCTGCCGGATTTGATCGCCAGCCGGGGTGCCATGGTGCTGCTGGCTTCGATAGCCTCACTGGCCGCCGGGCCGGAGGTGTGTGGCTATACCACCGCCAAGCATGCGCTGATTGGCCTCACCCGTTCGCTGCGCGTGATTACGGCCCGCACGGGGTAAGGGTGAACGCGGTCTGCCCCGGCTGGGTGAAAACGCCGATGGCGGATGAAGAAATGCAGCCGTTGATGCAACAGTATGGCGACAGTCTGGATGAGGCCTATGCCCGGGTGACGGCGGATGTTCCCTTGCGACGGGTTGCCGCACCGGAGGAAATCGCCAGCATCTGTCGCTTCCTGCTGTCGGAGCAGGCCAGCATCATCACTGGCGCGGCCATTGTGGCTGATGGCGGCTCCAGCATTGTCGATGTGCCTACCCTGGCTTTCAACACACTGTCCTGAGTACAGTTGCAATTGGATTCAATGAACAACACCGCCTATATGGCGGTGTTGTCGTTTGCTGTGCCACCAATCGATTCAGTGCAGCGCCGCCGTGCTTTCCGGCAAGGTGGCACCGCCGTCCACGATGATGGTTTGCCCGGTGATGTAGGCTGCGGCATCCGAGGCCAGAAACAGCATGGTGGCGGCAATGTCCATCGGCTCGCCCAGTCGCCCCAGTGGAATGTTGCGGGCGATGGCGGCATTCAGCTTGTCATCGCCCAGATTATCCATGGCCGGGGTGCGGATCATGCCCGGCTCCACGCCGTTGACGGTGATGCCATCGCCCGCCAGTTCCAGCGCGGCCGCACGGATGAAGCCATTGACCCCTGCCTTGGAAGCGGCATAGTGCGCCAGCCCCGGATAGGCAACCCGCGGGCCGGTCACCGAGGAAGTCACCAGCATGCGCCCGCCACCTTGCGCGCGCATGGCGGGCAGGGCGGCCTGACTCAGCCAGAACAGCGCCTGCAGATTCACCGCCAGCGTTCGTTGCAGCAGGGGTGGGGTGATGTCGGTAAACGCAGTGAGCGGGAAATAGGCTGCGTTGTGGATCAGCACATCCAGCCGGCCATATTCTGCCAGCACCTGCGCCACCAGTGCGGTGGCCTGTTCCGGCTCGGCCAGATCGCACTGGCAGGCGCTGGCCTTCAAGCCCTGCGCCCGCAAGCTGGCGGACATGGACTGGGCTGTTTCTCCCTGCATATCCGCCACCACCACCGTAGCCGCGTGGCGGGCAAACAGCTGGCTGATGGCGGCACCTATGCCTTGTGCGCCGCCGGTCACCAAGACCACTTTGCCGGCAAATCGAAGTTCAGCATGGCTGTGCTCCGGCTTACAGTGCGTGGCTGGTGTGGTTGAGAATCTGCGTGATGGCACCCACCGGGAAGTTGGACAGCGCGCTAAAGTCGTTGCCCTGGTAGCCGAAGATCTTGCCATCGGTTTTCAGCTGTTGCAGGTCGATCAGCACCACGCCCAGCGTGGGGACAATCTTTTCCCGCCACACAAACAGATAAAGCTGCTCTGCCAGCTTGAAGTAATGGCAGCGGTCCACATCGGCCAGCCCTTGCTCCACCCCTTGCAGGCACTGCCAGGTATAGAAGTGGCTGTTCAGATAAATGTGTTCGTAGCATTCGGTGGGGCTGTAACGGTACTGGTTGCGCAGGCCGATCAACTCGTCGGTGCTGTGGTGCAGCGCGCTGTGTGCTGTCACCGGCTGGTCGATGCAGCCATGGGCAAAGCGGCAGTCCACGGCGGTCAGCGCCTCACCGGCCAATACTCGGCTGAAGGCGGAACGGGCGACATCTTCCGCCTGTGGCAGCACACCGGCCACGGCAGTGAACAGGCCATGTGCCAGATCCAGTACCAGGCTGAGTGAATGCCCGTGCTGCCCTTCCGGCAGGAAATCCAGCAACACGATATCGGGACGCAGGCTGCTGGCGCGGTAGCGGCCCTGGCCGCTGAAGCCTGCGGCCTCTCCGTCGGTCAATGCCGTCAGCTGGCAGTCTGCGGTATTCACTTGCAAGTGGGCACGGCTGCCATCGGCAAAATGCAGTTGCAGCTGACGGCCCTGCAGCAGCGGGCTGAAAGGCAGGATGTGGCTGTCCGGGGCAAAGCCATCGGCCAGATCACCGACCGGGATGAAAACGGGTTGATTGCTCATGCTGCGCTCCTGATGAGGGTGGGTGTGGGCGCAGTGTGCAGTGGGCTTGGGCAGGCAACCATCCACCGTATGGTGGAGCCATGCATGCAAACAGGGCGCTGTCCCGGCAGGAGAGCGCCCTGTAATGCTTATCCCGTCAGTAAACCAAAGCTGAGGAGATGTGCGATGAAAGCTGCGGAATCAGGCGTCCGGCACGTTCATCGAGTTGATGCTGAAGCCGGCGTCCACATAGGTGATTTCGCCGGTGATGCCGGAGGACAGGTCCGACAGCAGGAAGGCAGCGGTGTTGCCCACTTCTTCGGTGGTCACATTGCGGCGCAGACAGGATTGGCCGGCAGCAATGGACAGCAGCTTGGAGAAGCCGGAAATGCCGGCAGCAGCCAGGGTCTTGATCGGGCCGGCGGACAGGCCGTTCACACGGATGCCGTCCTTGCCCAGGCTGGCAGCCATGAAGCGTACCGATGCTTCCAGGCTGGCCTTGGCCAGACCCATCACATTGTAGTTGGGGATGGCACGTACCGCGCCCAGGTAGGACAGGGTCAGCAGGGCGCCGTTACGGCCTTGCATCATCGGGCGGGCAGCCTTGGCCAGTGCCGGGAAGCTGTAGGACGACACATCATGTGCAGTCTGGAATGCTTCGCGGCTCAGTGCGTCCAGGAAGTCGCCTTCCAGCGATTCGCGCGGGGCGAAGGCAATGGCGTGTACCAGGCCGTCCAGGCCGTCCCACTGTTTGCCCAGGTCGACAAACAGCTGGTTGATTTCATCGTCGCTTTGTACATCGCAGCGGAACACCAGTTCGCTGCCAAAATCCTTGGCCATTTCACGTACACGATCTTCCAGCTTGTCCACCACATAGGTGAATGCCAGCTCGGCACCTTCGCGGTGGCAGGCTTGAGCGATGCCGTAAGCGATGGAGCGGTTGGAGATCATGCCGGTAATCAGAATTTTTTTGCCTTGCAGAAAGCCCATTTGGAGTCCTTCTTGGTAGAAACAGGGGGGCATTATACCCAAGCCTGCGCTACGCTGTCGTGGGGATTGTCCTACAGCCTGCCTTCATGACACGGGCAGGTGCTCGGAAAAAGGTTTATATCGTGGTAACAAGCGGTAAATCGGAATCAGACTGCATTCCGTCACCATGCTGAAACAGGCTATTCTAGCCACGATGAATCTTAAAATCCTGTCACTGCGGCAGCTGATGCACGGCACCGGCCTGTCCGGACAGGGATAAAAGCCACAATGATAAGCTAGTCATGATCAATTCGTAAGCCGTACAACAAGATGAAACACTTACATTGCTTGGGGGTGATGCTGCTGCTGTGGGCGTGCAGCAGCATGGCTGCGCCGTCTCAGGCGCTGGGCTATGTGCCGAAATATGCGGCAGGCTTTACACATTTTGACTACGTCAATCCGTCTGCGCCCAAGGGCGGGCGGCTGGTGTTGCCGGCACAAGGCAGTTTTGACACGCTCAACCCTTTCTCGCTCAAGGGCGACAAGGCCGATGGGATAGAGGCCCTGACGCTGGATACCCTGGGGGTGAACAGCGAGGACGAACCTTACAGCTGCTATGGCTTGCTGGCGGACGACATGCAGCTGGCACCAGACAAGCTGTCCGTGCGTTTTCATCTGAATGCACAGGCCCGTTTTGCCAACGGTCAGCCGGTGCAGGCCGCCGATGTGGTGGCTTCCTTCAATACCCTCACCCGCGACCGCAGCGCTGCTCCCCTGTACCGGCTGTACTGGGCGGATGTGAAGCAAGCACTGGCGCTGGATGCCAACACCGTGCGTTTTGATTTCAAGCGCAAGAATTCCGAACTGCACATGATTCTGTGCCAGTTGCCGGTGTTTTCCAGGCAGTGGATTCCCGCTGGCAAGACGCTGGCCGACATGGTACTGGTGCCGCCTGTCGGTTCCGGCCCTTATGTGCTGAGCCAATACCAGCTGGGCAAGAACATCCGTTTTCAGCGCAATCCGCACTATTGGGCGGCCAATTTGCCGGTACGGCGTGGCATGTTCAATTTTGACGAAGTCGGCTACCGCTATTACCAGGATGAAACCGCCCGGCTGGAGGCCTTCAAGGCCGGCGAGTTTGATGTTTCGGCCGAAAACATGGCCAAGCAGTGGGCGCGTGGCTATATCGGCCCCAAGTTCGACGATGGCCGCATCGTCAAGAAAGTGCTGCCGCATCAGCGCTCTGCCGGCATGCAGGGCTTTGTGTTCAATCTGCGGCGGCCACAGTTTGCCGACAAACGCCTGCGCCAGGCCATCAGTCTGGCTTTTGACTTCGAATGGGCCAATCGCAACCTGTTTTATGGCCAGTACCGCCGCAGCAACAGTTTTTTCACCAATAGCGAGCTGGCTGCCAGCGGCCTGCCCGGGCCGGATGAGCTGAAGCTGCTGGAACCGCTGCGCGAGAAGCTGGACCCGGCAGTATTCGGCCTGCCGGTGGAACCTCCCTTCACTGACGGACGTTATGGCATCCGCCGCAATCTGCGCGAGGCGCGTCAGCTGCTGTTCGAGGCAGGCTGGCGCTATGAGGGTGGCAAGCTGGTGGATCACATGGGCCGCCCGTTGCGCATCGAATTTCTGACCTATTCCAAGGTATACGACCGGGTGGCCAGCGGCTGGCAGCAGAATCTGGCCAAGCTGGGCATCACCCTGACCGTGCGGGTGGTGGACCCGGCCATCTACCAGCGGCGGCTGAATGATTTTGACTACGACATGACCGTGGTGGTGTACGGCGCCAGCAACAGCCCGGGTAACGAACAGCTGGACTTCCACAGCTGCCAGGCGGCACAGACACCCGGCTCGCAAAACTGGGCCGGGCTGTGCGACCCGGCAGTGGAGGCCTTGCTGCCGCAATTCCAGCACTTTGCCAGCCGGCAGCAGCTGCTTGCCGCCAGCCATGCACTGGACCGCGTGCTGCGTGCCGGCTATTACCTGGTGCCCAACTGGAATCTGCCGTATCACCGCATGGCCTGGTGGAACCGCTTTGGCCAACCGGCCAGGCTGCCGCTGTATTACAGCCCGACCACGTGGGCCATCGAAACCTGGTGGGAGAAAAAATAAGCATGTGGCGCTATATCCTGAAACGGCTGTTGCTGATGATTCCCACGCTGATCGGCGTGCTGGCGCTCACCTTTGCCATCATCCAGTTTGTGCCGGGCGGTCCGGTGGAGCAGATGGTGCAGCAACTGAGCCATGGTGGTGTGGCCGGTGAAACCACGGCCACCAGCAGCGTGTTCAAGAGTCGTGGTGGCTTGCAGCCGGAAGAGTTGCATGCACTGCAAAAGCTGTATGGCTTTGATCAGCCGCCCTTGCAGCGTTTCGGCCACATGCTGGCCGGTTTTGCTCGTTTCGATCTGGGCGAGAGCTTTTTCCATCACCAGTCGGTGGCGCAGCTGATTCTGTCCAAGCTGCCGGTGTCGATGAGCATCGGCCTGTGGACCTTCTTCATCACCTATCTGCTGTGCATTCCGCTGGGCATTGCCAAGGCGGTGCGTGACGGCAGCCTGTTCGATCTGGCCAGCAGCACCGTCATCCTGCTGGGTTATGCCATTCCGGGCTTCGTGTTGGGGGTGGCCCTGCTGGTGTTGTTTGGCGGTGGCAGCTTCTGGCAGCTGTTTCCGCTGCGCGGGCTGGTGAGCGACAACTGGGACAGCCTGAGCCTTATCGACAAGGTGCTGGATTATCTGTGGCACATCGTGTTGCCGGTGACGGCCTCGGTGGTGGGCAATCTGGCGGTGATGACCATGCTCACCAAGAATGTGTTTCTGGAGGAAATCCGCCGTCAGTATGTGTACACCGCGCGCGCCAAGGGCTTGTCGGAGCGGGCCATCCTGTACCGCCATGTGTTCCGCAATGCGCTGATTCCGCTGATTACCGGTTTCCCGGCCGCCTTCATCGGTGCTTTTTTCACTGGCAGCCTGCTGATTGAAACCCTGTTTTCGCTGGACGGACTGGGTCTGTTGTCCTACGAGTCCGTGATGCGGCGCGATTACCCGGTGGTGATGGGCAGCCTGTATGTGTTCACCCTGCTGGGGCTGGTGGCCAAGCTCTTGTCCGATCTGAGCTATGTGCTGGTGGACCCGCGCGTCAGTTTTGACGGAGGGGAGCGATGAGCCACGCACCCAGCCTGACACCGACCCAGCGCGCCTGGCGACGTTTTTGCCAGCATAAGCGCGGCTTTTACAGCCTGTGGTTGTTCTTGCTGTTTTTTGTCCTGTCGCTGGGGGCGGAGCTGCTGTCCAACGACCGGCCGCTGGTGGTGCGTTATCACGACCAGCTGTATTTCCCGGTGCTGTTCGATTATCAGGAAACCGCCTTTGGTGGCGATTTCGATACCGCAACCGATTATCTGGACCCCTTCATCCAGGACCAGTTTGCCCGGCCGGGCAATTTCGCCATTTATGCGCCCAACCCCTACAGCTACAACACGGTGAACTACTTTGCCGACAATCCCAATCCGGCCGCGCCGTCCAACGACAATGTGCTGGGTACGGATGACCGCGGGCGTGATGTGCTGGCACGGCTGATCTACGGTTTCAGGGTGTCGGTGCTGTTTGCGCTGGCGCTTACCGTGTCCGGCACCCTGCTGGGGGTATTGTTTGGCGCACTGCAAGGCTTTTTCGGTGGCAAGTTCGACCTGCTGCTGCAGCGTGTGCTGGAAATCTGGGGCAGCCTGCCGGAACTCTATTTGCTGATTATCCTGGCGTCCTTGTTCAACCCCAGTCTGTGGCTGCTGTTGCTGTTGCTCACGCTGTTTGGCTGGATGGGCCTGGCCGATTACGTGCGGGCAGAATTCCTGCGCAACCGGCAGATGGACTACGTGCTGGCCGCGCGCGCCAGCGGGCTGAACAGCTGGCAGATCATGTGGCGACACGTGCTGCCCAACAGCCTTACACCGGTGCTGGCCTTCCTGCCATTCCGGGTGAGCGGGGCGATTCTGGCGCTCACCAGCCTGGATTTTCTCGGCCTTGGCGTGCCATCTTCCACGCCCAGCCTGGGCGAGCTGCTGGCTCAGGGCAAGGATAATCTGGATGCCTGGTGGATTGCGCTGCCCACCTTTGTGGTGCTGACCGTCACCCTGTTATTGCTGATATTCATTGGCGAAGGCCTGCGTGCCGCGCTGGATACCCGGAAAGGCTGAGATGGAAACCCTGTTGACCGTTGCCGCGCTCAATGCCCACTTTGGCCGGCAGCAAGTCCTGTCCTCGGTCGGCTTCAGTGTGGCCGCTGGTGAAAAAGTGGCGCTGGTGGGTGAATCCGGCTCCGGCAAGACCGTCACCGCCCAGGCACTGTTGCAGCTGAACCCGGATGTGCGGCTCGCAGGCTCCATCCGCCTGGCCGGAGAAGAACTGCTGGGCGTGGGCGAGAAGCGCCTGCGGCAAATCCGTGGCCGCGACATCGCCATGATTTTTCAGGAACCCATGCATGCGCTCAACCCGCTGTTCACCATTGGCTGGCAAATTGGCGAAACCCTGACCCTGCATCTGGGACTGAATGCCCGTGAAGCGCGGGCCGAGGCCATTCGCCTGTTGCTGCGTACCGGTATCCAGGATGCCGCCGAGAAAATCGACAGCTATCCTTTCCAGCTGTCCGGTGGTCAGCGCCAGCGCGCGATGATTGCCATGGCGCTGGCCTGCCAGCCACGTCTGTTGATTGCCGATGAACCCACCACCGCGCTGGATGTGACGGTGCAGGCGCAAATCCTGCAATTGCTGGATGAATTGCAGCAGGAAATGGGCATGGCGGTGCTGTTCATCACCCACGACCTCAATCTGGTACGGCGCTTTGCCGACAAGGTCATCGTGATGCGTGGCGGACTGGTGGTGGAAAGCGGCAAGGTGGCGCAGGTGTTCAGCCATCCGGCCCATCCTTACACCGCCGAGCTGCTGGCCAGTCGCCCCGACAAGCTGGAGGACGATGCCGCGCCCGCAGCTGACACTCGGCCCCGGCTGCAAGCCAGCGCCATCAAGGTGAGCTATCCGGTGGCCGGTGGCTGGTTGCGCAAGCGTAATCGCGTCGTATTGCAGGATGTCTCGCTGCAGGTGCCGCCGGGGCAGACGCTGGGCATTGTCGGTGAGTCCGGCTCCGGCAAGACATCGCTGGGCCTTGCCCTGCTGCGCCTGCTGCCCTGCGAGGGGGAAATCCGGCTGGATGATCTGGCATTGCATGCCTTGCATGGCGGCAAGCTGCGCCGTGCCCGCAAGGATTTCCAGGTGGTGTTCCAGGACCCGTTTTCCTCGCTGTCGCCACGCATGACGGTGGGGCAGATCGTCGCGGAGGGCCTGGCCTTGCACCAGCCGGGCTTAAGTGCCGCGCAGGTACGCCAGCAGGTGGTCGCCACCCTGACCGAGGTTGGCCTGCATCACGAAATGATGGAACGCTATCCGCACGAGTTTTCCGGCGGGCAGCGCCAGCGCATTGCCATTGCCCGCGCGCTGATCCTCAAGCCGCGACTGATCCTGCTGGACGAGCCTACCAGTGCACTGGATGCCACCTTGCAAAAGCAGGTGCTGCAACTGTTGCGCAGCCTGCAGCGCAAGTACGGCCTGAGCTATCTGTTCATCAGTCACGACCTGGCGGTCATCCGTGCCATCGCCCATCAGGTGCTGGTGCTGCAGGCGGGCAAGGTGGTGGAGCAGGGCCCTACCGCCCGGGTATTTGCCAGCCCGCAGCAGCCCTATACCCGCCAATTGCTGGCGGCAGCCTTGCCGACGACTTGAAAATGGCGGGGTCCGCTCCCATTGTCAGTTGACCAGCCGGATTTTTGCACGCATTTCCTGATGTGCCGCACGCTGCGCCCGGCCGGGCGACAGTGGGCGGATTCTCCCGCTGCCGCCACCAGACGGCGGTTGCTCCACGCTCAGTCAATTGTTACCATCAACGGCTATCGATACTGCAAACCACCCCGAATACTAGAGGAAGCCATGAGCGATCTTATCCTGCACGTAACCGACGACTCCTTTGAACAAGACGTCCTGAAGGCCGATGTGCCGGTTCTGGTCGACTACTGGGCTGAATGGTGCGGTCCTTGCAAGATGATCGCCCCCATCCTGGACGAAGTGGCCAAGGAATACGCCGGTCGCCTGAAAGTTGCCAAGCTGAACATCGACCAGAACGAACTGACCCCACCGAAATTCGGCATCCGCGGCATCCCGACCCTGATGATCTTCAAGGACGGCCAGGTTGCCGCCACCAAGGTAGGTGCACTGGCCAAGAGCCAGCTGGCCGCCTTCATTGACAGTCACATCTAAAGCGTCTATCCTCAGCTGAATTTCTTCAAGCAGGCGGCACATCAGCCGCCTGTCTCTTGTCTGCACCCACACCTCACAAACAGCGTTCTGCTCAATCTTTACGAGTCGACCAACGGCCGCTATGCATTTATCTGACCTCAAACACCTTCATGTATCCCAGCTCGTGGAAATGGCTATTTCCAACGAGATCGAGGGCGCGAACCGCCTGCGCAAACAAGACCTCATCTTTGCGCTTCTGAAAAACCAGGCCAAAAAAGGCGAAAGCATCTTCGGCGAGGGCACCCTGGAAGTGCTGCCGGACGGCTTCGGATTCTTGCGCAGCCCGGATACCTCGTATCTGGCCGGCCCGGATGACATCTACGTCAGCCCGTCGCAGATCCGCCGTTTCAATCTGCATACCGGTGACTCGATCGAAGGCGAAATCCGTACCCCCAAGGACGGCGAGCGCTATTTCGCACTGGTGAAGGTGGACAAGGTCAACGGCGAGCCGCCGGAGAATTCCAAGCACAAGATCCTGTTTGAAAACCTCACGCCGCTGTTCCCGACCGAACAGTTCAAGCTGGAGCGCGATATCCGCGCCGAGGAAAACATCACCGGCCGCATCATCGACCTGATTTCGCCCATCGGCAAAGGCCAGCGCGCCCTGCTGGTGGCACCGCCGAAATCCGGTAAAACCGTGATGCTGCAACACATTGCCCACGCCATCACTGCCAATCACCCGGAAGCGGTGATGATTGTGCTGCTGATTGACGAGCGTCCGGAAGAAGTGACCGAAATGCAACGCTCGGTGAAGGGCGAGGTTGTCTCCTCCACCTTCGACGAGCCGGCCACCCGCCACGTGCAGGTTGCCGAAATGGTGATCGAAAAGGCCAAGCGTCTGGTCGAGCACAAGAAGGACGTGGTCATCCTGCTGGACTCCATCACCCGTCTGGCACGCGCCTACAACACCGTGGTACCGGCTTCGGGCAAGGTGCTGACCGGTGGTGTGGATGCCAACGCCCTGCAGCGCCCCAAGCGCTTCTTCGGTGCCGCGCGTAATGTGGAAGAGGGCGGCAGCCTGACCATCATCGCCACCGCGCTGATCGATACCGGCAGCCGTATGGACGATGTGATCTACGAAGAATTCAAGGGTACCGGCAACTGCGAAATCCATCTGGAACGTCGCATGGCGGAAAAACGCATTTTCCCGGCACTGAACATCAACCGCTCCGGCACCCGTCGTGAAGAGCTGCTGGTGCCGCAAGACCAGCTGCAACGCATCTGGGTGCTGCGCAAACTGCTGTACCCGATGGATGACATCGAGGCGATGGAATTCCTGCAGGACAAGATCAAGGCCACCAAGTCCAACCTGGCCTTCTTCGACTCCATGCGTCGCTAAACCTGACGCGGTTTTCCCGCCTGGGAAATGATGAATGACCCCGACGCCGGACCTGAGCAGGTCTGGCGTTTTTCATGGTATTGCTTGCAGATGGAATTCAGTAGCCGTTTTTTCCAGATGGAGTTGTTCTCCGCCATCGGCACCGTTGCTTTTGCCTTTTCCGGTTATCTGATCGGCGTGCGCAAGCAGCTGGATTTGCTGGGCATCGTGGTGGTGGCCCTGCTGACCGCCATCGGTGGCGGCATTTTGCGTGATGTACTGGTGGCAAGGGTGCCGCTGGTGTTCTTCAATTACAGCAGCCTCGCCATCATCGCCGCCACCCTGTTGTTGTCGGTCTTGCTGCGTTTGCACCGGCGGCAAAGCCGCACGCTGGACCGCCTGTTCATCATTGCCGATTCGCTCGGCCTGGTTGCCTTCAGCATTACCGGGGCACAGGTTGGCCTGATGTACGACCTGAACGCCTTTGGCGTGGTGTTGCTGGGTTTCATTACCGCGGTGGGTGGCGGTGTGGTGCGTGACATGATGGTGAATGACATTCCCTTCATCCTGCACAAGGATTTTTACGGCACGGTGTCCATACTGGTAGCTGGTGGCTTGTTTGTGCTGGACCAGTTGACGTGGGTCACCAGCTGGATGTTGCAGTTGCTGTTTGTGCTTGGCCTGGCCATTCGCCTGTTTGCACACTGGAGCGAACTGGCCCTGCCCAAGATTGGCCCGCAATCAAAACAAGGATGACAGCCATGTGGCCGGCTGAAATGGTGGAGGCCCAGGCCTGGATACGCCAGCGTCTGGCAGGGTTCGAGTTTGATGGACGTGCCGGGGACATTCCCTGGCGTGTGGCCGGGGCGAAACAGCGTCCGGCGGCGGTGCTGGTTCCCCTTGTGTGGCATGACAGCGGTCCTACCGTGTTGCTCACGCGGCGGACGGAGTCGCTGTCCACCCATGCCGGGCAGGTGAGTTTTCCCGGCGGCAAGGTGGATGCCGAGGACAGCTCGGTGATTGCTGCGGCCTTGCGTGAAGCACAGGAGGAAATTGGCCTGGCGGCCGATGGCGTGACGGTGCTGGGTACGCTGCCGCAGTACGTCACCATTACCGATTTTGTCGTGACGCCAGTGGTGGCCATGCTGCAACCGCCCTTGCAGTTGCGACCGGAGCCGGGTGAAGTGGCGGAGGTGTTCGAGGTGCCACTGGCGCTGGCGCTGGATGGACGTCAGTACGAGCGGCACAGCTACGAACGTGACGGCGTGCGTGGTCAGTATCTGGCCATGCAGTGGCAGCACTACACCATCTGGGGCGCTACCGCCGCCATGCTGCGCCTGCTGGCGCAGGCACTGGGCCAGCACGGTGAAGCAGGCCAGCGCTGATGCTGCTGACCCGACAATCGCTCATTCCGGGTTGCCGTCGCTGAGCATCAGGTCGCGACCGGCCATCTTGGCCTCGTACAGCAGCTTGTCGGCACGGCTGAGCATGCCCGACGGGCTGTCTCCCGGTCGCCAGTCGGTAATGCCGCCACTGAAGGTGACTTTTTCATCGGTGAACGGGAATACCGTGCCGGCCAATACCTGCTGCACCCGCGCCATCACTTTTTCTGCATCGCGCAAGCGGGTGCAGGGGAAAATCACCAGGAATTCTTCGCCACCAATGCGGGCACACACGTCCATGCTGCGCGTGCAGTCGATCAGCGCATTGGCTACCGCCAGCAGCACATTGTCACCGGCCTGATGGCCAAAGCGGTCATTGAACTGCTTGAAATGGTCGATATCGAATACCGCCACTGACATCGGCTGGCTGTAGCGTTCGCAACGTTGCAGCTCTTCCCGCAAGGTCTGGTCGGCATGACGGCGGTTGCACAGCCGGGTGAGCGGGTCGGTGATGGCCATTTCGTTGAGCAGGCGGTTCTTTTCTTCCAGCTCGTTTTCCAGTGCCTTGCGCTGGGAAATGTCATACAGGGCTATCAGCGCGGCCGGAATCTGCTGATGTGGCATCAGTTCCACCGACACAATCGCCCAGAAACTGCTTTGGTCTTCGCGTTGCAGCTCGGTTTCCCGGTTGGCTACCGCTTCGCCATTGTGCAGCCATTCATTGACCGGCTCCAGATGCAAGGGCAGATCCAGCAGTGCGGGCTGGCCATCATGACGCAGCGGGGCAGGGGGAATCTGCAGCATGTCGCGCGCCGGGGCATTGGCACGCAGGATGCGCATGGTTTGTGTCGCGACCAGAATCAGGGCCACCGGTGCGGTATCCAGCGTGAGCCTTGCCAGTTCCTCGCTTTCGCGGATGCGGGCGGCACTGGCGGACAATAAGCGGTTCTGCCGTATGCTGGCCAGATGACTGCGCAGCGTGATCAGGGTCAGCGCGGCGGTGAACAGCCAGGCCAGTATCGCCAGCGTTGCCTTGTCATGGTAAGCGCGGGTGAAGTCTCGCTCGGCGATGCCTACCACCACGCGGAAAGGGAAGCCTTCCATCAGGCGCGAGCTGTACAGGCGGACTTCCTGATCCAGAATCGAACTGGCACGGAACTGCAGGTAATTGTCGTGGCGTTCCAGCACATCGGTGCTTTGCAGTTCGTTCAGCGGCTGCTCGGAATGCGCGTTCTGCGCCGGCCAGCTGGCTTGCAGCACCTGGCGCTGGTCCAGCACCAGGATTTCGCCAAAACGGCCTACCGGCAGTTTGGCAACTTCGGTCTGGAAGAAGTGACGGTCCAGAATGCCCACCACCATGCCCACCGCCTCATCGTCCTGGTTCAGCAGCTTTTGCACCAGCACAATGCCATCCTGGCCATGATCCTGTCGGGTGGAGGTAAAGCTGCCATCCTGATTGCCATTGCGGTGATACCAGCGGCAATAGTCGGTTTTCAGCTGCGAGGCGGCATTGTTGTGCTGCGTGGAGTACAGCACGTAACAGGCGCTATCCAGGATGTCGATCTGCTTGAGTTGCGGCATCTGGCGCAGCTTGCCCTGCAGCAGCAGGTCGATGCGCTGTTCCTGTTCTGCACTGAGCATGTGTTTGTTCAGCAGCATCTGCACCAGATTGCTGTCGCTGGCGCTTTTCAGGATCAGGTTGGTTTCGCGCAGGCCGGATGACAGGCGCTCTTCCAGCAGCTGTGACAAGCCCGCGGCCTGGTTGCGCGCTTCGCTTTCCCCTTGCTGCCGCGTGCCTGCCAGGTCGAGAACGACCACCAGCAGGGTGCTGAGCAGAAAGATGGCAGCCAGCCATTTGGCTAGTCTGCCCTTGTCGTGGAAGAGCGTGCGCAAGTGTGCGGTTCCCCTGTAATGAAATGGAGCCTGCAAGCGGCAGGCTGTCTTATTTGGTATATCCCTTAAAACGACAAAAGGACAATGTCGGACTGCGGTCCGTGCATTGTCCCTTGCAGCCGGGCTAGACGGCGAAGCGCATGGACAGGTCGATGGCCTGGATGTCCTTGGTCAGCTTGCCGATGGAAATGCGGTCGACACCGGTTTCGGCAATGGCACGGACGGTGTCCATGTCCACACCGCCGGAGGCTTCCAGCAAGGCCTTGCCCGCGCTCAATTCCACCGCGCGACGCATGTCATCCAGCGACATATTGTCCAGCAGGACAAGCTTGGCACCGGCGTCCAGCGCCTGTTGCAGCTCGTCCAGGTTTTCCACTTCAATCTGCAAGGAAACGCCGGGCGGAATGATGCGGAAGGCCTGTTCCAGTGCCTGGGCAATGCCACCGGCCGCCATGATGTGGTTTTCCTTGATCAGGATGCCATCGTACAAACCGATGCGCTGATTGTCGCCCCCGCCCACGGTCACCGCGTACTTCTGCGCCAGGCGCAGGCCAGGCAAGGTCTTGCGGGTGTCCAGGATGCGGGCACGGGTACCGGCCACCACATCCACATAACGGCGGGTCTGGGTGGCAACGGCAGACAGGGTTTGCAGGAAATTCAGGGCGGAACGTTCAGCGGTAAGCAGCGCACGTGCCGGGCCGCTGATTTCGCACAGTACGGTACCGGCCGCCACCTTGCGGCCTTCGCGTACCTGCCACAGCACGCTGCAACGCTCGTCTACCTGGCGAAAGCATTCCTCGAACCAGGCTTTGCCGCAAATCACGGCATCTTCACGCAGCAACACGGTAGCGCTGCTTTCCGCGGTCCGGTCAATCAGCTGGGCGGTCCAGTCGGCCTGACCAATATCCTCGGCCAGCGCTATGCTGACTTGTTGGGCAATAAGATGGTTGGCTGGCTGTTTGCTCATGACGGAACTCAGGCGTAAAAAAGCGTTATTGTACCCAGCCATGGCCTGACTGTGGTGCTTATCGTGGTGGTGGTATCATGCGCAGCACACTGTCAGGCTGGAGAATTCATGGATTTGCCTGCTGTACTGTTTCCCACCTGGCTGCTTTATGCCGCCATGGTTGCCGCCGGCATGGTGCTGGGCTTTGCCGCCAGCCGCGTTAAATGGCGCACGCTGGATGCCAGTACCAGCAATGCCTGGCTGGGCGCGGTGGTGGTTTTGCTGGGCTTGTGGCTGATGCGTGGCGGGCTCAAGCCGGGCCTGTCCTTCCACATGCTGGGAGCAACAGTGCTGACCTTGCTGATGGGCCCCTGGCTGGCCATGCTGAGCCTCGCCGTTTTGTTGCTGGCGCTGGCGGCGGGTGGCCATGGCGACTGGCTGGCGCTTGGGCTGGACTGGCTGTGCGATGCGGCGGTGCCGGTTGCGGTGACGGCAGGCCTGTTGCAGCTGGCACGCCACAAGCTGCCGGCCCAGTTGTTTGTCTATGTGTTCATCAATGCATTCATCGCAGGCGGACTCAGCCTGTTTTGCAGTGCATTGGCCGGCATGCTGCTGTTGGGCAGCCAGGCGGTCTATGCCTGGGATTATCTGCTGGAAGAAGCCTTGCCGTTTTACTTTCTGCTGTCCTGGTCCGAGGCTTTTACCACTGGGCTGACCATGGCCGTGCTGGTGGTGTACCGCCCGCACTGGGTCAGCACTTTTGATGATGCCGCCTATCTGGGGCGGGATTCGCGCTGGTGATGTCGGCGTAATGCCTGAGATGTTGAGCTATTACAAGGAGTTGTCATGCCGTTTGCACTGTGGAGTATCTTGCTGGCTTCTTTTTTGCCTTTGTTGTGGACGGCGCTGGCCAAGGCCGGGGCACCCTATGACAACCATCAGCCGCGTGTAGTGCTGGCGGCGGCTACCGGTTGGCGCCAGCGTGCCAACTGGGCACAGCAAAATGCCTGGGAAGCCTTTCCCAGCTATGCCGCAGCCATGTTGCTGGCCTGGATGATGAAGGTGCCAGCGGACCGGCTGGACTTGCTGGCCGTGGTATACGTGCTGCTGCGCCTGGGCCATGGCTTGTGTTACCTCAGCGACAAGGCCACGCTGCGTTCGCTGTGCTGGCTCGGTGGTTATGCTGTGGTGGTGCTGCTGTTTGTCAGCGCTGCCGGGCTGTTCTGAATGTTTCAGTCCAGCAGGCGGTGAGCCTGTACCGCCTGTCGCACCGCGTCAAAACCGACGGTGTGGCAGGCCTGCCAGCCTGCTCGCGTGGCGCTGTGCACGCATTCGATGTTGTCATCAAAAAAGATGATGTCGGCAGCATCCGCCTGCAGCGCTTGCTGCACATGGTGGTAAACAGCCAAGTCCGGCTTGCGCAAGCCCAGGTGGTGTGAGGCAAAGCAGGTTTCGAACAACGGCAGGATGTCGAACTGGCGCTCGATCTTGCCCCAGTGCAGCGCATTGTTATTGCTGAGCACGGCCAGCCGGTAGTGCGCGCCCAGTTGTTGCAGCAGCTCTCGCACGCCGGGGTAGGGGCCTTGCAGCCAGTCGTCCAGTGCTTGCAGCATGGCCGCAGTGCCCAGTCCCAGTTGCAGCCGTTCATCCATCAGCCGGGCAAACTCCTCCGGTGTCACCCGGCCGGTATCCAGCAGCGCCACCTCCGGCGTATGCATCCAGAACTGCCTGGCCTGTTCACGTTCCAGACGCCCTTGCGACACGGCCATCAGGGGATCGATGCCGTTCCAGTCCACCAGCACACCACCCAGATCGAAAACCAGTACCGGCTGCTTGCCGTGTCGTGTCGCTTGCATGTCTGTTTCCTTCATCAAAGCCGGGTGTTACAAGACCAGCGGTTCGGCTTCCAGTTCCACACCGTAACGCTGGCGCACCGTGTCCTGCACATGACGTGCCAGTGCCCACATCTGGCTGCCGCTGGCGGTGCCGTGATTCACCAGTACCAGCGCCTGGCGATCATGCACGGCGGCATCGCCCTGACGGTAGCCTTTCAGGCCTGCCTGATCAATCAGCCAGCCTGCTGCCAGTTTCACCATGCCAGGCCCGGCCGGGTAGTGCGGCAGGGCGGGAAAGCGCTGCAACAGTGCATCGGCCTGCGCCTGACCGATTACCGGGTTCTTGAAGAAGCTGCCGGCATTACCCAGCTCGGCCGGGTTGGGCAGCTTGCTGGCGCGGATGGCCATCACCACGTCGCTGACATCCAGCGGCGTGGGCTGGTTGATGCCACGTTTGTCCAGCTCCTGCTGGATGTCGCCATAGGCCGTTTTCAGTTGCGGCTGGCGTGACAGCTGAAAGCGCACGGCAGTCACCAGCAGGCGACCGGCGGCTTCGTGTTTGAAAACGCTGTCGCGATAGGCAAAGCGGCAGTCGGTATTCTCCAGTACCACAGGCGTGCCATTGGCTTGCAGATCGGCACACACCACCTGGGCAATGCGGTCTTTCACTTCCACGCCATAGGCACCGATATTCTGCACCGGGCAGGCGCCCACCGTGCCGGGAATCAGGCTGAGGTTTTCCAGTCCGTACCAGCCTTGTTGCAGGCAGTAGCGCACAAAGTCATGCCAGTTTTCCCCGGCGGCGGCTTCCACCAGCAGGCTGTCGCCCTTGTCTTCCACTACGCGGATGCCACGCAGGGCCAGTTTGACTACCAGGCCGGGGTAGTCTTGGGTCAGCAGAAGATTGCTGCCGCCACCCAGCCACAGTACCGGGCCTTGCTGGTAGTGCTTGTCGGCCAGCAGGGCAGGCAGCCGGGCCAGGTCGTCCAGCTGGCAGAAATGGGCGGCGCTGACATCCATGCCAAAGGTGTTATGGGGTTTGAGCGAAACTTGCGATTGAATGCACAACGTCATCATCAGCTTTCTTGCAGGGTGTTGTGGCGCAGCAGGCGCAGGCGGCTTTCCCGCGCCAGGTAGCTCACCAGCATCAGGGCGGCAATGCTCAGACTGATGACCAGTGCCAGCCAGAAACCGTAAATGCCCATCGGGGAAACCAGCCAGTCGGTGAGGCCCAGCGTGATGCCAAGCCCCAGTCCTATGCCCCAGAAGGCGGTAATGTGGATCACCATGGGAATCGTGGTCAGCTTGTAGCCGCGCAGTGCGCCGGAGGCAATGGTCTGGGCGGCATCGGTCAGCTGGAACACCGCCGCAAACAACAGCAGGCTGGAACCCATGGCAATGACGTTCGGGTCGGGCGAATAAATGGCCATGATGTCACTGCGCAGCCACAGCACCAGCAACATGGTGCACAGCGCGGTGGCCAGCCCCACCAGCAGGCCGACTCCGGCGACAAAACGGGCCTGATGGTAGTCGCCAGCACCGGCGCGCTGGCCGACTCTGACCGTGAGGGCGGTGGAAATGCTTTGCGGCAGCATGTAGATGATGCTGGAAAAATTGAGCACCGACTGGTGGCTGGCCACCACCGTCATGCCCAGCTTGGCAATCAGCAGGGCGATAAAGGAAAACAGGCTGACCTCGACAAAGAAGGACAGGCCGATGGGCAGGCCCAGCTTGAGGAAGGCCCCGTAGCGCTTCCAGTCGGGCCAGCTCATCCGGCTGGTCAGGCCGTAGGGGCGGAAATGGCGATGCCAGCAGATATAGGCCAGCAGCGTCAGGCAGTTGAACCAGAACACGATGCCGGTGGCCCAGCCGCAACCGGCGCCGCCCAGTCTGGGCAGGCCGAACAGGCCGTGAATCAGCGCGTAATTGAGCGGGATATTGAGCGCCAGTGCAATCAGGCTGACCACCATGATCACCTTGGGGCGGTTCAGGCTGGAGGCATAGGCATGCAGGGCACGGTGCACCATGGCGGCAGGCATGCCCACGGCAGTACCGGTGATGAACAGCATCACCTTGTCTTCCACGTCGGTTGGCAGTTGCAGCCACAGGCGCAAGGGGTGTTCGGCCAGCAGCATGGCGGCGGCACCAAGCAGGCCGACAAACAGGCCGAACCACATGCCCTGGCGGCCGGTTTCGCCAATCTGTTCTTTCTCTCCAGCGCCCAGCTGATGGCTCAATACCGGGTTGAGCGACGTCACCACGCCCATCAGGGTCACATAGACGGTGATGAAAATGCTGGCACCCAGCGAGACGGCTGCCAGATCGTCAGTACTGACGCGCCCGGCCATGACGGTATCGACAAAGCCGGTGGCCACCTGGGCGACCTGGGCAATCATCATCGGCAAGGCAAGGCGGACGATCTGTCTGGCTTCACCGGTAATGGCACCGGGCGCAGCGCTTTTGAGTTCCTGCAGCATGGAGGCGGATCAATTCGACAAGGTAGGCAAGCGCTCCATTATAAGGAGCGGCTGCCCGGCCTGTCTTGTGCAATGGCGACGCCAGCCATGTGCTGGCGCGCTTCAGCCTGTGCTGCCGGAATGCGCGAGCAAACGTCTGCTGCGCTCAGAAACGTACTGGCGTTTCGCGGCGCAAATCGCAGCTGATGATCAGATGCTGACCAAAGCGGCTGTTGATGTTCAGTGCATCCAGCAGGCCGACATCGTGAATGGTCAGCAAGCCGCTTTCATCCAGCTGGCTGCTGTAACCCAGCTGGTCAGCGTAGTTGATCAGGTCTTGCAGGGGCAGGGTGCTGTCGGCGGACAGCAAGGTGGCAGTCAGGCTGCCTTGAAGGGGGCGTTTTCTTCCCACGGCATCGTATACGGCAAAGGAAAAGTCGCTACAGCTGTCTTGCAGGCAATCGTACATGGTGAAACTCCATCGGGTATGGGTGGCGCTGTTGCGTGCCCGACCTTACCGTCAGGCGACGCTTTAGCAGGATTTTTGGCGCCCTGCAAGTTGTCGATTAACTCGGCGCCGGTGTCCGGACACAGCCCGGAACGGCAAAACTAAAACGGTACTACCTTCAACATGCCCGATGTCGCACAGTGCGCGCACTATAAGACGGAAAAAGAAAAACCCGCCGGGCCAGAGAGCGCAGCGGGTTTTCCGACTCACGCTTTAGCTGGCATTTATAGTGCGCCCAGCAAGCTGTATCAAATCGGCGCATGGGAAAAGGTTATTCCCGTCAGAAAAGCCTGTCAAGCCCTGTTGCATGCCGTCCACTGTTGCAGAAAATCCGGCCATCCTGCGCCTTGCTGGCCTAGCAGTTGGGCAAGCTTTTGCTCGTGCTGGCTGCGGGTGAGGGCGGAAATCTGCCCTTGCAGTGCAGCCAGGCGCAGCCACATCAGGTAATGGCAGGCGGCGCGCTGTGCGCTGTGCGCCAGCAGGGCCGGCAACTGGCCTGCCCGCGGCCATGGCCCAGGACTGGGCCGCGTCGTAATCGGGAATGCGCGGCAAGCCGCACAGGCCGGCCATTTCCTGCTGCGGTACACAGCCAGGCTGGGCGTTCTGGCACAGCAGGCGGCTGAGTTCCAGCGTCTGGCCAAACAGCCCGTTGGCACCGCCGGGGAAGGCAATGCCGTGCATCATGGCGCGATGGCGCAATACCGGCAGCATCAACTGGGAACCTTGCCAGCTGACAATTTGCGGCATGTGTTCGTTCAGCAGGGTGGACAGGGTTTGCAGCATGCCCGCTTCATCCTGCCCGGGCAGTGTCTGGTGCAAAACCACTTCCTGACGGATGTGCAGCACGGCATGAATGCCGACCACACGATGCAGGTGGTAGGGCAGGAATTCATCCGCCCGGCTGGCCCGGCTGCGTTGCAGGGCAAAGTAAACGACGTCTGCATCGCTGATGTCGGCATCCAGCTGGTACAGGGTACGGATGCCATCAACATCAGGCAGGGTCTGGATATCCAGGGCGAGTAAGGGAATCACGGGTGGTCTTTACACGGAAAATGCGGCAGATGGTGTGCGATTCTAGGCCCGCTGCCGACGGCGGGCAATCATCACCCGGCATCTGGCTTATTGCCTGCGAGGATAAATTGGGCCAGAGCGGTATATCTTGTCAGAAGATTCAGGCTATAATCTGCCGCTTGAATTCCTTTCTTGCGAATCCCTTCATTCCACGTCCTTATTCCTCTAAATGATCCGCAAGCTTATCCGTAAAGTACTGGAGCTGCCGTCTGGCATGGGCAAACGCCGTAGCAAACCACGCGTGATTCCGCTGTCCCAGCATGGCGTTCGCCGCGATCAGCTCAGCACTGCTGCGCTCAAGGTGACTTCCCGTCTGCAGGAAGCCGGTTTCTCTGCCTTCGTGGTAGGGGGGGCTGTGCGTGACCTGTTGCTGGATGTCGCACCCAAAGATTTTGACGTCGCCACCAATGCCACGCCGGAGCAGGTGCATCATCTGTTCCGCCGCTCGCGCATCATTGGCCGGCGTTTCCGCATCGTGCACGTGATGGTGGGCCCGGAAACCATCGAGGTCACCACCTTCCGCGGTGGCGGTATTGACGACCAGAACGAGTCCGGCCGCATCATGGCGGACAACACCTTCGGCAGTCAGGAAGAAGACGCGCACCGCCGTGACTTCACCGTCAATGCGCTGTTCTTCGATCCGTCCGACGAGTCCATCATCGACTATCACCACGGGGTGAAGGACCTGAAGGCCAAGAAGCTGGTGATGATCGGCCAGCCGGCACGGCGCTATCAGGAAGACCCGGTACGCATGCTGCGTGCGGTGCGCCTGGCTGCCAAGCTGGGCTTCGAAATTGACGAAGACACCCGCAAGCCCATCCGTGCCCATGCCCATCTGCTGAAAAAGGAACCCCCGGCCCGGCTGTTTGACGAGATGCTCAAGCTGCTGATGTCCGGCCATGCCTATGCCTGCCTGAAAAAGCTGCGCGAGGAAGGGCTGTCACGCGGCGTGTTTCCGCTGCTGGACGCGGTGATGGGTGAGGATGGCGACGATTTGTTCCTGCAACTGGGCCTGCAAAGTACCGATGCGCGCATCCGTGCCGACAAGCCGGTGTCGGTTGGCTTCCTGCTGGCCACCTTGCTGTGGCAACAGGTGAACCAGCACTGGCAGCAACATATCGCCGCTGGTGAAAAGCCACTGCAAGCCTTGCAGATGGCGATTGCCGACGTGGAAAACGAGCAGGACAACGATTTTGCCATTCCGCGCCGTTTCAGCGTCACCATGCGCGAAATCTGGACGCTGCAAGGCCGCTTCGACAGCCGTACCGGTGCCCGTCCTTACCGCTTCCTGGAACAGCCGCGCTTCCGAGCCGCCTTCGACTTCATGTCGCTGCGCGCCGAAGCAGGTGAGTTGCCGGCCAGCCTGGTGGAATGGTGGGAAGCCTTCCAGCGTGGCGATCAGGCCGAACGCGAAGCCTTGATCAACGAAGCCAAGAACAGTGGCGCTGACGAACCGGCCAAGAAACGCCGTCGTCGTCGCACCAGCAACCGCCGCCGTGCCGAGAGCACCGGTGGAGGGGGAGAGGCCGAGTGAGCCTGGCCTATGTCGCTCTGGGAAGCAACCTGGAGCAACCGGCCGAGCAAATAAGGGCCGCGCTAGCGGCCCTTGCTGCTCTTGCCGGCACCAGCGTGCTTGCGCATTCTTCTCTTTATCTCACCACTCCGGTGGGGTATCTGGATCAGCCTGACTTCATCAATGCCGTGGCACAGCTGGAAACCAGCCTGAGTCCGCATGACTTGCTGGCCGCGTTGATGCAGATCGAAGCCGGTTTCGGGCGTGAGCGCAGCTTCCGTAATGCCCCCCGGGTGCTGGATCTGGACATCCTGTTGTATCAGGATACCGTGCTGGACGATCCGCAGCTGATGTTGCCGCATCCGCGCATGCACCAGCGCGCCTTTGTCATGGTACCGTTGGCAGAAATCGCCCCCGACCTGCCGGTAGGGGAGTATGGCCAGGCCGCTGCCATTGCCGCCACCCTGGATTGCAGTGGTGTGCGCAAGCTGGCCTAGCCTGCCCGTTCTAGGAGCTCATCATGAGTCACAGCCATTTGCGTTATGTGGTAGTTGAAGGCCCCATCGGTTCGGGCAAATCGGCACTGGCCCGTCGGCTGGCCAGCTACTGGGGTGTGCAATTGCTGGCCGAAGACCCGGCCGCCAACCCCTTCTTGCCGCGTTTTTACCGTAATGTCGCCTCGCATGGCCTGGCTACCCAGCTGTCCTTCCTGATGCAACGGGCCGACATGGCACGCGGCATGCTGCTGGGCGACACCCTGGCCAGCCCGGTGGTGTCCGACTTCCTGTTTGAAAAGGATGCCCTGTTTGCCCGGGTGAATCTGGACGAGCAGGAACTGGCGCTGTACCAGCGCCTGGCCCAGCAACTGCTGCCGCAATATCCGGTGCCGGACCTGGTGATTTACCTGCAAGCTTCCGAGCAGGTATTGCTGGAGCGCAGTGCCGCCCGCGCCAGCCAGCTGGAGCAGGATTTCCCCGAAGGCTACCTCAAGCGCGTACATGCCGCCTACAGCGAATTTTTCCATCAGTACGAAGCGGCACCCTTGCTGATCGTCAATACCGACCATCTCGAGTTGGTTGATGGTAACGAGGATTTCGAGCTATTGTTGCGCTGCATCAGCGAGATGCGCGGACAGCGCAGCTACTTCAACAAGAGCGTCTGAATACAAGTGACGCCTTGCATTTCCCGACCACACCGAGGAAGTACAGGTATGAAAATTACCGTCAACACCCTGCAGAAGATGGCCGCCGAAGGCCAGAAGATCGTCATGCTCACCAGCTATGACGCAAGCTTTTCCACCCTCCTTGATCAGGCCGGGGTAGAGATTCTGCTGGTGGGCGATTCTCTGGGCATGGTGATCCAGAATCGTGATTCCACCCTGCCGGTGACCATGGAAGAAATGGTCTACCACACCCGTTGTGTCGCCGCTGGTGCCGGCGATGCCATGGTATTGAGCGACCTGCCGTTCGGCAGCTATCAGGAAAGCCCGCAGCAGGCGTTTGCCAGTGCTGCCCGCCTGATGCAGGCCGGTGCCCACATGGTGAAGCTCGAAGGTGGCGGTTTCATGGCAGAAACCACCCGTTTCCTGGTGGAGCGCGGGATTCCGGTCTGTTCGCACATCGGCCTTACCCCGCAGTTCGTCAATACCTTTGGCGGTTACCGCGTACAGGGCAAGACCCAGAGCGATGCCGAACGCCTGCTGGATGATGCCCGCAAGCTGGCCGATGCCGGTGCCAGCCTGGTGCTGATGGAATGTGTGCCCGCCGAACTGGCCGCGCGCGTGACCGAGGCCGTTGCCGTGCCCACCATCGGCATTGGAGCCGGTGCTGATGTCAGCGGTCAGGTGCTGGTATTGCACGATATCCTCGGTGTGTATCCGGGCAAGAAAGCCCGTTTCGTCAAGAACTTCATGAATGAGGCCGGCAGCATCCAGGGTGCGGTCGAAGCCTACGTCAAGGCAGTCAAGGCAGGGACCTTCCCGGCTGCCGAACATACCTTCTAAGCCAAAAGGGTAAGGAAATGGAAATCATCCGCAGCGTGGCAGCCATGCGTGCATGGCGTCGCCAGGCCGGTAAGCTGGCCTTTGTTCCCACCATGGGTAATCTGCACGAGGGTCACCTCGCGCTGGTTGCCGCCGCGCACGAGCATGCCGACAAGGTGGTGGTCAGCATTTTTGTCAATCGCCTGCAATTTGGTCAGGGCGAGGATTTCGACGCCTATCCGCGTACCTTCGAATCCGACTGTGCCAAGCTGGAAGCCGCCGGCGTGGACGCCTTGTTCTTCCCCACCGAACAGGAACTGTACCCGCGCGTGAAGCAGGATTTCAACGTGGAGCCGCCGCATATCCAGAACGAGCTGTGCGGTGCCTTCCGCCCCGGCCATTTCCGTGGCGTGGCCACGGTGGTGAGCAAGCTGTTCAATATCGTGCAGCCGGATGTGGCCTGTTTCGGCAAGAAGGACTTCCAGCAACTGCATGTGATCAAGGCCATGGTGGATGACCTGAACATTCCGGTTGCCATCGTGCCGGTGGATACCGGCCGGGCGGAAGACGGGCTGGCACTGTCTTCGCGCAATGGCTATCTCACTGCCGAAGAACGCGCCGAAGCACCGCGCCTGTACCGTAACCTGTCCGCCATGCGCGCAGCCTTGCTGGCCGGGGACAACGACTACGCCGGGCTGGAAGCCAAGGCCAGTGCCGACCTGCAACAGGCAGGCTGGACGGTGGATTATGTTGAAGTGCGCCAGGCCGATACCCTGGAAATCGCCCACGCCGGTGAAAAGCGCCTGGTGGTGCTGGCTGCCGCCCGTCTGGGTCGTACTCGTTTGATTGATAATGTGGAAATCACCCGCTAAGGCGGGCCGGGGAATTCAGTACCATGCAACGCATCATGCTCAAGTCCAAGCTGCACCGTGTCACCACCACGCACGCGGAGCTGCACTACATCGGTTCCTGCGCCATTGACGAAAACCTGCTGGAAGCTGCCGATATCCGTGAATACGAGGAAGTGCAGATCTGGAACGTCAACAATGGTGAGCGCTTTGCCACCTACGCCATCAAGGCCGAGCGCGGCTCCGGTGTCATCTCGGTCAATGGTTCGGCCGCACGCCGTGCTGCGCCGGGCGACCTGCTGATCATCGCCTCTTTTGCCCAGTATGAAGATGCCGAGCTGGTCAACCATCAGCCCAAGCTGGTGTTTGTTGATGAACGCAACCAGATGACGGCGCTGGATAACAAGACACCTACCCAGCCAGCCTGATAGACAGCCAGTCGTTTTCCCGCCCAAACGATGCCGCAAAACGGCATCGTTTTTTCATGCCCGCCATTCATCCTGCAAGACTGCTTATAACTGTCTATAGTTCTTGAACAAGCACGCCAAACGTCGGTGCCTGTCCAAGCCAGGCTCCGCCCAGCAGGAGACCATCATGAGCAGCATTCTGAATGGCGGCTGTCTGTGTGGCGCCGTGCGCTACCGGGTGCATGGCCAGCCCTTTCATGTCACGCATTGCCATTGCATCAGCTGCCGCAAGGCCAGTGGTGCGGCGTTTCTCACCTGGTTCACCGTGCGTTTGATCGAACTGGAGTGGCTGAGTGAAAAGCCTGTCTACTATCACTCATCAACGGCGGTGCAGCGCGGTTTCTGTCCGCATTGCGGGGCCACGCTCAGTTATCAGCATGAGTCCGACCCGGACGATATCGACATCACCGCTGCCACGCTGGACGCGCCGGAGCAACTGGCGCCGGAATTCCATACCTGGTGGCAAGAGCATCTGGACTGGGGCGAACCGGCAAAGCAGGCCGCCTTGCCGGTGCATGAGCGCAGTCACGACGGCGCGTGACTGGTAAGGGAAGTGTGAAGCTGGCGTGTCAGAGCAGGGCTTCGGCCGCCACAATCACGCCGTCTTCATCGGCATACAGCCATTCACCCGGCGTAAAGGTGACACCGCCAAAGCTTACCGGCAGGTCGCGCTGGCCTTCGCCGCGCTTCACCGATTTCAACGGGTGGGTATTGAGTGCGCGGATTCCCAAGGGCAGCTGGTTGAGCGCTACCGAATCGCGGATGCAACCATAAATCACCACCCCTTCCCAGTGATTGGCCACCGCCAGGTCGCCAATCTGGTCGCCAAGCAGCGCGCAGCGCAGTGAACCGCCGCCATCCACCACCAGCACCTTACCATGGCCATCCTGGGCCAGGGTTTCGCGCACCAGGGTGTTGTCCTCAAACAGCTTGAGGGTGACGATTTGCCCGGCAAAGCGGGCATGGTTGCCATAGCGCTGGAACATGGGCTCGACCACACGCACCCTGCCTTCGTTGGCATCGCACAAATCGGTTGTCAGAAAACTCATTTTCTCTCCTTTGCTTTTGCTGGTTTATTGGATGTCGGCAGCCATGAAAAAGCCGCCCTGGGGCGGCTTTGGCTTGATGACAATACCCATCTCGCTTTCAGACAGGAAAGCGAGGCTCCCTTGCAGGGCAAGGGCGGGGGGATTGGGAATAAACGGTAAGGCTGCCAACGCAATCACTTCCTCGAAAGGCCCGGCTTTGCCGGGTCCGGTGGAGATTCGTCAAATGCTGATGTCAGCAGCCTGAAGCCGCCTTGCGGCGGCTTGTCGGCATGCTCAATCGAGGCGAAGCGGCACGAACAGCGTGCTGTCCTGACGCCGCACCAGCAAGGCTATCTTGCCATGTGCGCTGGACAGCGCCTTCTCGAAACTCTTCACCGAGGTGATTTCATTCTGGTTCAGCCCCATGATCACGTCGCCATGTTGCAGGCCGGAGCGTGCCGCCGCGCCTTGCGCCTTCTGTACCAGCAGGCCGCCATTGAGGCCCAGCTCGGTACGCTGGCGTGCGGTCAGCTCGGTGACGGTCAGTCCCAGTTTGCCAAACTGGAAATTCTGCGGAGCGGCTTCGTCCTGCTGCTTGGCCTGGGGGCTGGCTTCCGGTGCCAGCTCGCCCAGCGTGGCCTGAATGGTCTTCTCTTCGCCCTTGCGCCATACCGACAGCTTCACTTTGGCACCCGGTTGCAGCGAACCCACCATCATCGGCAAGTCTTTCGAGCTTTCAATATTGCGGTCATCCAGCTTGAGGATGATGTCCCCGGTTTGCAGCCCGGCCTTGCCGGCAGGGCCTTGCGGATCCACACGCACCACCAGCGCACCACTGGGGCGGGGCAGGCCGAAGGATTGTGCCAGCTCCTGCGATACTTCCTGGATATTGATGCCCAGCTGGCCGCGGCTGACCTTGCCCTTGGCCTTGATCTGCTCGGCCACGTTCATCGCCAGGTCAATCGGGATGGCAAAGGAAATGCCCATGAAACCACCCGAGCGGCTGTAAATCTGCGAGTTGATACCCACCACTTCGCCACGCAGGTTGAACAGCGGTCCACCGGAATTGCCGGGGTTGATGGCCACGTCGGTCTGGATGAACGGAACGTAGTTTTCATCCGGCAGGCTGCGGCCCTTGGCCGATACAATGCCTGCCGTCACCGTGTTTTCAAAGCCGAAAGGTGCACCGATGGCTGCCACCCATTCGCCCACCTTGAGCTGGGACGGGCTGCCGATCTTGACCACCGGCAGGCTGGAGGCATCCACTTTCAGCAGTGCCACGTCGGTACGTTTGTCCAGGCCCACCAGGCGGGCTTTCAGCTCGCGCTTGTCGGTCAGCATCACCTTGATCTGGCTGCCGCCGCTCACCACGTGGGCATTGGTCATGATGTAGCCGTCATCACTGATGATGAAACCGGAGCCAAAGGACACGCTTTCTTCCGGCGTCTGGTCCTGCTGGTTGGGCTGGTTGGGGATGAAACGCTTGAAGAAGTCGAACAGCGGGTCGTCTTCCGGTACCGGGAAAGGCATTTCGCTTTGCTGTGGTGCCGCCTCTGTGCGGTTGGCCTGAATGTTTACCACGGCCGGGCCATCACGCTCGACCAGCTGGGTAAAGTCAGGCAGCAACATGGCGACACGCCCATCCGACTGTGCAGGTACAGCCACCGGGGCGGGCTGGTTTTGCTTGTGGAACAGGCTTTCGATCTTGTCGCAACCCGAAAGCAACGACGCAGCCAGAAGGGCGCCGACGATGGGGCGAAGATACGGAGTCACAGAATTATCCTTTCGGGGAGGCTTTCAGACCGATATAGGGACGATCAGCTGTATTTCCAGAGAACTGCCAGCCTTATTCCGCTGGCAATCATTTAATCATACCGGTTTTGCCGGGTATTCACACAAATCGGCAATCACGCAGCGATGGCATTCCGGTTTGCGCGCCTTGCACACATAGCGACCAAGCAGAATCAGCCAGTGGTGTGCATCTACCTTGAATTCTGCCGGCACATAACGCAGCAGTTTGTCTTCCACTTCACGCACATCCTTGCCCGGTGCCAGCCGGGTGCGGTTGGACACGCGGAAAATATGGGTATCCACAGCGATGGTGGGGTGGCCAAAGGCAGTGTTCAGTACCACATTGGCTGTTTTGCGCCCCACTCCGGGCAGGGCTTCCAGTGCGGCACGGTCGTCGGGCACTTCGCCGCCATGTTTTTCCAGCAGCAGGCGACAGGTGGCAATCACATTCTTTGCCTTGGTGCGGTACAGACCGATGGTCTTGATGTAGTCGGCCACGGTTTCCTCACCCAGCGCCAGCATCGCGGCCGGGGTGTTGGCCACGGCATACAACGGTCGGGTGGCCTTGTTGACGCTGACGTCAGTAGCCTGTGCCGACAGCAGGACGGCAATCAGCAGCTCGAACGGCGTGCGGTATTCCAGTTCCGTGGTGGGAGTGGGGTTGTGCTCGCGCAGGCGGCGGAAGATTTCGTAGCGCTTGGTGGCGTTCATGGCGGCTGGCTGATGGCTGGTTGAGTACCGGTGCGTCCGGAAAATGGCGCACCGGTGATTGTAGCGCAGGCAGGGGCGCTGCCGAAGCTACTGTGGTTTCTACGTGCGAGGGGCTGGCTGCAGCAACTGGTCCACCAGTGGCGCGGCGGCGCTGAGCAGCAACAGGATGGCTGCCAGTAGCGGGGTAATGTCCGACCACTGGGTCAGCGCGGCAAAGCCGACACACAGCAGGCCGGCAGCCTGACCATGAATGAGCCTGCCCCGTGGCGTGATGGGGGTGCTGTTGCCATCCGTCATCACCCAGCCAAGCAGTAGCCACAATGCGGGCTGCAGCAGCAACCAGCCGGTGCCCAGTGGCAGGCTTACCAGCAATACCAGACAGAAACCAGCAGGTGCTTGCCAGGCAATCAGACCTTGCCAGAGCAGCCACACGCCACCGCCCAGCAAGGCGAGGCTCAGTGCTGCATTTTGAGCGGGCAGAATGGTGGGCAGACAGGGGGACAGCGCCAACAGGCTGACAAGGACCGGGTGAAACGGCCCGTGGGCGGTTCCGCCAAACAGTTGTCGCCACAGCACGGCAATCATGCAGGCTGCAAGCAGCAGGCCTGCCGGGGTGTCTATGGGTAGTAACAGGGCCAGTAACGTCCCCGTTAACAGGCTGGCGGGCTGTCGCCAACTGGTGGCCAGCGGCTGCTTGCGTGAGGCTTGGCAGACCATGTCGCTCAGCAGGCTGCCACACAGGGCCAGCAGCAGGTTGAACAGGGCGAGCCTGCCTTGCTGCGCCAGCAAGACCAGCACGCCCGGCAGCAGGGCAAACAGCGTCAGGCCCTGGCGGCGAGCCAGGCTGGGGGCCAGTCGCATGGTGGTGGTTGTCATGTGTTTTCCGGTTTCTCTGGCTGGCCTGTGGAGGCGGCCTTGTCGGCTTGCGCGGCTTTTTGCGCG
>NZ_LNQV01000026.1 GCF_001515305.1 Aquitalea pelogenes
CGCCGCTGGCCGTTGTCCCGCTGGGCGTGGCGCGTGCCTTGCGGCGCGCGGTTCCCTCGCCCGGCGCATCATTCAGCTTGACTGGTGGCAGCAGCATCAGCACGGGGCGGTCCGTGTGCAACTTACCCCGGCACACCATTGGAGCAATCGCGGGCCATGGGGCGACCTGAACCGGGCCTTGTGGGGTGGTTTCCTGTTGCAAGGGGCAGGCTTGAAAATCTGGTTTCCCGGCGATACCGGTTATCAGGCGCAATTGTTTGATGAAGTCGGCCAGCGCATCGGGCCGGTGGATTTTGCCTTGCTGCCGATTGGTGCTTACGAGCCGCGCCATATCATGCGGCAGCAGCATGTGAATCCGGAGGAGGCGGTGCGCATCTTCCGGCAGGTGAAAGCCCGGAAGGCGTGGGCAGTGCATTGGGGGACTTTCATCCTGACTGATGAACCTATCCAGCAGCCTATGGCCGAGCTGGCCATGGCGCTGCGCGAGCAGGGCGTGTCTGCGCACGATTTCCAGTTACCCGCGATCGGGGAAACCATCTGGCTATCATAATCCGCCACGATCAGCTGCCGTTCGCCGCGCTTTGACGACTGTTATCCCGTTTTGCTGCGATGCAAACATTGCCCGTCAAGGCCTGGGGGCATACAATCGACACTGTTAAATTTTTCGAAAACGAAGGCGTTTTTTCGTTTTCACGGCAATATGGGGCAAGCATGACAATTTTGCAGTTGATCAATCAACGGGTACAGGCAGCACTGGCAGCTGCCGGTGCGCCGGACGCGCCGGCAGTGATCCAGCCGGCTTCCAAACCGGAATTCGGTGACTATCAGGCTAATGGTGTGATGGGTGCGGCCAAGGCGCTCAAGACCAATCCGCGTGAGCTGGCCCAGAAAGTAGTGGCCGCGCTGGACCTGCAAGGCATTGCCGACAAGGTGGAAATTGCCGGTCCGGGCTTCATCAACATTCATCTTGCCCCTGAATACCTCGCCCGTCGCAGCGAAGCAGCCCTGAAGGACGACAAGCTGGGCATCAGCCCGGTGACAGCCCAGCGCGTGATGGTGGAGTACTCCTCGCCCAACCTGGCCAAGGAAATGCACGTTGGCCACCTGCGCTCGTCGATTATTGGTGATGCACTGGCGCGGGTGATGGAATTCCTGGGTCACGATGTCGTGCGTGCCAACCACGTGGGCGACTGGGGTACCCAGTTCGGCATGCTGACCGCCTATCTGGTGGAAATCCGTCAGGCGGGTGACAACGCGCTGGAGCTTTCCGATCTGGAAACCTTCTACCGCAATGCCAAGGTGCGTTTTGACGAAAGCGAAGAGTTTGCCGACCGCGCCCGTGACTACGTGGTACGTCTGCAAGGTGGCGATGAAGAAGTGCTCAAGCTGTGGGCGCAGTTTGTCGACATTTCGCTCAAGCATTGCGAAGCGGTGTATCAAAAGCTGAATGTCGGCCTGAAGCGCGAGCATGTGCGCGGTGAGTCCGCCTATAACGACGACCTGCCGGTGATTGTGGAAGAGCTGCGTGCCGCAGGCTTGCTGAGCGAAAGCGAAGGCGCCGAGGTGGTGTTCCTGGAGGAATTCCGCACTCAGGACGACGAGCCGATGGGCGTGATCATCCGCAAGAAAGACGGCGGCTTCCTGTACACCACCACCGACCTGGGCGCAGTGCGCTACCGTCACAAGGTGCTGAATCTGGACCGCGTCATCTATGTGGTGGATGCGCGCCAGAGCCAGCACTTTGCCCAGATGTTCAGCATCTGCCGCAAGGCTGGTTTCGCCCCGGAAAGCATGAAGCTGGAACATATCGGCTTTGGCGTGATGATGGGCGACGACGGCAAGCCGTTCAAGACTCGCTCCGGCGGCACCGTCAAGCTGATCGAGCTGCTGGACGAGGCGGAAGAGCGTGCCTATGCGCTGGTGTCGGAAAAGAACCCGGAGCTGTCCGAGAACGAGAAGCGCGAAATCGCTGCGGCGGTGGGCATTGGTGCGGTGAAGTATGCCGACCTGTCCAAGAACCGCATGAGCGATTACATCTTCAACTGGGACACCATGCTGGCCTTTGAAGGCAATACCGCGCCGTATCTGCAATACGCCTACACTCGCGTGCAGAGCGTATTCCGCAAGGCGGAAAACGTGGACGCCAATGCGCCCATCGTGATTACCGAGCCGGCAGAAAAACATCTGGCTGCGGCACTGGCCCAGTTTGAAGACACGCTGTTGTCGGTGGCAGAAGGTTGCTACCCGCACTACCTGTCCAACTACCTGTACCAGATTGCCACGCTGTTCTCGCGCTTCTACGAAGCCTGCCCGATCCTGAAGAGCGAAGGCGATGTACGTGCCAGCCGCCTGCAACTGGCTGCGCTGACTGCCAGACCCTGCGCACCGGTCTGGACCTGCTGGGTATCAAGGTGCTGGAAGCGATGTAAGCCATTCTGTCTGGCTTGGCATGAAAAAACGCCCTGGATTCCAGGGCGTTTTTCATTGTGGGTTTGTCTTGCTCAGATGGCTTGGGTGGCGTGCAGCAGCCAGTCACGGGCAGCGCCTGTCACCAGTGGCAGCAGACGGCGTTGTACCTCGGCGTGGTAGTGATTCAGCCAGTCCACTTCCTGACGGGACAGCAGGCTGTGCTCGATGCAGCGGGTGTCGATCGGGCAGAGCGTCAGTGTTTCAAAGCGCAGGAAGTCGCCAAAGCCGTTTTTCTGTGCTGGCACATTCAATACCAGGTTCTCGATGCGCACCCCCCACTGGCCGGGGCGATAGATGCCCGGTTCCACCGAGGTGATCATGCCTTCCTGCATTGCCATGCTGGCATCCGGCAAGCTGCGCGAGATGGTTTGCGGGCCTTCATGCACATTGAGGAAATAACCCACGCCATGGCCGGTGCCGTGGCCGAAGTCGATATCGTGTTGCCACATCGGGGCGCGGGCCAGTGCATCCAGCATCGGCGACAGGGTGCCACGCGGGAAGTGGGCCATCGACAGATTGAGTGTGCCCTTGAGCACCAGGGTGAAGTCGCGCTTTTGTTCCGGGCTGGGCGTACCGACCGCCACCACGCGGGTGATGTCGGTGGTGCCGCCATGATACTGACCGCCGGAGTCGATCAGCAGCAGGCCGTCACCGGCAATGCTGGCATGGGCCTGTTCCGTGGCGCGGTAGTGCGGCAGGGCGCCGTTGGCATTGAAACCGGCAATGGTGGCAAAACTGGGTGAGACAAAGCCGGGGCGGCGGGCGCGGGCGGCGGTAATCTGCGCGTCGATGGTCAGTTCGGTGATGGCTTCGCGGTTGACCACCTGTTCGAACCAGGCGAAGAACTCGCACAGCGCAGCGCCATCCTGCTCCATGGTGTGGCGGATGTGTTCTGCCTCGGCGGCGGTCTTGCGGGCTTTCAGCAAGGTGCTGGGGTTGATGGCCTGCACGCGCGGCATGCTTTGCGGCATGGCCTGATGGAAACCCAGCGTGATGCGGCGCGGGTCCAGCAGCATGGTGCTGCTGTGGGGCAGGGAAGTCAGTACCGACTTGGCACTGTGGTAATCGGCCAGTTGCACGCCGTCGGCTGCCAGTTCGGCTTGCAGCTTGGCATCCACTTTCTTGCCATCAACAAACAGGGTGGTGCTGTCCGGGCCCAGCAGCAAGTGGCTGATGAACACCGGGTTGTAATTGACATCCGCACCGCGCAGGTTCATCAGCCAGGCAATATCGTCCAGCGTGGAAATGAAGTGGTAATCCGCGCCGTGCTGCCGCATGGCCTGTCGTACTGCGGCCAGTTTGTTCTGGCGGCTGGTGCTGGCAAACGGTGGCAGGTGCGGGTAGATGGCGACTTGCGGCAATGAGGGGCGGTCGCTCCAGATCTGCGCGGGTAAATCCAGCTCGGTGCGCAGGGCAATGCCGCGTGCGCTCAGGCTACTGTGCAGCGCATTGGCTGCGGCCAGGCTCAGTACGTCGCCTGCCACCGCTACGGTTTGTCCGGCTTGCAGGTTTTCTGCCAGCCAGTCCAGATGCTGGCTGCTGGCGGCGGTCTGGATTTTCATCAGGGCGATGCCGCTGCCGTCCAGCTCCTTGGCGGCCTGTTCCCAGTAACGGCTGTCTGCCCACAGTCCGGCCTGATCCTGCGTGACAATCAGCGTGCCCATCGAGCCGTGAAAACCGGACAGCCACTGCCGGGCCTGCCAGTAGGCGGGCAGGTATTCGGACAGATGCGGGTCGGAAGAGGGAATCAGGCAGGCAGCAATATGTTGTTGTTGCATGGCCTGGCGCAAGGCGGCCAGGCGCTGGGGAATGGTGAGCAGGGTAGTCATGCGTTATCCAGTGCTGTGTGTACAGCTATTCTGGTGCGCGCATGGCAGGCTGACAAGCGAGTTTATGCCGGGGTCGCCATGCATTTTGTGCATGCCTGAGACGGCAAGGCGCAAAAAAGGCGATCCGTGGATCGCCTTCTTGTCTTACTGAACGACTGGGTGCTTAGTCGGCACGCTGGGTGCTGCGCTGACCCTGACCGGCAGAGCGCGGGCCACGACGGTCGTAGCTGCCACCACCATTGCCACCGGTGCCACGGCCGTAGCCGCCTTCGCGACGTTCGCGGCCATAGCCGTTACCGTTGCCGCTACCGCCACGACGTTGGCCCTGGGCACCGTAGCCACCCGGCTTGCCATTGCGACGCGGGCCTTTCGGCGGACGACGGGTCGGTTCCATGCCTTCGATCACGCCTTCGGTGATCTGACGCTTCAGGTATTGTTCGATGCGGCGTACCTTGTGGAATTCTTTCGATTCCGCCAGGGTGATGGCAGTGCCGTCACGACCGGCACGACCGGTACGGCCGATACGGTGTACATAGTCTTCAGCCTGTTTCGGCAGGTCGAAGTTCACCACGTGGGTGATGGTGGGTACGTCGATACCGCGCGCAGCAACGTCGGTGGCCACCAGAATCTTGATACGACCGCGACGCAGGTCGTTCAGGGTGCGGTTACGCCAGCTTTGCGGCATGTCGCCATGCAGGCAGGCGGCGGAGTAGCCCTGGTCGGACAGCTTGTCAGCCAGTTCTTCGCTGTAAGCCTTGGTGGCGGAGAAGATCACGCACTGGTCAAAGCCGGACTCTTTCAGAATGTGATCCAGCAGGCGATGCTTGTGGTTCAGGTCGTCCGCGTACAGCAGGTGTTCTTCGATGGTGCCGCCGGAAGTTTCGGTACGGGCAATTTCGATACGCTGCGGTTCGCGGGTGATTTTTTCAGCCATGCGGCCAACGGTGCCATCCAGCGTAGCGGAGAACAGTACGGTCTGACGGCTTTCCGGAGTGGCCTTGACGATGGTTTCGATGTCTTCGATGAAGCCCATGTCCAGCATGCGGTCGGCTTCGTCCAGCACCAGCATTTCCAGGCGGGAGAAGTCAACACGGCCGGAGCGCATGTGGTCCATCAGACGGCCCGGAGTGGCCACGATCAGGTCGATCGGGCGGGACAGGGCGCGGGTCTGGTAGCCGAAGGAGGCGCCGCCAACCAGGCAGGCGGTACGCATCCAGCGCAGGTCCTTGCCGTATTCCAGGGCGTTCTTTTCCACCTGTTGCGCCAGTTCGCGGGTCGGGCACAGCACCAGAACGCGCGGGCCCTGGCCTTTGCCGGTGGAGCGCTCGGACAGCTTGGTCAGTGCTGGCAGCAGGAAGGCTGCGGTCTTGCCGCTACCGGTTTGAGCGGAAACCAGCAGGTCGCGGCCAGCAATGGCAGCAGGAATGGCTTCGGCTTGTACGCCGGTGGGGGTGTCGTAGCCGGCAGCTTCGAGTGCACGCAGGATGGTCGGGGCAACGCCCAGGTCGGAGAAATGCATAATGTCCTTTCAAACCGGAGTAGAGCCGGTGTCGCTTGGCCAGGAGATGTGGCGGTTAGCAGCCTCGTGTGAGGCTGTCGGTCATCGGCACCAACCTGTGCAAGCGGCGAACAGCAGTCCAGTCAAAAGAGACACTACGTGGACGAAGCCTGGAATATCGGTCAGGGACGATGAAGCATCACGCCGGCAGTTGCTGCATTGCTGCTGCTGAATCTGCCGGTGGAATTTGGAAATCAGAAGGGTTCGCACTGTACGGTAAAAAATAGCCGTTTGCAAGCCTTTTCTGCAAAATGGCCTGCTAAGTGATTGATTCCCTGTCAGGAGATGTGGCGGAAAATCAAAAATTGCAGCCGGCTGCAAGTTTCAGTGCCGCAGTGCAGCATCGTCCTGCTGGCCTGGCAGTGAGACCAGCCACCCCATGTCGCCGTTATTGTCACGGTATTCTGCGCCACTCCAGAAGGCATAAGGCAGTACCTTGATTTGACTGAACAAGCTGGCAAAGTCCAGCGCACCGCTGCCCGGTGCGCCACGGCCGGGGTAGTCGGCAAACTGCAAGTGGCCGATGCGTTGCCAGTGTTGTGCCAGCAAGGGGGACAGTGCTTCGCCCATGCTGGCCATGTGATAAAGGTCGATTTGCCAGAAAAGATCGGGGTGAGCGGGCAGTTGCTGCAATTCGGCCAGGGTACTCACCAGAAAACCGGGCATGTCGTGGCGGTTGATGGCCTCCACGGTGCAGCGGATGTGATGCTGGCCAAGCAGATCAGCAGCCATCAGCAGATTGGTATTGAGTGTGGACAGGGCCTGTGTGCGGCTGCAGCCTTCTGCCAGCCGTCCGGGCAGGATGTTCACCGCTTCCACGCCCAGTTGCGTGGCGTAATGCAGGCATTGCTGCAGGCCGCTGGCAAATTCTGCTTCCTTGCCGGCTGGCCGGCCAGCCCGGCGCCGCCTTGCATCAGGTCTCCGGCCGAGCGTTGATCAGTACCAGCTTCAGCTGATGCTGATTCAGCCAGCCTTGCAGCTGTTCCACCGTATGTTCATAGGGGAACTGGATTTCCACTGCAGTAAAACCGGCGGCGCGGGCGGCGGCAAAGCGCTCCGGCCACGGCAGGTGGCTGAACAGCATGCTGAGGTTGGCACAGAGTTTCAACATGGTCTGGTTTCCTGATGATGGTCCTGGTACAGATTGATGACGCTGCTGAGGTCGGCTGTGGCATGGCCTTGTGCGGCATGCAGGCGCATTAGCTGGCTGGCCAGCGCAGCCAGCGGGGTGGCGGACTGGCTTTGTTTTGATAGCTGACTGGCGTTGTCCAGATCCTTCAGCAGAGTGGCCACCTTCCACTGTACCGGCTCGGCCTGACGCGCTGCCATGCGCGGAGCGAGAATCTGCAAGGGAAGCGAATCGGCAAAGCCGCCAGCCAGCGCTGGTGCCAGCAGGCTGGCATCCACACCATTGTTTTCGGCCAGCGCCACGGCTTCGGCAATCAGCATGGCATTGGCGGCCACAATCAGCTGGTTACAGATTTTGGTCACCTGCCCGCTGCCGACATCGCCCATGCGGGTAATGCGCTGCGACAGCGGCTGCAGTGCCTGGCTGGCTCGGCGGATGTCCTCTGGACTGCCACCGGCCATGATCACCAGTGTGCCTTGTTCCGCCCCCCTTACCCCGCCGGATACCGGCGCATCCACCCAGCTGGCACCCTGTTGGCCAAGCTGCTCTGCGCAGCGGCGGGTGGTGTCGGGGTCGATGCTGGACAGGTCAATGATGAGCTGTCCGGCGCGCAAGACTGGAAGCAATTGCGCCACCACGCTTTGCACCGCAGCGGCATCGGCAATGCACAGCATGATGATGTCACTGGCACCCGCCAGTTCCACCAGCGATGTTGAGACTGACATGCTCTCGGCGCGGGCCTGTTCCAGCTTGTCCGGCGAACGGTTCCAGACGGTGAGCGGGAAGCCGGCAGCCTGCAGCCTGCGGCACATGGGCAGGCCCATCAGGCCCAGTCCGATAAAACCGATTCTTTCCATGGTGTCAGCCTTGCGTGGCGGAGGAGTGGGCAAAATTCTAGCGGCATGGCAGCCGTGGCGTCGAGCATTGGGATGTCGGCATGAAAAAACGGCCCGTCTGCATGTGCAGAAGCGGGCCGCCGTGGCATTGCCCGACAAAGCGGGCATCAGGCCGGAATCAGGCCTTCCATTCAATCAGCGCATAGTTCTTCTTGCCGCGCTTGAGCAGGCTGAAGCGACCGAACAGTCGGTCATCGGCGGTAAAGCGATGCTCGATGCTGTCTGCCTTGTTGCCGTTGATGCTGACCGCGCCACTCTGGATGAAGGTACGTGCCTCGCTCTTGGACTTGGCCAGGCCGCCATTGGCCACCGCGTCGATCAGGCTGTCCTCGGCCGCATTCAGCACGAAGTGCGGCAGGCCGTCCTGTGCCAGTTGGGCGAAGTCGTCTTCGGTCAGGCTGGACAGGTCGTTGCTGAACAGGCTGTGGGTGATTCGCTGGGCGGCGGCCAGGGCTGCCTTGCCGTGTACCAGTTCGGTCACTTGTTCGGCCAGGATGCGCTGGGCTTCCGGCTTGCCATCACGGGCCTTGTCGGCTTCTTCGATGGCGGCGATTTCCGCTACCGACAGGAAACTGAAGTAGCGCAGGAACTTGTACACGTCGGCATCGGCGGTACCCAGCCAGAACTGGTAGAAGGCGTAGGGTGAAGTCTTGCGCGCATCCAGCCAGATGGTGCCGGATTCGGTCTTGCCGAACTTGGTGCCATCGGACTTGGTGACCAGCGGCATGGTCAGGCCGAACACCTGCTGCTGGTTCAGGCGACGGGTGAGGTCGGTACCGGCGGTGATGTTGCCCCACTGGTCGGAACCGCCGATTTGCAGCTTGCAGCCCAGACGGCGGTTCAGCTCGGAAAAGTCATAACCCTGCAGCAGGCTGTAGGAGAACTCGGTGTAGGAAATGCCCTGATCGTCGCGGTTGATACGCTGTTGCACCGCTTCTTTCTTGATCATGGCGTTGACCGAGAAATGCTTGCCGATGTCGCGCAGGAATTCCAGTGCGCCCATGCCGCCAAACCAGTCGTAGTTATTGGCCATGACAGCGGCGTTATCGCCTTCGAAGGACAGGAAGGGCGAAACCTGGGCGCGGATTTTGTCCACCCAGCCTTCAATCACGTCCGGGGTGTTCAGCTTGCGTTCGGTGGCCTTGAAGCTGGGGTCGCCGATCATGCCGGTGGCACCGCCCACCAGGGCGATAGGGCGATGGCCCGCCAGCTGGAAGCGTTTGAGCATCAGAATGGGAACCAGGCTGCCGATGTGCAGGCTGTCAGCAGTCGGGTCGAATCCGCAATACAGGGTTACCTGTTCCTTGGCCAGTAGTTCGGACAAGGCGGCGGCGTCTGTGGTTTGCGCGATCAGGCCGCGGGCCTCCAGATCCTCGATCAGTGAAGCTTGGGTCATTACTTTCTCCAACTCAATGCGTGAAAACACAGCCGCAGCGGGCTGTCAGTGCGTTGGCCGTCTGTGGTCAGCCGTGCTTGGGCAAGCTGCGCTATCACGGACGGCGAAAGGGGTAATACTACCCGAAAACGGCCTGATCAGAATCCAATTCCGGCATTTTTCCGGCATTGTCCATACGGCTGGCCTTAGCAACAGTTCTTCAACACTTGGCAGTAGGCAGTAAGTGGGCAGCTGGTTAAACTGCGTGCTTTGCACTGTTTGCTGCACGAGGTTGCGCATGGAAAAGAGCATCAAGGTATGGGATTGGCCAACCCGCCTGTTTCACTGGAGCCTGGTTGTGCTGTTTGGCGGCATGTGGTTCACCGGCGAGCAGGGTGGCGACTGGTTGCAGTATCACATCTGGAGTGGCGAGGCGATTGCCGTGCTGCTGCTGTTCCGGCTGATCTGGGGCGTGATCGGTAGCGAAACCGCCCGTTTCAGCCAGTTTGTCAAAGGCCCGGCGGCCATTCGCGCCTATCTGCAAGGCAAGTGGACGCCGCGTCCCGGACATAATCCGCTGGGTGCGCTGATGGTGCTGGCCTTGCTGGCGGTGCTACTGGTGCAGGTAGGGAGTGGCCTGTTTGCCACCGACGTGGACAGCTACACTTTTGACGGCCCGCTGGCCCGGCTGATTTCGGGCGAGCTGTCCGAATCCGTCACCCGCTTTCACAAGCTGTTGTTCAACCTCATCCTGCTGCTGGTAGGCCTGCACATTGCTGCCATTGTGGCTTACCGTGTGATCAAGAAGCAGAACCTGGTGCGCGCCATGCTGACCGGCTGTCAGGCGGTCGATGGCCAGACGCCGGCTCCGTATTTCCGTGCCTGGCAGCTGGCCTTGCTGAGCCTGCTGTTGTCGGGTGGCGGGGTGTATCTGCTACTGACCCGCTTGTGAGCATGATCTTGTATCAACGAAAAAGCCCTGAGTTGTCAGGGCTTTTTGTTTTGCTGTCGTGTGGCTGGCTACAGATTCATTTTTCCGGGCCACGGAAACTGTCGTGACAGGCTTTGCAGCTTTGTGCCACCACGCCGTAGCTCTTCTTGATGCTGGCCAGGTCTCCATTGTGGGCGGTGCTGTCCAGGTCGTTGACGGCTTTCAGGAAGGTGTCGCGCGCAGCCTGGAACTTGGCCGGCTGGCTCCAGATTTCCGGCTTGGCGCGGCTCTTGCCATCAATGCTGTTAGCCGGGAAATGATTGAACGGTTCGGCAGAAACCTGCTTCAGGCTGTCGGCCATGGCAATGAATTTTGCCTTGTTGTAAGGGTCGCGGTCGCGTACCACCATGCCCATCGGCTCGAAGGCACGCAGGATTTTCTTGAAGCTCTGGGTGCGGATTTCCGCCGGAGAGTCGGCCATGGCGGCAGGAATGGCTAGGGCAGCCAGCAGCAGGGCAGTAACAGTGTGTTTCATGGATTCTGTGTCGGGGTGATGTTGGCAAGATGGATTGCAGGTGCGCGCCAGAATGCAAGCCCTGGCCGCACCTGCGACAGGTGGAAAATTCTATCAGTCTTTACGGAAGGCGTCGTGACAGGCCTTGCAGGTCTTCTGAACCGCGGCGAACTGGTTCTTGATGCTGGCGGTGTCACCGGCTGCCGCAACTTGCTTCAGCTTGGCGGTCTCTGCCTTGAAGGCATCTGTCGCCTTGGTCCATTCGGCGGGCTTGCTCCAGATTTCGGCCTTGGCTTCGGTCTTTTTGGCGGTTTGACCACTGGCGGTGCCAGCCGGGAAGTGCTGCCACGGTTGCTGGGCGACTTCATCCAGATGGGCAGCCAGCTTGCTGAATTCGTCCTTGTTGATGGCATCGCTCTTCACCATCTTGCCCATGGCACCGGCGTCTTTCTTGAACTGCTTGAAAATGTCCTGACGGGCGGATACCGGATCGGTGGCGGCGAAGGCAGAGCTGGCCAGAACGGCGCAAAGGCTGAGCATGAGGGCTTTTTTCATGTGAACTCCTTTGAAGGTTGCAAGCTGCTACAGGGGATAACGCAGGCTAACACGGACGGATGACAGACAATACCCACTGAGTGTTAATGGTTGTATTGTCGTGATGTTATACAGTAACATTCGCCATCGTTAACAGGAGTCGTCAATGAACCGCACGGATTACATCCAGGCCGCCGAAGCGCATTGCGAGCGCCGTGGCTGCAAGCTGACCGCCTTGCGCCGTCAGGTGCTGGAGCTGGTGCTGCGCCATCAGGGCGTGGTGAAGGCTTATCAGGTGCTGGCCGATTTGCAAAAGGAACGCGGCATTGCCGCCCCGCCTACCGTATACCGCGCGCTGGACTTTCTGGTGGAGCAGGGCCTGTTGCACCGGGTGGATGCCTTGAACGGCTTTGTTGTCTGTGACCATTTCGAGTGTCAGCACGAAAGCATGATTCTGGTATGTGAAACCTGCGGCAAGGTGCAGGAAGTCGACGTGATGGCGGCACTGGCCGGCTTGCACGATGTGGCAGACGCCGCCGATTTTACCCTGAGCCGCCAGAACCTGACGCTGACCGGACTTTGCAAGGCATGCCGCATATGAAAAAAACCATTGTCAATCTGTTTACCGGCTTTCTGGGCGTGGGCAAGACCACGGCCCTGCGTCATCTGATTGCTACTCGTCCGGCCAGTGAAAAGTGGGCGGTCATCGTCAATGAATTCGGTGAAGTGGGCATCGACGGTGCCGCGCTGATGAACGACGACCTGCCGGTGGCGGAAATCGCCGGTGGCTGCCTGTGCTGCGTGGCCGGTCCGCAAATGACCACCACCGTGGCTACCTTGCTGCGACGCGAGCGGCCGGACCGCCTGCTGATCGAGGCCAGCGGTCTTGCCCATGCTGCCGGGGTGATCGACGAGTTACGCGCCAAGCCCTTGGGCGATGCGCTGGAAGTGGGCGCGGTGCTGACGCTGGTGGACCCGCGCCAGTTTGTCAGCCCGGACTACCTGCGTCAGCCGCTGTACCGCGACCAGGTGGCCATTGCCGACGTGCTGGTGGCCAACAAGATCGACATGGCCGACGTGGAAACCCTGCAAGCCTTCCATGCACAGGCGGGCAAGCTGTTTCCACCCAAATCGGTGATTGCCGAAGTGCGGGATGGCCTGGTGGATGTGCAATGGCTGGATGCCGCCGTCACCGTCAAGCCGCGCTACCGGCCAGCCATTCCGGCTGATAGTGGCAATGGCTGGGATTCCGCCGGCTGGACCTTCCCGCCGGAGCAGTCCTTCAGCGGCGAACAACTGACCGACTTTTTTGACCGGCTGCCCAAGCTGGTGCCCGGACTGGTGCGCGCCAAGGGCGTGTTCAAGGTGCTGGACAGCTGGGTGTGGCTGAACTGGGCCGAAGGGCAGTGGGGAGCCAGTCAGGTGTCCTGGCGGCGTGACAGCCGCTTCGAGCTGATTGCGCCAGCCCTGGATAACGCCGCGGTCGAGGCCGCGCTGCAAGCCTGCTTCGAGTAAATCAAACAATGAAACATCAACATTCTTCACCCGATGACCATGCGCATCTGCATGAGCATGCCCATGGCCATCAGCATGGTGCCGCCCCGCACCAGCACCTGACTGCCGCCAACCTGCGTCCCCCCATCAGCCTGCTGGCCATGTCGGCCTGGCAACGGCTGGCCCTGGTGGCGCTGGTGCTGGCCGTGTTGTGGGCGGTGGTGCTGTGGGCATTGCAGGAGGTGGCATGAAGGTCGCACTGGATAATCTGACGGTGTCTTACCAGCGCCATCCGGCCGTGCATCATGTCTCGGGCAGCTTTGTCACGGGCGATGCCACGGCCATCTTCGGCCCCAATGGCGCGGGTAAAAGCACCTTGCTCAAAGCCATGATCGGCGCGCTCAAGCCCGATTCCGGCCATGCCCGGCTGGATGGCTTTGTCCGTCAGGACATTGCCTACCTGCCGCAGCAGTCGGAAATCGACCGCTCCTTGCCGGTCAGCGTGCTCGACCTGGTGGCCACCGGCCTGTGGCACCGTACCGGGCCGTTTGGCCGGGTAGGGCGTGCCGGCCTTGGCCAGGCCATGGATGCACTGGAACAAGTGGGCCTGGCCGACTTTGCCACCCGCTCCATTTCGGCGCTGTCCAGCGGGCAATTCCAGCGCGTACTGTTCGCCCGCATCCTGCTGCAGGATGCGCGGCTGATCCTGCTGGACGAGCCATTCACCGCCATGGATGCCAAAACCACCTTCGACCTGCTGGAACTGGTGCGGCGCTGGAAGGAAGAAGGCCGCACCATCATTGCGGTTCTGCACGACTACGAGCAGGTACGTGCCTATTTCCCGCACACGCTGCTCTTGGCGCGTGAAGTGGTGGCCTGGGGTCGTACCGAGCAGGTACTGACCGATGCCAATCTGAAACGGGCGGTGGATACGGCCGCCCACTGGCAAGACCGTGCCGCGGTGTGTCAGGTCGATGGAGTCAATGCCTGATGCAACACCTTTACGATGTACTGATTGCACCTTTTGTCGACTTTGCCTTCATGCGCCGGGCGCTGGCCGGCTGCCTGGCCCTGTCGCTGGGCAGCGGCCCCATCGGCCTGTTCCTGGTGATGCGCCGCATGAGCCTGATGGGGGATGCCATGAGCCATGCCGTGCTGCCCGGCGCTGCCGTCGGCTTCATGCTGGCCGGCCTCAGCCTGCCGGCCATGAGTCTGGGTGGCTTTGTTGCCGGTGTGCTGGTGGCGGTGCTGGCGGGCCTTGCCACGCGCTTTGCCGGTATCAAGGAAGATGCCAGCTTTGCGGCGTTCTACCTGTTGTCACTGGCCATCGGCGTGCTGCTGGTGTCCAAGAGCGGCAGCAATGTGGACCTGATGCACATCCTGTTCGGTTCGGTGCTGGCGGTGGACGACGCTGCCTTGTATCTGGTGGGTGGTGTTGCTTCGGTCACCCTGATCACCCTGGCCTTTATCTATCGCCCGATGTTGCTGGAAAGCCTGGATCCGGTGTTCCTGCGCTCGGTAGGCGCGCGCGGTGGCCTGTGGCACATGGCCTTCCTGATGCTGGTGGTGCTGAACCTGGTATCCGGCTTTCAGGCACTGGGTACGCTGATGGCGGTGGGCCTGATGATGCTGCCCGCCATTACCGCCCGGCTGTGGTCGGAAACGGTGGAAGGCATGCTGGTGATGGCAGTAAGCGTGGCCTTTGGCAGTGGTCTGGCCGGCCTGTTGTTGTCCTATCACTTCGAGCTGCCTTCCGGCCCCGCCATCATTCTGGTGGCCGGCTTGTTCTACCTCTTTTCCCTGCTGTTCGCTCCGGCGGGCGGTGCCTTGCCGCGCTATATCCGCGCGCGGCATTTTGAATCCTGAGGAGTTCGGTGTGAAAAAAAGTCTGTTGAGCCTGTTGCTGCTGGGTTTGCCCATGGCGGCCATGGCGGCAAAGCTGCCGGTTGTTGCCAGTTTCAGCATTGTGGCGGACATGACCCGTGAAATCGGTGGCCAGCGGGTGGATGTGGTATCGCTGGTAGGGCCGGATCAGGACGCCCACGTGTTTCAACCTTCCCCGGCCGATGTGAAGGCGCTGTCGGCGTCCCGTGTGTTTGTCACCAACGGGCTGGGGCTGGAAGGCTGGATGGGTCGGCTCACCAAGGCATCCGCCTACAAGGGGGTGATGGTGGAAGCCGGCAAGGGAATCAAGACCCGCATGGCACCGGAGGAAGAGGGCGAAGCGCATGGCCACGATGTGGTGGATCCGCATGCCTGGCACGACCCGCAACGGGTGCAGGTGTACATCCGCAATATCACTGCCGCGCTGATCAAGGCCGATCCGCAAGGCAAGGATGAATACAATCGTCGTGCGGCTGACTTTTCGGCCCGGGTGAAGCAGGAAGATGACTGGGCGGCCAGGCAGTTTGCCGCCGTGCCGCAGGCCAAGCGCAAGATGCTGACTTCGCACGATGCCTTTGGCTACTTTGGTGAGCGTTATGGCATCAAGATGCTGGCCATCCAGGGCGTGAGCACCGAAGCAGAAGCATCGGCCAAGGGCGTGGCGCAGTTGGTGAAACAGGTCCGTCAGGAAAAGGTGAATGCGGTGTTCATGGAAAACATGACCGACAAGCGCCTGCTGGAACAACTGACCCGCGAAGCCAAGGTCAGGATTGGCGGCGAATTGTATGCCGATGCCCTGTCCAAGCCCAATGGCCCGGCCAGCAGTTATCTCAAGCTGTTCCACCACAATGTGGAAACCATCATGCAGTCCTTCCGCTAAACTGCGCGAGGCATCCTAAAGCCGCCCCGATCACACCGGGCGGCTTTTTTCATGCCTGCATTGCCAGTAGCAGCAAGCGGGTCAGCCCCATGCCTGCCACCAGCAAGCCCGCCAGCAAACGCACCGGCTTGCGCTGGATGAACTGGCGCAGCGTGTCGGCAAACACCCCCATCAGCAACAAATTGGGCAGCGTGCCCAGGCCGAATGCCAGCATCAGCAGGCCGCCTTGCAAGGCCTTGCCGCTGGCCAGTGCTGACAGCGAGGCGCTATACACCAGGCCGCATGGCAACCAGCCCCACAGCATGCCGGCCAACAAGGCGGCTTTGGCACTGCGGATGGGCAGCAGGCGGGCGAGCAAGGGTTGCAGTTTGCTCCAAACCGGACGGCCGATTTTTTCCAGGGTGGTAATGGCGCTGGAGAGCCCGGCCAGATACAGGCCCATGGCAATCAGCATCAGGTTGGCCAGTACCAGCAAGGCCATTTGTGCCGGTCGGGTGGCAATCAGGCTCAAGCCGGCTTCAGCCAGGCCACCCAGCAACACGCCTGCGCTGACATAACTGAGCAAGCGCCCGCTGTTGTACGACAGCATGATTTGCCAGCGTTGCTGCCCGGCAGGCAGATTCAGGGTCAGCGCCGTCACAATGCCGCCGCACATCCCCATGCAATGTCCGCCACCCAGCAGGCCGGCCAGGAAAATCACCCAGAAACCCGTTTCTAACATGCGACAACCTGTTGCTTAAATCCCTATTCTACCAGAGGGCTTGTTAGCTCGGCTTGCCTGATTTTTAAGCAAATTGTGACAATGTAATAGTAAAAAAAAGCCAAATTCTGTTTGGCATTGAGGAGGAATGCCAGCTAGAAAAAAAGTACGGGGAAACGGTTATTCGCGCTGGAAAAAGGCGGGCCAAGCCCTGAGAATGCTCATTCTTTCCTGCCGTAATCGGGGAGGCCACAAATAAAAAGGCCAAACGGACAGGTGCTGCAATGTGTAACGACCCACAAAGAAACTGAGGAAACTACATGGCCAAGTATTTGACGCTCGAACATCTGGGCCAGTCTGCAATCATCACGATCAACAATCCTCCCGCCAATGTGTGGACCATCGACAGCCTGCATGAACTGGCTACCGTAATGGCCAAGCTGCAAGCGGACAGCTCGGTGCGCGCAGTGGTGATCACCGGGGCTGGAGATGCTTTCTTCTGTGCTGGCGCTGATCTGAATCTGTTCAGCAAGGGTAGCAAGCAGGATGTAGCCGAAATGCTGGACGCCTTTACCGCCGCATTTGCAGCGCTGCGCAACTATTCAGGCGTGACGGTTGCCGCCATCAACGGTTATGCCCTGGGCGGCGGGCTGGAATGCGCGCTGATGTGTGACTACATGGTGGTGGAACGCGGCGCCAGGCTGGGTTTGCCGGAAGCCCGGGTTGGCCTGTTGCCGGCCGGTGGTGGCAGCAAGACGCTGGCCGACAAGGTAGGTGTGTCCTGGGCCAAGCGCATTCTATTGGGTGGCGAGATCCTGAGTGCGGAAAAGGCTTATGAAATAGGTCTGGTGGAAGAAATTGTCGATCCGGGTTTTGCCAAGATCATGGCAGTAAGCCTGGCGGGCAAGGTGGCGAATCAGGCGCCGCAGGCGGTGGCACGTGCGCGCCAGCTGATTGAAGCCAGTGCTGGTGCCACGCTGGAAGAGCACCTGCAACGGGAACGCGAGGCCTTGCTGTCCCTGATCGGGGAAGAAGAGCAGCTGGAAGGGGTGTCGGCCTTTCTGGGCAAGCGGTCCCCAAGCTGGGCAGACGAAGATTGATACTGATTTGTCGATGGAAGTAGACCATGAAACAGCCGGGCGAGTCCCGGCTGTTTTATTGTCCGAAGCGGCTGTTGAACGGCAGTGATGTGTCGGGGCTGAGGTGTTTGCCAAGCTGGTTGTGATTCACAATTTCCTGATTTGCAGAGAAGAAAACTGGAACTTTGGTCAGTACCGTCTGATTTTCATGTTGTTGATAATTATTATCAATCAAAAAGTAAGTATTGATTGTTTTTTTAATTGATCAACAAAGCCAGAGCCCCATGAAAACCAAAAAACCAGTTCTTTCCCGCAGTTATCTGTATCAAACCATTGTCCTGAGCACCAGTCAGCTTGTTCTGGCTGGCTGCAGCAACACCATGTCGGCCAAGCAGGCTGAACCGGCAGCAAGCCGGCCTGCCTACGAAAAAATGGCGGAGCATTACTTGCTGAATACCAGCTTTACCGCCCAGGGCCAGGACGAGCGCATCCGTTTTGTCATCCTGCATTACACGGCACTGAATCAGGCAGATTCCCTCGCCATGCTGACCGGTCCGCAGGTCAGCACACATTATCTGGTGCCGGAAAACCCGCAATGGCGTGGTGGAGAGCCAGTCATCATGCAGCTGGTGCCGGAAAGCAAGCGTGCCTGGCATGCCGGTGTCAGTAGCTGGGGCGGCTGGCGTGCGCTGAATGCGTCTTCGGTGGGCGTGGAAATGGTCAACCGTGGCTACACTGAATTACCTTCTGGCTGGCGTCAGTGGTATCCGTATACGCCTCAACAGATCAAGGCCGTGTCTATCCTGCTCAAGGATGTGATTGCCCGGAACCAGATCCAGCCCTACAACGTGCTGGGTCACAGCGACGTGGCACCCTTGCGCAAGTCCGACCCCGGCCCTTTGTTTCCCTGGGAGCAATTGGCCGGCATGGGAATCGGCGCCTGGCCGGACCCGCAAACGGTGGAAAAACATCTTGCAGGGCGCGCGCCCAAACAGGCGGCCGTGGTGCTGGAAGTGCAGAAAAGCCTGAAACGCTATGGCTATGACCAGATTCCGCAAACTGGTGAGCTGGATGAAGATACCCGCAAAACCATCAGTGCATTCCAGATGCACTTTCGCCCGGCAGACTACAGCGGTAATGCCGATGCGCAAACCGAGGCCATTGCCAAAGCCTTGCTGGAAAAATACCGCCAGTAACAATTGCCTGACTTCCGCCCAGGCCCGTCAAGCAGACTTGCTTCACCAAACAAAAAAGCCACGACATGTCGTGGCTTTTGGGCTGGCAGAACCGGCGGATATCAGCCGCCGATTATTTCCTTGCCGCCCATGTACGGACGCAGCACGGCCGGAATGGTCACGCTGCCATCGGCATTCTGGTAGTTTTCCAATACCGCCACCAGGGTACGGCCTACAGCCAGACCGGAACCGTTCAGGGTGTGCACCAGCTGGTTCTTGCCGTTTTCGTCCTTGAAGCGGGCCAGCATGCGGCGCGACTGGAAGGCTTCACAGTTGGAGCAGCTGGAAATTTCGCGGTAAGTGTTCTGTGCCGGCAGCCATACTTCCAGATCGTAGGTTTTGGCAGCGCCAAAGCCCATGTCGCCCGTGCACAGGGTAATCACGCGGTAGGGCAGTTCCAGTGCCTTCAGGATATTTTCGGCGTGGCCGACCATTTCTTCCAGCGCAGCATAGGAGTGGTCCGGATGCTCGATACGCACCATTTCCACCTTGTCGAACTGGTGCTGGCGGATCATGCCACGGGTATCACGGCCATAGCTGCCGGCTTCGGAGCGGAAGCAGGGCGAGTGGGCGGTCAGCTTGAGCGGCAGCTCTTCCATTTTCAGGATGCTGTTGCTCACGGTATTGGTCAGGGTGATTTCCGAGGTGGAAATCAGGTACTGGTCTACCGTGCCTTCTTCACCGCCCTTGGTCACCTTGAACATGTCTTCGGCAAATTTCGGCAGTTGGCCGGTGCCCAGCAGGGCGCTGTCATTGACGATGTAGGGGGTGTAGTGCTCGGTATAGCCATGCTCGCCGGTATGGGTGTTGAGCATGAACTGCGCCAGCGCGCGGTGCAGACGGGCAATGTCGCCCTTCAGCACGGTGAAGCGGGCACCGGACAGCTTGGCACCGGTGTCGAAATCCAGGCCCAGCGGGGTGCCGATGTCGACATGGTCTTTTACTTCAAAGTCGAACTGGCGCGGCACGCCAACACGGCGCACTTCCACATTGTCGTTCTCGTCCTTGCCCACCGGAACGGATTCGTTCGGCAGGTTGGGAATGCTCATCAGCAGGGCGTCCAGCTTGGCTTGCACCGCTTCGAAGGCGGCTTCGGCTGCTTTCAGTTCATCACCCAGGTTCGCCACTTCGGCCATGATGGCAGACACGTCCTCACCCTTGCGCTTGGCTTCGCCAATTTGCTTGGAAGTGGCATTGCGGCGCGATTGCAGTTCCTGCATGCGGGTTTGCAGGGATTTGCGGTCGGCTTCCATTGCGGTGAAAGCGGCGGTGTCCAGGGTGTAGCCACGGCTGGCCAGGCGGGCAGCAACAGCGTCCAGATCGTTACGGAGCAATTGAATGTCTAGCATGGAAAATCCTGATGGTATTGAAGTGTCTTGCTGGTAGCGGGCTGTGCAACAGCATCAGCCCCTTACTGAATCCTGCATGCGGAGGGAAAGCAACCGCTGTGTGGTGCTGCACTGTCTGCCTGTGGCTGGCAGCACCCACTCATTCTGTAAAACGCAAGTGTAACGGTAACAGGCGGGCTTTGTCCTGCCTGTTGCTGGCAAAAACAGCATTATAAGCAATGCTGGCGGGCTTGTAGATGCTGGCAGGCGACGTCCTGTTGGCTAGCCCTTGGTCGCTGCGGCCTTACTTCTTGCCGGCTTCCTCATCCCACTTTTTCAGCAGGGCCAGTTTTTCCCCGATCTTGATTTCCAGCCCGCGCGGCACCGGCTGATACCAGCCCGGTTCCGGCATGTCATCCGGCAGATAGCTTTCACCGGCGGCATAGGCATTCGGTTCGTCATGGGCATAGCGGTATTCATGGCCATAGCCCAGCTCTTTCATCAGCTTGGTGGGCGCATTGCGCAGGTGTACCGGCACCGGGCGGCTCTTGTCCTGCTTGATGAAGGCGCGCGCCTGGTTGTAGGCCATGTAGCCGGCATTGCTCTTTGCCGCCACCGCCAGGTAGATGGCGGCTTGCGCCAGCGCCAGTTCGCCTTCCGGGCTGCCCAGCCGCTCGTAGGTGGTGGCGGCATCGTTGGCAATCTGCATGGCGCGCGGGTCGGCCAGGCCAATGTCTTCCCAGGCCATGCGTACCAGGCGGCGCGCCAGATAGCGCGGGTCCGCGCCGCCATCCAGCATGCGGGTGAGCCAGTACAGGGCGGCATCCGGGTTGGAGCCGCGCACCGATTTGTGCAGGGCGGAAATCTGGTCGTAGAAGGCATCGCCGCCCTTGTCGAAGCGGCGGGCGTTGACGCTGAGCACTTCGGCCAGAAAGTCCTGCGTGATCTGACCGGTTTTGCGTGCCAGCGCGGCGGTGCGGGTTTGCTCCAGCAGGTTAAGAAAGCGCCGTGCATCGCCATCGGCATAGCCGGTGAGGGCAGCGATGGCCTGCTCGTCGAATTCCAGCCCGTCCAGCGCGCCCTTGTCGCGCGCACGCTGGAACAACAGCACCAGCTCGTCTTCCCCCAGGCTGTTCAGCACATACACTTGCGCCCGTGACAGCAGGGCGGAGTTCACTTCGAACGACGGGTTTTCCGTGGTGGCACCAATAAAGGTGAGCAGGCCGGATTCGACAAAAGGCAAAAACGCATCCTGCTGGCTTTTGTTGAAGCGGTGGACTTCATCGACAAACAAAATGGTGTGACGGCCAGAGCGTTGCAGCGCGGCATGCGCCTGTTCCACCGCGTCGCGAATGTCCTTTACCCCGGAGAACACGGCAGAGAGCGGAATGAACTCGGCATCGAAACTGCCGGCCAGAATGCGCGCCAGCGTGGTTTTACCCACGCCGGGCGGGCCCCACAGAATCATCGAGTGCAAGGTGCCGGATTCCACTGCCAGCCGCAGCGGCTTGCCGGGGCCGATCAGGTGCTGCTGGCCAATCACCTCATCCAGTGCGGCGGGGCGTAGGGCCTCGGCCAACGGTTTTTTGGCTTCCTGGGCAAACAGATCATTCATGGCGGCTGACACGGCAAAAGAAACAGGCTGCTAGTATATCAGCTGTGTTCTGCCTGCCGCAGGCGCTATGAATCGGGAGGGGAGTGGAATGAAGCCGGTTGTACTCTGTTTATGGCTGCTGCTGGCATTGCCGGTGCAGGCTGGCCCCCTGCAGAACTGGCTGCAGCAGCGGGCGGCCAGTCACGATGCTCTGGCGGAGGAGGATGTTGCCAGCAGTGGCCGTTTGCCTGCTGGTGCACGCAAGCTGGCGGACTTGGCGTATGGACCGGATGTGCGCCAGCGACTGGATGTTTATCTGCCTGCAGGCGAAGGGCAGGGTCGGCCATTATTGGTCATGGTGCATGGCGGGGCATGGCGCTTGGGCAGCAAGCAGGCGTCCAATGTGGTGGATAACAAGCTGGCGCACTGGCTGCCTGCCGGTGTGGTGCTGGTGTCGCTGGATTATCGCCTGCTGCCGCAGGCCCCGGTGGAGGAGCAGGCGGATGATGTGGCCCGCGCGGTGGCCTGGGTGCAGGCGCATGCTGCCGAATGGGGTGCAGACAAGCGGCAACTGGTATTGATGGGCCACTCTGCTGGCGCGCATCTGGTCGGCTTGCTGAGTACCGATACCGCACTGCGCCAGCGCCATGGCGTGCAGCCCTGGGTGGCCAGCGTGCTGCTGGACAGTGCAGCGCTGGAGGTGGCGGGCATCATGCGCGGCCCGCATTTCCCCTTGTATGACAAGGCTTTTGGTAGCGATGCCGCGCTTTGGGACCGTTTGTCGCCCACCCGTTTGCTGGGCGCGGGCACACCGCCACTATTGGCCGTGTGTTCCATGCAGCGGGCCCAGTCCTGCCAACAGGCACATGGCCTGGCTGACAAAGGCAGGCAGGCCGGGGTGGTGGTGCAGGTATTGCCGCAGGACCTGAGCCACGCGCAGATCAACCAGCAGCTGGGCGTGACTGGTGACTATACCCGCCAGGTTGACCGTTTCTTGCAGCAGTCCGGCTGGAAGCCGTCCCCCTGAGCCGGCCGCTACATGTCAGTTGGCGGTTGTTCAGTCGCCGCTGACCACATCCGCGCCCTTGGGCGGGGTGAAGCTGAAATGGCTGGCTGCCAGGGCAGGGTTTTTCTGCTGATTGGCAAAACGGATGCGGGTGTTGTTGCCAAAACTGTCGGTCAGCTCCATTTCCACCAGCATCTTGTTGCTAAAGCCCATGCGGATGGCGTTGAAGGTGTTGTCCTGTTTTTTCGGGCTGGCGCTCAGCCACTCCACGTCGCCTTGCTTGCCCGCTTCTTTCAGGATGTAGTCGCGTTCGATGGCATTATTGCCGGCCAGCAGCGCGGCCGGGCTGCTGCCCAGTGCGCCGTCCAGGTTCTTGCGGGTGACCTGGGCCAGGTCCTTGTCGTAAATCCACAGTGTCTTGCCATCACCGACAATCAGCTGTTCGTACGGCTTGTTGTAACTCCAGCGGAATTTGCCGGGACGGGAGATTTCCAGCTGACCGGAGACTTCTTCTTTCTTGTTCTTGGCGCTGACCACCTGGGTAAAGCTGGCGGACAGGGTTTTGGTGTCATTGACAAAGGCCTTGAGCTGGGCGATGGCGGCAGCCTGTACCGGCAAGGTCAGCACGGTGGCCAGCATGGCCAGGGCGAATTTTTTCATCTGGGGTCCTTGAGGCAATTGCAAGTGACTGTCATGGCAGTGCCGGCAACCGCCGTATGGCAAACGCGCCCCTGTCATGCTCACCTTGCTGGGCAGCAAAGTGTGACAGCAAGTGGGGGCGGCGGTTCGGATCATGCTGTTAAGGAGTGTTGGCCATGCTTACTTGGCCAGGTCCTGCAGCCATTGCGGCTTGGACAGTTTGTCGTAGTCGATGATGTCTGACGCTGCAGGCTGGTAGGCAAACACCGGCTTGCCGTGATTGCTGTAGCGCATGTGGAGATAGGCCAGGCCGCGCAGCTGCGGGGTGTCCAGCGTGATTTCCTGGTTTATCCCCAGCAACTGGCCCTGACGGTTGGCATACAGGTGCGACACCGTGCGCGTGGCTTGCAAGTCGGCAGCCGAACGCTGTGTCAGAGCGCGAACCAATTGCGCGGCGGCGGCAGCTTGCTTGCCATCTTCCGGACGGCCCTGGCGCTCGGCCTCCTGCTGGATCACCTTGACCAGGCCATCCACGATATGCACCACCACTTGGCTTTCCTGCAGCGGATTCATGGCAATGCGCAACTGGTAGCTGGCACCCAGCTGGCGGGCGGTGTCATCCAGCGGCTCCAGTGCAAATACCTGCTTGTCCACCGTGCCGTAACCTTCATCCACCAGGCCGGGCAGGGCTTTTATCATGGCATCCAGCGGAATTCTGGCGGCGATGTCGCTGGGCAGCTTGAAGCGGACAAAACGTGTTTGCTCGCTATACAGCTCGGGCACGAACAAGTCGAAAGCGGATGGGTCCACCAACAGCGAGAAATCCTGCAGGTTCAGCTCCAGCGGCAGACTGAGGCTGGCTTGCAGATTGCGCCGTTCAAAGCGGAAGGACGGAATCAGTTCCATCCGCTTGCTGGTCTGGTCCAGCGCGCCATTGATGGCCACCTTGGTGGAACGCGCTATCTGGTTGATGGTGTAGGACAGCTGCGGCTTGGCATCATCGGCGCTGCTGCCGTGCAGCGAGGTAAAGCCCAGCTCGCCGCTGAAGTTGTAACTGGCATGTTGCAGGTTGTCACGCAGTACCTGGCGGGTGGCGAGGTCTGCCGGTTTGCCGGCCAGCGGGCTGGCGCAGCCGGTAAGCAACAAGGCGGCAAGGGGAAGAGCGACGAGTGCAGGGCGAAGGTTCATGGTGATCCCGGAGTCATTTGTTATGTTATGGAGGTGCATGCGGGCTGCATGGCTGTGCAGCCCGCCAGACTTCAGCTGAACTTGTTGGTGATGGGGTAGCGCCAGTCCTTGCCAAAACCACGCTGGGTGACACGCGGGCCAACCGGTGCCTGGCGGCGTTTGTACTCGTTGATTTTCAGCAGGCGCACCACCTTGCGTACATCGGCTTCGGCAAAGCCATCGGAAATGATCTGTTCGGCCGACAGGTTTTCTTCCACATAGCGCGCCATGATGGCATCCAGCACTTCATAGGGTGGCAGGCTGTCCTGGTCTTTCTGATCCGGACGCAGCTCGGCAGACGGCGGGCGGGTGATGATGCGCTCCGGAATGATTTCACCCTGGGTATTGCGCCAGCGGCACAGGGCAAATACCAGGGTCTTGGCCACATCCTTCAGCACGGCAAAGCCGCCGGCCATGTCGCCGTACAGTGTGCAGTAGCCGGTGGTCATTTCCGACTTGTTGCCGGTGGTCAGCACCAGCTTGCCGGTTTTGTTGGACAGCGCCATCAGCAAGGTGCCGCGAATGCGCGCCTGCAGGTTTTCTTCGGTGGTGTCTTCCGCCAGGCCGTTGAAATTGGCAGCCAGCGCATTCATGAAGCTTTCGTACATCGGCCAGATTTCAATTTCGTCATACTTCACGCCCACCCGGCCTATCATGTCGCGCGAATCAATGACGGAAATATCGGCGGTATAGCGCGAGGGCATCATCACCGCATGCACCTTGTCCGCGCCCAGTGCATCCACGGCAATGGCCAGTGTCAGGGCGGAGTCGATACCGCCGGACAGACCCAGCAATACGCCGGGGAAACCGTTCTTGTTGATGTAGTCGCGCACACCCACCACCAGCGCGCGGTACACGCTTTCCAGCGGGTCGGGCAGGGCAGCCTTTGCGGGGGCGGCTTGCAGATCGCCCGCTGCAAAATCCACCAGCAGCAATTCATCATCATAGGCGGCGGCCTGGGCAACCACTTCGCCAGCCTTGTTGACGGCAAAGGATGCACCATCAAATACCAGCTCGTCCTGCCCACCTACCAGGTTGACATAGGCAAACGGCAGGCCGGTTTCTTCGCTGCGGTAGCGCAGCACCTCGTGCCGGGTTTCAATCTTGTTGCGATGGAAAGGAGAAGCATTGAGCACCACCACCACATCCGCCCCGGCGTCGGCGGCCTCGGCAGCAGGGTCTACCGACCATACATCCTCGCAAATCAGCACACCCACCTTGTGTTCGCCCTGCTGGAACACCAGTGGCGTGGCACCCGGAGTAAAGTAGCGGCACTCGTCAAACACTTCGTTGTTGGGCAGCAGCATCTTGTGATACTGGCCAAGGCGGTTGCCGTCGCGCAGCACGGTGGCCGCATTGAAACGTTCATGACCCAGCTTGACCGGATGGCCAATCACCAGCGTAATGCCATCCAGCTCCAGCAACTGGTCCATAGCGGCCGAACAGGCCTGATAGAAGCTGTCACGCAGCAGCAGGTCTTCCGGGCTGTAGCCGGTGAGCGCCAGCTCCGGCGTCACCAGCACATCCGCCCCCTGGGCGATGGCAGCCTGGGCCAGATCGAGAATTTTTCGGGTATTGCCGGCGATATCGCCAACAACGGGGTTGAACTGAGCGAGCGCAATACGCATGTTGAACACAACCATGGGTTTGGATAGTGTCGATTTTACCCCAAGAATGCGCACTTGCCCGAAAGGAAACCACGTGAATCTGCAACTGGCCGATCAACTCAATGCCCTGGATGCGGCAGAATGGGACCGCCTTGCCGCAAATGCCGGCCTGTTCATGCAGCGGCAATGGTTGACCGCCCTGCATGACAGCGGCTGTGCCACCGCGGCCACCGGCTGGCAGCCCCTGCCCATCTGGAGCGAGCAGCACGGCCAGCTGCAAGGCCTGGCACCCGCTTGGCTCAAAAGCCATTCGCGTGGCGAATACGTGTTTGACTGGGCCTGGGCCGAAGCCTGGCAACGCGCCGGGTTGGACTACTATCCCAAGCTGTTGCTGGCTTCACCCTTCACCCCGGTTACCGGCCAGCGCCTGCTGGGGCAGGGCGAAGCCAGAGCCGCGCTCATCGGCGGCCTGCAGCAAGTGGTGGCGGATTATCAACTCTCCTCCGCCCATGTCCTGTTTCCTGCGGCTGAGGAACTGGAGTTGTTGCAGCAGGCCGGCTGGCTGGTTCGCCACGGTGTGCAGTTTCACTGGCAAAACCAGGGTTATGCCGATTTCGATGCTTTTCTGGCAGCACTGTCGCAAAGCAAGCGCAAGAAAATCCGCCAGGAGCGGCGCAAGGTGCGTGATGCCGGCATCAGCATACAAGTCCTGCGCGGTGCAGAAATTACCGATCAGCACTGGCAGTTCTTCGAACGCTGCTACCGCCAGACCTATCTGGAACACCGCTCGCCGCCGTATCTCAACCTGGACTTCTTCCGCATGGCAGGTCGTTTACTGCCCAGCCACTGCGTTCTGTTTATCGCCAGCAGGGGAGATCAGCCCATTGCCGCCAGCTGGTGCCTGCAAGACGGCAGCACGCTCTATGGCCGTTACTGGGGTGCGCTGGAAAGTGTCGACTGCCTGCATTTCGAGCTGTGCTATTACAGCGGAATCGAATACGCCATCCAGCATGGGCTGCAATGTTTCGAAGGCGGCGCGCAAGGCGAACACAAACTGGCCCGCGGTTTTACCCCGGTCATCACCCACTCGGCCCACTGGATTACCCACCCGCAATTTCGCCGTGCCATTACCGACTGGCTGGCACGCGAGCGTGCCGCCATCGCCGATTATCACACCACGCTTTTTTTGCATGACGCTTACAAAAAGCCTTGCACAGCCGCTTAAGGGCTTATATACTGCGCAGCCTCTGAGGCCGAAACGCAGTAAACACAGCCTCAGCAGCCATCTGGAGAGGTGGATGAGTGGTTTAAGTCGCACGCCTGGAAAGCGTGTTCAGGGTAATACCCTGACGGGGGTTCGAATCCCCCCCTCTCCGCCAAACACCCCTAAAGTGTTGTTTTTACAGTAAGTTCAGGCTGCATAAGGCTTTTTTGCCCCTGAGTTCTACACAACACTCCTACACATTGGCGATAAGAGTTCAGTTTTTTTCTTGGCTTCCTATACTCTGGTGTAACTTTGCGGCAGTTTTGGCACTCGTTTGTGTAACGTCGCAGATTCTTTTGCACACTTTCGCGCGCGCTTTTGCACTGAATATGTAACTTTGCGGCAGTTTTGGCACTCGTTTGCACTTTTATTGTCACCGCCAATTTGCAGGGTTTTTGGCACGATTTGCGCTTTTTTTGTCACCGGTGCGCAAAAATCTAACGCTTCCTTTCTGCTACCTTTCCCTGTGATGGAGGAGGGTGGTCAAGTCCTGGTTCTCCGTTCTCTACCACTACCTGCAAATAAAAACACCCTGCTTCAAGGCAGGGTGTCGTGTCCGTAGTTTGGCCAAAGCTGCCTTTCAACCGATGACTGAGGAGCGGCTAATTTACACAGAATTCCAGACATCCTTCTGTTGAAACAGCACAAACCGATAAAGGCCATGCATGAATTTGCGCATGGCCTTTCTGTAATCTCGGTTGCCCCATTGTCAGGATAAATTGCTCTAAATCTCCCTTGCGAGACAAGGTCATTTTACATGGGGGCCAGACCTTGGCTGTCTCTGTGCTAAATCACCTTGGCTTGCTGGGCCCACATGTGGGGGAAACTTTCGGCACGGATTGCTGCTGTCATTACCTGAGTGTTGAAGCCGGCCAGTTGGTGAATGGCAAAGGGGTCGGCTGCAATCATCTGCTGTATTTCCGCCTCCTGCTCAGCATATGCCAGGATGAAGCCGCCCGTGCCTCCCAGCAGCGGGCCGGCGAACAGGATGCGGCCTTGGCGGATATTGTCGGCCAACCATGTCTTGTGGCTTTCCAGTTGTGCCTGGACTTCCTGCTCCGGGCGCAGATAGTGGAGGGTAATGGCAAATAGCATGTTTGTTCTCCGGTATGGAAGGTGAGTTACAGGCTGGCAATGGCGCTTTTGGCTTTGGCAATGCCTGCCTGACGGATTTCAGCGGCTTTGGATGCACCTTCCGCGCGGATGAATTGCACATCGTCTATGCCCAGAAAGCCGAAGAATGCCCGCAGATAGCCTTCCTGGAAGTCCATGTGTGCCAGCGGGCCTTCGGCATAGAAGCCACCACGGGCCGAGGCGACAATCACGCGCTTGCCACCGGCCAGACCAACCGGGCCGCGCTCGGTGTACTGGAAGGTACGCCCAGCCTGGGCCAGGCGATCCAGCCATGCCTTGAGCTGGGTGGGAACGGAAAAGTTGTACATCGGGGTGCCCACGACAATGACATCGCTGGCCATGAATTCCTGCAGCAACAATTCCGATAGCTGATGTTCCTGCAGCGTGGCTGCGTCAAACGTGCTTACGCCGCTGGGTCGGAATCCTCCGGCAATGGCAGCGGTAAGGTGGCGGATTTCCTGCTGCACCACATCGCGGTAGACCACGCGGGCGTCCGGGTGTGTGGCTTGCAACTGCTGCACGATGGCGGCAGACAAGTCACGGGTGATGGACTGTGCGCCAAGAATGCTGGCATCAATATGCAGAATATTCATGGGTATCTCTTTGCTGGGTGAGGTGTTAACGACTGGCAGCCTGGGCTGCCCGGTCTAGCAGGCGGGCGATGGTCGCCGGGCGGGAAATCATCGAAAGATGGCTGGCAGGCACCGACCACACGGTGGCACCGATTTGCCCGGCCATGCGTAGCTGAACCGCAGGCGGCAAGGCCTGGTCTTGCGTGGTATGCACATACCAACTGGGCTTGTCGTGCCAGGCCGCATGTCCCACCTTGCCGCCAAAGCTGGCGCTGGCAATGGGCTGCTGCACGGCGGCCAACAGCCGCGCCTGTTTGAGAGGCACATCGGCAGCCATCACCTGGCGGAACTGAGCCGGCTGGTCCAGCCACAGCATGCTGTGCGCGTCGGCAGCCAGCCCTGCCATCGGGGCCTGCAGGCGGGTCAGCAAATCACTGACCGATTCATCGTTATCCGGCACCAGGGCGGACAGGTAGACCAGGCCTTTCACATTGGCAGCATTGCCCGCCTGGGTGATGACGGCACCGGCCCAGGAGTGGCCAACCAGCAGCACATCTCCCGTCTGGCGCTGCAGTACCTTTTCGGTGGCGGCAACATCGTCCGCCAATGAAGTCAGCGGGTTTTGCACCGCCGTAACGTGATAGCCCAGCCGCTGCAGCCGGCTGATGACTGGTGCCCAACTGGAGCCATCAGCAAATGCGCCATGTACCAGCACGATATTGCGAATGGCAGGCGCGGCCTGGCCAGGCGTGCTGGCCAGTGTCAGCATCACACCGGCAAGGGCCAGCAGTTGCTGCTTCCAGTTGCGGGCTTGCCGTGCGTTGGCATTCTGGCTTGAAAAGCCTGTTGCATCATTTACTTGTGACATTTTTTCCATCCGGTGAGTCAATGTCATGCAGTGTAGCCGGGTGGATGAAGGCAAATAAGATGGCGAACTTGACATTGTTCATGCAAAATTCGCCAAACAGATAAGGGGAAAATCATGCAGATCGCCATCGTGGCACTGGAAGGCAGTTTGTTATCCGCCATCAGCGGCCTGGCGGACATGTTCTGGATCTGTAATCAGGCCAGCCGCAATCCGCCACCGGGGGTGGTGACAGCCCTGGCAGGCAGTCCCAGCCCTCTGTTTCATACCCGTATTGTCAGTGCCGATGGTCAGCCACTGCGTGACCCGCAAGGGCGGTGGATTCCGGTGGATGGCGCGTTTGATGCAGATACAGCCTACGATGCCATCCTGATTGCTGGCATGGCGCTGGGGCCTGATGGCCAGCCACCGCATAGTGCGGCACACGCGCAGGCTGCCTGCTGGTTGTCATCCCGCCATCAGACTGGCGTGCTGATTGGCGCGCGTGTGCCGGTACCTTTGTGCTGGGCGAAGCCGGTTTGCTCGACCGACGCCGTTGCACCACCACCTGGTGGTTACACCATGTGTTCAAGCAGCGCTTTCCGGCTGCCTGCCATGTATGGGGCAGCGCCCTGGAGGAGCAAGACGGCATCATTACCACCGGAGGGCCACTGTCCTGGGTGGACTTGGCCCTGCATGTCATCCGCCGACTGGCGGCCCGGAGCTGGCCAGGCTGGCGGCGGACATTTCGGTGGCCGACAGCCTGCCCCTGCCGCAATTGCTGTATGCCCCGCGTGGCTTCGTCAACACCGCCAATCCTCTGTTATTGCAGGCAGAGCAAATCATCCGCCATGCCCACCCCGGAATGACGGCGGAGGCCCTGGCTCAGGCATTACACCTGAGCGAGCGCACCTTGCACCGCCGCCTGAAGCAACTGACCGGAGAGTCACCCAAGGCCTTCATCACCCGCGTGCGTATCGAAACAGCGTGTGTGTTGCTGGGTACGCCAGGCATCAGCATCAAGCAGGTGGCCGGCCAGTGTGGTTATGGAGATGAAACTGCCTTCCGGCGCGCCTTCATTCAGGCCATGGGACTCACTCCGGTGGATTACCGCCGCAGGATGCAAAGCCACCAGAATTAACACGTGAAATTGCGTGCTCCCTACACCGTTCACTACAGCCTGAATGCCTTGTGACAGCTTACTCTCAGAAACGGACATCGCTACTTACGCTAGGGATGGCAGCTATAGCCGACATCCACCCAAACAGATGGGGGCCTCCGCCCCCTTCATCCTGCTTACCCTCCAGCCCTACACATAAGTCCCCCTCAGCTTCCGGGCGATCCATTCCACGACTTGCGGCACAACGGCGTTGCCGGCAGCTTGAGCCTCTGCAAAGTTGGTCGCATCCAGTCCGAGGCGAAGCCCATGATGCTCAGACGCTCTGGCCCGCTCAGCCATCGAATCCCGTCCGTCGGCTTGAGCGATGAGGCCTGCACCATGGATAGGGATCTGGCTGGGGGCTTGTCCGGCAAGTAGTGTAGGGAAAGGCTTGAGCCCGGATTGTTGCGCTGGCGGCGTGCCAGGAACAGCTGCCACTGGGCTGGCGTCAGCCAGCAGCTCGATGGGGGGATGCTCGCGAAGACCGGCAATAAGGAATACGCGACGGCGTTTTGTGGGGACTCCGAAGCATGAAGCATCCAGCACCCGCCAGCATCCCAGATACCCGCATTCGGCAAGCGTGGAAATGACTGTCTGGAAATCCTGGCCATCTCGGCAAGAGAGCAGCCCCGTGACGTTTTCAAGGACCAGCCAGCGAGGCTGTAGCTCGCGGGCGAGGCGGCAGACTTCAAAGAACAGGCCAGAGCGCTGGCCGGCCAGGCCTTGCCGGGCTCCCATGGTGGAAAGGTCCTGGCAGGGAAAGCCGCCGACCAGGACGTCAACGGCGCTAAGGTTGTGGGCGCCGACGGTGCGCACGTCGTCGAACTGGCGGGCGTGGGGGAAACGGTCGGCGAGGACGGCGCGGCAGACGGGGTTGATTTCGACTTGCCAGGCGGTGGTGAAACCGGCGTTTTCAAAACCGATGTCGAAGCCGCCGATGCCGGCGAACAGGCTACCGATGGTGGGGTGTGGGCCATGCATGTGCTTCCTTTGCAGTGGCGTGCGGTGACGCGCTGGCAGGAGGCTCGGTGGCCTTCAGGTGATTGTGTGCCCGGCAGCGCGGGCATTTGATGCAGAGGACCAGCACGTGGCCCTCGGCGAGTTTGCGGCCGCAATGGCCGCAGCGGATTTCGGGTAGTGACATCGGCAAGGTGGTCCGGGACCGTTTAACCGTTAGACTGTCGGGGCTTCAGCGCTGAAAGTGGCAGCCTTGGGGTGACTTGCAGGTATCGTCTGCGGGTCAGCTGGCCGGGTGGGTGTTGGTAGCACCCATCCGGTCGCTGTCTCTCTATTTCTACTCGGCTTGCTTTGTTGTGGCCGCTTGCTCCTCTCCCGTCAATGCCAGTGCGGGCCATTCAATCTGTGGCCAGTCCGGTGCAGTGCTCAAATCCCGCAGCTGCTGGCGGTAAGCTTTCACCGTGTCCAGGTCGGCCGCGCTGATGGGGTAGTCCGGCATCAGCAGGTAGTCGGTGGCCAGCAGGCGGCGGTCGCGTTCGGCGCGGGTCAGGCGTTCCTGTTCATCCGGCGGCAGCGGAGGTGGCCAGGCGATGGCATTGGCCGGGTCAAAGTTGGCGATGAAGGCGTCCAGCTCGGCACATTGTTCGGGATTCAGCTGCCAGGTGTAGTCGGCATCATCCAGCTCCAGCACCGACTTGTCGGCCGGTGTGGCAGGCAGGTAGCGGATGCGAACCGGCAGGCCTTGCCGGGTGCCGTCCTCGCTGGCCGGGCGCGGGGTGAGCTGTGCCTGTTGCCGGGTGTGGAAGGTTTCGCCGTCGCGCTGCAGGCGGGTGATGTGGCCATCGTAGATCAGGCTGTTCATGGTGCGTTTCCTCGAATGTCGCCGCGGTTGATCCAGCCAAAGGCGGCGTTATTACAGATGATGGCGGCCCCGGCTGCGCCACCGGCGACGGCGCTACGGGCACCGCCGGCCTGCTTGAACAGGCCGTCGCCACCTTGCTCTCCCCAGTTACCGCCCGGCACATTGCCGCCTGGGCCACCCCCGCTATGGCCGGGGGTGTCGAAGCTCGCGGCCGATCCCCACCATTTGTTATCGGAGCCATTGTTGGTAGGGCCGCCGGAGCCAAAAGGTGCGCCACCGCCGCCGGTGGAGTTGTAGTTGCCGCTGCCGCCGTCGTACCAGCCGGTGGCTCCGGAACCACCGCCACCACCGGCAATCACGCCGTAATTAGCCACCAGCAGCGGCACGCCCTGGCTGATGATGGCGGGGCCGCCTGCCTGACCGGCGTTTTGCCAACCGGGGCCGGTGTCTCCGCCCTGGCCACCCCGACCCAGGATAAAGCCGTGGTTTTCGATGATGATCTGGCATGATCGCAATGTGCTATTCCATATATTGCCGTCAAGGGAGAAACTGGAACTGGTATTGGCTGCGATCAAGTGAACGCCGGCTTTAACAATAAAACGGATAGTGCTGTTGGCACGGACAGGTCCGATGAACGCGTTATAAAGCAGAAATGAAACCCATTCAGCGTTGACCTGTGTGGTTGAAGCATCGATAGAGATCGTTACTTCCTTCTGAAACACCAGGCGGCCGTCCAGATAGCTGCGGCTGACTTCACGACCGTCCAGCCACCAGCGCTTGATTTCCCGGCCGTCGAGATAGGTTTTGGGCATGGCGCGGCCTCAGTACTGGAAGGTCATGCGTTGTGCCAGGCGAACGTCCCACTGGCCAGCAAACTCGGCCCGGTCCAGCTTGCTGTTCAGCACCTTGTTTGCTTCGGTCAATGCCAGGGCCAGTTCATGGCTGCTGGCGGCATCGGTAATGCCGTAGCCTTCCAGCGTGGTCGGTGTCTTGCTGATGTCCGCCCATGCGTGGCCATGCCTGAGTGGCGCGGCGGCATCGCTCACCAGTTTGCTGATGGCCTGCTTGAGCTGGTCGGTCTTGGCCGCATCCAGCTTGATGCCGGCCGCCTCGATCACGCTCACCAGCTCGCCCTGCATGCTGTTGAGCCAGGCGGCGGTCACGATGGTGCCCAGCGCACCGGTTGACGGGTCGCCATCGTGAAACAGGCTGTCCGGGGTGTTGATCTTCTGCATTCAGCCCTCCTGATAGGCAAAGTAGACAAAGCTGTGGGCGGGTTTCAGCTCGCGGAACACGGTTTCGATGACCGGGTCACCAAAGCTGGTCAGCGCTTCGCCAGCACCGGCCTGGCCCGCGCGGAAACGCCAGGCCTGCACCTGGGCGGCATGCACCACCACCTGCCACACCCAGATGATGTCGGCCACCTGCAGCATGTCGCGGCGCGGTTGATGCCAGCGCGGAAAGGCTGTGGCTCGACAATGTCGATGCGGTAACCCAGGCTGCTGGCCAGCCGCTGGAAGTAAGGGATGCTCAGTCCGCCAGTGGCCGCAAGCTTGGCCAGTACTGCCTGCAAGCGCTGCTGATAGCCCGCGCCGGGTGCTGGCGTTAAGTCGCACACCCGCTCCCAGTCCGGCAGGGTGTACTCGGCAAAGAAGGGGGAGATGGCGGCGGCGGCCTGCAAACCATCGCGCTCGGCCACATCCAGCGCATGCCCCTCCGCGTGCAGTTCGACCTGCAAGGGCTGGGCGTTGCGGGCGTAGGATTGCGGCGGCAGCAGCAGTGCCAAAAGTGTGGCGTGGCTCATGGCATGGCCTTGATGTCGAGTCGCCCCAGCCGCAGCCATTCCACCCGCTGTTCATTCACCAGCGGCTGTACGTTGGCAGCAGGCAGCACAATGCGGCGATCCACCACGCCGGGCAGGCTGGAGGCCAGCGTTTCCAGCTGGCTGCGGACCAGCAGCTGGCCGGGGGCCAACTGGTCGAAACGGGTTTGCAGCTGCGGTGTCAGTTGTAGCCTGGCTTGTTCCAGCGTCAGGCCGGACAGCGCCAGTTGCAGCTCCACCTCCACCAGTCGCACGGTGGGTGCGGCCACCAGGCTGTGCCTGGCGGTGACCGGGCGCAGTGCGTCGATATGCGCCTGTACCGCTGCCAGCGTTGCCGCAGATGGCAGACCCGCAGCCGAGGTGATGATGATGTCCACCGTACCCAGCCCACGGCGCAACGGGTAAACATAAGCCGCCGATACGCCCGGCACTTCCAGCGCCCAGCGGCGGTAGTCATGCACATTGCCGCCAGCGGGTGGACGGCGGATCAGGTCCAGCAGCCGCGCCAGCAGCTCGGCATCGCTTTCTTCCTCCACGCCGCCGCGCATTTCAGTCAGCACAGCAGTCGATTGCACGCCGGGTGGCGGGGCCAGCAGTTCCAGCCGGGCATCCTCTGGTGCATTGCCAGCCAGCCCTGGCTGCATGGCAGCGGCGGCCAGTGTCAGCGTGCCATCGTCCCCAATCCGGCCTGCCTCGCGGCTGATATACAGCTGGTCTCCCCACTTGCCCTGCACCCCGGCGGCGACGGGGCTGCCGGGATTGCCACGCATCAGCATGCGGCCGCTGGCGGTGACGGCAGGCTTGGGAGCCAAGCCACGCAAGCGGGCATGCAGCAGCAAATAATCATGATCGGCGGTGTCGGGGAAGATCTGCCGCACCATCCACGCCTGATGCTGGTACAGGCCTTCCACCGCACTGGCCACCGAGGTGGCGCGGATGAAATAGTCGGAATCCGGGCCGACATCGGCCTCCGGCAGCAGATTGCGGATGTCGCGCAGCATGTCGGCGCGAATCTGCGCCATGGTGAGCAAGGGATAAGCCATCAGCCGCCCACCCGTACCGGATAACGGAAGGTCTGCAATGCGCCGCTGGCGGCAGTCACGCCAATCAGTAGCACCAACCAGCCTGGCCGGGGCCGCTGGCTGTCTACCGTAATGCGGCTGGCACGCCCGTCCTGCAACAAGGGGGCCAGCGCCTGCTCGGCATACTGCCGCGCCAGCGTGTCGATACGGCTGAGGTCTTTGGCGCGTCGCAATTCATGCAGGCGCGAGCCGAGTGACGGGTCAGCCCACCAGCTGCCCAGCGGCGTGGCCAGGCGCAGGTAGACGGCATTGGCCAGGGTGCTGGTACGGCTACCGGCATAGCTGGCGGTGTGGGGGTCGAGTAAAGCGTCCATGCCCCGATTGTCGTCGGAAGATTTTTAGGGAAGGATGTGAAATAATTCAGTACTGTTCAATAAGTGAACTAGGTGGAATGAATGGAGCTTGCCAGTTTGTCTTTGTCGATACTGAAAGGGGCTATCGCACCTTTTCTGTGGTTGTGGAAAAAAATTTCACAACCGAGTCTTTCATATGACCGAGCGCCAAGGAATATTTTGCAAATCACATTTCCAGGCAATTCGATGAGGTTGGTTGAGCAAAAATTTGGTGTACCACCACGGGAGTTTGTTTCTCCAGATGGATCAAGGGTTGTTGGCTATGTGTTTTCAAATGCGCTATTGCAAATTTGCTATAATAATTCCAATGCAATTTCTTCCGTTATATTGATGAATTTGCACAGAGGGTGGGAGCTTAGATTTCCACTTAACTTGTTTAGATATTTTATTGTTCCGTATGCAAATGTTGTTATTGGGCGATCAAGTGTAAAGGATGTTTTTGAGCAAGATGCTATTGCGTTAAGAAAAGAATATTCATCAAAATTTTGTATCTTGTGGGAAAAGATTTATCTCGGAAATCCTGGTCGATATAAGACATATCAGTTTGGATTGATGGAGGCTGATGCAGGTGCTGAGGTAGGTGTGCAGTGTGACTTTCCAGATTATATTCATGTGGATGGTGAAGGTCAGGGCTTGGCTCACTTTGGCAATGCAGGTAAGTACAAAGTAAATGTAGTACGAATTTCAGATGATAATTTTGATGAAATTGATTGGTTTGGATATTGGCATGGAATGTTTCCTTAACGTATTGGCTCCTCAGTAAATCCACCCGAATCCCCTGGATGTTTGTGCTTCCGCACACTCACCCCACCCGCCACCACATCGCCATCGGTCTGGTAGCTGCCACCTTCCTGCCGCACATCCCCACTGAACACCGCACCATCCCCCCCTTTGATGGCCATGCCGCCTTGGCCGCTTAGCTGCTGGCGCACCATGACCTGGCCGGTAAATTCGGCCTGTGGGCTATCAAACCGCATGCCTTCGGTGGCGGTGAGGGTGAAGGTCTTGGTGCTGCCTTCGATCTTGCCGTCTTTAAACACAAAGGTATCGCCAAAGGCGTTAAATACCGCGGTTTCGCCGGGGGCCAGGCCTTGCACGCGGAACTGGCCATTCTCGGTGGCGATGATGATGCCATGACTGGTTTTGCCGCCCAGCGGCAGCACCACGACGGCGGTGCCGGGTGGCGGGTTGCTGCTGAAACCGAACTGCTGGAACAGCTCCAGGTCGGGCAGGCCTTCACCGGCCAGGCCTTCCACCTGGGCCAGCTGGCTGGCCGCGCCATTGCTGGTAAGGCCCAGCACGCCACGGAAGGCCTGGCGGATGCCGGCCAGCGCACGGCTGATGCGGCGGTCGATGTCTGGGGTCATGGCTGGCCTTTGCTGACGGTGTCGGGGCGGCTGACATCCACCGCCACCAGGGTTTCGCTGGCGCTGCTGTTTTTGCCACGGCGGTGGCTGCGCTGGTGCGGGTGGGCGTCCAGCACCCAGGCCCCGTCCTCTTTCAGGGTGAGCAGGGTCTGGCTGGGGCGGCCACGCCACCGCTGAAGCGGCGCGCCATCAAAAAGTAAATGCCGTTGATGTCGTGCGGCTCGCTCAATACATGCAGGCGCTGGCCTGGCGTCCACAGCAGGCCGTCGCTGGTGCGGTGGCCCTTTACCGTGGCTTGCAGGGTGAGGCCCTGCAGGCGCGAGTCCGACAGTATCTTGCGTGCCCGGGCGCGGGCAGCGGCCAGGCTGTCGGCGTCGTGGTCGATGACAATGCGCGGGCGGTACACGCTGACGCTGCTATCGCGCTCCACCACCTTGATGGCGTGGCGGCCGGCCTGCAGTGCGCTGCCGTGCGACTGGCCCAGCACGGTGATGTCCGAGTAACGCCCGGCCATGCTGCGCACGCGGTGCAGGCGCTGCACATTATTGCCCTGGCCATCACGGCGCAGGATCAGGCTGGCCACCGGTGGGCGCTGGTAGTCCGGCCCGCCGATGACCAGCGTGCCGTCCGGTTCAACCACGGCCACAGGCCGTTGGCCTCGGCCGCATTGCGCAGGGTGTCCCAGGCGCTGTCGCCGGGTTCGACGCTGACTTTTTCGCGGGTGAGGCTATGGGCGGCGTCGATGCGGATCTTGCTTAGCCCCAGCGGCCTGACCACCTGGGCGACGATGTCGGCCAGCGTAGCCTGACGGCGGGTGAAGATGGGCGAGGAGCAGTCCACCAGCACCGCCGCGCCGTCACGGCCGCGCAGGGTGAGGCTGTGTGCGCCGTGCTCTATCGGGTCCTCGATGTCGTCAATGCGCCCGGTGAGTACCAGTTCGCGGCCGATGCGCAGTTGCACCGCCGCACCTTCTTGCAGCACTGCTGGCAGGCGGCCATCGGGCAGGCCCAGTTGCAACTGCCAGGCATCGGCCGGGGTCAGCAGATCAGAGTCGATCTCGTAGCTGCTCCAGGTCTGATGTGCCTTGCCAGCCAGCAGCAGGCTGACCACGTCATCATCCGGCGTGGTGTTAACGGGCGTAGGCATTGAGCAGATCTCCGGCGTGCAGATGGTTGGGGTTGCGCAGTGCCGGGTTGAGGCGGGCCAGTTCGGCAGCGCGGCGGTAATCGCCATACCAGGCAAACGCCTGCAGGTGCAGATTGCCGTCCTGCTCCACCCGGCGCAGGATCAGTGGCGGGGCCAGCGCGATGACGGTGCGCGCCGCTTCCTGCACCGCCAGTGCGGTGTCTTTTAACGCCTCAATCACCGGGCGTGCCTGTTCCAGCGGGTAGGCTGCCTGATGGCTGTCTATCCCTGCCTGCAATAGCTGGCGCACATCGTTGGCCATTGCCTCCAGCTGCGGCGGGGTGAGCGTGGGATGCTCGGCCTGATCGGCCAGCAGCTCACTGGCGGTGCTGGCCAGCGTGCTGGCGGCCAGTACCTGCACCAGGGCAGTGAGCTGGGCCACGTCTTGCGGGCGCGGCGGCAGGCTTGGGGCCGGGGCGGGCTGGTTCTCCGCAACAGACGGTAAGTCACGGACCGGGTCGGCCGGACGGGATTGTTGCGCCGGCAGCAGCACGATGCGGTCCAGCTGCCGGGCGAGGCTGTTCCAGTCGCTGGCGATGGTGTCGGTATCGAAACCGCGCAGGTCCACCAGCCCGTCCAGCAGCCCCGCCAGCTCTGCCGCAAAGGCACGTGGGCTGTCCAGCAGGCTGGCCCCGCCGACCAGACCATGTAGCTGGCTGCGTACCGCCGCCAGTGTGCCGGCCATCACCGCGCCCAGCGCCTGCAAGGGGGCGAGTTGGCCTTGCCATTGCTGCAACCGGGACAGCGCCTGGTCGAACACGGCAATGCCAGACTGGCGGGTAGCATCCGCCTGCAAGGTCAGGCCGTGCGCCTGCTGTGCCGGCAGCTGCTGCACAAAAAAGGGCTGGCCCGGTGTGGCCTCCTTGAAGGCCAGTTCCACCGTGCAGTAATCCACCTCCTCGGCGGAGTGGCGGACGACATGGCGCAGCAGCTGCATGCGCGCCATGCTGCCGAATACCGGGTGAATCAGCTCGCCATGGCCGGGTTCATCCAGCACCGCCAGAAAAGCCTGCAAGCGGCTGTCGTAATCGTCACCAAAAAACACCGCCGTCAGCCGCAACTGGCGCGCCTTGCGCCCCAGGTCTTCCACGTCCTCGCCGTCCATATAAGGGTAGGCATGGCTGGCGGTATCGCGCTCGGCCTCGTCCTCGGTTTGCAGGCAGTCGAACAGCAGGCCGCGGAAGCTGGCATCCAGCAGGTTATCCTTCCAGGCCATCAGTTTCTCCTCAGCATCAGGCTGTTGGCCTGATTGACGGCGGCCACCAGGTCGTTGCCGTTCAGCCGGAACTCGCCCTGCAGCTGCACCACCATGGGTTGCTGGCTGGCCTGTTGCATCTTGTCGGCGGCCAGGTTAAAGCGGGTGGAAGAATCCATGACGGATTGCAGCAGGGCCAGTGGTGGCTGCGGTTGCAAGCTGTTGCCTCCATTTCCAGCCAGGCTGCTGCTGCCGGATGGGTCACTAAACCAGGCGGTTCCGGCCGCCGTGCCTGCCTTGTTACCCAGCCAGCCGCCGCTGATGGCACCGCCAATGGCACCCAGCAGCCCGCCAATGGCGGTGCCGATGCCGGGCAGAATGGCGGTACCCAGTGCCGCGCCCATGGCCGCGCCACCCCAGCCACCAATGGTGCCACCGGCTACATCACCGGCCAGGCCGGACCAGGCGATCTTCTTTTGCTGGTCAGATAGCGTCGGGTCTTTGTTGATGTCCAGTGCCTCATTGGCCGCCAAGACACCGCCCAGCACCACGCCGCCGGCCTTGCCGATCAGCTTGCCGGTTTTGGCCAGGCGCGATTCCCGCGCCGCCGTGGCTTGCGCCTGTTCCCAGGCTTTGATTTCGGCATGGTTGGTAATCTGCCCGGCGGTGTTGGTCTTGAGCGTGGGGCGCGCTTGTGTTGCCTTTTCCAGCCGGGCGGCTTCCCGTGCTTCCATCTTGCCCAGCAACCTGGGCAACTGCCGCTTCCAGGCCCAGTGTCCGCCCACCAGCAGTGCAGCCGCGCTGCCTGCTGCAGTCAGCGGATTTTCTGCCGCCCACTTGACCATGCCCGCCATGCCGCCGGTGGCCTGCGTGGCCTTGTCCGACAGTTTGAGTTTGGCCACTTCCACCTCGGCCGCCTTGATCTTGCCGAAGCTGGCTTCCCTGATTTCTGCCACTGCCGCGCCGACCAGGTCATTCCTGGCAGCGTCCTCGCCTTGCTGCATTTCGTTTTCCAGCACATCCACATTGCCCAGCAACTGCCGGGCTGCCTTGCCGGTATACATGTCGCGGAAACCGGCCTCGGACAGCTTGAACGGGTCATCCAGGTTTTTGGCTTTCAGCTCGCGCAGGAAGGCAAACAGGCTGTCCACCGCCTTTTGCCCGCCAATCGGCTTGCCTTGTTTGTCCACCCCGCCAAAGTAACCGCCAGGCATGTATTTCTTGATGTCGATGCCCTTGTCTTTAAGGCCTTTCACATAGTGCTTCTGCGTCAGGTGGCCGAAGAAGTGCTCCATGAAAGTGGCCACTTCACTGGGTTGCGTGGCCGGGGCCAGCTTCATCAGCTGCTGGGTAATGGCACCGGTCAGGTTCACCGCCTCGATGCCGGTAAAACCAGCCGCGGCCATGGTGTTGAAGGTCTTGGGGGCATCCTGTGCCATGGCACCCACTTCGTAACGGCCAGCCCGGCCGTGATACAGCAGCATATTGTGCATGGAGGCTTGCTGCTCCGGCTGGATGCCCAGCTTTTGCCGGGCGTCCACGTCCAGCTTGGCCACGGTTTCGGCACTGGTGAAATAGGCGGTGGCGGCGCGGGAGGATTCGCTGATGGAGGCAATGGCGAATTCAAATTTTTCACCCGCACTGGTGAAGGCGCGCAGGCCGGACAGTACGTCCTCTGGCATCTGCAGGGTGCTGCTGGCCACATCCAGCGCTTTCTGTTTGGCCTGGTTGCTTTGCGCGGCCGTCATCTCCCCGGTCTGCTTCATTTCCAGCAAGTCACGATGAAAGCGCAGGTTGTCGCGCATGGCATCACGCGCAGCGGACAGGCCACCCAGGGTGGCGGCCAGTCTGGACATGGCGGAGAAACCGTTGATTTCGTGGTTAAGCTTGCGTGCCAGGCTGACGGTGTTGTACAGGGCGCGCTCAGCCCCTGTCCCAAAGGACCGCATGGCGGCTTCGGCCCGCCGCAAACCCGATACGATCTGGGTCTGGCCGTTTAAACTGAGCCGCAGGGAAACTTCCAGATTTTGCATGGGGGCACCATGACGGGATGGTTATTGACACTGGGCGCGCCGGCACTGGCCGGCGGCTTGCTGATGTTGCTGTGCGGGGTGGCTATCCTGTTTTTTGGCGGACTTTCGCTGCTGGCGCGGGCGCTGGCGGCGGTTTGCGCCGTTGCGATTTCACTCTGCGAGTACCTGTCCGCTCGCCGCGATCCTCCGCGCTGACCACCTGGGCCAGCGCCAGCAGATACAGCCACTCCGCGTCGCTCAGGGCGATGGCGGGCTTGCCAAACACCGCACCAGCCTTTTCAGCGTGGCGGTACTTGAATCGTTCAAACGCGTTGTCTGCGGCGTTTTTTTTACCTCGTCCAGCAGTGCCAGGAATGCCTCGTCCGTCATGCGGGCCGGGCTGAACTCCCGCTCAAAGGCCAGATACTCCTCCAGCAAATACGCCTTCTGTTCCCGTGTCAGCGTGGTGGCCAACTGGCTGGCAGAGGCAAATGCCGGCTGGCCGTCCTCGGCATCCAGCACCGCCAGTGCCAGCAGTTCGTTGGCCAGGTGCCGCTCGTACAGTTCGGCACTGGTGGCAGTCATGGTGATATCGGCAAAGGTCTGGTGGGCGGCCAGCCCCGCGGTGGCGTAGTCCTGCTCGGTCAGCAGGCGCAAGCACAGGCAGGCATCGCCCAGCTGCACCGGCTGGCGCTGACTGGCCGCATGTTTCAGTTTTTCCAGCAGGGTCATAGCTTATTCCTTCACCTTGCGCAGTGCGGACAGTTTGATGTCGCGCCGCGCTTCGTTATCCACGCTGTATTTCTCGCCCACTTCGGTGGTAAAGCAGTCCAGCCAGCTTTCACGCTTGCCGCCGGCACTGAGCGGGTAAATGGTGAGCTTGGCCCCCTTGATGCCTTCCCAGTCCAGGTCGCCAGTCAGCGGAATGGCGACGGTGGCGGCCAGGTCGTATTCCGCCACACCTTCGGCAAAGCCCTTGGCGCGTCCGGTCTTGTTCATGGTTTTCACCAGCTTGCGGCCGGTCTTGGTGGTAGGGGAAAGGTCGATGACTTCCACTTCCTGGCCATCGACTTCCAGCACGATGGCACCTGCGTATTCTTCCAGCATGGAGTGCTCCAGTTTGTGGCAGCGGCTTTCTCGGGTCTGGTGGCCTCCAGCCGCTGCCGGGTGTTAACAGGCCATGGCAGCGCAATGCCGCGACGGCGTTATTACGGTGGCTACAGCAGCAGGTCGATGCGGCCGGCAATCACATGCAGGCCATTCACCACATCCGCCGGAATGCGCACGCACAGCCAGCCCACGTTCTGCAGGTCGCGCTCCACCAGCACGCCATCCTTGTTGGCATCGACGGCTTCCAGGATTTCCAGCTCCTCCAGCTTGTACAGCACATCCAGGATTTCGCTGCGCACCTTGTCCGGCGTGCGTTCGGACAGCTTGTCGCGGGGAAGCGCTGGTGGTGCGCTGGCGGCAGGCGCGGCGCACATAGTCCAGCGTGCGGATGGTGGTGAGGTCCAGCAGCGCTTCATCCTCCACGCCCTGGGCGTTGCGGGTATAGCTGCTGACGGCGCGCACGATCTGCACCCGGCCGCCTGGGCCGACTTCCAGCGGGGTCAGCCCGTTGTACAGGGCGTTTTCCTGCTCGGTGCGCATGGTCTGGTCGGCCAGTGGCGGCACATCCAGCCCCTTGATTTCCAGTGTGTTGAGCGGGCGGGCCGGGTCTTCCTCGCTGGCCGCTACGGCGGCGTAACCGGCGGCAATCTCGCATGGCAGGGCGAAAGAGCCGCGATGCCAGGCCATGCTGATGCGACCGCTGTTGATCTGCGCCATCAGCGCGGTGCCGGTAGCCAGGCTGCCCGGCCAGCCTGCGGTAGCGATGGCTCCGCGCTGCTCCATGGGGCCGGAGACGAACTCCAGATGCTGGCGCAGCTGTTGCAGGGCTTCGACTTCCGCCAGCGGGCTGGCAATGATCTGATGGCCAGCCGCGGCGACCGCAGCCAGTGCCGGGCGCAGGTCGGGAGCGAGAGTGCCACCATACAGACTGCGATCGGCCCCCAGATTGATACCCTTGGCGTTGGTGGCATAACGCAATTTGATGTCATTGCCCGCCGCCCCTTTGTTGCGGGCGGTCAGCATGAGGAAGCTGTTTTCGACTTTGGCGGTAACCGGCAAATCAGCCTGGCGCGTAATGGCGTTTTGCAGCGCCTTGGCCACCATCTGGCCGGTGTCACCGATGGCCACCGGCACGTCAATTCGCTGTGCGCCTATCCACATGCTGAACACGCCGGCGTTTTCTGCGACGCCGCCCATGTCGAACTTGCCGATGGCCGGGTTGGATGCCGGATTGTCATCCACTGCCACCACGGTGAGTTGCAGATAAGGATTGGCCGTAATCGCTGCCCGTGCCATCAGGTGGGCCTGGCTGCCCTGGCCAAACAGCTGGGCGGCCTGGGCATCGCTGAACACGTCCACCGCTTGCAAGGCCGGCTGGCTGCCGGACGCCAGTCGCTGGCCAATCACCAGTACGCGCTGCGGGTTGCCCGGCAGGGTGCGTACTGCCAGCCGGGTGTTGAATTCGTAGTAATGGCCCGGCTTGCGGGTACTGGCCGGGATGGTGTCGAAGTTGATGTGCTGGCTGGCCATCAGGCTGTTCCTTTCTTGCTGCTGGCGGTTTTTTTGACACCGACTGCGGCCAGCTCTGCGCTGTCGTCGGGCAGGTGGTCGAGGGCAGCCAGATCCTGGCTGTCAGCCTGGTCTGCCTCCAGCAGGTCACCATCGGCCAGCTGGCGCAAGTAATAGGCAGTCGGCTCCACCGTTACAGATTCGCTGTCGCTGATGTAGCGGCGCGGCTGGTCTTCCATCGGCACTTGCAGGCCGGGGGCGGCAATCACGTTCATGAGGTACTCCTGAGCATGTCCTGGGCGTCGGCCTGGCCGTCGTCCGGAGACAGGTGGTAGTTGAGGCCGATACCCAGCAAGGGCGGGTCGGCTGCGCCGGTCTGGCCATGGGCCAGGCTGAACACGGCATCGGGGTCGCGGGCGTCGATGGCACCGTCTTCATCTGCGGCCGGAGGTGTCGGCCAATGGCCAGGCGGCAAGGCTTGCTCCAGCCAGCTGCAGGCAAATTCACAGGCGAACACGCTGAATGCCTGGTCGCCAGACGGGTGTTAAACAGGGTGCGCACCTTGCCTGGCGTTAACGGGCTGATGGCCAGGCCCAGGTCCTGCTCGGTCAGCAGGCGGCGCACCGCCCGTACAAGGGCATAGCTGCCGACTTCGCCGGGGCCGGGGCCGCCCTGACGACCAGCCAGGTGACTGCGTACCGAACGTTCACCCACCATCACCACGTACTGGCCCTGCACCCGGTATTGCTGGCGGCTGGTACTGCGCGGCTTGCTGTCGACAATGCCGCCAAAGGTCACCCACACCGCCGGAAAGCGGCGGATGGCTTCGGGCAGCTCGTCGTCCAGCTCGCCGCTATAGCTGCCCACCTCGCGTACCAGCTGACCCAGGCCCAGCTGCAGGCGGTGGATGATGGCGTTTTCGATCAGGGCAATCATCAGTAGCCTCCGGCATCACGGGCAAACACGCGGCTGCCCGGCTGAAACTGCACGGTGTTGTCGGTAGCCGCCACGCCGCCGTTTGGCATGCCGCCCAGCGTCACCTTGCCAGCGGCGGCCAGGGTGAGAAAGCGGATGGCGTCCTGGTAGCGTTCGCGGATCAGCTCGGTTTGCAGGGTTTCGCTGCCACACAGGCGGTAGCGGGCAATGTCACAGCAATAGCCGCTGATGATGCGCGGCGGCCCGGCCAGCGGCAGCGCATAGCGGGCAGCCAGATAGCCGTCGATTTCCGCCGAGGCATCCACCAGCGCCGCTTGCAGCACGGCCGCATCGATATCGCCGTGCAGGCTGCGGTCGGTCAGGGCGATGACCTCGCGCATGCCAAAACGAGCCGTCATTTCAACCTGCGTGGCGTAAGCCATGCACACCTCCTGTCAGGCGAGTTTCTGCGAGCCGCCCTGCGGCGAAGCTAAATCGAGCCGTCATGTCATCCTGCGTGGCGTACATCAGCTGGCCCCCTTGGCTTTGCTGTTGGCCTTGGCCGTGGTTGCGGGGTCGGGAAGCACTTCCACAACCAGCAGCGGCTCGGCTTGAAGCTCCTGCAGTTGTTCCGGGGTGAAGGTCTCGTCCGGGTGTTCGGTGGGCGTGGCGCTGTGTGCCATGCCAGCACGGCGGAAGCCGTCGTCCCGTGCAGTAATGCGGATCATGTTGTGCTCCTCCTTACCCAGCAGTGCCGTCAGAACCATAAGCAAGCTGCCAGAAACCATAGCCGCCGGCCGCGCGTGCTTCGGCCCCGAACTTGTAACGCTTGCGCATGAACACGTCGTCGGCCTGCGGGTCGGTCTGCTGCACGAATTCCGGCCGCTTGCGCTCCTGGTAGACAAAGGGCTTCACCGGCTTGCTGGTATCCAGCAGATACCAGGCGGTATCCGAGTTCAGCCACGGAGCGACAACGACTTTTGCGGTGCCCTTGTAGGGGTTGGCCTTGCCATCCTCCAGCCGGTCCACCGTCATCAGTGCGTTGGCTTCGTCTTCCAGCGCGGGCCCCACCAGCAGCACATTGGGAGTGATGTTGAGGGGGCGGCCTTCGTCGTCACGGAATTTGCGCATGGCGGTGCGGGCGGCACCGTAGCTGGCGCGTGCCGCCGCCACGCTGGCAGCGGACAGTTTGGCCGTACCCCGGTTGGACACCGACTTGCCATTCACCGGGTGGTCCTTGTCAAAGAAATACTGGCCGTCGTAGCAGCGGCTGCTGAATCCCAGGTTGACCAGCTCGAACACGATTTCATCCGGCAGCTGCTTGGCAGAGAAACCCGCCATCTCGGCCTGCGGCTTGTAGATGCCGAGCTGGTCGTCTTCGATGTCGTTGCGGTCCACCTCGACGGTGGCTTCCCAGTCGTCGTTGACAATGGTGTATTTCGAGGCTTCCAGCGCCTTGACCGCCTTGTCTCCAATCCACTTTTTCATGCGCGGGAAGCGGCTGAGCCAGGCATAGTCGTTCTGCCGGGCACTGGACGGCACCAGCATGGCCACTTCCTGCCACTGGCTGGGCGCGGCCTCGAATGCTTTGTTGAAGATGGTCTTCAGGTTGAGGAAGATGGTCTTGAGGTTGTGGGCATTGATCAGCATGAAGCGCTCCTTACATCAGTACCCAGACGCCGTCCGGGTCGATCTGGATGACGGTGCCGGCCTGGGGCATCTGGCCCCCCATATCAGTGCGACGCACCGTCTGGTTGTCCTGCACATAGCAGGGGCGGTACAGGTTGGTGGCCGGGACGGGATCGTTGGGGCTGTTGTCCCACCTGAAAGCCTTGCCACGGCGCACCAGCACAAATTCGCTACCCGCCGCGCCACTGTTTTGCTTGTTTTCCTCTGCCCGGCCCACGGCCACCATGCTGGGGTTGGGAAAGCTGTAAGCCATGCCGTCGTTATTGGAAACCGTGACGAGGCTGCCTGCAGGGATGGTGACACCCGCTGCCATGGGGAGGCGTAGCAACTGGCCGTCCATCATTGGCGTGTTGCGGTCCTTGTTGGTCTGGGCCATGGCTTAGTCCTTGAGTGCTGCCGGGTCGAGGCCGAACTGCTGGCAAATGGCCAGGGTGTCGGCATCCGGCGTGGTGGGGGCATCGCCTGCCGGTGGTTTTCCACCGGTCTGGGTGCCGGACAGCGCGGCAATGCGCGGTGCAGTAGCCAGATAACTGGTCAGCGCGGCCAGATTGCTGCCGGCCAGCTCCCGCGCCCAGGCTTCCTGCGCCGGCAGCAGCCGGCCATCGGCCAGTGCCGCGCTAATCAACTGCTCCTGCGAGCCGCTTTGCAGCTGGGCGCTGAGGCTGGCGACCTGTTGTTGCAGGGCGCGCATGGTGTCGACCGGCACAAAGCGCGCCGGGTCGGCCTGGTTAGCCGTCAGCGCGGCAATCTGCGTCTGCTGGCTGGCCAGCAACTGGCGCAGGTCCACGCTGGCGGCAGCCATGCCTTTGCCATCCGACAATTGGCCTATCAGTGCCGTTAAAGCGGCCTGTGCCGCAGCTTGGTCGGCCTCGGCGGGCAGGCCCAGCAGCCAGCGCAGTTGCGCCAGCAATTCCTCTATATCCATGGGGGTGGTCTCCGTAGCGGGAGTGGGGAAAAGCGCCCCGGCCAGACGAGACAGGGCCGCCAGTTGCAGCTCCGGCAATTCGTCCAGCGCGGGGTTGTTGGTGAGGGCGACATGCAGCAGGGCAATGACATTGCCCGCCTTGTCGTAAGCGAACACCGGCGACAGATAGCGGTATTCCAGCGCGTCTATCATGGCGGCGGCGCGGGCCGTCCATTGCACATCGGTGGCGTACAAGCCATCGTCACGCCACTCCAGCGTGCCGAACCAGCCGGCAGCCGGCGCAGGCTGGCCATTGACCGGACTGTTCAGGGTCTGGTGTTCGTAGTCGATGACATAGCGCGTCTGGCGCTGGGCTGCCGCAATTACCAGCGCAGCGGCCAGGGCGGCATCCATCCGCCAGTAAGGGCATTCGGTGGGGCGGCCATCACGAGCACGAAAGGTCCCCGCCGGCAGCAGCTTGAGGGCTGTCTGTCCGGGGGTGATGTCAACCGTCAGTGCGGCGATGTGGTGTTCAATAAGTGCCATGCCCCGCAGTGTGCGGGGCATGCTGGGGGTGGGACTGTGTGAAGGGGTTCAGTGCTTAGCGTAGCTAACAAAAAACCTGCTGCTGCCTAGCGCTGCCTTGTGCCAGGGCCGCTACGCTATTTTGTTAGCCGTTCTTAAAACAAAGTGGGTTGGCTCTGAATGGCCTCTAGGTTTTTCGGGCGAAGCAAACCGATAGCAATAAATTGATGTGGATGTGCCTTCATGGTGCCCAGAATGATATGCAGATTCCTTTCTGGTAGCTCGGTTTGATATTTGTACCGTAGTTTGTCCAACCCTTCGGAATGGCCATACTGGCGCGTAAAATTCCAGTAGGCCGCCTGAACTTCCCAATCGTGCAGTGTCATCTCGGAAGATTTACCTGCGGAGGTGTAACGGTATTTAAAGCTGTACTGCGGACTTGGTAGCGGGGATGTTGCATTGTCGTTAAACAACAATGACTGTTGATATACCGACTGAATGGCTTCACGTTCTGCCATCTGTTCATCTGATAATTTGTTCATGATGAACCTGATCGAACCTTCGTCTGGTTTGATGATGCCCAGGCTACGTTTGGTGATCTGGTTTTCGGCCCGAAGGGCCTCCAGTGAGGCTGATACGTGAGGTAACCATAACCGATGCTTGCTTTCCTGTTCGCTTGCTTTGGCTGCTGTCAGTATTTTGATGCTGTCAGGGTTGACCTTGTAACTTTCAGGTCGGTGATCGCTGGTATTTCTGGCACAGGACACTTCGATAATGTCGTAGCGGTTGAAGCGTTGCTCCTTGCTCAACTGGCGATAAGGTATCGGATACAGCCGCAGAAACTGGCCGGTATCAATACAGATACCAGCACAGCAAACTGTTTCACGCATTAATTGACTAGGCTGGGGATGTGCCTTGACTAAAACACAGATCCTGCGGGTTTCCGGTTCTGACATGGTGTTGAACGCCCAAGTGAACGGGTCTGGCACCTGTGATATTGCCCAACTCCCTAGCCACAGATGAGCGGTGGCATTGCTTGGGGTCACGCTCGTAACACATCAGTGCGACATTCCCATCGATTTTAGATGACAAATCAATGAGAAAATCATACTGCGTATCCAGATAGGCATCAAACTCCCTAAAGTACTGGCCCCAGTCGCCAGTGGCCTTCAGATTGTTGCGTACTGGCTTGGGTGCTCCCAAGCTTCTGATATGCTGGTACTCGATACCAGCGCAAGTAACCAGCAGATTAAGGGCAGTCTTGGAAAACCCGGTCTTGCGCGAGAGGGGCATTTCTCGGATGTCCAGCAATACATCGACATTGGCGGACTTGAGGGTGGCAATGAAGTCGGCAACATCTGCCCCTTCGTAGCCAATGGTAAAAATCTTATTCATGGTAAACAGGCTCCTGCCCAGAGTGTAACTGCTTGCGCTTTCCAATAGTAGTTGTCTTGTTGCCCGTTTAAACCCCGTTTAATTTCAACGATCGCCCCTGCGCTGCGGCACTGCCCCATCCGGGCAGCTTGCAACGCGCCAGAGGCCGTTTCTGCGCCTTGTTGCTATTACTGCCCGACCACCCCGCGCAGATAGTCCTCCACCGCCCGTTCTATCTCTCCCTCATCCCACGCCGTCAGTTGCAGGAAGGGCCGTGCCGGGATCTTGCTGCCGGGGTGGTTCACCTGCTTCACCGGGTGGCGGCCGGTGGCCCAGGCCAGGGCTTTCTTGTTGCGGGGGCGGATGGTGTGGGCGCTGGTCTGGCCGCCGAACTGGTGGATGGCGGCGTATTTCACATTGGTACCGACCTGGGCGCTGTTGGCATCGCTAGCCGGGGTGATGCTGCTGGCCAGGCGGCCGCTGTCTTGCAGCATCTTGCCACCGCGTACCTTGCGCTCGAAGCGGGCGGCGGATACCTGGCCGCGTTTGGTCAGTGCCCCGGCGCGGGACAACCAGGATGAAGGTTTCAGCCCCAGCCAGGCCGGGCGGCCTTCTTCGGCAAAGTTCTGCTCCACCGCATCGGCCATGATGCCGGCGATATTGCGCATCAGCGGGGCGGTGTGGCTGGTGGCCTGTTGCAGGCGGCGCAGTGTCTGTTCTACAGAATTTATCTTTACATTAAGAGAAATCATGGTCTAATTTTAAACAAGGTATCGGTAGCAGGGTTTTACCCGGGATGTTGTATGAGGCGAGGGCTGGTCCGTCGCTGTCTGTCTGTCGAGCGCTTTTTCAGGTTCTCCCGGTACCACCAATTTCACAAGCCGTCCTTTGGGGCGGCTTGTCACTTTGTAGTGCAGTGCTGCGCTATACTGGTGACTAGCCCGGAAACACGGTGAATCTCCCTGCCGTAGGACGTTGCAAGACGGATCGCGTGAGAGTGCCGGGAGCCTCTCCCGGGCTTATTTCTCCCATATCAAACGGCTGCTCTTTCTGATGCGGCTGACTTCCTTGTCACTGGTTGGATAGAAACTCTGCAACCAGTTTTCCTTGCCGTCCCGCGTCACCTTGACCACCGCCGCCCACCAGCGGCCATGCTGTCGAACAAACTTCAAATGCAGATCGCGTTCGGCCAGGATCAATTCCGGCTGCTCCAGCACCTGTTGCACCCGCCAGTAGTCTTCCAGTGCCACTGCCTGTCCCTGGCGGTGAGCCAGTTGTTTGATCAACGTGTCGTCAGACAGCCAAACCGTCTGGCTGTGTGTGCTCAGTCTGGCCATGTCGGACGGGTGCAGCACGCCCACCGGCCAGCGCTGGCCGCTGCCCAGTGCCTGGCGCAGTACGCTGCTGTCTTTGCCATCCTTTAATGACTGACTGACCGCCTGTTCCAGCCGGGTATAGCTGCGGGCGAAGTCCGGCCCGCTGAGGCTGCCTTGCACGTAGTGGCGGGCGATGTCAGCCGGGTAATTGTCCAGCTCCGGTTGCCAGGCGGCGGCGGCCGGGGTTCCAAGCCAAAACCGGCATCGGCCATGAAGCGCTGGCCGGTGAGCGGGTTGGTCCATGCCGGGGCCGGGCGGGTGTTGCCCTGGCGGTCGATGGGCTGGTCCACGGTTGCCAGTTGGCCGTTGCTGTCATCGGCCTGCAGGCCCAGGCGGGTGAGGTCTGCACTGCTGCGGGTGCGTACCCGGCAGCGGCAGCGCCAGCCATTGGGCGGGTAAAAGCTGCGCCAGAACGGGTCGTCAAAGCGGAACACACGGCCATGCAGCTGACGGTGCATGGGGCGGGTGCGGTTGTCCATCACCGCCACATATTCCCACCACGGCCGCGCCTCGGCATTGTCCAGCTGCGCCCGGTAGCGCCCGGCCATATAGGCCGACTGCAGATTGGTGCGGAAGATGGTGTCCAGCCGGCGCGGGTTCAGCCGCTTGCCGATGATTTCGCCGCTGTCCGGGTCCACGATGCGGCCCTTGCCCCACCAGCCCTTGGCCTCCAGTAGTGGTTGCAGGCGGTTCTGGAAGTCGGCCAGGGTTTGGCCATTTTTTAATACTTCGGCAAGTGCCTGCTTGATGTCAGCCAGGATGTCGAGTTTGGTGACGCCCGCCACGGTAAAGGCGCGGGCGTGGGCTTCGCCCCACACCTCCTGCCAGTTAAAGCCGATGGTGTAGCCCTTGGCTTCAAAGTAGCGGATGGCCTGCTCTGGCGGCAGGCTGATGGCAAAGCTTAAGTCAGCTGTCGCCATGCAAGCGGCCCCACAGATCAGCCACAAAGATGGCCTGGGCCAGCAACTGTTGCAGCTGGCTGTCTTCCAGTTCCGGCCAGGCCATGGCCAGGCTGGCCATCACCTTATCCGGATTTTCGCCGGACTGAATGCGGGAAATCAGTGGGGCCAGCAGCTGCTGCACGGCACTGTCCAGCTGCGGCAGGCTGATGTCGTCGATGGCTTGCTGGTCCGGGTAGACCAGTTCGCCGTCGCTATTACGCAGCACGGCGCGGTAGTGCAGCGCGGCCTTGTCGGGTTTGGTTGCTGGCCGCAGTGCCGGTGGCAAGGCCAGCTCCGGCCGTGGCGCGCTCAGCACTTCCTCGCCCTCGGCCGGGGCCGGGATGGCCAGCTTGTCACGCACCCAGCTGACCGGCACTTTCAGGCCCAGCCCCACCAGCCTGGGCAGGCTGTCGGCATAGCTGGCCATGTCCTCCACGGCGCGGGTGTCGAACACCAGGCGCGGCAGGCGGCGCGGGTCGATCTGGCCACTGTTGAGCACCGCCAGCGGGTAGAGCAGATCGCGGCTGAGCGTGCCTTCCAGCTGGCGGGCATCGCTGACCGTCAGGTCGTGGCGCACTTCATTGTGGATCTGCCCCAGTGCGTTGGTGCTGGTTTTGCCGTCGGCCTGGCTGGTGAGGGTGCCGCCCAGGATGGCCTTGCTCTGGGTGCGTTCGCACCAGTCCATCATCGCCTGAAAAGGGTCGTGACTGCCCTTGGCTGCTTCCTGGAACTCGATCAGCATGCCTTCCGGGATGATGCCGGCAGCGTTGTGGCCAATGCCCGCCACCGCCTGCAGCAGGGTGGTTTTTTCAGCATCGGTGGCCCCGCTGGGGTATTTGCCCACCCGCAGCGGCAGGCCGTAGATTTCCAGAAACTCGGCCAGGTCCCGCACCGCGTAGTTCTTGAACAGATAAGGCCAGCACAAAACACGGTGCAGCCCGGCGCGGGTAAGGTAGCCGGACTTGGCGCGGTGCTGGTGCAGTACCCAGCCAAACGGCCATAACACTGCGCCTTCGGTGCTGCCATCGCGCAGGCGCAGTGCGTTGCCGTTTTCTGGCAGGGTCTGGAACCAGCGCTGTGGCCGATGACTGAGCTTCTCCGGCAGCCACTCCCGCCCCAGCTGCTGCCAGTGGATTTCCAGCGCGGCAAAGCCATGGCCGATGCCGTCCAGGCAATCCAGCAGCACGTCGTCCAGGTCGGGCATATTGTCCAGCCATTCCTGCAGGCGGCCAGCCAGGGATTTTTCGGCGGCGCTGGCCTGTGGCGGGGGCACGATGGACCAGTCCAGCGTCAGCAGCACGCGCTTGCGCTTGCTCATCTCGGCAAAGATGTGGCCGTCCTTTTCTTCCATATCGGTGAAGAGGTCGGCCTGGGCGCTGAGCACGCCCTGTTCGGCGTCTTCCAGCACGCGGTGCAGCCGCGCCGGGGTAAGGCCGCGTGAGGGATGCTCGGCAAACTCCCGTGTTACCCAGCCAATGCGGGCGGTTTGTGGTTCGGCCAGCACTTCGCGCTGGAGGGGCTGGCCGTATTGATCCAGCAGACGGGGCATGGCGACTCCTACCAGGCACCGCCGCCAAAGGCAGCGGCCTGTTCGCGGTGAACCGGGGTATAGGCGATGGCGTTGCTGCTGCTGGTGGCGGCGGCCCATAGCATCTGCAGCGCGTCCGGGCCGTCGTCGTGGTCGGCCTTGGGAAAGTGGCGCAGCTGCTCGATCAGTGTGTGTTGCGAGGGATGCAGGCGGATCAGGCCATTGGCCATATGCGGTTGCAGGGTTTCGATGCGCAGCAGCTTGTCGGCAATCGGCGTGACACCACGCGCCGGCACCGGGATGCCACGTGCAGCGGCACGTTTCACCAGCTCGGTACGCATGAATTCCTGGAACTGGACGGACTCCACCAGCCACAGCAGGCAGTGGTATTGCTGCTGCAAGGCGATGACGTCTTCAATGATGCGGTCCGGCAGGCGCTTGCGGATGCTGGCTTCCACCACGTCCAGCACGCCGTTGTGGCGGTTGTAGCCGCCCACCAGGATGGCGGACGGGTCGCGGCTGGCACCGGCCCGGCCCAGCGAGGGGTCGCAGGCCCCGTAAAACAGCCACTCGGCCAGGCGGTTGACCCAGAAGTGGATGCACTGGGCAAACGGGGCATCGTCGCCGGACAGCGGGTCGTTTTGCTGTTCGCTGTCGAATGCCGCCTTGCCATCGCGGGCGCGCTTTACCATCAGCCGGTAAAAGCTGGTGCCGCCCGGCCAGCAGATCTGCACCCCGGCGTCCATCTCCGGCTGGTGTGCCTGGTAGTAGGCGAGGGCGGTATCCACCCCCTGCGCCAGCAGCAGCTCGGTCCAGTGGTCCCACAGGTCCATGCGTTCCGGCCATTGCTCCACGGCGCGAAACTTGGCCCCGTGCCACAGCGGGTTGGCCAGCAGCCGCGCCAGCACCGAGTCGTAATGCAGGATGGTGCCGATGATGAACACGTCCAGGCTGTCGTCGGCATCGCCCAGCGACAGCAGGCTTTTGTTGAGCCAGGCATGCAGCTTGTCGCGCTGCTCCGGGCTGCGCACATTGTCGTCGTTTTCCAGATCGTCGCCGATCACCAGATCCGGCCGCCACGGCCCGTGCCGCCGACCGCGGATGCGCTTGCCGGAGCCGAACACTTCTATCTTGGCGTCATTGCGGGTCAGAATGGTGCCCACCTGCCACACCCGGCCCTGACCGCAGGCTTCGGGAAAGTCACACAGCAGGCGCGGGTTGAATTCCAGCTCGGCCTTGATGGCTTCCAGCATCGGTAATGCCTGGTCCAGCGCGTCCATCACCAGGATGGGGTAGTGCTTGCGGCCGGTGATGACACACCACAGCGTGCCGATCTGGGTGATCAGCGTGGACTTGGCATGGCCACGTGGCGCGGCCACTGCGTCGTGGTCGCCGAAGTGGTTGTCGATGATCTGCTGGAAGCGGGTAAACAGGTAGTCGTGCAGCCGTGCTGGTTCGCGCCGGGTGTAGTGCGGAAAGTAGGTAAGTGCAAAAAAGCGGAAGCTGGCCATGGCCTGCAGCCGGCGCGCCTGACTGGCGGCCGGGTCCGGGTCGAAGCCTTCGCATTCGGCCTCCAGCTGGCTGCGGTAGGCAGCGGCCAGCTGGGCGAGGTCCTGCAGGAAGGATTTTTTGGTAAACTTATATTTCATTTGCATAGGAGCTTATCAATGATCGACTGGATAACAGGTGCGTATTCAGGTTTGACTGCAGCCAAGGACATCACTAAGGCACTTATTGAAATCAAGGAAGCTGCTGCAGTCAGTGGAAAAGCGCTTGAGCTGAATGCCGTGATTCTGGATGTGCAGGACAAGCTGTTTAACGCCAGGAACGAACGTGAAGATTTACAACGCCAAATAAAAGAGTTGGAATCTAAACTTGCGAGTGTTGAGTCGTGGGAAGAGACTAAATCCCGATATCAGCTTGTTTCCATCCATGATGGATGCCATGTTTACATCGAAAATGGACAGGAACCTGATCTCCATAGCCCTCCTCCTTACTACTGTCCAACGTGCTTCCTTAATAGAAATCTTGTTATTCTTCAAAGTCCGATTCGAACAATGAATAGGAGGACTTACAAATGTGCAGTATGTGGAACCGAGACTCTTGAGACTCGAGCATAAACATTTATCCATTTTTATCCGTAAGCCTTAGCCAACTCCTCCCCAAACGGCTCCAGCACCTCGACAAAGGCCTGGGCGTGTTTGGGGTAACGCTCCCGGATAAACCCAGCCAGCTTCTGCACCACCTCCATCGCGGTGGCCAGCTGGCTGGTTTCCGGCAGCACGCGCTTGCTGGCGGCCACCGTCTTATTGAAGCTGTCAGCCAGGCTGGCCAGAATCTGCACCTTCTTTTCCGGCGGGATGTCCGGGTTGGCATTCAGCGCGTCCATGGTGGCCTGGTACTGGGTCATGAAGCCGGCCAGCGCGGCGCGGGCCACGGCTTCGATGCCGTCGCCGGCCAGCAGGTGGGCGGCGCGCAGCTTGTCCCAGTCATCGCCTTTGTCCAGCGCCTCACGCTTCCAGCGGCTGGCGGTGGACTGGGAAATGCCGCATTGCAGGGCGGCGATTTCCAGGCTGATGCGCTCCAGCACATACAGGCGGCGCAGCTTGTCGCGGGTGTCCTGCCCGTGTGCCACTACAGGATTCCACGCTTGATCATTTCCGCCGCAATGGCGGTGCCGATGGCGGCAATGGCTCCGCTGACCGCGCCGTTCTTGGAGGCGCGGATTTCCACGTCGCGCAGGCGGCCGTCCATGCGGTCGATGCGCTCGTTGTGGATGTTCTGCCGCGCCAGCATCAGGTCCATCTTGCCTTCCATGCGGCCCAGCGCACGTTGCAGTTCTTCATGGTCCGGCATGGGCTTCTCCTTGGGTTGGCGGAAACAGCGCCTGCCAGGCATCCAGTTGCTGTTCCAGCTGCTGGCACCACTGGCCATAGTCGGCCGCGTGGTACAGCAGGGCTAAGGGTGGTAATCCGCCTGCGGCGGTGGTGGTTTGATCGGCTTGAACCGCAGCTCCGGGGTCGGCTGCGGGCAGATGTGCATCGTCACTGGCGTAACCGAGCGCGGCGCGATAGAGGCGCAGGCTGTCAGGGCCAAGGCCAGTAAAGCGCTCGCCATCCTGCTGTACGACATGGGCAATCCTCCGGCTGAGTTGTGCCTGCTGGCGGGCCAGGTCGGCGCGGGCTTGCAACAGCGCCACGCCCACCCGGTAGGCCTGTTCTTCAAGCTGCTGTTTGTCACGCAGCGCGCTGACCAGCGCCTCGGCCTGGGCTTCCGCCTGCTGGCGCTGTTGTTGGGCATAGTTGGCTTGCTGTCGGGCGATATCGGCCAGATTGCTACGCTCGGCCCAGCGGTATCCGGCGGTAAACAGCCCGGCAGCCAGGGTGACCGCACCCAGCAGCCACACCCAGCGGTGGTTGGCAAAGGGCAGCGTCATCGGCCTTCCTCCTGCTGCAAGGCATCGCGGGCAATCGCCGCTCGCTTTGATGCCTGGTTCTGCGCCACCCAGGCCGCCAGATAACCGACATACAGCCACTCATCCAGCTTGCCCTGCACGGTAATCCACAGCAGCACCAGCGAGCTGACCACAAACGCCCCCACCAGCGTGCTGTCGCTGGTGGACAGCCGCCCGCTGGCCGGGTTGCGGATCAGGTCCAGCCAGCCCATTACTGCCACCCCCTGGCCAGTTCAAAATGCGGAAACTCGCGGAACCGGGCTTTCGGGTTGCCATACCAGTTCAGCCCCAGCCCCTCGCCAATACGGCCCATCACTTGCCAGTGCGGGTGACGGGCATCCCATTGCGGCTTGCCACCTACCATGGGCACGGCATCAAAAGCACGGGACGCGGCCTTGCCCTGGATGGTGTGGTTGTGGGCGGACTGCCCGGCGCGGGCATTGGTGACTTTCGGGCCTGGCTTGCTGCGGCCCTGGGCATATAAAGCATCCTGCTCGGCTCCGGAGCGCCAGGTGCAGTAAATCAATACATCCACCCCAGCATCCGCGCACTGGCGGACAAAGGCATGCGCCAAGGGCTGCAAGTCGGGGTGAAGGTCGGAAAGAAGGCGGCTGGCCATGGTGCTGGCGTCCATCAAAGTAGGTAATGGCCACCAGAATAGAAAAGCGCCCCGAGTGGGGCGCTGTGAAGGGGTTCAGTGGGGTGAGGCTGTCAGGCTATGCTGACAAATGACAACAAGATGTCGTTGGCACTCTCTCTTTGGGCGGAAGAGCAACGACAGCGGGGGCTAACCCTTGCTGACTCGGATAATTTGGCTATTCATGATAATGTAATAGCGATAACTGCCATCGGCTAACAGTAGAAATTTCGCAGTTTCCAACTAGCTGAGACTGGTTGTCATAGACATATGCGTTGTCTGCAGTCTTTTTGTTGGGTATCTGTGAGTGGATGGAGTTACCTAAAGCCATCCCATCTGTAGCTGATGGGATGGCTATGAATTGACTATGTGGATGGACAGTCAGTTGTTGGTGGTCGTGTCCTTTGGTAGTTTCATTTGGTTATGTACTTCACGGATTGAGTAAACCCAGATTGTTGAAATTAACGGAAAAAATACTCACATCTGCTCTACACATTGATTGATTTAACGTACACCTGTACGGGTGTATATTTGATGACATGCACTACAGGCCAGAATATGACCATCAAACAGAAAGATATAAAACTTCTCTGGGGACGCTCCGGAAATCGTTGTGCAATCTGCAGGGTAGTACTTACACAGGATGCTTTATCAGTAACCTCTAGTTTTACGCTGGGCGAACAAGCTCATATTGTAGGAGATAAGTCCGGATCGGCTAGGTCAACAAGCCCGCTAACTGCAGAACAGAGAGATAGCTATCATAATTTAATCCTGCTCTGCCCTACACATCACACTGAAATTGATAGCAATGAGCCTGACTGGCCAGTGGAGCGCCTTCATCAAGTTAAGTCAGAACACGAGCTTTGGGTGACTGAAACACTTAGTGAAACCGTTGATCACGTCAAAATAGCAAAACAGGCAATTATTGCATCCATAGTGGACTCTGCTGTGGAATTATGCGATCTAGAAAATTGGCAAAACTGGACTAGCTTCGCCTTGTCCCCCGACCCAAGGTGGGAGAAAAAGCGACCTAATATGCATTTCGATTTTCGTCAAAAAATTATTTCAGCCATTTGGCCAAGTGATTTTGAAGAGCTAAAAAATTCGGCAATCACTCTTTCTATTCTGCTCAACCAGGCAGCGCAAAAATATCTTGAGCATGCTGACCTGCATGGGGATTGCTACTATCCGTTCAAATTTTACAAAGCAATGAGTTACAATCCGAATTACGATAGGGACTTGAGGTTGTATACGGAGTGGATGGATGAGTGCTATTCATTAATATACCAGGCAACAAAAGCGGCGAATTGGTTTGCTGATATTGTCAGGCGAGATGTTAATCCGATGTTTTTCGCAGAGAAAGGAAAATTCCTAATTATGGAAGGACCTTTTTCTGATCTGTCCTACAGGACGAGGTTGCTGGAATTCTCCGAGGATGAAAAAAATTCTATGCCAAAAGCTCTGTTCGAACATGCATGACAATTTATTAAGTTAACTCGCTGTCGCCGATTAAAATACTCTACTTGGTCTGGAATTATATTTCACAAGAAAGATTGTGATGGATTTATTGGTCGAGGCAATTTCAAGTTGGCATTAGCATTTTTTCACTAGTTAAAATTTTCTTTCAATACTACACATCTGCCGTTCGGTAATTTTGTACTCCGGCGCCAGCTGGTGCATGGCGTGGCTGGCTGGTGGTGAGGGCGGCAGGCCAAGGAACTGCCATCCTCCGATGCTCCGGTATGGGAAAGCGCTGCGGCGCGG
>NZ_LNQV01000027.1 GCF_001515305.1 Aquitalea pelogenes
GTTACCGCCGCCGGTGCACTGGTCGGGGCTTGTGCCGGACGATGTGCAGCAGGCCGAGGCATTGCTGCGCGGCGCGGCATTGCTGCGCGGCGCGGCTACACTCTCAGGCTGGGCGTTGACCGGATGGAAGGCCAGCATGCGCAGCAGGCTCATGTTGAAACCGGCATGTTCGTCCGGTGCCAGCGCCAGATCCTTGCGGCCATGAATGGCAATCTGGTAGTACAGCTGCACGTCTTGCGGGGCAATCAGGCTGGCCAGTGCAAACAATGCTTCGCGTTCGGGTTCGTCGTCGGCAATGGCCGTGGGCACGGTCTGTGCCATGGCCAGTTGCTGCAACAGCACGGCCATTTCGGCCAGCACACTGTCAAAACCGATGCCACGCTGCGCCAGCTGTTCGGCTTCGGCCATCAGGCGCGGGCCATCACCGGCGGCCAGCGCATCCAGCAACACGAACAGGTAGCGGCGGTCCACCGCGCCCAGCATGGCGCGCACGCCGTCTTCCTTCACTTCGCCCATGCCATAGGCAATGGCCTGATCCAGCAGCGACAGCGCATCGCGCATGGAACCTGCTGCGGCACGGCCCAGCAGGGCCAGGGCGGCGCTTTCATGCGGCACGTTTTCCACTTGCAGCACATGGGCCAGATGGCCTGCCACCTGCTGTGGCGTCATGTTGCGCAGCGAAAACTGCAGGCAGCGCGACAGCACCGTGACCGGCACTTTTTGAGGATCGGTAGTGGCCAGGATGAACTTGACGTGGGACGGCGGTTCTTCCAGCGTCTTGAGCATGGCGTTGAAGGCACTCTTGGACAGCATGTGCACTTCGTCGATGATGTACACCTTGAAGCGGCCGGAGGTGGGCGCGTACTGCGCGTTTTCCAGTACTTCGCGGATATTGTCGATGCCGGTATTGGAGGCGGCGTCGATTTCCAGCAGGTCGACAAAGCGGCCTGCGTCGATCTGGCGACAGGCAGAACATTCACCGCAAGGCTCGGCCGTGGTGCCGGTTTCGCAGTTCAGGCTCTTGGCCAGAATGCGTGCGATGGTGGTCTTGCCCACCCCGCGGGTGCCGGTCAGCAGATAGGCGTGATGCAGCCGCTCTTCTTTCAGGGCATTGGAGAGGGCGCGCACCACGTGCTCCTGGCCGACAAGGTCGGCAAAGCGTTTGGGGCGCCACTTGCGGGCAAGGACTTGATAGCTCATGGGGGCGGATTTTAATGGCAATCGGCCGGCAAGGCGACTTCTTTTGTCAGTTGCCGCCTGCCGGTCTGGCTGGCCTTACTGGGCCGGATTCGCGCTGTCGGCAGCGGGCTGTGCTGCTGACTGGGCCTGGGCATTCAGGTAGCGCAGGCGCAGCTCGGCTGCCAGCTCTTGCGCCACCTTGGCATACAGGGTGCTCTTGTTGTAGCGGGTAATCACATAGAAATTGTTCAGCCCCAGCCAGTATTCAGTCACCCCCGGCGCAGTTTCCAGCGGCACCAGCACCGCCTGCACATTGTCGGCCACCTGGGCTTGTGGCAGCACACCGCGCGCCTTGAGTTCGCCCACTGTCAGGTGCAGGTTGAATTTGTCGGCCACCAGGCTGCTCAGATCCACGCCCGGTTGTACTGCTGCCGGGATGACGATGTCGTCGCCATGGCGCCAGCCTTGCAGCTGGAAGTAATGCGCCACGCTGCCGATGGCATCGTCGACGTTATTCCAGATATCGCGGTGGCCGCTGCCGTCAAAATCCACCGCCCACTTGCGGAAGCTGGACGGCATGAACTGCGGCAGGCCCATCGCCCCGGCATAAGAGCCTTTCAGCGTCAACGGGTCGATGCCCTCTTCCTTGGACAGCTTGAGGAATTCGGTCAGCTCGCCACGGAAGTACTCGGCACGGCGCGGGTAGTTGAAGGCAATGGTGGTCAGCGCATCAGCCAGGCGGAAGCTGCCGGTGTTGCGGCCGTAATTGGTTTCAATGCCCAGAATGGCCACTACCATTTCCGGCGGCACGCCATACACCTGCTCGGCACGCTGCAAGGTGGCGGCATGCTGCTGCCAGAAGGCCACGCCGCTTTTCAGCAGACGCTCGTTGTAAAAGCTGCCGCGAAACTGATACCAGGGCCGGGATGTCGCCGGCTTGTCCAGAATGGCAATGATGTTGGGCTTGAGTTCCACATTGGCAAACACCGCCTCCAGCTCGGGCCGGTTGAAGCTGCCGCTGGCCACCTGCTCGTCGATATAACGCTGTACGTCTGCCCGGCCCAGCAAGGCGGCATCGGCTTGCGCCACAGAAGACACCACGCCACCGGCAAGGGCGGCGGCCATCAAGAATCGTTTCATCGGTAATTCCGTGTACTGCCGCCAGTGCGGCTTAATAAGAGAGCGCGCTGGAAACCAGCCGCGCAGTAATGTCGACAATGGGAATGACCCGTTCGTAGGCCATGCGGGTGGGGCCGACCACGCCCAGCGTGCCCACTACCATGCCGTTGATGCTGTAGGGCGCGGTCACCACCGAGCATTCGTCCAGCGTCATCACGCCGGATTCCTCGCCGATGAAAATATTGACGCCCTGGGCATCCTGCCCCTGGTTCAGCAGTTTCAGCAGTTCGGTCTTGCGCTCGAAAGTGGCAAACAGTTCGCGCAGTCGTGACAAGTCTTCGGACAAGTCGCGCACATTCAGCAGATTCATGCCGCCGGCAATCACCACCGCGTCGCTGGGGCTGCCCAGTGAACTCTGGCCAAAGCGCACCGCGGCCGACATCAGTTCGGTGATGTTACCCTGCAGTTCGCGCAGTTCCACCGCCACGCGGCTGGCAATGGCGCTCAGGCCCTGGCCGGCATAATGCTGGTTGATGAAATTGCCGGCCTCCACCAGTTCGCTCGGGCTGTAATCGCGTTCGGTGGTGAGCAAGTGGTTTTGCACATCACCATCCAGTGTTACCAGAATCATCAGGATGCGCCGCTCGGACAGGCGCAGGAATTCGATCTGGCGAAAAGCGACATCAGAGCGCTGCGGCGTCACCACCACCCCGGCAAAGTGGGTGAGATCGGACAGCAAGGTGGATGCCGCCTGCGCAATGCGCTGCGGGCTGTCCGGCTGCAGGCTGTTTTCCAGCTCGCGCATGGCCAGCTCTTCCAGCGGCTGGATGGTGAGCAGGTGATCGACAAACAGGCGATAGCCCTTGGCCGTCGGCACGCGTCCGGCCGAGGTATGCGGCGAGGCAATCAGCCCCATGCCTTCCAGGTCGGCCAGGATGTTGCGGATGGATGCAGATGACAGTTCCATGCCGGACAGCATGGACAGGGTTTTCGATCCCACTGGCTGACCATCGGCAATATAGCGTTCGATCAGCGTTTTCAGCAGACGTTGTGCGCGCTCGTTCATCATGCTCTCATTTTACCTGACCGGGCGATTCCGGCCAGCCTCTCCATCAATACCATGTTGCGTGTATTGGTGTCATTTCAAGCCGTCTTTCGCATTTGTCGGCTCTTGCCTTTGTGCGATAATCCCCCATCTATCGATTCCACTACACGCAATTGGAGACAGCATGGCGTCAGAAGACAAGAGCCGCGCATTGGCGGCAGCCCTTGCCCAGATCGAAAAGCAGTTCGGCAAGGGTTCGATCATGCGGATGAGCGACAACCAGATCAACGAAAACCTGCAAGTGGTATCCACCGGTTCGCTGGGCCTGGACCTGGCACTGGGTGTTGGCGGTCTGCCGCGCGGCCGTGTCGTGGAAATCTACGGCCCGGAATCTTCCGGTAAAACCACCCTGTGTCTGCAGGCCGTGGCCGAAGCCCAGAAACTGGGTGGCACCTGCGCCTACATCGACGCAGAAAATGCACTGGACCCGATCTACGCCCAGAAACTGGGTGTCAACGTGGAAGACCTGCTGATTTCCCAGCCGGACACCGGCGAGCAGGCACTGGAAATCTGCGACATGCTGGTGCGTTCCAGCGGTGTTGACGTCATCGTGATCGACTCGGTGGCCGCACTGGTACCCAAGGCCGAAATCGAAGGCGAAATGGGTGACAGCCACGTCGGCCTGCAAGCCCGCCTGATGAGCCAGGCACTGCGCAAGTTGACCGCCAACATCAAGCGTACCAATACCCTGGTGATCTTCATCAACCAGATCCGCATGAAGATCGGCGTGATGTTCGGCAACCCGGAAACCACCACCGGCGGTAACGCACTGAAGTTCTACGCCTCCGTGCGTCTGGACATCCGTCGCGTCGGCGGCATCAAGAAGGGTGACGAGGTGATCGGTAACGAAACCCGCGTCAAGGTAGTGAAGAACAAGGTATCGCCGCCGTTCCGCCAGGCCGATTTCGACATCCTGTACGGTGAAGGCATCAGCCGCGAAGGCGAAATCATCGAGCTGGGCGTCAAGCACGGCTTCATTGAAAAATCCGGTGCCTGGTATGCCTACAACGGCCAGAAGATCGGCCAGGGCAAGGACAACACCCGCGAATGGCTGAAGTCCAACCCGGCCATCGCGCAGGAAATCGAAGGCAAGATCCGCGAAGCCGTCGGCATCAAGGTGGAAATCACCGAGAACGACGAAGAGCTGGCTGACGACGTACTGGACGTATAAGCACGCGAACGGCTGATGGAAAAAAGCCTGAAGGCGCGAGCCGTCGATCTCTTGTCCCGCCGCGAATACACACGGCGGGAACTGGAGCGGCGGCTCGCGCCGTTTGCCGAAAGCCCGGAACAGCTGGCCACCCTGCTGGACGAACTGGCCGAACGCAACTGGCAGTCCGACAGCCGCTTTGCCCGGCAGTTTGCCGACATCAAGGGCCAGAAATACGGCACCCGCCGCCTGCAGCAGGAAATGCGCCAGCGCGGTGTAGCACAGGAAGACATTGCCGATGCCCTGGCCGAGCGTGACGACCTGGCCCTGGCCCGGCGACAGTGGGAAAAGAAGTTTGGCAGCGTGGCCACCACGCCGCAGGAAAGGGCGAAACAGATGCGCTTTCTGGCGGCTCGCGGCTTTGGCATGGGTGTCATCCGTCAGGTGATGGCAGGCCGTGACGAAGACGACTTCCCCTGGGCTGACGAGGACTAGCACGGCACAGGCTTCATCGCCACGCCATGACCCTTGCCAGCCTTGCCATGGCTTGACACAATCGGGCATGACCGTAATGGCCGCAAGACACTGTCCCACGCCGCTACCAACGTATTCAATCTCGACGAAAACGACATGAAAACCTCCGAAATTCGCCAGAAATTCCTGGATTTCTTCGCCTCCAAAGGCCACCAGGTAGTAGCCTCCAGCTCGCTGGTACCGTGGGAAGATCCCACCCTGCTGTTTACCAATGCCGGCATGAACCAGTTCAAGGACGTGTTCCTCGGCTTTGACAAGCGCCCCTACACCCGCGCCACCACCAGCCAGAAATGCGTACGCGCCGGCGGCAAGCACAACGACCTGGAAAACGTCGGCTACACCGCACGTCACCATACCTTCTTCGAAATGCTGGGCAACTTCAGCTTCGGTGATTACTTCAAGCGCGACGCCATTCACTTCGCCTGGGAATTCCTCACCGGCGAACAATGGCTGGCACTGCCGAAGGAAAAGCTGATGGTGACGGTGTACGCCACCGACGACGAAGCCTTCGATATCTGGAACAAGGAAGTCGGCGTTCCGGCTGACAAGATTGTCCGCATTGGCGACAACAAGGGCGCGCCCTACGCCTCGGACAACTTCTGGCAAATGGGTGACACCGGCCCCTGCGGCCCGTGTACCGAAATTTTCTACGACCACGGCGACCACATCTGGGGCGGCCCGCCGGGAAGCCCGGAAGAAGACGGTGACCGCTTCATCGAAATCTGGAACAACGTGTTCATGCAGTTCAACCGCGACGAGTCCGGCACCATGCATCCGCTGCCGAAACCGTCGGTGGATACCGGCATGGGCTTGGAGCGCATCTCGGCCGTGCTGCAACACGTACACGCCAACTACGAGATCGACCTGTTCCAGAACCTGCTGAAAGCCGCTGCGCGTGAAACCGGCGTGCCCTTCAGCATGGACGTGCCGTCGCTCAAGGTGATTGCCGACCACATCCGCGCCTGCTCCTTCCTGATTGCCGACGGCGTGATTCCGTCCAACGATGGCCGCGGTTACGTGCTGCGTCGCATCATCCGTCGCGCCATCCGCCACGGTTACAAGCTGGGTCAGAAGGGTCTGTTCTTCCACAAGCTGGTCGCCGACCTGGCCGAGGAAATGGGTCAGGCCTATCCGGAACTGCGCCAGAAGCAGGCCGAGATCGAAGACACCCTGCGCCAGGAAGAGCTGCGCTTTGCCGAAACCCTGGACAAGGGCATGGCCCTGCTGGAAACCGCACTGGCAGCCAACAGCAAGGTGCTGGATGGCGAAACCGCCTTCAAGCTGTACGACACCTTCGGCTTCCCGCTGGACCTGACCGCCGACATCTGCCGCGAACGCGAAGTGGAAGTGGATCAGGACGGCTTCGACAAGGCAATGGAAGCCCAGCGCGAACGCGCCCGTGCCGCTTCGTCCTTCAAGATGGCCGGCAATGTCGACTACAGCGGTGCCGACACCGTATTCAACGGCTATGAATCCAGCAGCGTGGATGCCAAGGTACTGGCACTGTACAAGGGCAATGAAGCCGTACAGCAGCTGGACGCCGGCGACGAAGGCATCGTGGTGCTGGACAATACCGCCTTCTACGCCGAAGGCGGCGGTCAGGTGGGCGATGTGGGTGAAATCTCTGCCCAGGGCGGCGTAGCGGCACTGTTCGACGTGGCCGACACCCAGAAGGTGCAGGCTGCGGTATTCGGTCACAAGGGCCGTCTGGCACGTGGCAGCCTGAAGGTTGGCGACAGCGTCACCGCCACCATCGACCTGCACAAGCGTGCCGCCACCGCGCGTAACCACTCTGCCACTCACCTGCTGCATGCCGCCCTGCGCCATGTACTGGGTGAACACGTGGCGCAGAAGGGTTCGCTGGTGAACCCGGAACGTGCCCGCTTCGACTTTGCCCACAACGAACCGGTTTCCGCCGAGCAACTGGCCGAAGTGGAGCGCATCGTCAACCGCGTGGTGATCCACAACGTGGAAGTCAGCGTGGGCCACATGTCCTACGACGACGCCATCAAGGCCGGTGCCATTGCCCTGTTTGGTGAAAAGTACGGCGACACCGTGCGCGTGCTGAAAATGGGCGACTTCTCCACCGAACTGTGCGGCGGTACCCACGTACAGCGCACCGGTGACATCGGCCTGTTCAAGATCATCGCCGAAACCGGCGTGGCTGCTGGCGTACGCCGTATCGAAGCCGTCACCGGCGAAGGTGCGGTGGCACTGGTACAGGCACAGGATGGCGAACTGAAAGCCGCCGCTGCCATCGCCCAGGCACAGCCGGGCGAACTGCTGTCCAAGCTGGAAAAACTGCAGGCCGAACTGAAGGCCGCGCAGAAACAGGCTCAGCAGCTGAAGGGCCAACTGGCACTGGGTCAGCTCGACCAGCTGCTGGCCGGCAAACAGCAAAGCATCAATGGCGTGGCCTGCCTGATCAGCAAGATTGACGACATCGATGCTGCCACCTTGCGTGACATGAGCGACAAGGTCATGGACAAGCTGGAAAGCGGCCTGGCGCTGCTGGCCTGCGTGGCCGACGGCAAGGTGAGCCTGATTGCCCGTGTTTCCAAGGACCTGACCGGCAAGGTCAAGGCTGGTGAACTGGTGAATCAGGTTGCCCTGCAAGTAGGCGGCAAGGGTGGTGGCCGTCCGGACATGGCACAGGCTGGCGGTACGCAGCCGGAGAACCTGGCCGCAGCGCTGGAAAGCCTGCCGTCCTGGCTGGAAGGCAAGCTGTAACAAGCCTTGTTTCAACGACAACAGCCGCCGGTGCAACCCGGCGGCTGTTGTCGTTTATAGTGTACTCATTCCTGATGTGATTGCCGGAGCCTCACCATGTCAGTCATCCACCGTGTTCTGTCCTGCCTGTCCCAGGCCGGTGCCGTACTGCTGCTATCAGCGCTGCTGGCCCAGCCTGCCAGTGCAGCCGAGCGCTTGCTGGTGGTAACCGAAAACGAGTTCTGGCTGAATACCGTGGATGGACAGGGCAATATCTCCGGCCCCAGCACGCGACTGGTAAAGGACATCCTGGCGCGCGCGGGCCTGAAAGCAGATTTTCAAGTGTTTCCGTGGGCACGCGCCTATCGTATCGCCGCTACCCGACCCAACACGCTGATTTATTCGATTGCCCGCACCAGCAGCCGTGAAAGCCAGTTCATCTGGCTGGGGCAGATAGCCTACATGCAACGTGTGTTCTACCGGCTGCACGGCGAAACCGGCATTACACCGCAGAGCCTGGAACAAGTGAAAAACTGCTGCAAGGTGTGCGTGGGCAATCACGATGTGCAAGAAGAGTTCCTGGCCAGGGCCGGCTTCCAGGAAAACAACCAGTACATCACCACCAACAGCCAGCAGGAGTGTCCGCGCCTGCTGCAAAGCGGAGCAGCCCAGCTGCTGATAGCCGACCCGGACCAGCTACGCAGCGAGCTGGCACGGTTGAAACTGCCCGAGCAGCAGTTTGACGCAGTACTCACCCTGCCACAGGGCGATCCCTTGTACCTGGCCGCCAATCCGGCCAGCGACCCGCAATTGCTGCAGGCCATCAGCGAAGCCATCCGCACGCTCAAACAGCGCTGAACCGCGCATTACTGCCTGTCAGTCCGGACAGCACCCAGGCACTAGGACAGCCATCCCCCATAGGCCAGCCAGCCCATCTGCTTCTGGAAGTCTTTGAATCTGCTTCCACATTTCACCTGCACGCAAAAATTATATTCCATTCAAATATTCAGCATGCATTTATGCCATTGTTGACTCATATCAAAACCGTTTAGAGCCAAATGAAAATAATAAACAGCTTCTCACAAGTCCCAATGACGTTGACAAGCAGACAGCTGCGGATTTTGCCGTAATCGGCTTCTTTCCTTCTGCGTACCACGTCCGGGCGGCAATTTTCACGCAAGGAACAGCCATGGCTCTGGTGCTTTATGATGATGGTAATCACAAGTGCGTTGCATTTACCGAGCTGGTACAGGGAGAAGGCATTCAGTCCAATCAGTTTGCCATCATCGACAAAGGCGACGGCATGCTTCTGGACCCGGGTGGCAACCTGACTTACAAGCACCTGATTGCCGAGCTGGCTGACTACTTCCTGCCATCGCACACCCGTTACATTTTCGCCTCCCACCAGGACCCGGACATCATCGCCTCGGCCAACGGCTGGCTGCTGATCACCGATGCCCAGATCATCATCGCCCAGGAATGGGTGCGCTTCTTGCCGCACTTCTGTATCCGCGGTGCCACCGAAGGCCGGCTGATTCCCATCCCGCCGCGCGGCATGGACATCACCCTGGGCGAATCCACCCTCAAGATCATTCCGGCGCATTACCTGCACACCGTCGGTTTTTTCCAGGTGTACGACCCGATCAGCAAAATCCTGTTCTCCGGCGACATCGGTGCCTCGCTGATGGACGGTCACGATGCCGGCAAACCGGTGAGCGACTTCGACGCCCACCTGATCGACAGCCACATGCTGGGCTTCCACAAGCGTTACATGACCAATAACAAGGCCTGCCGCCTGTGGGTGAACATGATTCGCCAGCTGGATGTGGAGTGGATCGTGCCGCAGCACGGCGGCTCGTTCAAGGGCAAGGACATGGTCAAACGCTTCCTCGACTGGTTCGAAACCCTGGAGTGCGGTACCGACCTGATTACCGCTGCCGACTACACGCTGGATTGAGCCACCTTCCCATGGACTCCCTTAGCACCTTGCTTGCCCAATTAAGCGCATCGCCAGAAGCCATGGCCGCCAGCGTCATCCTGCTGTTGCTGGTTGGCATGCTGCTGGTGGTTCTCTTTCGCCGCCAGCCCGATGCCAGCCCGGCACCGGGCCACACGCCGCCGCAAACAGCGCAGTTGCTGCCGGAAGCCGTCATCCGCCAGCCGCGCCCCCAGGCGGCAGCCCAGCCCGCCATCCAGCCTGCCATTCAAGCTGATGTGCTGGCCGAAACCGCCGCTGACAGCGAAGCCGAAAGCGAAGATGACAGCGAGCAGACCCTGTCCTATGCCGTGGACGATCTGGACATCCTGGCCGAGGTCGAGGTGTTCTTGCAGTTCGGTTATCTGGAACAGGCCGCCCTGGCCCTGCGCAGCTATGTGGACGGCAGCTCGGTCAATGCCCCCAGCCAGCTCAAGCGCCTGTCCGAGCTTTATCTCAGCCTGCGCTGGATTGATGACTACAGCGACATGCTTGAACGCCTGCATGAACGCAGCCTGCTGGACCGGCAGCAACTGACCGACGCCGTGTTCCTGGGCTTGCAGGAAGACCCGCAAAACCTGTCGCTACGGGTGGTGGCCGAAAGCCGGCTGGGCATGGGTATTGACGCAGTCAACCAGCAACTGGGCGATCATCTGCCCCAGCACAGCCATGAAGAACTGCTGCTACGCGCCGTCGGCCAGACACCGGACCAGCCGGTGGTATCCACCAGCGAAGCCGTGCAGATTGCCGCACAACTGCCACGCGTCCCGCTGGTGGAAGGCCGCACAGAACTCTCGGCGCTAAACCCGCGCGAACTGGCCACACTGACCACCCTGCTGCCACCCGCCCGCCAGGCCAGCATCCTGCTGGCCTGCCACGAACCGGCCGCCGCCCTGCCCGCCCTGCAAAGCATGGCCGCAGAAGAAGGTGTATCGCTGTCCCGGCTGATCGACACCCTGCGTGCCTGCTACATGACACGCAAGCTGTCCCTGTTCTGCCGCTATCTGTGGCAATTCCACGTGGCCATCGGCAACGCCGGGCTCAATCTGAAACAACAGTTGCTGCAACTGGGTTACCGGCTGGGCGAGCACCCGCTGCTGCTGGCACTGGAAGCCCAGCCAGACCGCATGGCACTGGAGGAAATCGGCCGCCGCATGGGTTATGTCAGCACCCCGGCCCCCGTGTCGCCGCGCGTGCCGCTGCTGCTGGTCCGTCAGCCGCAACAGGCCGGACAGGTGCTGGATGATGTGCTGGCCGAAGCCGATCAGTTTGTCGAATTCGGCCAGATCGACATGGCTATCCAGACACTGGAAACAGCAGTGCTGGCCAACCCGGCCGATGCCACGCTTTACCCGCCGCTGCTCAAGCTGTACGAGCATCTGGGCGATCTGGCGCGCTTTACCTCACTGACCCGGCAAGTGCGCGAGCAGCTGGCCTGCCCGCCCATCGAAATCACCGCCATGCTGGGCCAGTTTGTGCAAACCATGAAACAACGCCTCAACCAGCAACGTCTTGCGGCCTGAGAAAACCAGACCATGATGCCCAGCAACACTGCACAAGCCCGCTCCATCACCGTCATGCCGGTGGGCATGGATACCCGCAAACTGTCGGTATTCCGCATGGCGTTCCGCATGCACCACTCGCATCAACACTACCAGCTGCTGGACGAGGCTCCGGGCCTGAATCCTGACCTGGCCATTGTCGATGTCGACAGCATCACCGGCTGGAATGCCTGGCATGACTTTCGTGCCGAACACCCGCACCTGCCGGCGCTGATTGTCACCACCACGCCACCCAGCGATGCCCCTGCGGCCGTGCTGCGCAAGCCTATCCGCATTGAAACCCTGTTTCCGCAAATGCGCGAGCTGCTACGCCAGCCGCCGCAAACCAGCCCGCTGCGCAGCATGGCGGAGCAGCCGGCAGCACAGCACCCAGCTCATAACGCTGCCGCCCCGTCCAGGACAACAAGCCAGGCAGACATCAGCGGCCACACCCCGGTCAGCGATGCCGCGGCCTATGTAGCCAGCGTGGCACCCACGCTGGACGCGGTAATCAGCCAGTCACAGGCCGCCCACCGCGCCGAGGCCGCCGCGCGTCAGCAGGAAAGCCACAGCGCGGCTACATCCGACTTGCCGCAGTTGATGGATTTGCCAGATGAACAGCCCGAGGCAGAGACCGCATCCGCAGAGGACAAAACCGCGCTGGCGCATGAGCATGATGATGTAGTGCGCAGCATGCTGCCGCCTGCCAGCGCGCATCACACCAGCACCACGCAGCCTGCAGCCCAGGCCGAGCCGCACATCATCAGTTATGCCCGCTTCGACCCGCATGCCGGCTTGTTCGGCCTGGTGGCACGCCTGTTGCGCCAGCGCAGCAATGCGGTGGTACGCGTGCGCGAAGTGCCGGTGCTGATTGTGCAGGCGGCGCAAGACAAGGCCTGGCTGCTGCAACCGCTGGATAGCCTGCAAGCGCTATGCGCCCACACCAGCCAGGAAGTGGACCACCAAGCCTGGAACGACAGCACCGTCCCCGCCAGGGCCGAGGAAATCCGCCCGCAAACCCTGGCCTGGCAGCTCGCCATCTGGACCTGTCAGGGGCGGCTGATGCGTGGCATTTCCGCCGACACCCCCATCCGTCTGCGCTACTGGCCCAATCTGACGCGGCTGGCCCCCATTCCGGAAGCCATGCGCATCACCGCCTTTCTGACGCGTACCCCGGTGAACCTCAAGCTGATCACCCGCTTGCTGAAAGTGCCGCCGGAGCATCTGTTCAACTATCTGGCAGCCGCCTATGGCATAGGCATCCTGGATCTGCCGAATCGCAACACCACCTTGCAGGTGATGAGCACCGAACCGGTGCGCCCACCGCCACGCAAGGAAGCCGCTGCCGCCGTATCCCCGGCGGATACGGCCCCGGCCAGCATCCAGACCGCACCAGGCAGTGGCAGCCTGCTGTCACGCCTGCTGAAAAAAGTCATTGGCCTGTAACCAGGAAACCCCTTATCCATGCGAGCTTACGATAACAAAATCATCTTTGCCGGCCCGGTAGGCGCTGGCAAAACCACCGCCATTGCTGCCATCAGCGATATTGCGCCGGTCACCACCGATGCCCGTGCATCCGACATGACACTCAACCGCAAGGACACCACCACCGTGGCACTGGACTACGGGGTGCTGATGCTGGACGAGGCCACCAAGGTGCATCTGTACGGTACGCCGGGTCAGGAACGCTTTGACTTCATGTGGGACATCCTCAGCCATGGCGGCATCGGGCTGATCCTGCTGCTGGACAATACCCGCGCCAATCCGGTGAAGGACCTGCAGTTTTTCCTAAACGCCTTCCGCGACATGCTCAAGGTGGCACCGCTGGTGATTGGCGTCACCAAGACCGATGTGCGCGCCACCCCCAGCATCGAAACCTATGCCGCGCTGCTGGAAAAATTCGATATGCGCCCGCCCATTTTCGAAATTGACGCCCGCTCCCGGGAGGACGTCAAAAAGCTGGTGCTGGCCTTGCTGTTCTCCATCGACCCCGGGCTGGAAAGCTGATGATGTCAGACCACCTCTCGCTCAAGGATGCGCTGTACCCGATCACCAGTCCGGCCGGGGCCTACTATGCGGTATCCAGCCCGGACCAGGATGCCGCGCGCGTGCTGCTCACCCATATCCTGCGCCTTGGCCATGCGGTTCCGCTCACCACCGAATTGCTGGCCGAATGGCATGACAACAATCTGGAACGCGGGCTGGAAACCCTGTATCGCCTGCAAAGACTGGATTTTGTCCACGGCACCACCGAGCCGCGCCCCACGCTGGCGGTGAACCTGGAAAGCCAGCTGCCCACCCTGCTGGCGGCGCTGTCCGATACCGGCCGGGCGCTGCTGGCCGACGACAACGGCCTGTACTACGCCACCGCCGGTTTTCACCACGAATCGGCCGAGGAGATAGCCGCGCTGGCCGGCGACATCATGTCGCTCAACCGCCGTCATGGCTTGCTGCTGAAAAACAATCTCAACATCCACAGCCTAGCCTGGGCCGTCAGCAACCCGGCCGGTCATAGCGAACTGGGCTTTTTCCCCTTGCATGTGGGCCAGCAGTCATTCGTGCTGGTCATCGGCGGTACGCCGCAATTGCAAGACGAACACTTCGTGACGCTGATCGAGTTGCTCAGCCGTCGTTACGCCTGAACAAGCACCCGCCCCGACACGGGCCACCGAATACCCCCTGGAGAAAACCATGCGTGAACAAATGCTCAAATCCATCCTGAGTGACCTCAACGGTGCCTCGGCCGATATCGAAGCCTCGGCCATCATCTCGTCCGACGGCCTGACCATGGCCGCCCTGCTGCCACAGGATGTGGATGAAGACCGGGTGGGCGCCATGGCCGCCGCCATGCTGTCACTGGGTGAGCGCACCGCCAAGGAACTGGCACGCGGCGAACTGGAACAAGTGATGGTGAAGGGTGACAACGGCTACATCCTGATGAGTTACGCCGGCAAGGATGCCGTACTCACCGTGATTGCCCGGCGTGAAGCCAAGCTGGGCCTGATTTTCCTCGATGCCAAACGCGCCGCGCGCAATATTGCCGAAATCCTCTGATCACACCGGCAGCCGGTGGCAGGTGGCCTTCACGCCCGCCTGCCCCGGCATCGCCCGCCCGGACGTTACTGCCCTGCACCATTCTCAGCCACAGCCTGCACCACAGTTTGCACCCGTGTGTCATTAAGGTGCAGCACTGCCATCTTTCTGTATTTTTTACAGCAGCATTAATCAATCAATTTTCAATTCCGCGCTAAAGAACTGCGGTCAGCGCCATATTCTCCCATCTGCCCGCCCAGCGTTTTACCTGCTTCAGACCTGCGCCCTGCCTGGGTCACGGTCAAAATGACGGTTGCCCGGCATTTCTGGGCACGCTTATTGCCTTACTCCCTTTACAAGCCAACAAGGGGGAATACGCGATGCACCGGATTACACCGCTAGACCACACCCACTACGACGAAATGCTGATGCCCGGGCAAGATACCCGCCCGTCCTACCAGCGTTTTGCCAACTGGCTGAACCAGGCGCCTCTGGCCTGGCTGCGCGACAAGCAAAGCGAGGCTGACACCCTGTTTCGCCGCGTGGGCATCACCTTTGCCGTATACGGCGACGAAAGCGGCTCGGAACGGCTGATCCCGTTTGACACCATTCCACGCATCATTTCTGCCAGCGAATGGAAAACCCTGGAAGCAGGCTGCATCCAGCGGGTAACGGCGCTCAACCGCTTCTTGCACGACATCTATCACGAGCAGGACATCCTCAAGGCCGGCATCATCCCGCCCGAGCAGATCCTCACCAATGCGGGCTACCAGCTGGCGATGCAGGGCATAGACCTGCCACGTCAGGTATACGCCCACATTGCCGGGGTGGACATCATCCGCCACAACGACGGTGGTTTTTATGTGCTGGAGGACAATCTGCGCACACCATCCGGCGTGAGCTACATGCTGGAAAACCGCAAGATGATGATGCGGCTGTTCCCCGAACTGTTTGCCAGCCACGACATCACCCCGGTGGAACACTACCCCAACATGCTACTGGACACCTTGCGCTCGGTATCGCCGGCCGAGGTGGACAACCCCACGGTGGTGGTACTCACCCCCGGCCAGTACAACAGCGCCTATTTCGAGCACGCCTTCCTGGCCAGCCAGATGGGGGTGGAGCTGGTGGAGGGGCAGGACCTGTTCGTCAAGAACGGTTATGTCTACATGCGCACCACCTCCGGCCCGCAGCGGGTGGACGTGATTTACCGCCGGCTGGACGATGCCTATCTGGACCCGCTGGCCTTCAACCCCGGCTCCATGCTGGGCGTGCCGGGCCTGATGTCGGTGTATCGCGAAGGGCGCGTCACCGTATGCAATGCCGTGGGCACCGGCGTGGCGGACGACAAGTCCATCTACCCTTATGTGCCGGACATGATCCGCTTCTATCTGGGCGAGGAACCCATTTTGCACAATGTGCCCACCTGGCAATTGCGCAAGCCGGACGACCTGGCCTACGTGCTGGATCACCTGTCCGAGCTGGTAGTGAAGGAAGTCCACGGCGCTGGCGGCTACGGCATGCTGGTTGGCCCGGCCTCCACCCAGGCGGAAATCGAAGCCTACCGCCTGCGCATCCTGGAAGACCCGGCCAACTTCATTGCCCAGCCCACGCTGTCCCTGTCCACCTGCCCTACTTTTGTCGAATCCGGCATTGCGCCGCGCCATATCGACCTGCGCCCCTTTGTGTTGTCGGGCAAGAAAGTGCAGCTGGTGGCCGGCGGCCTCACCCGCGTGGCACTGCGTGAAGGCTCGCTGGTGGTCAACTCGTCGCAAGGCGGCGGCACCAAAGATACCTGGATCCTGAAGGAGGACATCACATGCTGAGCCGAATGGCAGGGTGCCTGTACTGGATGGCACGCAATATGGAACGCGCCGAAAACACCGCGCGCTTGCTGGATGTCAGCTTGCAGATGTCGCTGCTGCATGCGTCCTCGCAAGACGACTTGCTGGTACCGCTGGATGTCACCGGCAGCACGGCGGATTTTCTGCGCCGTCACCACACTCCCACGCCGCAAGCCGTGCTGCACTATCTGGCACTGGACAGCGAGAACCCGGGCAGCATTTACAACTGCATGCGTAATGCGCGGGAAAACGCCCATGTGGTGCGGGTGAAAATCACCACCGAGATGTGGGAGCAGGTGAACGGCACCTGGCTGGAAATGCGTGAATGGCATGCCCGCGGTCTGGATACCCGCAGCGCGTCCAGCTTTCTGGAATGGGTGCGCGAACGCTCGCACCTGTTCCGTGGCGCGGGTTACGGCACCATGTTGCGCAACGACACCTTCCACTTTTCCCGCCTGGGCACCTTCATCGAACGCGCCGACAACACCGCGCGCATCCTGAACGTGAAAACCAAGCAGATCAGTGACAACGAGCCGGAAGCCGAGAACATCCTCGACTACTATCAGTGGGCGGCACTGCTGCGTTCGGTGTCCGGCTTCGAGGCCTATCGCGACATCTACCGCGACAGCATCACCCCGGAGCGGGTGGCCGAACTGCTGATCCTGCGTCAGGACATGCCGCGCAGCCTGCGCGCCTGCTTTGGCGAAATCAACAAGGTGCTGGGCCGCATCGAAGGCCATGCCGGTCGCAGTGCACGGCGGCGCGCCAGTGAAATCCAGGCGCGGCTGACCTACAGCAGCATCGAGGACATCTTTGCCGACGGGCTGGAACAGACACTGGACAGCCTGATCGACGACATCATCCTGCTGGGCAACACCATCCACCACAGTTATCTGGAAGCTGCCTGAGCGCAGACCGGTCCGCATCATACAGAAAGGGATAGCCATGAGACTCGCCATCAGCCATGAAACACTGTATCGCTACGACAGCCCGGTACGTCACAGCACCCAATACCTGCGCCTGACACCACAAGGCGGCAATGGCCTGCAGATTCTGGACTGGCAGCTGGAGCTGCCGGTGGCCGCGCACCGCAGCACCGACAGCTACGGCAATATCCTGCACGTCCTCACCCTTGACTATCCGCACCAGGAAATCCGCATCAAGGTCAGCGGCACGGTGGAAACCGACGATACCGCGCCCTTGAGCGACGACCTGCCGCCGCTGTTCTTCCTGCGCCAGACCGAGCTGACCACGCCGGATGAAGCCCTGTGCCGCTTTGCCGCCGCTTACCGCCAGCCAGCGCCCAGCCTCGCCCAGCTGCAATCGCTGGTGGAAGGCATTCGCGAGCACATGCCCTTCTTGCCCGGCGAAACCCAAAGCCACACCCCGGCGGCGGCGGCCTTTGCCAAAGGAGCCGGTGTGTGCCAGGACCACACCCATGTGTTTCTGAGCTGCGCCCGCCAGCTGGGCATTCCGGCGCGCTATGTCAGCGGCTATGTCTACTCGCCCGCGCATGCGGCAGACCATGTCTCCAGCCATGCCTGGGCCGAAGCCTGGGTGGACGGGGCCTGGCACAGCTTTGATGTGGCCAATGCCGTGGCCGCCAACGAACACCACCTGAAGCTGGCCATCGGCATGGATTATCTGGACGCCTGCCCGGTACGCGGCGTGCGCTTTGGCGGTGGCACCGAAAGCATGACCGCCCAGGCGCGCGTCTGGCTGGACGGCCAGTGACACAGCAGCTAGATTGATTCAACTCCACCACACAAGTAGCTGCATCATGACTTACTGCGTCGCCATGAATCTTGCGTCCGGCATGCTGTTTGCCTCGGACTCCCGCACCAATGCCGGGGTGGACCACGTGTCCACCTTTCGCAAGATGCAATTTTTCCAGCAACCGGACGAGCGCCTGCTGGTGATGCTGTCCGCCGGCAACCTGGCCACCACCCAAAGTGTGGTCAGCCTGTTGCGCCAGCGCGCCAGTGCCAGCAGCAGCGAGCGCAACATCCTGAATGTTCCGTCCATGTACGATGCCGCCTGTCTGGTAGGCGATACCCTGCGTGAAATTGTCGAGCGCGATGGCCCCACCCTCAGCCAGTCCAAGATCGAAGTCGGCTGTTCCTTCCTCCTGGGCGGGCAAATCCGCGGGGAAGCACCGCGCCTGTTCAACATCTACCCGCAGGGCAATTTCATCGAAGCCACGCAGGACACACCCTACTTCCAGATAGGCGAAGCCAAGTACGGCAAGCCCATCATCGACCGGGTGGTGAACTACCACACCCCGGTGGAAGACGCCGCCAAATGCGCACTGATCAGCTTTGACTCGACAATGAAGAGCAATCTGTCGGTCGGCCTGCCCATCGATATGCTGGTATACGACAAGGACGACTTCGGCCCCGGCATCCACCAGCGCATTACCGAGCACGACCCCTACTTCCAGCAGCTGCACACCGGCTGGGGCCAGGCCTTGCGCGAAGCCTTTGCCGCGCTGCCGCCGATGCGCTGGAAGGAATGAGCGCGACAGGGAGGTGGGCAGCCCGGCCTGCTATCAGCGATAATGGCGCATTGATACCGAAAGACCCGCCGATGAAACACGCTCCGCTGACCGAGGCCGACTACCAGCGCCTGTCCACCACCCTGCAACGCTTTGCACGCCTGCAGTGCATGAACCTGGAAAAGCTGGACGGTTTCTTCACCGCCTTGCTGTGCGGCCCGGAAGCCATCAAGCCCACCGAATGTCTGCCGCTCATTCTGGGTGATGCCTTTGATGACGAGCAGGCATTCCGCAGCGAAAAGGATCTGGAAAAATTTGTCGCCCTGCTGATGGGCCACTGGCTGGACATCGCCCACACCCTGCAACAGGGCGCGGAATTCCAGCCCTGGCTGGATGCGGACGAACAAGGTGTGGTGCACGGCAATGACTGGGCCGAGGGCTTTGTCGAAGGCATGCAGCTGCAGCAGGACGACTGGAACCTGCTGTTTGACGATGCCGAACATGCTGCTGCGCTGGAAGCCATCATGGCGCTGGCCTTCGAACGCCACCCGGACCCGGAAATGCGCCCCTACATCGACAACAGCGACAGCAGCCAGCGCGAACAATGGCTGGCCGCCATCTCCCCTGCCGTGCAGGAAATCCACCAGTTTTTTGCCGCCATCCGCGCCCAGATGGAAGCCGATCTGGAACAGGACGCCCTCGACCCGGAACACTGAGCGCTCAGAGCCGCAGCAAGTGTAAATATTTGCTAGACTCAGCAAATCTCCACCCTTGACGGCCCTGCGTGCATGCAGGCTGGCCACCGCCAGCTGCTGCCAGATTCCAGACATGCTGACTTACTGGCGTTCACTGCCCATCTCCCTGAGCATGCTGCTGTGCTGGCTTGCCGGGACAGGCATGGCTGTTGCCAGCCCGTCGACTGCCTGGTGCATGGCCGGCAAGGCTGCACCCTCCTTGCTGCAAAGGGCGGAAGCCGCGCTCAGGCAAACGCCCGCTCCCTTGCCGCAAATTCATACCGAAGGCACCCTGCCGCATCAGGGCATTTTCGATCAGAGCGTCAAGGCCAAGCAGGACTGGTTCCGCATGCGCGACCTGGCGCTGGCCTGGCAAGGCAGCGGCGAGCAACGCTATCTGGATGCCGTGGCACGCCAGCTGGATGCCTGGACACGGGTTTATCAGCCCTCCTTCAACCCCATCGACGAAACCGACCTCGAGGCACTGATTGACGCCTATGCCATCACGGCCAATCAGCTACCCGCCGCCACAGCCACCCAGACACGGCAGTTGTTGCGGCAGCTGGCCGAGGGCTATGTGACACGGATCCGCACCGCCAGACAGCCACTGGGGGCCACCTTCAGGAATAACTGGAACAGCCACCGCATCAAGCTGATCGCCCTGTCGGCCCTGGCCCTGCAGGATGCCGGCTTGCAAAAAGCCGCCACCGAACTGTTCCGCCAGCATCTGGAGCGCAATATCAATGCCCAGGGTGAAACGCTGGATTACCGCGAGCGCGATGCCCTGCACTATGTCACCTACGATCTGGAACCGCTGGTACGCGCCGCCATTGCCGCACGGCAGTGGCAGCAGGACTGGCTGCACGACAAGGCAGCCTCCGGTGGCAGCCTGCAATTGGCGCTGGACTGGCTGCGCCCTTATGCCGAAGGCCGGCTACAACATCAGGAGTTTGTTCACTCCCAGGTCCGTTTCGACTTCATCCGGCGCGAAGCCGGGCTGCCCGGCTTTGCCGGCAACTGGCAAGCCGCCACCAGTCGCAAACTGTATGCACTGGCCTCACGGCTCTCGCCCGACTACGACACCCCACTGCTGACCGGCCCTCACCTGCCGGACTGGATCACGCAATGCTGGGGCAGTGCGCTCAATGACACGTCATCAAACTGACATTTTCATCTGGTAAAACTGGCCATCTTTTTTACCCCACCATCGCTAAACCATGAATCCTGTTGAAGCACTGCTGTTTGCAGTCATCCAGGGGGTCAGTGAACTGTTTCCGATCAGCAGCCTGGGACACGGCATCCTGATTCCGGACTGGCTGCACTGGTCTCTCAATCGCAGTCATCCTGACTTCCTGCCCTTCATGGTAATGCTGCACCTGGGCACCGCCCTTGCCCTGCTGCTGTATTTCCACCGTGACTGGCGCGCACTCATCACCGGCTTCATCCGGGCGCGTGGCGGCAACAGCAATGCCGAAGCCAGGCTGATGTGGCGACTGGTCGCCGGCACCATTCCGGCCGGTCTGCTGGGACTGCTGCTGGAAAAGCAATTGCGCGTGCTGTTCAGCAGTGCCACGGCGGTGCTGGTTTTTCTCAGCATCAACGGCCTGCTCCTGCTGTGGGGTGACCGCAAACAACAGGCAGCCAATGCCAGGACACTGGATAAACTGAGTCTGATGGGTGCCATCAAGATTGGCAGCGGGCAGGCACTGGCCCTGTTGCCTGGCATTTCCCGCTCCGGCGTCACCTTGCTCAGCGGCCTGGCACATGGCTTGAACCACGCCGCGGCTGCGCGCTTTTCCTTCCTGCTTGCCACCCCCATCATCCTGGCCGCCGGGGTGCTGGAAATCCCCAAGCTGGCGCACAGCGGTCATGCCCAGCCCTGGGGCTTGTTACTGAGCTGCGGGCTGCTGGCCGGGGCCTGTGCCTATGCCAGCACCTGGTTTCTCATGCGCTACTTCAAGAAAAGCGAAATCGAATCGCTACGGCCATTTGGCTGGTATTGCCTGCTGCTGGGCCTGGGTGGACTGGCACTGCACTGGCTTTGAGTCCTGCGGAAGGTTGTGGAATACATGGCAGTTCATGCTGTCAAACCGGCTTGGACAGGCATTAAGACGCATTGACTGTTTGTCCCGGCCAAGGGCTTCCATTAGAATAGTCGACAGAACTGGGCCGCCATTTGCGGCCCGTATCTGTTATATCGAGACGCATGAGAAATCAGGACGACAAAAAGCCCGATCAACGCCTGCCGGCTGATCTGGCAAGACGTGCCACCGCCATCATCGAATTGCCCGACGGCGTTCTGGTTACCGCTACGCGTGGCAGCCGCTACAACCTGCCGGGGGGCAAGGCCAACCGGGGCGAGTTACGCTCCCAGGCACTGATCCGGGAAATCCGCGAGGAGACCGGGCTGCGCATCAACTCCATGCTTTACCTGTTCGACCACATCACACCGCACAATGCCCACAAGGTTTACCTGTGCATTGCGCAGGGTCAGGCACGCCCGCAAGGTGAAATCGAACGGATTGCGCTGGTTTCTTCGCCGGATACCGAGCTGGACCTGTTCGTGGAAAGCCGCGCCATCCTGCGCCGCTATGCCAGGCTGCGTAATGAAGAAACCGCCAAGGGCCAGGCCTTGCGCGCCATTCTGGGCCTGGCACGCTATATCGCCAAGGTAGACTGAACCACCATGTCCGGCATGGACAGCGCCCGCTGGCTACAGCTGGACGAATTCGGTTTTCATCACACGCTGGCAAGCCTGCCCGGCAATACGCTGGTGCTGTTTGGCCAACCCGGCTGCTCTGCATGCCGCGCCTGGCACCAGTTGCTGGACAGCTGGCAACCTGACTGCCTGCAACAGCTGGCCTATGTCGATGTGCAAGAGAGCATGGCTTTGGCGCACGCCTTCGACATTTTCCACCTGCCCACCCTGCTGCTGTTTGTCGACGGCCAGTATCACGGCCAGCTGCACAGCCCCATGCAACGCCAGGCCATCAACACTGCGCTGGAACAACTGCTGGCCGCACCGGCGAGCGAAGAACCCTGAAATAAAGCAACAAGGGCTGCCCGTGGGCAGCCCTTGTTGTTGGCCCCCCCCTCTCGCTTTCCTTTCAGAAAGCGAGGCTCCCTTACAAGGTTAGGGCGGGGGGATAGGGAATAGATGGGAAGGCTGCGGAATCCAAGAGTTAGTCGAAAGGCCCGGCTTTGCCGGGTCCGCTGAAATCTCAGCAAATTACTTTGTCAGCAGCCTGAGCTGCCAGTGGGCAGCCCTTGTCGTTGGCAAATGGTCAGATGCACCTTACAGGTCGCTACTGCCCTTGCCACCTGCCGGCGCAGTGTCTGCCGGAGTCGACACCTCACCCACCGCACTGAGCATGTCCTGCGGAATGGTGACCCAGCCCATGCTGCTGGCCATTTGCAGGCTGATTGCCAGCGTCAGCATGGCCACCGGAGCAAACAGCATCACCCCCAACAGCACGCGTACCCGGGCAACCCCGGACACCACCGCCATGCTGTTCACCATCAGGGCGATGGTCAGCAAGGACAGCGCCAGATCGGCACCGAGAGCCGCATCGTCCGGCAACCAGCTGGTCAGCGGCTCGACAAACTGCAGGCTGTTGCACAATACGATCAGGCCGAACAGCGAACCATCCGGCCGCCACTTGGCCAGCCGCAACCACACCGTGATGAACTGGGTGAACAGCAAGGTTTCCAGCCAGGTGAACATCAGCATGAACAGCATGCGGCCGAGCACGTTATTGCCCAGCTCACCGGTGCCGCCGCTGGCTACCAGTCCGAGAACCGTCAGCAACAGGGCCGGCATCCAGCGCGGATACTGGTATTGCTCCAGCGGACCAACGCGAAAACGCAGCAGCCCCAGCAAATCATCAATCAGACGGTGCATGATGCCGGCTCAGTCAAAAACAACGGTCTTGTTGCTGTAAGACAGGATGCGGTCATCCACATGCCAGCGCACGGCGCGCGACAGCACCACTTTTTCCAGGTCGCGGCCCTTCTGGATCAGGTCTTCCACATCGTCACGGTGTGAAATGCGGGTGACTTCCTGCTCGATGATCGGACCCTCGTCCAGATCTTCCGTCACGTAATGGCTGGTCGCGCCAATCAGCTTCACACCACGGGCAAAGGCACGGTGATACGGCTTGGCACCATCGAATGCCGGCAGGAAGCTGTGGTGGATGTTGATCACCCGGTCCGGATAACGTTTGACGAACTCACCGGACAGCACCTGCATGTAACGCGCAAGTACGATGAAATCGGCACCAGCCTCTTCCAGCAGGCGGAACTGTTCGGCCTCGGCCTCGGCCTTGTTCTCGCGTGTCACCGGGATCACATGGAAGGGAATGCCGTTGAACTCAACCAGACGGCGGCAATCTTCGTGATTGGAAATCACCAGCGGAATGTCGCAGTTCAGCTCGCCAATGCGCCAGCGGTGCAGCAAATCCACCAGGCAGTGTTCGTACTTGGATACGAAAATGGCCATGCGCGGCTTGCGACTGGACAGGGAAACCTTCCAGGTCATGTTGTGCTCGGCGGCAATCGGCTGGAACGCAGCGGCAAATGCATCCATCGGCAGGGTAAAACCGTCCAGCTCCCACTGGATACGCATCAGGAAGAGGTTCTCGCTGGTATCCTGATGCTGGTCGGCATGCATGATGTTGGCGTTGTAAGTCATCAGGAAATTGGCCAGGGCCGCTACCAGGCCCTTCTTGTCCGGCGCACTGATCAGCAGCGTGGCCGATTGACGGGTATTGCTCATTATTACAGTCTCTTTGTCATTACATGATCAACGGCAGCCTTGCGGCTGTCACTTGCCAATTCCGCGTCGCCGTCACCATCCGGCAAAAGACAAACGCCACACGCCACAGGGATGACTACTCCCTGCAGCCTGTGGCGCTGGTTGCCGGTGACGGGATCAGGCGTTCAGATTGGCCGAATCCAGCGTATTCTGCAACAGCGTTGCCACGGTCATCGGACCGACACCACCCGGCACCGGGGTGATGAAACTGGCGCGCTCGGCAGCGGTGGCAAATTCCACATCGCCAGCCAGCTTGCCGGTATCCAGGCGGTTGATGCCCACATCAATCACCACGGCACCGGGCTTGATCCACTCACCCTTGATGAAGCCGGGAATGCCCACTGCAGCCACCACGATGTCAGCCTGGGCCACTTCATGTGCCAGGTCGGCAGTGGCGCTGTGACATACCGTCACCGTGGCACGTGCCAGCAACATTTCCAGCGCCTGCGGACGACAACGATATTGGATGCACCCACGATCACGGCTTTTTTGCCCTTGGGGTCGATGCCGTATTCTTCCAGCAGGGTCATCACACCACGCGGCGTGCACGGACGCAGCAGCGGCATCTTGATGGCCAGACGGCCCATATTATAGGGATGGAAACCGTCGACATCCTTCTTCGGATCGATGCGCTCGATCACGGCTTGCGGGTCGATCTGCTTGGGCAGCGGCAGCTGAACCAGGATGCCATCCACGGTGGCATCGGCATTCAGGGTATCAATGATGTCCAGCAATTCCTGCTGGCTGGTTTCAGCCGGCAGATCGTAGGCAACCGAACGGATGCCTGCTTTTTCGCAAGAACGCTTCTTGCTGCCTACATAGACACTGGATGCCGGGTCGTTGCCAACCAGGATCACTGCCAGTGCGGGGGCACGCTTGCCTGCCGCCACACGCTGTTTCACGCTTTCGCCTACCTTGGCGATGAGTTGTTCTGCTACTGCCTTACCATCAATGAGTTGCGCCGCCATGCCTGATTCCGTATGGAACTTGAAAAGAGGCGGCAATTTTCTCATTTTTTGGCTTTTTACGAAACTACAAAAATACATTAGGAATAATTTCACGTAAAGCAAAATTCACACAATAAGCATCTATTTATCATGAAGTTAGTCGAGGCTCTCCTGCAGGCTGGCCATCCTGCCGCAGCGGGCAAGCAGGTGGCGGACAAAAAAAGATTGCAAGACGGTGTTGACAGCAAAAGGGGCTATCCGTATAGTTGCGTTCTCTGTCGTCGGGGCGTAGCGCAGCCTGGTAGCGCACCTGATTTGGGATCAGGGGGTCGCGAGTTCGAATCCCGCCGCCCCGACCAGAAAAAGCCCGATAAGTGAGTGCCCGTAGCTCAACTGGATAGAGCACCGGCCTTCTAAGCCGGGGGTTACAGGTTCGATTCCTGTCGGGCGCGCCAGTATCCCAGTTTTTTGTAGTCACTGGCAGTTGTAGTAGAATGCAGTACCCTGTGGTGGATGTAGCTCAGTTGGTAGAGTCCAGGATTGTGATTCCTGTTGTCGTGGGTTCGAGCCCCATCATCCACCCCAGTCTTGCAAGAAAAACCCGGCTTTGGCCGGGTTTTTCTTTTCCAATGGCAAAATCTTTCACATTTGCGACAAAAAGCATCGCGATCCCCTCTTGTCTGACAATGGAAGCACCGTATAATCGAATCCATTTGCATTTATCCGATTGACTGACAGATCCTAAAAAACCATGACTACCCTGCAGCCGATCAAGCGCCAGACGCTGACCAGTGCCGTAACCGAATCGCTTCGCCAGCGCCTACTCTCGGGTGAGTTTGTTGATGGCCAGCAATTGCGCCAGGAAGCCCTATCCAACGAATACGGCGTCAGCCGGGTGCCGGTACGTGAAGCCCTGCGCCAGCTGGAAGCCGAAGGACTGATCCAGATCATCGACCACAAGGGCGCCGTGGTGTCCAAGCTGTCGCTGGAAGACGTGCTGGAACTGCTGGAAATCCGCGCCATGCTGGAAAGCGCGGTGCTGAAGGCATCCATTCCCTGTCAGACCCCGGCCGACATCGTGCTGGCAGAACAAACCCTGCACGAATTCGAGCTGGCGCTGCAAAAGAATGACGTCCGCCACTGGGGCGAACTCAACTCGCGCTTCCACCTGGCACTGTATCGCGCCGCCAAGCGCCCCAATACCCTGGCGCTGATTGAACAGCTGCACAACAAGACCGACCGCTACACCCGGATGCAGATCCTGTTCACTCGCACCATGGAACGCGCGCACGAAGAACACACCCGCCTGCTGGAACTGTGCAAGCAAGGTGCCGCCGAAGAAGCTGCGGAATTCATCCGTTTTCACATCCTGTCGGCCGGTCATGCGCTGGAGCACTATCTGCAAGGCCAGCAAGGCCATTAACGCCGCCTGCGCTACTGCCACAAAACGACCAGCCTTGCGCTGGTCGTTTTGCTTTCAGCTTGGCTGATACGGCTGATAAGCCATCGCGCCAGCGCTCAGCCTCGGCCCGCAGGCAGTCGGCCAGTTGCAAGGTAGCCGGACCCGCCTGCGAGGGGTCGGCCAGCACCAGATACAAGGCCGCCTTGCGCAAACCGCCATGCGCCAGCGGCAATGGCCGCAATCTGCCCGCCGCCACCGCAGGGGCAATGCGGTGCCAGGCCAGCCAGCCAAAGGCAAAGCCCTGCTCCACCGCGGCAATGGCGGTTTCCGGTTGCGACACCGTCCAGCGCTGCCAGGCACCCAGCCAGCCTTCATCGCGCGGCTGCGCTGGCCGGAATCGCGCAACACCACTTGCACATGCTGCTGCAAGTCTTCCATTTCCAGCGCCCGCCCCAGCCGGTGCAAGGGGTGGTCCGGCGCGGCACAGGCGACAAACTCCGCCTCCAGCAACCAGTCACCCAGAAAACCCTGCGGCACCCGCCCCGCCACCGCCAACTCCACCTGCTGGCCATGCAGCGCATCATCCGCGCCGGACATCACCACCTCGTGCATTTGCAGGCGGGTACTGGGGCAATGACTGGCAAACTGCCCCAGCGCCGGCAACAGCGCCGGGGTGGGAAACAGGCTGTCCACCGCCAGCCGCACTTCGGCCTCCCAGCCTTGCAGCAAGGAACGCGCCTTCTCCTCCAGCCGCAATGATGCCGCCAGCACGTTCTGTGCATCGCGCAGCAACACCTCGCCTGCTGCTGTCAGCACCATGCGCCGCCCTTGTGCCTGCAGCAAGGGCACACCCAGCTGCTCCTGCAATTGCGCCACCATATAACTGACCGATGACTGGCTGCGGTGCATGGCCCTGGCTGCCTGGGCGAAACCGCCTTCACTGACAATGCATTGCAAGACCTGCCACTGCTCCCAGGTAGTTCTGGCTTGTTTCATTTATTTGATTTTCAGATTGATTACTACTGATTTTTGCGCTTTTTTATTCAAATTTCCACTGCAATAATGCAGTCCATGATCAACGGCCAGGCCCAGCAGCGCCGGCCACGACAAGGAGATGCAAGATGAGCACGCACAACATCAGCCGCGAAGTGGAACGCCTGATCAATGGCATGGAGGTTTCCGATGGTGCCGGTGTCCGCCTGTTGCGGGTACTGACCCACGACCTGCAACGCCGGCTGGACCCCTTCCTGATGCTGGACGAATTCCGTTCGGACAATCCGGATGACTACATTGCCGGCTTCCCGGACCACCCGCACCGTGGCTTCGAAACCGTCACCTACATGCTCGATGGCCGCATGCGCCACCGCGACAGCACCGGGCAGGAAGGCCTGCTGGGGCCGGGCGGCGTACAGTGGATGACCGCCGGGCGCGGCCTGATTCACTCCGAGCTGCCAGAGCAGGAAGACGGCCTGATGCATGGCTTCCAGCTGTGGGTGAACCTGCCGGCCAAGAACAAGATGATGGACCCGTGGTATCGGGATATTCCTTCGGCGGAAATTCCGGAACTGCAAACCGGGCACGGCAGCCGCCTGCGCCTGATTGCCGGTTGCGTGGACAAGCAGCCCGCTGCCATCCAGCGTCTGGATACCGAGCCGCTGTATCTGGACGTGCATCTGGCCGCCGGACAGGAAGAATTCCTCTCCATTCCGGCAAGCCATAATGCATTCATCTATGTTTATCAGGGCGAGCTGGAGGCTGGCAGTCACGGCCAGGTGGTCAAGCAGCGCCAGATGGCCATTCTGGCCAATGATGCGACTGCCGGTGGCATCCGCGTGACCAGTGACGCACCAGCGCGCTTCCTGCTGGTGGCCGGCAAACCCCTGAACGAGCCGATTGCCCAGTGGGGACCGTTCGTGATGAACACCCGCGCCGAACTGGAAGCGGCGGCTGACGACTTCCGCAACGGTCGTTTCTGAACCAACACGCAGACAGCGGCTGTCGCCCTCACGGCGGCGGCCCTGTCAGCAGGAGCCCACACCATGCATACATGGAGCGAACGCATCAGCGCCAAGGTCAGCGATATCGGCTTTCCGGTGCGCCGCCTGCTGCCCAGCCGCACTGCCCGTCATATCGGTCCCTTCATTTTTCTGGACCACATGGGCCCGGCCCATTTCAATCTGGATCAACGCGACAACGATGTGCGGCCACACCCGCATATCGGCCTGGCCACCCTCACCTATCTGTTCAGCGGCGCGCTGATGCACCGTGACAGCCTGGGCAGCGTGCAGCGCATTGAGCCGGGCGCGGCCAACCTGATGATTGCCGGGCGTGGCATCGTGCATTCGGAACGCATTCCGGAGGACATCCGCAGCAGCGGTACCCCGGTGGAAGGCCTGCAACTGTGGCTGGCCTTGCCGGTGGCACTGGAGGAATGCGAACCGGCCTTCATCCACTACGACCGCGACGCCCTGCCCTCATGGCAGCAGGATGGCAGCCGCATACAACTGGTAGTGGGCCATGCCTGGGGCCGCAGCGCACCGGTAGCCTTTCCCGGTGACGCACTGTATGCCGTGGTGGACATGGATGCCGGAGCAACACTGGAGATTCCGCCGGGCTTTGCCGAGCGCGGTATTTACCTGGCCAGCGGCAGCATCAGCCTGTTGCGCTATGGCTGGCCGGATAGCGCCTACTTGCCAGCCAATGTCCGCTGATGGTGACATTTGCTGCATATTGTCCAACAGCAATACAGCCCGTTTTCATAATGTTGCTGAAATGTTACGTCGCTTGAACTGAAACTTTTCAATGTAGAGACTTGTGCGCTACCCTGCGCGCCCCCGTATGGTCTGACCTGCGGGTTTTACATAAAAAAAGTTCACTTAGGCGGAAAAAATGAAAGCTCGCAAACTGCTGCTGGCCCTGTCTCTGATCAGCGGCTCCACCCTGGCGCATGCCGACAACTGGTCCTTTGCCAATGTCAGTGCCAACTACCTCGACTGGTCTTCCCGTACCACCGAGCAAAGCGGCAAGAAAGACTTCGGCTACCTGGAAGCCGAAGGCGGCATGGGTGGCAACTGGGGTGATGTCTACGGCTTCTTCGACCTGGAAAACCCGGGCAAGAGTGGCGACGGCCTGAACGGCTATGACCGTCGCTACACCACCAAGGCCATTGGCCGCTTCAACCTGACCCAGGTGGGCAACGTACCGGTACAACTGTACGCACACGTTTACGACACCCGTGGCAACAACTTCTTCAGCCAGAACCGCGTCCTGGGCCTGAGCACCGAACTGAAGTACGGCGACCTGACCATCAAGCCGTTCATTGGCGCGCACAACGAGCTGGACTCCTTCGGCATCGGTTCCGGCTACAACGGCTGGATGGCCGGCTATGTGCTGCTGTACCCGTTCAGCGCCTTTGGTCAGTCCTTCCTGGTGACCCAGTGGCATGAAACCGAATTCGCCCGCAAGCACGAATTCGTGGCCAACTACAAGCACAACACCGGCGAAAACGGTGCCATCGCCCTGTGGTGGAATGTGAACAAGCGATTCACCACCGGCGTGCAATACCGCTATGCCGACCAGAAGCTGGGCTCGTCCGAGTACCAGAACGCGGTGATCTACAGCGCCAAGTACAATTTCTGATCTTCGCTGTCAGTCCCATGCAAAACGCCTCCATCCGGAGCGTTTTTCTTTGAGGGTGGCCCTTGGCTCAGCCAGTGCGCTTACTTGCTCTTGTTGGCCTGACGGTACAGCTGGATCAGGCGGCGGGTGGAGCTGTCGTGCTCGGCCGTTTTCAGCTTGCCGGTGAGTTCGGCGTGAATGGTCTTGGCCAGTTGCTTGCCCAGCTCCACCCCCCACTGGTCGAAGCTGTTGATGCCCCAGATCACGCCTTGCACAAAGATCTTGTGCTCGTACAGCGCAATCAGCGAACCCAGGTTGCGCGGGTCGAGGAAGCTCATCAGCAAGGTATTGGTGGGACGGTTACCGGCAAATACCTTGTGCGGCACCAGTGCTTCCAGTGCATCGCCCTTCATGCCTTGCGCGTCCAGTTCTTCGCGTACTTCGTCGGCGGTCTTGCCGCGCATGAAGGCCTCGGCCTGGGCAAACACGTTGGCCAGCAGGATTTCATGGTGACCCGGCAGGCTGCCACGGCTTTCCAGCGAGGCAATCAGGTCGATCGGCGAAATATGCGTGCCCTGATGCAGGAGCTGGAAGAAGGCATGCTGGCCGTTGATGCCGGTTTCACCCCAGATGATGGGCGCGGTTTCAAAATTGACCGGGTTGCCATTGAGCTGGGTCTGCTTGCCGTTGGACTCCATGTCCAGCTGCTGGATGAAGGCCGGCAAGCGATGCAGGTACTGGTCGTACGGCGCAATCACGTGGCTGCCACCACCAAAGTAGTTGATGTACCAGATGCCTATCATGGCCAGCAGCACCGGCATGTTCTGCTCGAACGGTGCATTGCGGAAATGCTGGTCCATGATGTGCGCACCGTTGAGCAGCTCGGTAAAGTTTTCCTCACCCAGATACAGCATGATGGGCAGGCCGATGGCCGACCACAGGCTGTAACGGCCACCCACCCAGTCCCAGAATTCGAACATGTTGGACGGGTCGATGCCGAAATCCGCCACGGCTTTCTGGTTGGTGGATACGGCAACAAAGTGCTTGGCCACCGCTTTTTCGTCCCGCGCACGCTGCAGGAACCAGTCACGCGCGGTCAGTGCATTGGTCAGGGTTTCCTGGGTGGTGAAGGTTTTGGATTCCACCACGAACAGGGTGGTTTCCGAATGCACCTTCTTCAGGGTTTCCTTCAGCTGGGCACCATCCACATTGGAGACAAAGTGCATGTTCATGCGCGGGTGACCAAACGGGCGCAGCGCACTGCACACCATCAGCGGACCCAGGTCCGAGCCGCCAATGCCGATGTTGACGATGTCGGTGATGGGCTGGTTGGTATAACCCAGCCACTCGCCGGAGCGCACGGCGTGGGCAAACTTGCCCATGCGTTCCAGCACGGAATTCACCTTGGGCATCACGTCTTCGCCATCAACGAAAATGGGCGAATTGGTGCGATTGCGCAGGGCAACGTGCAGCACGGCGCGGTTTTCCGTGCTGTTGATCTTTTCGCCCTTGAACATGGCCTTGATGCGTTCCGGCAGCCCGGCTTCGCGCGCCAGTTGCATCAGGCCCTTCAGGGTTTCGTCGGTGATGCGGTTCTTGGAGTAATCGAGGAACAGGCCACCCACTTCCAGGCCATAACGTTCGGCCCGCTCCGGGTCGTTTTGGAACAGCTCGCGCATGTGCAGCTGCTTGGCATCGGCAAAGTGGTCCCACAGGGTTTGCCAGGCGGGAAGTTGGGTCAGTTCGCTCATGATGATTAATCCTCTTCTGTCCGTTCGGCCAGTCTCTTTGCTTTGAGACTGTGCTTGGTTTTTTCTAGTTGTCCGATCACGCCGGGGCCGCGGCGCAAGGCCACGCCCACGGCCAGCACGTCGATGAGCACCAGGTGGATGATGCGGGAAATCATCGGGCTGTAGGTTTCATTGTCTTCCTGGGTGTCCGCCATCAGGGCGATGGTGGCGGCACGTGCCAGGGGAGAACCACTGGCGGTGATGGCCACCACGGTGGCCCCGGAAGCGGTGGCTTCTTCCACCGCATCCAGCAGCTCGCGCGAGCGGCCGGAGCTGGAAATGGCCACCAGCACGTCGTCCGGCCCCAGTACCGAGGCCGCCATCATCTGGATGTGGGTATCGGCATAGGCCACGGTGGAAATGCCGAAACGGAAGAACTTGTGCTGGGCATCGGCGGCGGTGATGCCGGAGTTGCCCAGACCGTAGAACTCCACCCGTCGGGCGCGGGAAATGGCCTCGATGGCCGCTTCGATGGCCTGCGGGTTGACGTCGTTACGGCTTTTGAGCAGTGCGGTGACGGTGTTGTCGAACACCTTGGCCACGATTTCCGAGGTGGGGTCTTCCGGCCGGACGCTGGAATGCACATAAGGCACGCCGGTGACCAGACTGCCGGCCAGTTTCAGCTTGAAATCGGGCAGGCCCGAGCAGCCCATGGAGCGGCAGAAGCGAATCACCGTGGGCTGGCTGACGCCGGCATTGCGGGCGATATCCGCCACTGCGGCCTGCATCATGGTGTAGGGCTGCTCCAGCACCAGTTCGGCCACCTTGCGTTCGGCCGAAGACAGGGCTTCTAGCTGAGACTTGATTCTTTCCAGCATGGGTCAGTGCTCCAGGTGCGCCGCCAGCGCTGCCGACGCGCCGATCAGCGCAGGGTAACGGCTGTTGATGACAAACACCGGAATTCCCGCAAGATAAGCGGAAAAACGGCCCTTGTCCTCGAAGCGTGGGCGGAATGGCGACGTTTTGAAGTAGTCGATCAAACGTGGAACGATACCACCGCCAAGGTATACCCCGCCACGGGCGCCGAGCGTCAGCGCCAGATTGGCCGCCGCCGTACCCAGCATGGCGCAGAAGGCATCCAGCGTTTCGCGGCAGCGCGGACAGTCGCCCGACAGGCCACGGGCGGTGATGTCGGCAGCGGACAGGTCCTGCTCCGGTTCACCGGCCAGTGCCGCCAGTGCATGGTAAATCAGCACCAGCCCCGGGCCGGACAGCAAGCGCTCGGCCGATACATGGCCATGGCGATCGCGCGCATAGCGCCAGATGGCAGCCTCGCGCTCGTCAAACGGGGCAAAGCTGACGTGGCCACCTTCACCGGCCAGCGGCATATAGCCACCCGGTGCCGGAATCAGGGCCGACACGCCAAGACCGGTGCCAGGGCCAATCAGCGCCAGCGGGCTGCCAGCAACCGCTTCGCCGCCCCCCACCTGTACCAGTTCCTGACGTGGCAGGTGCGGCAGCGACAGCGCCAGCGCGGTGAAATCGTTGATGACGATCAGCGAGGTCAGACCCAGTGCCTGACGGGTGGCTTCAATGGAAAACGCCCAGTGGTGATTGGTCATCTGCACCCAGTCACCCGTCACCGGGTTGGCAATGCCGATGGCGGCATGGGCCACCGCACGGGTGCCCACCTCGGCCAGATAGCTGCGCATGGCCGCTTCCAGCGTGGGGTGGCTGGCACAGGGCAGCACCAGGATGTCTTCCAGCACGCCAGGCGCGGTTTCCAGGGCGAAACGGGCATTGGTGCCGCCGATATCGGCCAGCAGCCGCGGCCAGGTATTAGGCAGTCCAGTAGACATCGATGGGGCACTCCGTCTGCAACAGGAAATGGCTGATGGGAAGGCTGTCGTTGATACCTTGCGCAGCCTGATCGAACACCTGGCGTTTGCCCGCCCCCTGAATGGACAGGATGAGGCTGTCGCAGGCGAGCAAGGCGGCCTTGCTCATGCTGAAGCGCAGGTGCGGCGCGGTGAGCGGCTGGACGGCAAGCAAGGGCAGGCTGCGGGCCATGTCCAGCCCGTCAGCGAGCGCGTCAGCACTGGGAAACAGCGAAGCGGTATGGCCGTCCTCACCCATGCCCAATACGGCGACAGTCGGTTGTTGGTAAGCGGCATTGGCGGCGGCCAGTTCGGTGACGTCATCACGGGCATCGCCCACCAGCGGCAGGAAACGGGCGGCAGCGGCGGCATCCTGTAACAGATGTTCGCGCACCAGCGCGGCATTGCTGTCCGGGTGATCCGGCGGGACGAAGCGTTCATCCACCAGTGTGATCAGCACGCGCGACCAGTCCAGCTGCTGGCTGCGCAGCGCGTGAAAGAAGGGAACCGGCGATTTGCCACCGGAAACAGCCAGCACGGCGCGACCATCGCGCGCCAGAGCGGCCGACAAGCGTTGTGCCACGGTAGCGGCCAGGGCGGCGGCGCTGGCCGGTGCATCGGGAAATTCAAACCATTGCATGCATGTCATCCTCACCTTGCACCCGGCCCCTGATATCCATGACACCGGGTGATTGCCGCTCTTGCTGGCCGGCTTGTTATGAATTGTCCTGTCCGGGCAGGCCAGTGCGGCGGCCCGGACGGGTCAGGTCGGTCAGCTTTCTTCGTGCCAGCTGATGCCGTCGCGGCTGAGCAGGGCGCTGGAAGCCGCCGGGCCCCAGGTGCCTGCCGTGTATTGCTTGGGCGGGGTGTTGCTGCTGTTCTGCCAGCATTCCATGATGGGCATCACCCAGCGCCAGGCTTCCACCAGCTCGTCACGACGCATGAACAAGGCCAGCTTGCCGCGGATCACATCCAGCAACAGGCGTTCGTAGGCATCGGCACGACGCACCTTGAAGGCCTTGTAGAAGTCCAGGTCCAGGTAGGCCGGTTGCAGGCGCATGGTGTCGCCCGGTTCCTTGGCCAGGAAGTACAGGCGGATGCTTTCTTCCGGCTGTAACTGGATCACCAGGCGGTTGGCGGTGTGACTGCCGCTCAAGGGGCCGGAGAACAACTGGTGCGGCACGTCGCGGAAGTTGATGACGATTTCCGCCAGCCGCTCCTGCATGCGCTTGCCGGTACGCAGGAAGAAAGGCACACCGGCCCAGCGCCAGTTGTCGATTTCCGCCTTGAGGGCGACAAAGGTTTCGGTCTGGCTATCAGCCGGAATGCCTTGCTCTTGCAAGTAGCCCACCACCGGCTGACCGGCCACCGCACCGGCCTTGTACTGGCCGCGCACGGTCTTGTTGGCCACATCCTGCTCGCTGAACGGGCGCAGTGCCTTCAGCACCTTGAGTTTTTCGTCACGCACCGCGTCGGCTTCCATATTGGCCGGCGGCTCCATGGCGACGATACACAGCAATTGCAGCAAGTGGTTCTGCACCATGTCGCGCAGCGCGCCGGTGCCATCATAGAAGTCACCACGGGTGCCGACACCCAGGTCTTCGGAAATGGTGATCTGTACATCGTGAATCCACTCGCGGCGCCACAGCGGTTCGAACAGCGCGTTGGCAAAGCGGATGGCCATCAGGTTCTGTACCGATTCCTTGCCCAGATAGTGGTCGATGCGGTACAGCTGGTCTTCCTTGAAGAAGTGAGCCACCGCATCGTTGATTTCGTTGGACGAATCCAGGTCGATACCCAGCGGCTTTTCCAGCACCACGCGCACATTGGGGCGGTTAAGTCCCACGGCAGCCAGGTTTTCGCAAATGCCGGCAAACAGATTGGGCGCAGTGGCCAGATAACAGACCACCACCCGTTCCGGATGCTGGCCCACCGCTTCGGCCAGTGCCGGATAATGCGCAGCTTCACCGGCATCAACCTGCAGATAGTCGATACGTGCACGGAAGGATTCCCAGGCCGCCGCATCGAAGTGTTCCTTGATATGCTGGCGTGCATTCTTTTCCACCAGCGCCAGGTAGTCGTCGCGGCTCATCGCCTTGCGACCCAGCGCCAGCAAACGGCCTTGCTGGTTGAGCAGGCTGGCGGCATGGGCCTGATACAGCGACGGCAACAGCTTGCGCATTACCAGGTCGCCAGTACCACCGAACAGCACCATATCGAAGGCCGGGGTGGGCGTGCTACGGTTATCCATAGTGATCTTCCGTCTTGTGCATTTGCAATGTAGTTATATTACCACCCGATTTTGCCATGTCCATGTGTGTTGCCGGGATAATCCGCAGAAAGCAACACCTGTCCAATCGGGCATAAAACGACACAATCCTTTACTGGAGCGACTTTCGTGCTAATCACCCCCATTTTGCCACGGCAAGGCACTGGCTGAATTCTTGCAATTTAAGTGTAGTAAAACTACCATTTACCCACATTCATCACGGGAATCGCCATGGCCCTGCACCCGGTATTGCACGCCGTTACCCAGCGCATCATAGATCGCAGCCGCGAACGTCGCGCTGCCTATCTGGATCATCTTCAGGCCGCCGCCCAGCAGGGCAAGGTGGAACGCGCCCAGCTGTCCTGCACCAACCAGGCTCACGCCTTTGCGGCGATGCCGGACAATATCAAGATTCACCTGAAAGAGGCACACCGCCCCAATCTGGCCATCGTGTCTGCCTATAACGACATGCTGTCCGCCCACCAGCCGCTGGAAGCCTACCCGGCCTGGATCAAGGAAGAAGCCTTGAAGGCCGGTGCTACCGCCCAGTTTGCCGGTGGCGTGCCTGCCATGTGCGACGGCGTGACCCAGGGTCAGCCGGGCATGGAGCTGTCCTTGTTCTCGCGTGACGTGATTGCCATGAGCACCGCGGTGGCCCTGTCACACCAGATGTTCGACGCCAGCCTGTATCTGGGCGTGTGCGACAAGATTGTTCCTGGCCTGATGATTGGCGCGCTGACCTTCGGCCATCTGCCGGCGGTGTTTGTTCCGGCCGGGCCGATGACCACCGGCATTGCCAACGACGACAAGGCGAAGGTGCGCCAGTTGTTCGCCGAAGGCAAGGTGGGAAGGGATCAGCTGCTGGAATCGGAGTGCCAGTCCTACCACGGCCCCGGCACCTGTACCTTCTATGGCACGGCCAACTCCAACCAGATGATGATGGAAATCATGGGCCTGCATCTGCCGGGCACCGCCTTCGTCAATCCGGGTACGCCGCTGCGCGAGGCACTGACCCGCGCTGCCGCCCGTCAGGCCGCCCACATTGCCGCCCAGGGTGAGAACTTCACCCCGGTTGGCCGCATGATTGATGAAAATCCATCGTCAACGCCATTGTCGGCCTGCTGGCCACCGGCGGTTCCACCAACCACACCCTGCACCTGGTGGCCATTGCCCGCGCCGCCGGCATCGACATCAACTGGGACGATTTTGACGAACTGTCGGCCATCATCCCGCTGCTGACCCGCGTCTACCCCAATGGCAAGGCCGATGTGAACCACTTCCACGCCGCAGGCGGCATGGGCTTTGTCATCCGCGAGCTGCTGTCTGCCGGTCTGCTGCATGAAGACGTAGACACCATCGTCGGCCGTGGCCTGTCGGCTTATGCCAACGAACCGTGGCTGGACAATGGCACGCTGAAATGGCGTCCGGCTCCCGCCGTGAGCGGCGACGACAGCGTGCTGCGCACCGTGGCCGACCCGTTCAGCGCCGATGGCGGCCTGCGCGTGGTGGCTGGCAACCTGGGCCGCGCCGTGATCAAGGTATCCGCCGTCAAGCCGGAACACCGCATCGTGGAAGCACCGGCCATCGTATTCAACGATCAGAACGACATGCTGGCTGCGTTCAAGCGCGGCGAGCTGGAACGCGACTTTGTCGCCGTCATCCGCTTCCAGGGCCCGCGCGCCAACGGCATGCCGGAACTGCACAAGCTGACCCCGGCGCTGTCCATCCTGCAAGAACGCGGCTTTGCCGTGGCACTGGTCACCGATGGCCGCATGTCCGGCGCGTCAGGCAAAGTGCCCGCTGCCATCCACGTCTCGCCGGAAGCCGTCCTGGGCGGTAGTATCGGCAAGGTTCGCGATGGCGACATCGTGAAACTGGATGCCGTGGCCGGCACGCTGGAAGTGAAAGTACCGGCCGAAGAATGGGCTGCACGCGAACTGGCGCGTGCCGACCTTGCACACAATCAATTTGGCGTGGGACGTGAGCTGTTCGCAGTATTCCGCGAATCCGCCGACGCCGCGGAAGCTGGTGCCATGAGCTTCCATCACCCGCTGTGGAGAAACTGATATGGACGCTTTGACCCTGTTGCGCCAGGGACCGGTCGTACCGGTCATCGTGGTAAATGACGCCGCTGTAGCGGTAGACCTGGCGCGTGCGCTGGTAGATGGTGGCATCCGCGTGCTGGAAGTCACCCTGCGCACCAAGGCGGCCCTGGCTGCCATGCGCCGCATGCGTGACGAAGTACCCGGCGCCATCGTGGGTGCCGGTACGCTGCGCAACCGTGCCCAGCTGGAAGCCGCGCTGGACGCTGGCGCCCAGTTTGGCGTCAGCCCCGGCCTGACCCCGGAGCTGGCCTCTGCCGCACGCAATGCCAACCTTACCCTGCTGCCGGGCGTGGCCACTGCGTCCGAAGCCATGCGCGCGCAGGACGAGGGCTTTGACATCCTCAAGCTGTTCCCGGCCGAAGCCGTGGGTGGCATCAAGCTCTTGAAGTCGCTGGCTGGCCCGCTGCCGGACCTGCGTTTCTGCCCGACCGGCGGCATTGACCTGGCCAAGGCCAAGGACTACCTGGCGCTGCCAAACGTACTGGCCGTTGGTGGCAGCTGGCTGACCCCGGAAGACGCCATTGCCAACCGCGACTGGGCCCGCATCACCGAACTGGCCAAGCAGGCCAGCGCACTGGCGCAGTAAACCTGCCCCACTCCGTCAAAGCCCGCCATGTGCGGGCTTTTTGCTGCACCGCACACCGCGCGGTGATGGCACAGCCCGGCTAATCTGCACTACCATCAAGCCTTCCTTTCCCGATGCTGCCGTCCCATGAAACTGTTTCTGGCCGAAGATGATGCCGTGCTGGCCGACGCCCTGCTCACCCGTCTGAGCCAGCTGGGTTTTGCCGTGAGTCATAGCGACAATGGCCTGACAGCCCAGCAGGTATTGCTGGCCGAGCACTTTGATGCGGTGATCCTGGATATCGGCCTGCCCGGTCAGGACGGCCTGAAGGTGCTGCGCAATGTACGGGTGCATCAACCCGCGCTGCCCATCCTGCTGCTCACCGCGCTGGACAGCATGGAAGACCGTGTGGCCGGGCTGGATGCCGGTGCGGATGACTATCTGGTCAAGCCGTTCGAATTCCCGGAACTGGAAGCCCGCATCCGCGCCCTGCTGCGCCGGCAGCGCGCCATCGACCCGCAACGCGACGTGCTGCAACGGGAAGAACTGCACTTTGGCACCCTGCGGCTGGACCCCGGCGCCCAGCGCGCCTGGGCGGGCAGCCAGCCGCTGGAGCTGTCGGCGCGCGAGCTGGAACTGCTGTTCATCCTGATGAGCCAGGCGGAAAAAGTGCTGACCAAGGAGCAGATTTCTGCCGCCCTCACCGGTGCGGGGGAGGAAATCGGCAGCAATGCGGTGGAAGTGTATGTTCACCGCCTGCGCAAGAAGCTGGATGGCAGCGGCGTAGGTATCCGCGCAGTACGTGGCCTTGGCTATCTGCTGATGCAGGCTGCCGATGACTGAAACCGCCCGTCCGCGCCAGTTGTCACTGCGCCGCCAGCTGCTGATCTGGCTGCTGCTGCCGCAACTGGTGCTGTGGCTGGCGGCGGCCATGCTGGCGCATGCCATGGCGGTGCGCTACACCAATGAGGTCATCGACCAGACGCTGGCGCAGACATCACGCGCGCTGGCGCGGCAGGTAAAGCCGTTTGGCAATGGTTTTTATGTCGACTTCCCCCGTGCCGCACGGGAAATCCTGGAAGAAGACCCCAGCGACCGGGTGTATTACATGGTCAGCTCGCCGCCTTCCGCATTCCTGCTGGGCGAGCCCAGCATGCCGCCGCCACCGCATGAGCTGGTGGCCAAGGCGGGCAACAGCTATTTCTACAACGCCAGCATGAAGGGCCAGGATGTGCGCGTGGCGGCCCTGTACCTGTTGGCAGGCACGCCGGAACAACCACAGCTGATGCTGGTGCAAGTGGCTAAAAGCCGCGCCCTGAGTGCCGAACTCACTCGCAAGATCCTGCTGGACATGGGCCTGCCCCTGCTGGGGCTGATGCTGCTGACCAGTCTGTTGGTGTGGGCCGGCATCAGCCGTGGCCTGTCGCCACTGCGCCGCCTGCGCCGGGTGGTGGAAAACCGCTCGCCACGCGATATGGCCCCCATCGAAGTCAACAATGCCCCGGCCGAAGTCCGCACCCTGACCGCCGCCATCAACAGCCTGCTGGAAGAGGTCAACAAGCAGGTGGACCAGCAGCGGCGCTTCATTGGCGATGCCGCGCATCAATTGCGCACGCCGCTGGCAGGGCTCAAGTCGCAAACCGAACTGGTAAAGGCCGAACTGCAAGGCCAGACACCGGACATACCGCGCGCCTGCCGCCAGCTGGAGCAAGTGGAAACCAGCGTGGCCCGCTCCATTCACCTGGTGAACCAGCTGCTGGCGCTGGCCCGTGCCGAACCGGAAACCGGCTTGCAGCGCAGCCTGCTGGACCTCAACCAGCTGACGCGCGAAGTCACCGCCGAGGCCGTGCCGCGTGCGCTGGCGTGCGGGCTGGACCTGGGCCTGGACAGCAGCGATGAAAAAATGCTGATGCAGGGCCATGCCGGCCTGCTGCGCGAACTGTTGGCCAACCTGCTGGACAATGCCATCCAGTACACCCCGCCGGGTGGTGAAATCACGGTGGAACTGCACCGCAAGGGGACGCAGCTGTGTCTGGCCGTGCGCGACAACGGCCCCGGCATAGCCGCGGCGGAACGCGAAAAGGTGTTCCAGCGCTTTTACCGGGTCAACAACAGCGTGGGGGGCAAGGGCTGCGGGCTGGGTCTGGCCATCGTGCAGGAGATTGCCCGCCGCCATCACACCAGGGTGGAACTGAGCGACAACCCGCCCCATGGCCTGTGTGCCAGCCTGTTTTTCAAGCAGGAAAACGAAGCTGAATAAACTGTCCAGTAGTGTAGTTGACACACTACAGCGCACCATTTTGCTGCATAGCAGCACCAGTTCAGTGCCTTGAAGTTATTGATTTCATTCCAATGGCATGTCGCACTGCATTGCCTCACCTGCATTTTCTTACAGCATTTCCACGCAATCCTTACACAAAACTTACAATCTGCCGCTATAGTTCTTGCACATCCCGCCCGTTGCCACAGGCAGCGACCAGCGGAATGGAACATAAAAAACCGAAATGCAACGCTACAAGACGGAGACAAGAGAATGAAACGCAAGCAACTGAGCGCCGCCCTGCTGGCTGCCACCCTGCTGCCGGCCAGCGTATTTGCCGGGGAAGTGGAAGTGCTGCACTGGTGGACTTCCGGTGGCGAGGCCAAATCCGTGGCCGAACTCAAGAAAATGATGACCGCCAAGGGCGATAACTGGAAAGACTTCGCCGTGGCCGGTGGTGGTGGCGACAACGCCATGACCGCACTGAAAACCCGCGTGGTATCCGGCAACCCGCCGACCGCCGCCCAGATCAAGGGCCCGGCCATCCAGGAATGGGGTGCCGAAGGCGTGCTGGCCAATATCGATGCCGTGGCCAAGGCCGAAGGCTGGGACAAGCAGCTGCCGCCGGTGGTCAGCCAGGTGATGAAATACAAGGGCCAGTACGTGGCCGCTCCGGTGAACGTGCACCGCGTGAACTGGTTGTGGGTAAACCCGGACGCCTTCAAGAAGGCCGGTGCCAAGGTGCCGACCACCTGGCCGGAATTCTTCGAAGCGGCTGACAAGCTGCAAAAAGCCGGCATCCAGCCGATTGCCCACGGTGGCCAGCCGTGGCAGGACGCCACCCTGTTTGAATCGGTGGCGCTGGGCGTAGGTGGCCCGGCCTACTACAAGAAGGCCTTCGTGCAGCTGGACCAGGCTACCCTGGCCGGCCCTACCACCCTGAAAGTGTTTGAAACCCTGCAAAAGGTGAAAACCTATATCGACAAGGGTGCCGCTGGCCGTGACTGGAACCTGGCCACCGCCATGGTGATCAACGGCAAGGCAGGCATGCAGTTCATGGGTGACTGGGCCAAGGGTGAATTCACCGCCGCCGGCAAGAAGCCGGGCAAGGACTTCCTGTGCGTAGCCGCACCGGGTACGGCCGGCAGCTTCACCTTCAACATCGACAGCCTGGCCATGTTCAAGCAGAAGGACCCGGCAGCGCAGAAGGCACAGGCTGATCTGGCCGAAACCGTGATGAGCAAGAACTTCCAGGAAGTGTTCAACCTGAACAAGGGCTCCATCCCGGCCCGCCTGGATACGCCGATGGACAAGTTTGACGACTGTGCCAAGAAGTCCAAGGCAGACCTGACCGCCGCCTCCAAGAGTGGCGGCCTGGTGCCCAGCTTTGCCCACAAGATGGCCATGCCGTCTGCCACCGAAGGCGCGATTGATGACGTGATTTCGCAGTTCATGAACTCCTCCATGAGCCCGAAAACCGCCACCGAGCGTCTGGCCAAGGCTGGCAAGGTGCATTAAGCAAGCAGCCATATTGCCCCGGGCCTGCGGTCCGGGCGCGCTATGCCGTAGACAGCTGCCGGCCATGCCGGCCCGGTAGCTGTCTGTCCCACACCGAAGCAAAACATGTACGCCGACTGCCTTCCGCACCGTGACCACGGTCGGGACGCGGCCTGCTGCGCGCCTGCGCCAGCACGCCACGGCTGCATGCAAGGATTGATTCATGTCCTCATCCCAATCACAAGCCAGCCTGTCGGCGCTGGCAGACCGCTGGTTGCCCAAGCTGGTGCTGTCGCCCACCTTGCTGATCAGCCTGGTGTTCGTCTACGGCTTCATTGCCTGGACCGGCTGGCTATCGCTGACCGAATCGCGACTGCTGCCACAAATGGACCTGGCCGGCCTGATCCAGTACCAGGCGCTGTTCGAGAATGACCGCTGGTGGACTGCGGTCGCCAATCTGGGCATTTTCGGCGGCCTGTTCATCGGCTGCACGCTGGCCGTCGGCCTGTTCCTCGCCGTGCTGCTGGATCAGAAAATCCGCGCCGAAGGCACGCTGCGTACCATTTACCTGTACCCGATGGCGCTGTCCTTCATCGTTACCGGCACCGCCTGGAAATGGATGCTCAACCCCGACATGGGCCTGCAGAAGGTCATCAATGACTGGGGCTTTCCCGACTTCACCTTCGACTGGCTGGTGGACCCGGACAAGGCCATCTACACCGTGGTGATTGCCGGGGTGTGGCAGTCGTCCGGTTTCGTGATGGCGCTGTTCCTGGCCGGTTTGCGCGGCATTGACGACTCCATCATCAAGGCCGCCCAGGTGGATGGTGCCAGCCTGCCGGTCATCTACTGGCGCATCATCATCCCCAGCCTGCGCCCGGTGTTTTTCAGCGTGCTGCTGATCCTGTCGCACATCGCCATCAAGAGCTTCGACCTGGTGATGGCGCTGACCGGCGGCGGCCCCGGCACGGCATCCGACGTACCGGCCATCTTCATGTACCAGTTTGCCTTTACCCGCGGCCAGCTGGGCCTGGGGGCAGCCTCGGCCATGATGATGCTGATGACCATCGTCGCCGTACTGGTGCCGCTGATGTATATGGAAACAAGGAGCGCCAAACGTGGCTAAACACCTGACTCCCGGCCGCATCGTGCTGTATGCCGCACTGGTGCTGATGGCCATTTACTACCTGCTGCCCTTGTACGTGATGCTGTCCACCTCGGTGAAAACCCTGGACGACATCCGTGGCGGCAACCTGATTGCCCTGCCACAATCCATCACCCTTGATGCCTGGAGCAAGGCCTGGTCCAGCGCCTGCACCGGCGTGGAATGTGGCGGCATGAAGGGCTTTTTCTGGAACTCGGTGAAGATGGCGGTGCCCTCGGTGCTGATTTCAACCCTGATTGGCGCGGTCAACGGCTATGTGGTGTCGATGTGGCGCTTCCGTGGCTCGGACGTGCTGTTCACCCTGCTGCTGGTGGGCTGCTTCATTCCCTTCCAGGTGGTGCTGCTGCCGATGGCGCGCCTGTTGGGCGAGCTGGGCATTGCCAATACCACCAGCGGGCTGGTGATGGTGCACGTGATTTACGGCCTGGCCTTCACCACGCTGTTCTTCCGCAACTTCTTCGTCACCATCCCGGACGAGCTGGTAAAGGCCGCGCGCATTGACGGTGCCGGTTTCTGGACCATCTTTTTCCGCATCCTGCTGCCCATTTCCGGCCCCATCTTCATGGTGTGCGTGATCTGGCAGTTCACCCAGATCTGGAACGACTTCCTGTTCGGCGTGGTGTTTGCCGCCGGCGAAGCCCAGCCCATCACCGTGGCGCTGAACAATCTGGTGAACACCTCTACCGGGGTGAAGGAATACAACGTGGACATGGCAGCGGCCATCATTGCCGCCCTGCCCACCCTGTTCGTTTACATGGTTGCCGGCCGCTACTTCGTGCGTGGCCTGACAGCCGGTGCTGTGAAAGGTTGAACGATGGCTGCTCTCTCCATCAATAATGTGTGCAAGACTTACGCCAACGGCACCGAGGTGCTCAAGGGCATCGACATCGCCATCGAAGACGGCCAGTTCCTGATTCTGGTAGGCCCTTCCGGCTGCGGCAAATCCACGCTGCTGAACATGATTGCCGGGCTGGATGACATTTCCAGCGGCGATATCGAAATCGGCGGCAAACGGGTGAACGACCTGTCGCCCAAGGACCGCGACATCGCCATGGTGTTCCAGAGCTATGCGCTCTACCCGTCGATGAGCGTGCGCAAGAACATCAGCTTCGGCCTGGAAATCCGCAAGATGCCGCAGGGCGAAATCGACGCCACTGTCGAACGCGTGGCACAGATGCTGCAAATGACCCACCTGCTGGACCGCAAGCCCTCGCAGCTGTCCGGTGGCCAGCGTCAGCGCGTGGCCATGGGCCGTGCGCTGGCACGCAACCCGTCCATCTTCCTGTTCGACGAGCCGCTGTCCAATCTGGACGCCAAGCTGCGGGTGGAAATGCGTACCGAAATCAAGCTGATGCACCAGCGGCTGAAATCCACCATCGTCTATGTCACCCACGACCAGATCGAGGCCATGACGCTGGGCGACCGCATTGCGGTGATGAAGGACGGCATCGTGCAGCAGTTCGGCAGCCCGCAGGACATCTACGACAACCCGGCCAACCTGTTTGTCGCCAGCTTCATCGGCTCGCCGTCGATGAACTTCATTCCGGCGCAGGTGGTGGAATCGGCCGGGGTGCTGGGGGTGAAAATCTGTGACGACAAGGGTTGCGTCATCCTGCCGCTGCCGCATGCCCAGGACAAGATGAAGCCGTGGCTGGGCCGCGAAGTCATCTTCGGCATCCGCCCGGAGCAAATCACCGATGCCCGCACCGCCTACCGCGAAGGGCTGCCGGTGATGGCCTGCCATATCGACGTGATCGAACCCACCGGGCCGGACACCCTGGTGTTTGTCTCGCTCAACAACACCAAGGTATGCTGCCGTACCCACCCGACAGAAGCCAAACTGCCGGGCCACAGCATGGAACTGGTGTTCGACGTCTCCAAGGCCGTGCTGTTCGACCCGACTACAGAACAACGGATTGCCTGATGAGTCCTTTGCATGCAACACAACTGGCCCCCGAGGGGCCAGTTTTTTCTCCGGTAGCCGCCGGCCTGTGGCGGCTGCACGACTGGAATTTCTCCCCTGCGGAACTGGCAGCCTGGGTGGAGCATGCCATCCAGCTTGGCATCACCACTTTCGACCATGCCGACCTGTACGGCGGCTTTCGCTGCGAGGCGCTGTTCGGCCAGTGGCTGAAGGCCAACCCCGGCCAGCGCGAGCACATCCAGCTGGTGAGCAAATGCGGCATCAAGCCGGCAGATGCCAGCCGTGGCTGGCAGGTAAAGCACTACGACAGCAGCCGCGCGCATATCCTGGCCTCGGTGGATGCTTCCTTGCAGAACCTGGGCACGGACTATCTGGACCTGCTGCTGATTCACCGCCCGGACCCGCTGCTGGACCCGGACGAAGTGGCAGACACCTTTGCCAGCCTCAAGCAAAGTGGCAAGGTGCGGCATTTTGGCGTATCCAACTTCAGTCCCAGCCAGTTTGCCCTGCTCTCGTCGCGTACCGCCTTGCTCACCAATCAGGTGGAAGCCTCGCTGCTGCATGGCGCGCCCCTGTTCGACGGTACGTTTGACCAATGCCTGCAAGCTGGCATCCGCCCCATGGTGTGGTCGCCGCTGGCAGGAGGCCGTCTGTTACAGCCTGCTGCCCACCCGGCTTTGCACGCAGCCCTGCAGCAAATGGCAGCCGAACTGGCGGTCACTCCCGCCACGCTGGCGCTGGCCTGGCTGATGCGCCACCCGGCCCGACCCATCCCCATTTCCGGCTCGCGCCGCCTGGCTTCGCTGGATGAAGCAGCTGCTGCCTGCCGTCTGCAACTGGACCGCCAGCACTGGTTTGCCCTGCTGGAAACGGCCCACGGCCAGCCCGTCGCCTGACTGCTTGTACCAGATCGGCATTTTTGGCCTTTTTTTCTGCAACACTTCACCTAAGCTCAATAAGCGGGACAATGACAAAGGGGATATGGCATGCAAGTGGCTGAACTTTTCGAGCAGGCATCCGGACGGTTGCCGATGGTACCCAAGGTGGTGCAGGAGCTGATTGAAAGCTTTCACAAGACCGATATCAATATTGATGAAATCAGCGACAAGGTCGGGCACGACCAGGTGCTGACCGCCCGTGTGCTGCGTCTGGCCAATACCGCGCGCTTTGGCGGCAGCCGCCGTGTGGGTTCACTGGACGATGCGGTAGTACTGCTGGGCTTTGACAACCTGCGCATCCTGGTGATTGCTTCCGGCATTACCGGTGCCACCGCCGGCATACCGGGTTTTGACATGAAGGGCTTCTGGCAGCGCAGCTTTGCCATGGCCAATACCGCCAAGCGGCTGGCCAAGCTGGCCAGGCTGGATGCCCAGCTGGGCTACACCTGTGGCCTGCTGTCGAATATCGGCGAACTGGTGCTGCATGTGGCCATGCCACAGCAGGCGGTGCAGATCGACAAGATTGTGGCGGGCGGCGCAGACCGGGTGGCCACCGAGCGCATGTTGCTGGGCGTGGACCTGACCGAAGTGGGAGCCGAGCTGGCCCGGCGCTGGAATTTCCCGGACGACATCCAGCAAGCCATTCGCGACCAGCACGACCTGCTGGGCGATGTCTCGCGCTTTGCCATCGTGATTGGCCTGTCGGCCTACATGGTGGCCGGCTTCAATCACGACATGAGCGAAAGCGACATGCTGACCACCCTGCCCTGGAGCGTGGTGGACAAACTGGGCATCGAGCGTGATGCGCTGACCGGTGCCATTGGTGATCTGAAAGAGGCCTGCAACGGCATCGACGACATGTTCTGATCAATAATGCCTGTATAGAAAAAGGCTGCCAGCAGGCAACCTTTTCAGATTATTGAAACACCCCAACTCGCTTTCTGGACAGAAAGCGAGGCTCCCTTTCAAGGAAAGGGCGGGGGGAAAGGGAATAGACGGGAAGGCTGCGGAATCAGTCACTTCATCGAAAGGCCCGGCTTTGCCGGGTCCGGTGCAATCGCATCAAATCACTTTGTCAGCAGCCTGAAAGGCTGCCCGCTGGCAGCCTTTTGCTTTCATGCCCCACAGGGCAAGCCTCAGCCTTCTTCTTCCTCGCTGGCGGCCTCGACATGGCCCACCACGCCGACAAAGCGGAATTCGATCTCGGCCATCAGCTCGTCGATGCGGATCACGCTCAGCTGGATACGGTCGCCACGCGCCAGTTCCGGCAGGCCCGGAATGCGTACCCGCAGCGGCAGACCGTCAATGCGAACCAGGTCTTCCTTGATGAAGGTGGCGGTGACATTGCTGACACCTTCCTGGGTAAACCAGCGCAGGCACCAGAAGTGCTCCAGCTTGTCCTGGAAACCCAGATAGGCGGAATAGGTGGTGTCAAAGTCGCGCAGCAGGGCAAACAGCATGGCATTGCCTTGCTCGAACTGCGGCTTCTCGCCACGAATCATGGCAGTGAGCTGGCGCTGGTTGACGAAGTCGGTGGCACGACGCAGCGGCGAGGTGGCCCAGGCATATTGCGCCACGCCCAGGCCGATATGCGGCTCGGGGCGGGTGGTCATGCGGACCTTGCCCATGCTCTGGGCGCGATACATGGCCGGGATATCCGCTTCGGCCAGCATGCGGCCCCATTCGCTGTTGGCCAGAATCATCAGTTCCGACACCAGCTTGTCCATCGGCGCACCACGCTTGCGCAGGGTGATCAGCACCTTGCCATCGACCACATCAAAGTTGTAGTCCATCTGCACCGGACGGGTGGGGTCGTACTTGCCACGGCGTTTTTCCAGTGCATTGGCAAAGTGCCACAGCCAGGTCAGCTCGCGCTTGAACGGGTAATCCACGCCCGGATCGTTCAGCAGGGTGTCTTCGTTGAACTGCTGTTCCAGCTCGGCATGACGCAGGTTGGCCGCAATGCGCACCCGTTCGATACGGCTTTCGTAGGCCACCGGTTCGAAGTCCGGCGTGACGTCCACATACAGGCTGAGCGCCGGGCAGTCCTGCCCTTCCTGCAAGGTAAAAGCCTGCACCACGTCGTCCGGCAACATGGTGATCTTGCCACCGGGGAAATACACGGTGGACAGGCGGCCCCATACCAGCTTTTCGATGTCCGAATCCACCGGCACGCCAAGTGTAGGGGCAGCAATATGGATGCCCACGCGCTTGTTGCCGTCCGGCAGGTCGACTACCGATAGCGCATCGTCGATTTCGGTGGTGTTGGCGTCATCAATGGAGAAAGCCGCCACCTCGGAGAGCGGCAGTTCTTCCGGCAGCAGCGGCGGAGCATATTTGCCAAAACCGCTGCCCTTGGGGAAGTACTCCATCAAGAAACCGGCCATCAGGTAGTCCGGCACCGAACTGATGCCGCCCACGCTTTGTGCCAGTTTCAGCGGCGGCTGGTTCAGCTCGCGCGCGGCCTGGTCGAAGGCCTTGAATTCGAGCGTGTTCTTGTCCGGCTTCCACAGCAAGGTCATCAACTGGCTGCGGATGGCCTCTGGCAGGGTACCGGCCTTCAGCTCGGCCACCCAGCCATCAATCTGCTCTTGCTCGCGCTTTTTGCGCTCGATACCGGCCAGCGCGGCTTTCAGTGCTTCTTCCGGGGCTTTTTTATAGCGGCCCTTGCCCTTTTTGTAGAAATACATCGGGGCACCGAACACGCGCAGGATGATGGCAGCACTCTCCAGTGCCGAGGGGGCATGGCCCCAGTAATCGGCTGCCAGCACGTCGTGCTCGAACTCATCTTCCGGGCTGCATTCCCACAGGAAATCCAGATCGATCTCATCAGCCATTTTTTCTGCAGCAGGAAGAAAATCTGCCAGAGTCGAGCTAAACTCGAGAAAAACATTGCTTGATTTGATCTTGGCTCGCTTGCCATGCAGCGTATCTACCTGCAAGCTGGCATCGGCACGGGAAACAATGGTGCCAACCTTGAAGGAACCGCTTTCTTCGTAAAATACGTTCATTTGCGCGCCAACTGATTCATCAAGCCAGAATTATAACATTGAGCATTCAGGCCCTGCTTTCCTTTGCAATGCCTTGAGTCTTGCCCATGTTTGCACAGCACTGCTGCACCGCCAGGCTGTCGCACAGACCTCGCCCACGTCTGAATAACGGATAACACTATGAAGCTGGCAAGCAACCTACACCACTCGGCAAGAGAACACGCTGCACGTGAAATCGATCGCATCGGCCACATGCTGGTGATGCGCTGGGACCGTTCGCTGGCTGCACACCTGCTGGCACTGTTGAACAATCTGGAACGCCACATCGACGCGGAACAGGCATTGCCCCTGCGCAGCGAATGCACCGCATTGCGCAATCTGCTACAGCACTGGTTGCTGCAGAACGATGCCAGCCCGAGTGAACCGGAACGCTACAACGAACTGCGTCACCATCTGGGCATTGTCAGCCAGCTGGCAATGATGGCCGACCGGCAGACAACACCCGAACCGTACAACCCCGGCTTGAGCCAGCCCGGACCACATCTGCTGTACCTGTGGATGCCGGAGAGCGAGGAGTCGGCCAGCCTGAGCGAGCAATTAAGCTGCTATGGTTTTGTCGTGCGGGTGATGTACCAGGCATCACGGCTGGCGCAGGCGCTGAACGAGGCCAAACCGGCCGCGGTGGTGGCCTATACCGACTTTGCCGCCAGCGACCCCATTTTCACCCTGGCTGATACCTTGCGTGGGCTGTGTCCCTTGCTGTTCTGTTCGCCGCGCATCGATTTTGATGCCCGCTTGCAGGCGGTGCGCGCCGGAGGCTCCGGTTTTCTGGGCTGGCCGGTATTGGCCCACGAGCTGATAGACAGCCTGAATTTTGGTGATCTGGGTGAAAAACGCGACCCGCTGCGGGTGATGATTGTGGAAGACATGGCCTCGCTGGCCGGCTTGTATGCCAGTGTGCTTGGTCAGCATGGTGTTGACACCCTGCAGGTCACCGAGCCTGCCCGGGTGCTGGATGGCATCGTGCAGTTCCGCCCGGACCTGATCCTGATGGATATGTACATGCCGGGCTGCAATGGCATGGAACTGGCACAGATCATCCGCCAGCAACGCTTGCTGGATGGCATCCCCATCCTGTTCCTGTCGGTGGAAAAACGGCAGTCCATCCAGCTGGATACGCTGACACTGGGCATTGACGGTTTTCTCACCAAGCCGGTGGCCCCGGAGGAACTGGTGGTAACGGTGATCAACCGTGCCAGGCGTTACCGCAAGCTGCGCTCCTACATCATCAATGACAGCCTGACCGGCCTGCTCAACCACTCCCATCTGTATGCCCAACTGGAATACGAAGTACTGCGCGCCAAACGCGACCAGCGTCCCCTGTCGCTGGTAATGCTGGACCTCGACCATTTCAAGGTGGTCAACGATACCTACGGCCATCCGGCGGGCGATGAAGTACTGGTCAACCTGGCCCGCTTCCTGAAAGAGAGGCTGCGTCGCTCCGACCTGATCAGCCGTTACGGTGGCGAAGAGTTTGCCATCGTGTTGCCAGGCACCCGTCAGGAAGATGCCCTGCAGGTAATGGAAGCTCTGCGGCAGGCATTCGTGCAGATCGACCAGTTCAGCAACCAGCGTACCTTCCGCCAGACCTTCAGCGTGGGCATCAGCTCACTGGCTACGGCTGACGACACCACTACCCTGGTACAACAGGCGGACGACATGCTGTATCAGGCCAAGCATCTGGGCCGCAACCGGGTGCAGGCCTATGCGCTGCCCAGGGTGGATGTACCCGCCGAGGGCTGACAGCAAAAACGCCCGCAGTGCGGGCGTCAGGCTGCTGACAAGGTTATTTGGTGCGCTTGTACTGGACCCGGCAAAGCCGGGCCTTTCAACTAACTCTTGGATTCCGCAGCCTTCCCATCTATTCCCAATCCCCCCGCCCTTGCCCTGCAAGGGAGCCTCGCTTTCATTTCAGAAAGCGAGAGGAGATTATCAATACAGTCTTGGCTGAATGTCAGACTGCATCGGCCAGAATCAGCCTTACATTGTGTTCTTCCAGCAGCTTGGCCAGCGACTCCGGCGGCTCGGCATCGGTGAACACGGTGTGGAATTCGCTGATATGTCCCATGCGCACCAGCGCATTGCGGCCGAACTTGCTGTGGTCGGCAGCCAGGTAACGGTGACGGGCATTGGACATCATCGCCTGCGCCACCCGCACTTCGCGGTAATCGAAATCCAGCAGCGAGCCATCGGTCTCGATGCCGGACACGCCGATGATGGCGTAATCCACCTTGAACTGGTTGATGAAGTCCAGTGTGGCCACCCCGGTAATGCCGCCATCACTGGCGCGTACCACGCCGGAGGTGATCATCACGGTGAAATCCGGATTGGCCGACATGATGGACGCCACATGGATATTGTTGGTGATGACACGCAAACCCTTGTGGGTGATGGTGAGCGCCTGGGCCACCGCTTCGATGGTGGTACCGATGCTCATGAACAGCGAGGCATGGTCCGGAATGCTGCCGGCAATCATGTCGGCAATATGTGCCTTTTCGCTCTGGAATTTTCCTTTGCGCGCAAAGTAATCCTCGTTCTCCACGCTGCTGCCCAGGGCAGCACCACCGTGATAACGGCGCAGCAAATTTTCTTCACACAGCTGGTTGATGTCGCGGCGGATGGTTTGCGGCGTGACATCGAGCAGTCTGGCCAGTTCTTCGATCGGCATGAAGCCATTTTCGCGGACCAGCTGCAGAATCTTGTCGTGACGGGGTGAGCGGCTCATAGGGATTCGATTCCGAAAATCATGTTTAGTTACTAACATATTTTCTGGTAGTAGGGCAAATGCTAGCACCAATCCGCCCTTGACCCGCCGCAAGCCGACGGCAAAAGCCACCGGGCCTGCAACAGGTGCAGGCCCGGCATGCTTCAGGCCAGAACCTGTTGCATGGCTGCCCGCGCCAGCACTGCGGTGGTATCCACCGCCGCCATGCCGCAATTGGCCTCATCCAGTACCAGTGGCAACTCGGTGCAGGCCAGCGCTACGCCATCACAACCTGCCGCCCGCAAGTCCGCCACCACCTGTAATAATTGCTGCAGGCTATCGCTACTTACGCTGCCATTGGGAACCAGTTCTTCAAAAATCACCCGCTGCACAATGGCCTGGCCTGCTTCATCCGGAATGCACTCCTCCACTCCGACCGCCGCCAGCGGCGCACGGTACAGATGGGACTGCATGGTCCAGCGGGTACCCAATACGCCGACCCGGCGCAGGCCACGCTGCCGGCACTCTGCCGCAACCACATCCAGCATGCTGATGAGCGGCAAGGGCGCACGGCGGCGAATGCCATCAATACAGCAATGCACGGTATTGGCCGGAATCACCGCCACCTGGGCACCGGCTGCTGCCAGCCGCTGCAAGGAGCCGACAATGGAGTCCTCGACAATATCCCAGCGCTCTTGCAACTGGGCGGCATGCACCACGCCAAAGTCTGGCTGGTCCAGCACGAAGCGGGGGTGATGATGGTGACCGCCACACATCAGGGCGGAAAGTTGATGCATTTTGGACAGGCAGTCCAGCGCACCGGGAACGGTTACGCCGGCAATGCCGATGATGGCTGGTTTCATCTTGCTGCTTTACCTCTACTCAGGAGTGTGCGTCGGCCCTGGCCTTGGCCAGGAACGGAGAGGCATCATTATGCCATTCGGGACGATGCAGGAACTCGGCAATCGGCATCGCCCTGGCATAGCGATAGCCTTGCAGCAAATGCGCGCCATGACTGCGCAGATAATCTTCCTGTTGCAGGGTTTCCACGCCTTCGGCCACCACGGCCAGGCCCAGCTTGGCAGCCAGCTGCAAGATGCTGTCCAGGATATCGGCCGACAGGCTGTCGCTGCCGATGCCGGCCACAAAACTGCGGTCGATTTTCAGTTCGTCCACATCCAGCTTTTGCAGATAGGACAGACTGGAATGCCCGGTGCCAAAATCGTCGATGGCAATACGCACGCCCATATCATGCAGTTTTTGTAGCTGGGCATCGGTTTGCGGGCCGGTCTTGATCAGCTCGCGTTCGGTCAATTCCAGGGTCAGCACAATGCTGCCCGGCGCAAAGGCTGACAAAAAGGCGGCGCAATCGGCAGGCAGGCTGCCCGCTTCGATATGCGTGGCACTGACATTGATGCTGATCTGGAAACCGGGCGGCAAGGGACAGTCTTTTAACTGTTCGGCTGTCTGCTGCATCAGTGCGCGGGTCATGGCCACGATATGACCGGTATTTTCGGCAAACGGAATGAAGAGATCGGGCAGCACGATGCCATCTACCGGGTGGTGCCAGCGCATCAGCACCTCCACCCCGCGCCACTGCAAATGCTCGGCATCAATCAGCGGTTGCAGGTAGGGAATGAATTCCCGTTCGCGCACCGCACGTTGCAATTCCCGACTGGGCGCGCCATTACGCAGCAGCAGGCGATGAAACCCCCAACTGAAACTGACGCTGAACAACAGGAGCAAGGTCAGTTGATCCGGCTCCTGCTTCACCCGCTCCAGCACCAACCACGGCATGGAGTAATCCATGACGATGGATAGCGGATAACGCCCTGAACTGAGGTAACGTTGCTGCCAGTGAGGACGTTGTGGTGGAGATGTCATGCCACCCTTTTCATCCAGCCAGCGGTCGCCAACCTGCAGGTAAAACCAGGTGTTCTGTTCATGATGTGCCAGCCTGTCCTTGAGATAATCACTGTCTACGGCAAGCTGGATGGCATGGACATCGTGCCGCTTGGCGTCCAGCCACAGCATCAGCAAGGGGTGCCAGGGCGACAGGCGGTTTCCCGGCAATAGCAGCAGCCGGGTCTGGTTCGGGTATTCCTGCGAATAGGCGGGCGAATGCCAGCCGATGACGGAATCGCAATACACCCGGCCATCCTGATCAATCAGCCGCATCGAGCGGACGTAGGACTGGGTGGTGACCTGTCGGCGGATTTCCGGATAAATGTTGCGACATTCCAGATCCGGCTTCTGCAACATGGCCTCGCCCGTGCTTTGTGCCTGATCGAGAATCTGCTCGATTTTTTCCAGCTTGTAAAACAGCTGGCTTTCCAGTGCAGACTGGATACCCGAGTAGAACTGGTAGAGCATCAACAGGCCGCCCAGCATGAACAGCGCCAGTCCGGGCAACATGGTCAGCATGATGCGCTGGCTGCGTCCCAGTGGCTCTAGCGAAGGTAATTGCACGGCAATCTTCCAGAGAAACTGATCACAGCTGACACTGTAGGCCAATAAAAAACCGCCGAGAGCGGCGGTTTGGTCTGGAACGGCGTTAACTGATCAACTTGCCAGTCTTGCCTTGTGGCGGGCGATCTGAGCACGCACCTGGTTCGGCGCGGTGCCACCCACGTGGTCGCGCTGGGCCAGGCTGCCTTCCGGGGTCAGTACCTGGTAGATGTCCTGCTCGATCAGCTGGCTGAACTGTTTGAGTTCGTCCAGCGACAGATCGGCCAGATCCACGCCACGGCCTTCGGCGTAGCGCACGCTCAGGGCCACCACTTCGTGGCTGTCGCGGAAAGGCAGGCCCTTCTTCACCAGGTAGTCGGCCAGATCGGTGGCAGTGGCAAAGCCCTGCAGCACGGCAGCGCGCATGGCTTCCGGCTTCACGGTGACGCCACGCATCATGTCGGCGTAGATGCGCAGGGTGTCGATCAGGGTGTCCACGGTGTCAAACAAGGGTTCCTTGTCTTCCTGGTTGTCCTTGTTGTAGGCCAGCGGCTGCGCCTTCATCAGGGTGACCAGCGCAATCAGGTGGCCCACCACGCGGCCGGATTTGCCACGTACCAGTTCCGGCACGTCCGGGTTTTTCTTCTGCGGCATGATGGAGCTGCCGGTGCAGAAGCGGTCGGCGATGTCGATGAAGCCGACGCGCGGGCTCATCCACAGGATCAGCTCTTCGGACAGGCGGCTCAGGTGCACCATCACCAGGCTGGCGGCAGCAGTGAATTCGATGGCGAAGTCACGGTCGGACACCGCGTCCAGCGAGTTGTGGCAGACATCGTCAAAACCCAGCAGTTGCGCAGTGTAATGACGGTCGATGGGGAAGGTGGTGCCGGCCAGCGCTGCTGCACCCAGCGGCAGGCGGTTGACGCGCTTGCGGCAGTCGGTCATGCGTTCTGCATCGCGCGCCAGCATTTCCACATAGGCCAGCATATGGTGGCCAAAGGTCACCGGCTGGGCCACTTGCAGGTGGGTGAAACCCGGCATCACGGTGTCGGCGTGTTTTTCGGCCAGTTCCAGCAGGCTGGTTTGCAGTTCGGCAATGAAGCCGACGATGGCGTCAATCTGTGCACGCAGCCACAGGCGGATGTCGGTAGCCACCTGGTCGTTACGCGAACGGCCGGTGTGCAGGCGTTTGCCGGCATCGCCGATCTTGTCGGTCAGGCGACGTTCCACATTCATGTGCACGTCTTCCAGATCCACACTCCACTCCAGTCGGCCAGCGCGGATGTCGTCCAGGATTTCGGCCATGCCACGTCGGATTGCCGCCACATCGTCGTCGGACAGCACGCCTGCCTTGTTCAGCATGGTGGCGTGAGCCAGCGAGCCTTCGATGTCGAATTCGGCCAGTCGCTTGTCGAAGTCGATGGAGGCGGTGTATTTCTTGACGAGTTCGGAAACCGGTTCGCTGAAGCGACCGGACCAGGCATGGCTTTCTTGCATCTCGATGGTTCCCTGCGGTGATTGTCTTGGGCTGCCCGTAGACAGCAGCGGCAATTATAGGGAAAGCCACCCCCGAGGGCGAGCCGGCTTTGGCCCGGCTGTGGCATTACCGTGTCATGGGTGTGGTTTGATCAGCCAGACAGTCCGCCAGATAGTCGATCAGCACCCGCACCTTGGGTGGCAGATAGCGGTTGGGCGGGTAAAGCAGCCAGGCCATGCCACGGTAGGCAGTGGTGAACTCCCAGTCGTCCAGCACGGTTTCTATCTGCCCGGCGGCCAATGCCGCCTGCGCGGTACAGTGTGGCAAGGGGGCAATACCCAGATGTGCCAGCACACCCTCCAGACGCAGCTCGCTGTGATTGGTAGCATAACGGCCTTGCACTGTGACGCTCAGTTGCTCGTTGCCACGCCGCAATTGCCAGCGCTTGTCCCCGGCATGCTCGGCCAGATACAGGCACAAATGATTTGCCAGCTCGCGAGGATGGCCAGGCCGTCCATGCGTCGCCAGATACTGCGGCGATGCGCACAGCAACTGGCGTATCGGCATCAGCGGTCGGCCGGCCATGCCGGGCGGCGGGCTATCAGTAACCCGCACGGTGAAGTCCAGCCCCTCGGCCAGCGGGTCGACATCGCGGTCGCTGATGAACAGCTCCACATTCACCTGTGGATAAGCCGCCAGGAAGGCTGGAATCAGCGGTGCCACCACAAATCGGCCAAAAGCTTTGGGCATGCTGACCCGCACCGTACCCTGTGGCCGGGCATGTTGTTGCTGGGCCAGCTGCACGGCCTCGTCGGCGGCATCCAGCATGCTGCGACAACGCTGCAAGGTGGCGTCTCCGGCCTCGGTCAGCCGTAACTGGCGGGTACTGCGTTCCAGCAGCCGCACGCCCAGCGCGACTCCAGCCGGGCCACCTGACGGCTGATGGCCGACGGGGTCATGCCCAGCTGCCGCGCAGCGGCGGAGAAGCTGCCACGCTCCACCACCAGGGCAAACACCGCCATATCCGGCAACAGGCCGATCAGTTTATTTGTTCCCATACAGCACAATTCCTGTTCCGAAACCGAAGATTATCAATACCAGACACAGCAATGATAATCCAGGCATTACCCTTGCGTGAAAGCCTGACATGCCCGCCCAGCACCCCTTGCATCAACGTTATCCCTTCCTGCCGGATCTGCTCCTGCTGCTGGTGGCCATGGTATGGGGCAGCAGCTATGGCCTGGCCAAGCAGGCCTTGCTGTTTTATCCCGTCCTCGGCCTGCTGGCGCTGCGCTTCGGCCTGACCTTCATCCTGCTGCTGCCCGCTCAGCGCGCACTGGCCAATGCGGCCGTCCGGCGCGCAACCTTGCAGGCGGCCTTGCCATTGGGCATCGGTTTGCTGGCGATTTTCCTGTGCGAGACCGTTGGCGTGGCCCATACCAGCGCCGCCAATGCTGCCTTCCTGATCAGCCTGTGCCTGGTACTGACACCGTTTGCCGAATGGTGGCTGCTGGGGCAAAAGCCTGCTGCCGATGCGCTGCTGGCCGCTGCGGTGTCACTGCTGGGTGCCTGGCTGCTGAGCGGTGCCACACAGCTGCAACTGAATGGTGGCGATGTGCTGATGTTGCTGGCGGCCTTGCTGCGCGCGGTGATGAGCTGCCTCACCCGCAAGCTGACTGCCGGCAAGCCGGTGGCCACGCTGGCGCTGACTGGCTTGCAAAGCCTGGTGATCTGCCTCTCTTGCCTGCTGCTGGCCAGCATGCAGGGAGGCTTGCCCGCGCTGCCCGTCGCGCTGGCCTTCTGGGGCAATACCCTCTATCTGGTATTGTTCTGCACCCTGTTTGCCTTTTTTGCCATGAATTACGCCTTGCGCCACAGCAGTGCTACCCGGGTGGCCCTGTTAACCGGCAGCGAGCCGGTGTTTGGTGCCGCCTTTGCCGTGTTGTGGCTGGGTGAATCACTCTCCGTGGCCAGCTGGCTGGGGGGTGGCCTGATGGTGGCCGCCAGCCTGTGGGCCGTTCGTCCGCGCC